>PAEP01000025.1 GCA_002700765.1 Synechococcus sp. MED850
GAGGCCCATGCGGTTGTTCAAAGTCACCGCCTGCATCCCCAGCCCTGAAAAGGTGCGGACGCAGCGCGAATTGCAGAACACCTTCTTCACCAAGTGGGTCCCCTACGACAGCTGGTTCGCTGAGCAACAGCGGATTCAGAAGCAAGGCGGCCGCATCATCAAGGTGGAGCTCTGCACCGGCGGCCGCCAGGTCAACGTCGGCAACTGATCTCGAATAAAACCTCTTGAACCCGACCGAACGGTCGGGTTTTTTTGATGCCCAACCATCCACGTTGCTTCAAGACGCTTGAGTCTTTGTGCGGTGGGATCACCTTTGGGCTGATCAGCCCAGGGTTGCAGCCACCAGCTCCTGAAGATCGGGCAGCGCAGCCGTTACATCCTGCGCCAGCCAAAGCACGTATTCGTGATTGCCTGCGGGACCCACGATCGGCGATGCCACAACCCCCTGAGGGAACCAGTTGAGATCTGCAGCAGATGCGATCACCATCGCGATTGCATCGACATGAGCCTCTGGATCACGCACAACACCGCCTTTGCCGACACGGTTTTTACCGACCTCAAACTGAGGCTTCACGAGGACCAACGCCTCAGCATCGTCACCCTCCAGCAAGCGGCGCAGAGCTGGAAGCACCAAACGCAACGAGATGAACGACACGTCCGTTACCGCCAGCGTGGGCCAGGGATCAGCATCGCCGTAAAGATCAGAGGGCTGCAAATGGCGCAGGTTGGTGCGCTCCCGCAGCACCACCCGTTCATCCGTGCGCAGGCTCCAGGCGGTCTGGCCGTAACCCACGTCCACTCCGTACACACGCTGAGCTCCGTGCTGAAGCAGGCAATCGGTGAAGCCGCCTGTGGAGATGCCGCCATCCAGACAGACGCGACCCTCAACAGAGATCGGAAAGGCCTCAAGACCAGCCAGCAACTTGTCACCACCACGCGAGACAAAACGCGGCGGCCGCTCCACGGTTAAGAGTCGATCAACCGCGATGTCCATCCCCGGTTTGTCGAGCAACTGGCCCGCTCCATCGCGAACCTTGCCTGCACGGATCAACTGCTGAGCCTGCTGGCGGGATGTCGCCAAACCAAGGGTCAGAAGCTGCAGATCAAGGCGCTGTTTTGATGCCATTCCGTCATAAAAGCAGATGCGATCCCGAAGAAAACCAGGGATCCAACCGGTGAAATGGATTCCGCCTAGAGGATCTGTTCAACCGCCCGTCAGGACGTGTCCGACCACCCTCCAAAATCTCCCAAGGTGGTGCCGCTGTTGAGGCCCGGCACGTTCGTGACTCTGGAAAATCAGCCGTCTGATCTCCCTCCGTTTCAATTGATCCACTGCCGCGGAGGACGATGCTGGGTTCGGCAGCAAGCGTGGGGCCAGCATGTGCAGTGGGAAGTGGAGCATGAGCGGCTAAGAGCGGCTTAATCACCCTTGGCAAAGCCTCCCCGACGCGGCTCAATGGACCAACAATTCGATGTCTCGCGCTCCCTTGACCACTGCGTCCGTATCCCAACGTCGATCAGCCCGGGAGCGGATCAAAAAACCACCCGGCCTTGGCCAGCGGCTGATGCCTTTGCCTTGGTCCCTCTGGCCAGCTGAAGCGCGTTTGCTGGTTGGGCTGTCGGCGTTTTGGAGTATCGCGGGTCTCGTTGTTCTTGGATCCGCCAGTTGGTGGGTGGCTCTGCGGGAAATGGGAGATGGCGCGTTCTACATCAAGCGACAGGCCGTTTGGCTGGTCGCCAGTTGGAGCCTGCTTGGATTAGCGATCACCACCAGTTTGCGGCGCTGGTTGAAGTGGTCAGGCCCCGCTCTTTGGGTGGGGTGTTTGATGATCGCCGCCACCCTGGTGATGGGCACCACCGTGAATGGGGCCAGCCGATGGTTGGTCATCGGACCATTGCAGGTGCAACCCTCGGAACTGGTGAAACCCTTTGTGGTCCTCCAGGCCGCCAATCTGTTCGCTCCTTGGAAACGGGTTGGACTCGATCAGAAGATTCTCTGGCTGGGAAGTTTCGGAGCTCTGCTGCTGCTGATCCTTAAGCAGCCCAACCTCTCCACAGCAGCCCTCATGGGCCTCACGCTTTGGATGGTGGCGCTTGCAGCAGGGCTGCGTTTAACCAGCCTTTTCGGTACTGCCCTGGCCGGCGTCGGCATGGGTGTGACCAGCATCCTCATGAACGAATACCAACGGCTGCGAGTTGTGTCGTTCCTGGATCCTTGGCAGGACCCCATGGGAGATGGATATCAACTTGTCCAAAGCCTTTTGGCGATCGGCTCCGGTGGCCTGGCAGGACAGGGCTACGGACTCTCCACCCAAAAGCTGCAATACCTGCCCATCCAGAGCACGGACTTCATCTACGCGGTGTTTGCCGAAGAGTTCGGATTTGTGGGATCAGTGATGTTGCTGTTGTTCCTGATGCTGGTGGCCTGGGTTGGACTGCGCGTTGCCCTGCGCTGCCGCAGCAATCAGGCACGGCTGGTGGCGATCGGCTGCTGCACCATCCTCGTGGGCCAGTCGATTCTGAACATCGCTGTGGCTTCCGGCGCGATGCCCACCACCGGCCTGCCATTGCCGATGATCAGCTACGGCGGCAACTCACTGATGTCCAGCCTGGTGATCATGGGCTTGTTGATCCGTTGCTCGATGGAGTCCACCGGTTTGATCGGGGGGCGTCCACAAGCAACGCAACGACCCAGGCGCTGATCGAACGCTGTCCATCGCCCTACAAGGAGGGAGTCGAACAAAGCCAACGCCGTCAATCAAGACCAGCCATCTCCTCGATAGGGTGACACTCTCGACCGTGCATGCATCCTGGACCTGCTGCTGCTCTCGGATTTGGCACAACGCAGTGAGCAGCTGCTGGGTCAGGCTCTGAATCAACCGGGCCCACTCACCATTGCTGCCGTGTTCGCTGGGGGAGCACTGACCAGCCTTGGGCCGTGTTCCCTCTCCCTGTTGCCAGTCACCCTGGCCTACCTAGCCGGCTTTGAAGATGGTCGTGCCCCTTGGCAGCGCAGCCTGGCTTTTTGCAGTGGCATCGTTGGCGCCCTTGTCCTTCTTGGAAGTCTGAGCGGGCTTCTGGGAAAGATCTACGGCCAAGTGCCGGCGCTGATCCCAACGCTGGTGGCTGTTCTTGCCGTGGTGATGGGCCTCAATCTCCTCGGTGTGCTGCGCATTCCTCTACCGAATGGACCTGACCCGGAAGCCTGGCGGCGGCGGGTGCCCAGCGCCCTGGCTCCGGTGGCGGCGGGTCTTGCTTTCGGATTAGCAGCCTCACCCTGCACCACACCAGTGCTGGCGGTGTTGCTCGGCTGGATCGCCCAGAGCGGCCGACCCTTGGTCGGGATGGCCTTGCTCACCAGCTTCGGTGTCGGACAAGTGCTTCCTCTTCTCCTGGCTGGCCTCTTTGCAGCCAGTGTGCCGCGGTTGCTTTCCCTGCGTGCTGTTGGCCGCTGGGTTCCACCGATCAGCGGGGTGATCTTGCTGGCCAGCGGGCTGTTGACCCTGCTGGCGCGCTGGAGCTGATCAGCAGATGAGCGGAGCGATGCCATGACCACCGCGTTACGTCGTCTGGCGACCTGGCTCTCCGATCTGCGCCTCGCGATCGTGCTGCTGCTGTTGATTGCTGGCGCCAGCGCAGTTGGCACAGCCATCCCCCAGGGAGATCCGCCAGCCAGTTATCTCGATGCCTATGCCGACACGCCCTGGCTGGGGCTGCTCCATGGTCAACAGGTGCTTCAGCTGGGGCTTGATCACGTGTACAGCAGCAGTTGGTTTCTGCTGCTGCTGGCCTGGCTTGGTCTGGCCCTGATCCTCTGCAGCTGGCGACGGCAATGGCCAGCCTTGGTTGCAGCTCGCCAGTGGATTGATTATCGATCGCCCCGACAGCTCACCAAGCTGGCCATTGCGGAAAGCATCCCTGTTTCTGATTCAGGGGCATCCCTAAAGCAACTCAAGGAGATCCTGCAAAGCAAGCGTTGGCAACTGCGCGTTCATTCCGATCGCATGGCCGCACGCAAGGGCGTGATCGGCCGAGTCGGCCCTTTATTGGTGCACACAGGTCTGGTGTTGCTGATGCTGGGTGCGGTGTGGGGTGCCTTGGCCGGTAACCGACTGGAACGGTTCCTCGCCCCTGGACGGTCGCTGGATCTGCTGAGCCGCAGCGGCGAAAACCAACTCACCATCACGCTTCAGCGTTTCGGGATCGAACGGGATCCTGCAGGGAGACCTGAACAATTCCGCTCCGTGTTGGATCTGACGGACACCGTTGATGCCAAACCGGTTCAACGGGAAATCAGCGTCAACCACCCGCTGCGCTACCGGGGGATCACTGTGTATCAAGCGGACTGGTCCCTGGCGACGATCAGCCTCCAGATCGGTCGCAGTCCTGTGCTGGAGCTACCCCTTCAGAGCTTCCCACAACTGGGTGAGCAGGAGTGGGGGCTCGTGCTGCCCACCCGCCCGGATGGCAGCGAACCGGTGCTGCTGAGCCTGAACAGTGAGCAGGGTCCAGTGCAGGTGTTTGATGAAACAGGAGAGTCCCTCGCTCTGTTGCGACCAGGTGGCAACGCCGAGGAGGTCAAAGGGCTTCCACTGCGCGTCGCGTCCGTGCTGCCAGCCAGTGGACTGTTGCTCAAACGGGATCCTGGGGTGCCGTTGGTGTATCTGGGTTTTGCCGTAACCCTTGTTGGCGGCAGCCTCAGCTTGATCGCGACCCGTCAGCTTTGGGCGATCGCTGCAGAGGGCCAACTGCACGTCGGTGGGCTCTGCAACCGCAATCTGGCGGCTTTCGCGGCCGAACTGCCGCTGCTTGTCGCCCCGTTCAAAGCCAGCAAAACCGCTGCAGAACCTGGGCAGAAAGAGGAGCCTCTCGAGCCGTCACGGTGAACTTGAGGGCATCACGCATCGACCAGTCGCAGCTCGTTTGCCTGCTGCCATCAATCAACAACGAACATCAGTTGAAATTGGGCCTTGGTGCACCCGTGCCATCTCAATTGCTGCACCAATCTGAGATTGCCGAGGAAAGCGGTTGATTCCCGCTCGGCTAGCAGGGCAGACGGGTTCCGTGGCTGACCCGTACAACGGTATGCACATTTCCGCGAGGGTTGAAGTCAGCCTCTAGCTGCATCCAGACGGGGGCACACGCTTCGACGAGATCGTCGAGGATCCGATTCGAAACCTCCTCATGAGAGATCGAGCGATCGCGATAGCTGTTGACGTAAAGCTTGATCGCCTTGAGCTCCACCACCCGAGGACCTGGTTGGTAAGTCAGACGCAGCACGGCGAAGTCGGGATAGCCCGAAAAGGGACATTTGCAAGTGAATTCGGGCAGTTCAATCGACACCTCATAGGGCCTTCCAGGCCGTGGGTTGTCAAAACAAACCAATTCAGCATCAGCAATGGCTCTCTCGCCGTAGTGCGGGGTTTGCGTCGATGCCTCTGTTTCGATGGCCACGAGGAAAAGCGACAATGTCCTTATGACTCGAACCTAACGAACCAGTCTCAGAAGACTGGAGATGCGCAACGGCAAGCCAATTCCACTGTTCTGTAACAGAGGGGACACCTGGAGAGCCATGGGGCGTCATCCTGGGATGGTGCCCAGGGTCAACAGGCCATGCAAAAAGTCGAAGCAATTATCCGGCCGTTCAAGCTTGAGGACGTCAAGGTTGCCTTAGTGGAAGCTGGCATCATCGGGATGACGGTGACTGAAGTGCGCGGATTCGGTAGACAAAAAGGTCAAGTCGAGAGGTATCGCGGCTCGGAATTCACCGTCGAATTCCTCCAAAAACTCAAGATCGAAGTGGTCGTCGAAGACAACTTGGTTGAAGATGTTGTNACTGCNATTGGAGATGCAGCTCGAACAGGCGAAATCGGNGATGGCAAGATTTTCATTTCACCAGTCGAGTCCGTGGTTCGAATTCGCACCGGCGATCGGGACAGCTCCGCGCTTTAACAACCAGCGCCAAGGCGAACAACCCTGGCCGACAACCGTTAACCAGANCAAGCTGTAGGACAATCCGTCAACATGGAGCTTGAACTTGGNGTGGTTGCACTCAATCAACGCCCCAAACGCGAACACACCCGCAAACGAANTCTTCNGGCCCATATTTNANCTCTCCGCNGAGTCTTCTCGTAAAACGTGCTTGAGCNANCCTCGAAANAATGATGAGAAAAACCTTTAAATATTAGAATNAAAACTTACTGCCTATAAAAAACATAATGCTTAAACGTACAATGGAGGCATTGCCAATGGACCCTAGCAAAACAAACAAAACTCCTAGAGACTTATTCCAGCAATCCTGATAAGCCCACGCAAATCACTCAACAGGATGCATTACAGCAAGCACCTGACAACAGTCCTCTCCATCCAACGCCATTGGCGCAACCAGGTATCCACCAATTCTGCAGGACTCCACAACATTGNGAAGCCGTCAAGCGACACACCTTCGCGATGCAAATACTCCCATCCGCATCATCAGCACAACCTCAATCAAGGACAACGAACCTAAAACTGACGCAAAAAAGAAAACCAGATTCACACTTGCGCGTCCAATAATGTTACCTCGAACANCCAAGAGGAAAATATTCTTCAAGATTCAGCAAAGAGATTCAGCGCTCTAAGCCATTGACAACGATTTCGTTCTGAACGGCACGACAGATCCGCTAGATCCACTGCTCAGCCACCGCGCCGTTCCCCCAACACCAACGGTTGAAAGCTCAAGGAGATCCCGAACTCCTCCGCAAATTCCACAACACGGCACCAGGCCCGATCGCCCGCTTCCGATGGTCGGATGATGCCGGTGAGGATCACCGGCGCGCTGCTGCTCTGCAACGACAGTTCCACCAGGGGCCAACCGATCGACGCTTGAACGCCATCCTCCCGGTAGGTGGGTGCCACATCCCGTGCACCGATGAGGATGCGGCGCCGACTGCCATCCCAGCTGTGGGCAATGTCGTACCGCTGCAAAAGATCGGACAGCAGGGCCCAGGAGCGCCCCTCCGCATCGATCTGCACACTCAGGCCAGCACCACGCGCTTGGATCGTGGTCTCCCCACGAAACAACAGACGCTGATCATCGGGAACCGGGTCTGCGTCTCCACGCAACAGATCCCGGATGCGTGCCCGAAGTTGGTCCCCACCATCCAGTGGGCCATCCGGCTCCAATTGCAGCAGGTCCCAACGTTCCCCCGTTCCTCCCCACACCACCGGGCCATAGTTGTCGTGCATCACGCGTCCATCTCGGTTGGAAGCCGCTTCCGCGTGGGTCATCACCTGCTGGATGCCGATATCGCTGTCATGCCATCCCCAGCTTCGAGCGAGGCTGGCGGCCTCNGAACAGAGGCCGGCCACCTGCGCAGCAGTNGGAGGCATGCTCCAGGGGTCNGGGATGCCTCCCATGCAGGCGCAGGAGAGCGCCACGCTGTTGCTGTTCCTTTGCCACGTGTGCGCTGGTAGATCAACGCTGTAGGAATGCAAGCGATGCACACGGCCATCGCCGCTGATGATCGAGTGGTAGTGCCCAGGACGGATCCAGTCATACCCCGTGGCTGTCCAGTGCAGGTAGATCGTCGGCGCCATGGTCCGAGCTGGAGTTCTCGAACCATAGATTCAATGGGTTGTGAGACCGCGCAGACCATTGATCGAGCGCTACACCCTGCCCGAGATGGGGGCCGTCTGGGATGAGCAGGCGAAATTCCAAAGCTGGTTGGATGTTGAGATCGCNGCCACAGAGGCGAACTGCCGTCTCGGCCGCGTGCCAGAGAAGGCACTCGCCACGATCAAGGCCAAGGCATCCTTCTCTGTCGAACGCATTCTCGAGATCGAGGCCGAGGTGCGTCACGACGTGATCGCCTTCCTCACGAACGTGAATGAACACGTGGGGGATGCCGGCCGACATATTCATGTGGGCATGACCAGCTCGGACGTGCTGGATACCGGCCTGGCCCTGCAGCTGAAACGCTCCGTTGCCCTGCTTCGCAAGGAACTTGATGCTCTCGCGGATGCCATCCGAACGCTTGCACGGGCCCACAAGGACACCGTGATGATCGGGCGGTCCCACGCCATCCACGGCGAGCCGATCACCTTTGGCTTCAAGCTGGCGGGCTGGCTGGCGGAAACCGAACGCAACCGCAGCAGGCTTGAACGCCTGGAAACCGACGTGGCTGTTGGACAGATCAGTGGCGCCATGGGCACCTACGCCAACACCGATCCCCAGGTGGAAGCCATCACCTGCGATCTGCTTGGTCTCCAACCGGACACCGCCAGCACACAGGTGATTTCCCGCGATCGCCACGCCGACTACGTGCAGACCCTTGCCCTGGTGGGCGCCTCACTCGATCGCTTCTCCACGGAGATCCGCAACCTGCAGCGCACCGACGTGCTCGAGGTGGAGGAGAGTTTCGCCAAGGGACAGAAGGGCAGTTCCGCCATGCCTCACAAACGCAATCCAATCCGAAGCGAACGGATCAGCGGCCTGGCGCGGGTGTTGCGCAGCTATGTGGTGGCCGCTCTCGAGAACGTCGCCCTCTGGCACGAGCGGGACATCAGCCACAGCTCCACAGAGCGGATGATGCTGCCGGACGTCTCTGTGACACTGCATTTCATGCTGAGAGAGATGACAGCGGTCGTGCAGGGACTGGGTGTGTATCCAGACAACATGCGCCGCAATATGAACATCTACGGAGGAGTGGTGTTCAGCCAGCGCGTGCTGCTGGCTTTGGTGGAAAGCGGGGTTAGCCGCGAAGAGGCTTANCTGATGGTTCAGCGCAATGCCCACAGTGCCTGGAATACACGNGGGGGGGATTTCCACGCCAACCTCATGGCTGATGCNGATGTGATGAACCACATCTCAAAACAGCAACTCGAGAATTGCTTCAGCACGGAGACCCACCAGGCCAATTTGGAGGTGATTTGGTCGCGACTGGAAATTTAAAGCCTCAAAAAAGATCAAGACTCAAAGATCGAGAAGACCTCCAAGTGGAAGTCCCATCATGCGGAAGATTGATGTAAGCCTGATCAATGGGCTCAATGGGGTGAGGGCATCGTTCATGCCATCAGTCACCTTCGCCAGGCTATTCCGATTCACCACCAACACGTCCCCTTGGCGAAGTGGGGGGTTGGTGGGACTACTGAGCACGGCACCGGGGTTGAAACCCATTTTTTTGATCGTCGGCTTGCCGTTGCCATCCACTCGGATCAATTCCACGGTGCTCTGACTGCCACGACGCGTAATGCCGCCCGACGCCAAAATGGCTCGTGACATTGGCGCATTGGACGGCAATGAAATCACTCCAGGATTCGAGACTTCACCAACCACATTGACGTTGATCGTGGCCGGAGCAAAGTTTGATGCTGCCGTCGTAATCATGTCGGCATTTTCCAGAGCTTCCGCCGTGTAAACCCGCACACTGTCTCCGTCGTAGATGAGAGGGGTTGGCGCCTGACCCCCATCTCGCAAAACAGTCAGGTAGTCGAAGGTGTAAGTCGTTGTTTGGCCACCGGGCTCGCGAGCAGGTCGGACCAGTTCAATCTTGGAAAGATCACCTGTGGCCGCGATGCCCCCTGCTTTTTGCACGGCCTCCACCAGCGTCGGCCACCCATCAGTTCCCGTTGTCGGCATGGAGAACACCCCAGGACGTTCGACATGTCCAGTCACCGAGACTTTGATCGGCCGGGGGCTGATCAGATTGAGATACACAAGTGGACTCCGCAGGATCTCGGAATATCCATCCGTGATCAGTTGCTTGGCCTGCTCNAGTGTGAGNCCCCAAACGGAGACCGTTCCAAGCCGTGGCAGGTTGATGGTTCCGTCACTCANAACCTCCACCTGGGCNGCATAGCCATCCATCTTGAAGACNGACATGCTCAGCTTGTCGCCGGGACCGAGGCGGTAGCGGTAGCTGGAAGGACCCAGTCCAATCAGACCCGATTGGGTTCCGACCTGTGCGGCTTCAACCTGCTGCGCCTCGGCAGACCCACCCAAGGTCGCCATCACCACTGCCCCTGCCAAGAGTGCAGTGCAGCACCGTGAAGATGAGCCTGAGCGGTTGAGGAAAAGCATGGATGGGAGGGTGATTGGGGAGGAACCGATGNACAGGACCTAATCTTCCCTCAGATTGAGACAGATTGGGACATCCATGACACTGAGTGGTTCGTCCATCCCCAAGGAGGAGGTGCTGCCGGCCACGCTGATCGAATCNCTCCTCAAGTCCTGTCGTTTGTTCAGCCTCGAAGGACTGGATTTATACCTTCTGGCAGGAAGCAACTTTCATCGTGTTGCAGATGCTGTCGGTCGACTACGGGAATCCACCTATCGCGAGCAGCTCTCCGGTTCCGGCAACAGCCTGGACCTGGATGGACGTGACGACCATTACGACCATCTGATCCTCTTGGAGAGCACCAGCGGGGCTCTAGCAGGGTCCGCCAGGCTGCAGTTTTTGCCACAGGGAACGGACGACAAGGATCTCCCCGACAGCACAGGTTCCTACCTCGAACACGTCTACCCAGGNATCAAGGCAACCCTGACTAGCCATGGAAACCACCTGGAAATCGGTCGCGTCGCCCTTTCCGGACGGTTCCAGAAGCAACCNCACTCCCTAATGGCGCTGTTTCGAGGCGGCTTGCTGATTGCCGTTCGCTCTGGATACAGCACGCTGCATGGACTCGTGTCTTACAACCATTTCGCTCACTCGGATTCCGTGAACNAGGCTTTTCTGAGTGGCCTGATGCGTCCCCCATACCAACANCGNAAGCCGGTGCTGCCACCACCCCGTCATCCGGTNAACAGCATNTCTGCCAGCGACGAGCCCAGCCCGGTCGCCAATGTGCAGGCATTGGAGGTGAGCATTCGTAACGAACTCTCCGAAACGTTTCGCCTGCCGGTTCTGCTGCGTCAGTACTTCAATCTGATGGAAGCGCGTGTCTGCAACCTCTCCCTCGCCCGTGATTTCAACCAGATCACCGAGATCCTGATGGCTGCAGAACTGACCCGTCTACCGGAAGAGCGGCTGCGTTTCTTTATCGACGTTCCACACCAGCCGATTTACCAGCAATTCAGCTGGTACCGCGGTGAAGCTCAAAGTGTGGTGCACTGATACGTTGGGACACCTAAAACTAGTAGAGGGCTGGGTTGTCGGATTCGCTCCCTGACAAGCAAGAAGCGCTGCAGGGACGATTGACCGACATCCTGCAGCGCATTTCTGGCGCTGATCCGGCAACCATCACGCCGGAAGCAAGACTGATGGAGGACATCGGTATTGACTCACTTGGGTTCTACGAAATCTTGATCGAAGCTGACACCTGTTTTGGCATCAGGATCAAGGAGGAAGATCTGCTGAAATTCCGCACTGTCGGTGACATCCAGAGACATCTGGAATCCCTGGACATCCAGACGTCCCATGCGGAAACCAGCTGAACGCATTGCCGTTGTCGGCTGGGGGTCCATCTCTCCGCTGGGCGGCAATGCAGAGGAAACATGGCGCGCCATGTTGTCCGAACAATCGGGGATCTCCCTGCTCGAGCAGTCCTGGGCCAGTGATCTGACCTGCAGGATCGCCGGCTGCGTGAAGGAGTCTGCGTTCGCGGAGTTGACGCCAATCCAACGCCGCCGTTCCGACCGCTGCGCCCAGTTGGCACTCCTCGCAGCTCGCCAAGCCTGGTCGATGGCGGCGTCACACGCAGCTGGCCTTGAACCGTCCCGGATTGCAGTGGTGGTGGGCACCGGCATCGGTGGTCTGAGCACCATGCACGAGCAGCACGTGCAACTCACCGAGGGTGGTCCCTCCCGCGTCAATCCGCTCACGGTTCCGATGTTGATCCCCGACGCAGCATCTGGACAGGTGGCGATCGATCTTGGCCTGCACGGCGGTGCCCACACGCCCGTATCTGCATGCGCCTCAGGGGCGGAGGCCTTGATGCTGGCGCAGATGCTGCTCAACGACGACCGTGCCGATCTGGTGTTGGCAGGCGGAACGGAAGCGCCGGTGAACCGTTTGGGCCTGGTGGGCTTTTCTGCCATGCGAGCCCTCTCAAGCCACAACCACGCACCGGAGCAGGCCTCACGCCCTTACGGCCGCCAACGCGATGGCTTCGTGCTTTCAGAAGGGGCAGGGATGTTGGCGATGATGCGCGAGAGCGATGCCAACAGAGAGCACCAGGCTTTGGGCTGGCTGCTTGCATGCGGCAGCAGCAGCGATGCTCATCACATCGTTGCTCCTGAGCCGCAGGGGCTTCAGGCGAGTCTGGCGATCCAGGACGCTTTGCAACGGGCTGATCTCAGTCCTTCAGACCTCGTTGCTGTGCAAGCCCATGCCACGGGGACCAGTCTTGGCGATCTCGCCGAAGCAAGGGCCCTGAGGCGCAGCCTTGGGGCTGCGGCCGATCACCTGCCCGTGACAGCCCCCAAAGGCCAGCTGGGACATCTCCTCGGAGGAGCCGGCGCTGTGGAAGCGATCATCGCGTTCCAGTCACTGCGCGGGGGAATCNTCCCCCGAAGCCTGAATGCAGAACCGCTCGATCCAGAGGTGGACCTGGCGGTCGCCACCAAAGGCCCTGTGCAGCTCCCGGACACCCAGCAGGAGCGGTTGTTGCTCAAAAATGCCTTTGGTTTTGGCGGTCACAACATCAGCCTGGTCCTTGCAGCTCCCGCTTGTAAAAGTCCTGAACCGTCCGCGTGAATCCCTCTCGATCAAGGGGATCCTCTGGCAACAGCAGATCTGTGGAGCGTCCCCGTCGGCAGTGAATCGTGCCCACAGGAGCTGTCAGACGGCTGAGCAACAGTCGCCAGGGCTTGTAACGGGCGCCAAGGGCATCATCCATCCCCNTGTAGCGAAACACCCAGGGCACCAAGCGAGCTTCATAGTGNCGGGCCAAGAGCCAGGCGCTTGGTGACACCCGCTGTTCAATCGGGGTGACCAGTGAGCCGTTGGGGGCAATCATGATTTCTCCGTGCTCCCTCAGCAGTGTTGAGGCGCCGATCATTCCTTCCAACCTCGACTGGGGTTGGCGGTGATCCAGTACCGCTGAACCAGCGTTGCGAGCTGCTGCGGCATATCCAGGCAGAACCCACTTGAGATGCAGCTGCGCTGTGGTCATTCCTGGGAGTCGAAGCACGCCCTGAATCACCAAACCGTCACAGGGACTGCGATGGTTGAAGATGTGCACGAGAGGGACGCCCTCCTCTTCACTGCGCTGACTGTCATCGACNACCACTTGAATCCCGAGCGCCCGAAGCGCCACGGCTGATGCCAGCGTCATCAGCTGAGCGGCCCAATCCGGACGGCGCAAAAGGACAGCAGGAAGTTGGAGGCCATAAAGCGCAAAGCCCAACAGCGCCCAGCAGGCTCTGGCGGCCGGCCGAGCGATCAGCACCAGCGGGTGAGCTGATCGTTTCGTTGGCGATACAGGCAGCTGAGGCAGTGGTGCCAAACGACGCGCCTCCGGACCGATGGGGAAGGTGATCCGGAACGGGAAGTCACCATCGAAGTTGCCGTTCACCTGGGTGGTGTTCACNAGATGGTTGTAGAAGCGATAAAANAGNGGGCGGTCACTCGGCTGAGGATCACGCCAGAAGGCATCCAAGGGCTTCTGATCGGTGAGACCGTCGAGGTTGTAGAAGGTGTCGCCCATCGTTTTGGTGGGCACGGCATGAAAGAGGGCTTGAAGCCCGACGGTGCTGTTCACCGTGATCACACCGCGACAGGTGCGCAGAAAACGGCTGAGCGCTCCATCGTGAAAGTAGTGCACACGACCACGCACGCCATAGCGAACGGCCAGCAGATCGATCAGCTCGGCGTAATTGTTGTAGCCGCGATCTCGCGGGTGGTGCTTGAACGCAAGATGCTCCGAGGCATGGGCATGGCCAGCAAAAGACCGGATCACGTCCTCGATGAAGTCATGCATGCCGCGATACGGCGATCCCAGCTGGATCTGNCTGTCGCTGGACACNTGAAGGACGGCCAGGAAATAGGACAAATGCTCCAGCAGACGGCGTTTCAAAGCCCTTTCCTGCCAGCGGTAGATCCAATACCTCCAACTGCCACGCAATTGGCACCAGAGAAAGCGTGGTGAGGGCTGAAGCTTGTGCTCACCCTCGATGATCGGGTAGTGGGTGAACGCATGCTGGATGAATGTGGGAGCTTTCCAGGCCTTGCGCCAGCGCCATCCCGGGTCGAGAACAATGTCTGTCGGCAAGGCATCCACAGGCGGCAGGTTTCGATACATCGCCGCCGGCTGATTCAAGTTGGAGCGGGCGTTGACGCGGTCCCGCTCCAACGTCACGTAGTTGGGACGCAGATAACCAAGTTCAAACACCCAGGCCTCAATGCCGAGATCCCTCGCTTCTTCGATCGCGATTCTGTGGGGAATGATGAAGTCTCCNTACATAAANATGTGGCGGATCCCTCGCTCCTNCANCANNNGACGCAGGAACGGNCGCCAATCCTGCATGGAGCCGCGNTAAGCCACCCGCACATCTGAGGGGAAGCCGAATTCATGCAGCGGAAACGCGATCTTGGTNACGGAGACACCGCATCCCCGCANATAACGGCTGAAACGTGCAAAAAACAGACCGATCGGCCCCATCAACAACAACACCGGTCCGTCGATGCGGACCTGAACCAGTGCTGGTGCCCGCCCCCTGCTCAAAGCGNTGCCCACCTGGCGAATCCAAACGAAATCCTNGCACGACCTAGCGGCGCCGCAGTCGTCCCCAATGGCGAAACAGGGCCTGNACGAGNGTCNTCCNTGCNGGCGGTGCCTGACGCCACTCCACCAGCTCCTCGATGGCGTCCTCGGGTTCGATGAACCAGCCGCTTCGACGACTCACATAACGGGGATAGTCGATCAACGATGCATGGACCAGGGCCTCCAACGNCAAGGACCGACCGCGACGGGGACAGTCCAGTTGATCCTGGGTGACGCCCCAGCCGGCGTAAAAGGGCAACCCCCAGCAATGCACTGCAACACCGCGCAACAACGCTTCAAATCCGGCCAGTGATGTGAGCACGTGGATGGCATCCACCTGCTCGAANAGCGACTCGATGGAGCCACGGANCAGCAATTCATCGCATGAATGACGTGCNGCCTCCTCCCGATGACCCGCTCGGCAGAGNCCTGCCACGACATCGGGATGGGGTTTGTANANGACATAGGCGTCAGGTTCAGCCGCCCGTACCGCCTGAAGCAGATCGAGATTGGAGCGGATCTGGGGTGCCCCGAAGCGGATGGAAGCGTCACTCTCCACCTGGCCAACCACCAGGACCACACGCTGCGCCCCNGATGGGCGCTGCCAGGAGGCGGCGNTGAGGTTGTATTTGGTGATTGCTCGCTCCACCANCTGNTGCTGCAGCTTNCGGGCCCGCTGCAGCTGCTGCTGCGTCCAGGAGCCTCGGGCGAGATGGCTCTCCAGGTCACTGGGCCCTGTGGCGTCGTAATACATCCCCGATTGATCNACCACCCAGGAGATCGGGTCAATCAGGTCGGCNCCAAGCCCAACAGAGCGCAAGAATCCGTCCTCCACACGGAGCAACGGNAGACCGCGACTGCGCACATGCTGACGAAAGTTGGGCTGCTCCCGCCGACCCCAAACCACCACGGCATCAGTACGCCGGGATGGCCGGCGCTGCCAGGGACGGGCAAACCGCAGTCGACCGCCCGCCATAAATCGTTTGAGATTGCGCTGCTTCCAGGGCGTGAAGCCAAATGCCTGAGCCCGTGGGGGGACAGTCCCACGCAAACGGCGCTGCAGACCGATGGCCCGCATCAGCTCCTCCACCTGGCAAATCTGGCCGCTGTGAGGATTGATGCAACGGGGGTAGGTCACNAGGCANGCATGAACCAACTGCCCCAGTGAGNCCCGCTGCAGCGCCAATCGCCGCAANGGAGCCGTTTGGCGATCCAGGGTCAGCCCCCAGCCGGCATAGAAGGGCATGCCAAAGCAATGCACAGTCCGCCCCCAGAGCAAGGCCTCAAAGCCCATCTGGGACGTCACCACATAGACCGCTTCCGCTCGCTCCAGGAGCGCNGCAGGATGCCAACCGTCAGCGCAGATCTCGACGCGGGGGTGGCTCAAGTCGGACCGGTGGAAGTGGCCTCTCGCCTGACCGCGAATCACATCCGGATGCACCTTCACCACTACAGAGCAGTCAGGGTTTTCCGCCAGCGCAGCCTGCAGCATCCGCTNAAAACTCTCNGCCCCCGCCAAGCCCAGGCCGATCGAGCGATCACCAGCGGACTGATCCACCACCAGCACAAACCGACCAGGAGGTGGTGGCGAATCCCTTGGGGGATTCAGCTTGCTGAGACGCTGCTCGCACCAAAGCNGCTGGAGTGACATGGCTCTCTGCTGCTGCGACGCCGTCAAAGGTGTGGCGATCAGCTGCTCGAGCCGACTCGCAGCGGTGGCATCGATATGGACACCGAGGTCATCCACCAGCAGACAAAGGGGNGGCTGATCACGGCCCTTGCCAAGGGANCGCAAAAAACCGTCCTCCAGATGCCAGACCGGCAATCCCCAGGCCTGGCCAAGCCGGTCCACCCTGTCAGCACTGGCTCGTCTCCCCCAGGCCAGCAGAGCATCCGGACGCTGGCGCCGACAAGCGCNGGCACCAATCACCAGTTCAGCGGGAGCGAGCAGCTGCGGCAGGCTGCGATGCGCAAGCATTCCTGTTGCCGGCACTCCTAGCCGCTGAACGTCCGGCCTTGTCATCAGCAGTGGTGGCAGTTGGACTGACCCCACACCATCCTCACCGATCAGCAGTTCCCAGTTCTGATGCAACACCCTGACGCAACGGCTCTGGCCTTNATTCCCGCNCGNGGTGGGTCCAAGGGCATCCCTGGTAAGAACCTCATGCCAGTGGGGGGTATCCCTCTGGTGGGGCGGAGCATCCGGGCAGCCCTTGATAGTGCCGGCGTGACCAGGGTTGTCGTGAGCACCGACGATCAGGACATCGCCAGTGTGTCCAGAGCTCATGATGCTGATGTGGTGATGCGACCAACGGACATCGCCGGAGACAACGCCA
>PAEP01000026.1 GCA_002700765.1 Synechococcus sp. MED850
TCGAGCAAAGTCCAGAGCAACTGCTAAATGCTTTGCTGCCTCTGTATCTGCAGAATCAGTTGTTGCGTTCGTTGCAGGAATCTGCGGCGTCAGAGCTGGCCAGCAGAATGACGGCGATGAACAATGCAAGCGACAACGCCAAGGCATTGGCCAAGACGCTGACCCTTGATTACAACAAGGCTCGGCAGGCTGCGATCACTCAGGAAATCCTTGAAGTGGTTGGTGGCGCAGCAGCAATGGGTTGACCGGTTGACCCAAGGGAAGACTTTTTGTCGAATATCCAAATTTGCCGACCTCATAGAGGTCGGCTTTTTTATGTCGTTCTTCAATTAAATTCAGATGCCCTGAGATGTATCTCGAATGATTACTGAGATGGAATCACTTGCGGGACTCAGAAAGTTAGCATCGTGAAAAGTGGTCAGTGTAAATAATTCATCTCCTTCTGTCGTGTAATCTTCAGCGACTTCGAAATTAATCACTGACCTGCCATTGGTATCGATAACCACCTCTCCTGCTGAAGCAGGGCTTCCATTAAANAGTATAAGATCACTTGAATCGGTAGTTCCAGATCCTCTCCAAAATAGTTGTGTGCCTGGGTCGATATTTTTTGTTTTGAAATTGATGTCAAAGTCTTTTCCTTCTTTAACAGAGCTAGGGTTTGCTGTCAATTTAACAATCTTTTGAGGAGTCTTCGAGGTATCATTGATAATGATTGTTTCTGATTTGCCGATTAGATCTGTTCTGCTCGGATTTGAGTAGATGAATAGATTGAATTCTTCTTGACCTTCGGTGAGATTGTCACTCAAAGTGTCAAATTCTAATAGGAATTTTTGTTTACCTGGATCGCGTATTGATGTTCCAGATAGTACAGTCTGAGGGATAAAATCAGATTCATTGACGTTTAATCCTTGAATATCCCAGAAAAATTCTTGATCTCGACTATAGCCTTCTGTAAAAACTTGAAATTTGATGCCTTTGCCTTCGTTNACAGTATGATTGGGATCAGTTTTAGTACTCGCTGTTATTGTTATACTTTGATCTTCTGAATTGTTATCAACAGGATTATTGGTTGGCACAGGGCTCTGTGTGTCCAAAATCGTAACAGTAATTGGATCGCCAATCGCATTGATCAAGTTGATATCACTAAATGTCGACAATATAAACGACTCATTCTTTTCTATCGTGCCATCTGAAACGGTGCNAAACATAATTTCGGATCTTCCATCGCCATCAATAATTGCTGTTCCTTTTCTTGCAGGACTATCATTAAATAAAACAATATCATTTAAAGTAGCCGTNCCAGAGCTGCTCCAGTACAAAGGAATCCCTTCATTGATGTTTTTTGTTTTGATGTTGATTTTAAAGTCTTTTCCTTCCTTGACGGAGCTTGGACTCGCTGTCAAGTTGACAGTCTTCTGAGGAGTTGTTGAAGTGTCATTAATAATAACGGCGCCTGATTTCCCTATGAGGTTTTCTTTGGTCGCATCTGAGTAAATAAATAAATTAAATCTTTCCTCTCCTTCTGTGAAATTATCTTTTTCGGTCACAAATTCAAGATTGAATTTTTGCTTACCCTCCTCGCGTTTGGATGTTCCAAATAGATTGGTTTGGGGAATAAAGTCCGCTGTATTGACATTTAATCCTTGAATATCCCAGAAAAATTCTTGATCTCGACTATAGCCTTCTGTAAAAACTTGAAACTTAACTCCCTTCCCTTCGTTGATTGAATTTGTGTTGGAAGAGATCGTAATATTTGGCCTTACTGTAATATTTTTGATGGGCACAGTAGTTGACGCAAGTTTCTTTGTTCTTTGTTGATCCCGATACAGCTCAATCGTTAACTCTCGATCTTCGAAGGACGACTTATCTTCCTTAACAAGATGTTGAATGTTGGCAAGTCCATTCACGCCAATACTTGCCTTGCCAGTGATTCCTCCAAAATCATCAGACGTATCTAGATCTTCTGATGTAATGTTTGTTCCGCTCAGTTGATAATAAACAGTCGTGCCTGGCAGGGAGTCTGAATCAATTCTGGTAAGAATTGGCTCATTGTCTTTATAATCTGATCTGTTTGGAGATAATGTAAACCAGATTCCACCGTCTACGCCACCCGTCCACGTGGGCTGATCAATTCCTGGTTCTTTGGATTTGGTCGGTCCCTGTTCCGGTGTTTCGGTGGATGTGTCAAGGATTGGAACGGTTGTTACGGCCAGCTTTTTCTTTTTCTTCTTATCGGAGTAGAGGGTTATGGTCATCTCTTCAGTCCCTTCAGTTTTGTTGTCATTTCTCAACAAGTGTGGAATAAATGCAACACCATTACTGTTGGTGACTGCTTTTCCTTTCATGCGCGCATAGGAGAGGTCAAAATCATCTTTATTAACATTTTTCCCACTAAGTTTAAAGTAGAGGCTTCTATCCTTCTTCGAATTGGAATCAATTCGCGTGCGGGTCGAGTTGTTTTCTTTGATCTCGGGTCGACTTGCTGAAAGGGAAAACCAAGTTCCCTTTTTTGTAACAGGCCCCCATTGTGGTTGCTTTGTATCTGGATCTATAGAAGCAGTCGAGCCTTGCTCTGGAGTTTCTACTGAGGTGTCGACAATTGGGAATGAAATAGAATCGAGTTTTTTGGTTCGTTTCTTGTTCTTGTAAATCGTGACAGTGGCAATTTCTTCTCCCTCTGTGTTGTGATCGGCTCTTATCAGAAAGGGTATGCTGGCTTTCTCATTTTTTTGAATAATTGCTTCTCCCTCAGTGCGAGCATAATTCAAGTCAATATCGTTTTTATCGACTCCCAGGCCTGAAAGAGAATAATAAACTTTTTTGTCGGGCACACCATTCTGTATATTTGCTGAGATTAAAACATTTTCTTTAACCTGTGGACGACTAATGCCTAGTTTGTAAGGCTGATTGGGGTTCTCGTCGATATCATCGGGCTCATAAGATGTATCGATGATTTTGATGGTTTCTTCAGCTACTTTTTTCTTTCTTTTTTTGTCAACAAAATACTCGAGCTTAAGTATTTCTGTGCCCTCTTCTTTGCCATCTCGTTTAATTTCAAATGTGTGCTTATGTGTGCCATGATAATTGAGAAAATCATTCCCCTCTAATCCCTCGCCAATGAAGTCATCGGTTGTGATGCCGTCTCCTGATAATGTCCAAAAGACTTTTCGATTGCCGTGACATTTCGATGATTTAAGAGTTGAATTAAAGGAGCGACCCTCCTTGACCTCTCTTTTATTGAGAGTTAGATCAAATTCATTATTATTGCATTTCGAATAGGAAGACATAGATCTGAAAGGATTGTTGATTTTAGATTTAAGCGGGAGACAAGAGAGAGATTATAATCTTCTACTCTTATCATTAATTATTACTATAGCAGGCGTTGGCACTTTTTCAATAGGATTCACCAAGCTCTCAGGTGTCTAGATCATCTTGCAATATATTAGCTGAATTGATTTTAGAAAGGATTTTGTTGCATGGCGGCGATGTTATTAGCGTTGATGTCATTGGCAATTCCGCAAAAATCCTGGTTTGGGGAGATGTAACACGGATCAAAAGCCCTTTGTCTAAGCCCCGCCCCTTCGCTGAATGGAATCATATTTCTAGTCTCTGGCCTAACCGTTATGTTCTTGATGAGAAAGCTTGTTGCAGCAACTTCTTTTGTTCTCTTTCGATCGCGAAATAGCGCAATGGTCAGTTCACGATCGTTCAACGACGTTTTATCTTCTTTGACAAGATGTTCAATGTTGGCAAGGCCATTCAGGCCAATGTTGGCTTTTCCTTTCATCCCTCCAAATTCGCTCGATGTATCGAGTGAATTAGACGTAANGCCTGCTCCGCTTAGTTGATAATAAACTNTCTCTCCAGGAAGAGAATTCGANTCAATTCTAGTCAGAATTGGCTCATTATCTCTGTAATCTGTATGATTTGGTGATAATGTAAACCAGGATCCACCGAAAATGTTGCCTGNCCATGANATTTGATTNGTACCTGGGTCTTTCGATTCAGTAGGCCCCTGTTCGGGNGTTTCAANAGATGTATCAAGGATTGGAACAGTTGTTGCGGTCAGCTTTTTCTTTCTCTTCTTGTCGGAATAAAGAGTAATCGTCATTTCTTCAGTCCCTTCGGTTTTGTTGTCATTCCTCAACAGGTGTGGGATGAATGCTACTCCATTGCTGTTGGTGATCGCTTGTCCACTGATGCGTGCATAGGAAAGATCAATGTCATTTTTATTGATTCCTTTCCCTGAAATCTTGAAATACAGACGTCTATTTTTCTTGGAATTTGAATCAATTCGAGTCCTCGTTGAGTTATTCTCATTGATTTCTGATCTGCTTGGTGAAAGGGTGAACCATGTGCCTTTTTGGGTGATAGGCCCCCATNGGGGTTGCTTTGTACNTGGTTTTANAGAATCAGT
The DNA here is from genome assembly GCA_002700765.1 of Synechococcus sp. MED850. The sequence goes on from PAEP01000026.1 coordinate 4,418, forward strand.
TGGCCCTTGNTTGGGAGTTTCAATGGANGTNTCAGCAATTGGAAATGAGATGGAGTTTAGTTTTTTNGTTCGTTTTTTATCCTTGTAGAGAGAGACTGTGGCAATTTCTTCCCCTTCTGTGTTGTGATCAGCTCTTAAAAGAAAGGGGAGCCTTGCTATCCCATTGCTTTGAATAATGGCCTCGCCTTTTGTGCGTGCATAATTCAAGTCAAAGTCGTTTTTATTGATNCCNTTGCCCGATAAGGAAAAATAAACTACTTTTCNNGGGATTCCATTTTGTATATTNACNGAGATGTGAATATTTTCTTTTACTTGAGGTCGACTAGCTTCTAATCTGTATGGTTTGTTNGGATCCTGATCGTCATCGTCATCGTCAGGTTCATAGGACGTNTNGATGATTTTGATNCTTTCTTCGGCTATTTTGTTGGTTCTTCTTTTGTCGACAAAGTATTCAAGAGTTAGTGTTTCTGTGCCNTCCTTTTTTTCATCGCTTTTGATGTAAATCTTGTGCTTGTATATGCCTTGTGCGTTGAGAACGTTACTGCCCTTCAGGCTCTGGTCGATGAAATCGTCAGTGGTGATGCCTTTACCTGACAGCGTCCAAAAGACTTTTTGTCCTGCATGGCACTNTGATGATGAGAGGATCGTGTTGAAAACGCNTCCTTCCTTGACCTCCTGTTTGGTGAANGTNAGATCAAAATCTTTATTGTTGCAGTCCNAATAGTTGTTCAATGGCTTAAAGCTAATGCGTGCATGGNTGGCATGATNGATGCCANATTTGAAGCTCGAATTTATCGAATATTTTATATGNTAACAGTTGCTTGCCTTTTTGGCAACAATTGCTCAGTCTTGGGCGCTACTTGCTGGGCTCGTGTTGATTTTTTGTTCCTTTTTGAATGATTCTATTGTGTGAGGCCTGTAATTCTCCAGCGTTGGCGAGTGTGAATGTTATAGGGCCCGCCTGATGAATTCACTTCGTTATTTCCGCGATGATGGCCGTTGTTGCCTTGGGGTTAGTGGCATATTTCAGTATTCCATTGCTCTTCGGCGTGGGGTGGTGTGGTGTCCGGAAGGTCCGTGTTGATCTTTTTGGTTGGATTAGTCATTGTCTTTGCAAGTTCTTATGGCTAATATGTGGCGACTAAGTGTAAGTTGCGCGCCTGCTCTCTGCTCAGTCAAGCCAATCGTGAGAACTGAGTAAGTCGACGCCTGCATGGAGAAAATTGTTTTCATGCAGGCAGAATTTTTTGGAATTCGTTGTGTTTTGCAGCCGATTCGGCTCGGCTAATTTGAGCAATTATGGTGTTGATGGAGCAGGTGATTCACNTGGAGTGTGAAGCCGCCAAGTTGTGATTTCTTGAGANATGAAGCGGCTTGGTTGTCTTTTTGGGAAGGTNGTTGTTCCNGTGGTTGCATTTTTGATGGNTCATTNAATTGCGATAATGAATTAAGGCTTGAGGTGATTTTGCTCGTTATGGGTGGAATTGTTTGCGNNATTTTTTGATGCTAANGTCAATTTGTTTTTGGACAGTGTTGTTCGATTCTCTGGCTCTGCTGAAGATTGTTCAAGGACGGACCAATTCTTTGCTTGATACGATCATTGACAGGTAAAACNACTTCGATCAATTGGAAGTTGTGTTTCAGGTTCGCGCTGAGCTGGATGGCATCACCCACTCCTTCAGCTGTCGTGCCGACCAGACTGTGTTGAATGCCGCCGAAGAAGCAGGCGTGACGCTNCCCAGCTCCTGCTGTTCCGGGGTGTGCACCACCTGTGCAGCGGTGATTACGGATGGCGTGGTGGAGCAAGCCGATGCGATGGGTGTGAAGGGAGAGCTTCAGCAGCAGGGCTATGCACTGCTCTGTGTTGCCTTCCCTCGCGCCGATCTCACGCTCAAGGCTGGGCAGGAGGATGCGTTGTACGAGGCGCAGTTCGGTCAGTATCAGAAGTGAGCTTGCGCCGCCTGGAGGTGCAGGTGCTGTTGCCTCCNGAGGTTCCCGTNGAGCAATGGCGGGGGAGGATCTGTCGGGAGCTGGCNCCGCAAGGTGGTTTGCTTCGTTGGGCNATCACCGCCGTGACNGTTGACCCATCGGGGAGTCGGTTGCTTCAGCTTGAAGCGGTCCTGCAGGAATGAGTTCGGCTCCCTTGCCCGTGNTGATGGTNGTGCCNACAGGCATTGGGTGCTCCATCGGCGGCTANGCCGGCGACGCCCTTCCCAGTGCACGCTTGTTGGCTGCGGCNAGNGGCTGNCTGATCACCCACCCCAACGTGATGAATGGGGCGGCGCTCTATTGGAGCGATCCGCGGATTCATTACGTGGAGGGTTACGGCATCGATCGTTTTGCGGCCGGTGAGTGGACCCTGCGGCAGGTGCGTCGTCAGCGGATCGGCCTGTTGCTGGATCGGGGTATCGAGCCGGAGCTTGTTCAGCGTCAGATTCAGGTGGCGGAAGGCTGTCGCGCCACCCTTGGCCTGGAGATCGGACCGGTTGTCACAACCGATCGGCCATTGGAGGTCAGTCTCGAGCTTGGTTCCAGTGGCGCAAGCTGGGGCCGGATTCGACATCCAGATGCATTGCTGCGTGCAGGGGAGCGATTGCGAGAGGCCGGGGCCACGGCCATTGCCGTGGTGGCACGTTTCCCNGAGGANCCCGAAAGCGCCGAGCTGGCGGCATACCGCCAGGGGAATGGAGTTGACGCNCTNGCTGGAGCGGAAGCGGTGATCAGCCATCTGCTGGTGCGCCANTTGCAACTCCCCTGCGCCCATGCGCCCGCCCTGAGTCCNTTGCCNTTGGATNCGTCACTGGATCCACGCGCAGCCGGGGAGGAGCTGGGNTACACCTTCCTCGCCTGCGTGCTGGTGGGGCTCAGTCGTGCCCCGGATCTNATCGANATGCCNGCNGCGGCGGCGGGNGATCTCAGCGCCAGTCAGCTGGGGGCGGTTGTTGTTCCCGATGGGGCGTTGGGAGGCGATGCTGTTCTGTCCTGCATCGAGCGTGGCGTGCCTGTGATCACCGTGGTCAATCCTTCTGCTCTCTCGGTCACGGCCGAGGCGATGGGGCTGGAGTCCGCTGTTCTGCCAGNCAAGAGCTACACGGAGGCGGCGGGACTGCTGATGGNGATGCGGGAGGGGCTCAGCGCGGAATCCCTGGTTCGCCCGTTGCCGTCATTGCAACGGCTTCGCTGATGGCTCGGGGTTTTGGATCCGCAGCTGTTCAGCNGGGCTGCCCATGTGGTGGGGGTGATTACANCGNCTGTTGCGGACCTNTCCATCAGGGGATGCGCCGGGCGACGACAGCCGAGCAGTTGATGCGCTCCCGTTATTCGGCCTTCGCTGTGGGGGAGGTGGACTACCTCCTGANGACCCATCCGCANCCGGACGTGCCGGAGCTTCAACGGCGACGGGACCTTGTTCAGATCTGCCGGCAAACCCGCTGGTTGGGGCTCACGATCATTCAGGTTTGCGCCGGTGGTCCCGTCGATCGTGAGGGAACGGTGCGCTTTGAAGCGCGCTACCGGGGTGGCGTGTTGAAGGAAACGTCTCTCTTTCNGCGTCGGGGCGGGTCGTGCGATGGCGACTGGCTTTACATCGGCCCGAAGCAACCAAGCGACTGATCTGATTGCTGGCTAGCGCAGGCAGGCCATTGGATGGCGTGGTTGCACGCCGAGGGCTTTGGCGACCCCTGGATGGCAGACCGCCCCTTCNACGGTGTTCAGCCCAGAGAGCAGCTCCGGACGTTCTGTGACCGCTTCCTCCAGGCCGCGTCCGGCGATCCCCAGGATGTAAGGGAGAGTGACGCTGACGAGGGCTTCGGTTGAGGTGAACGGCACAGCCCCCGGCATGTTGCCCACGGCGTAGTGCTGCACGCCATGAATGTTCACCGTTGGGTTGGTGTGGGTGGTTTCGCGGCTGGTGGCCACACAGCCCCCCTGATCAATCGCCACATCGACGATCACCGATCCAGGCCGCATCTGCTGAACCATCGCTTCATCCACCAGCGTTGGAGCGCGGCCGCCTGGCGTCAGCACCGCTCCGATGACAAGATCCGCCGTCGGCACCAGACGCTCCAGCAGGCCGCGGCTGCTCACCACGCTCATCAGCCGGCCGCGACGGTCTGCCTCCAAGCTGCGCAGNCGTTCCGGAGAGCGATCCAGCAGCAACACCTCGGCGTCCATCGCAGCTGCCAATCGCGCAGCGTTCCAGCCCACGGTGCCNGCCCCCAGCACCACCACCCGGGCCGGTTGCACGCCGGTGCATCCTCCGATCAGCACGCCACGGCCGCCATGGGGACGTTCCAANANGTGTGCGCCCACCTGGGCTGCCAGTCGCCCGGCGATTTCGCTCATTGGAGCCAGCAGCGGCAGGCTGCCGTTGGCGAGTTGAACCGTCTCGTAGGCGATTCCTGTGGTGCCGGCGTCCAAGAGCGCCTCACCGACAGCAGGGTATGCAGCCAGATGCAGATAGGTGAACAGCAGCATGTCCTGGCGCAGGTGGTGGAATTCCTCCTGCTGTGGTTCCTTCACTTTCACCACCAAGTGGGCGCCCCAGGCCTCTTCTCGCGAGACCACCTGGGCGCCGGCTCGGGCGAAGGCGTCGTCTTTGATGCCTGCTCCATCACCAGCACCGCTTTCGATGCGCACCTCCAAGCCCTGGCTGACCAGTTCGCGGACGGCATCGGGTGTCAGCGCCACCCGCTGTTCGTCGACTTTGATCTCCTTTGGTATTCCGATGCTGGCCATCGGGGCCGTCAAAACTGACGCTGCCATGGGTCGACGACCCTCATCGGGGGGATCTCTTCAATGTGGCCCCGCAGCGCGATCGCTGCCAGAAAGATCAAGCAGATGCAATCGGCAGGCGCCAACCTGTCCCGAATGCTTGCGGACACACCTTCAGCACGGGAGCCGCCTGGCGGCGCTTGAATTCCGCTCGTTTCAGCAACCTCTCCACCCGCTGGACCAGGTGTGGCTCATGCCCTTCGGTGATCAGGTCTGCGCCCGCACGGCGTTCTTCAATCAGCTCCTTCAACAGTCGATCCAGAACGTCGTAGTCCGGTAGNGAGTCGCTGTCCTTCTGCNCCGGCCTCAGTTCGGCGCTCGGCGGCTTGCAGCGGATTGCCTCCCCCACCAGCTCTCCTTCCGTTGGCAGGTTCAGATCGGCTCGGCAGGTCTGGGCTCCAGCGCCATCAAGCCAGTCACAGAGTGCAAACACGGTGGTCTTGTAGAGGTCGCCGATCACCGCAAGACCACCATTCATGTCGCCGTANAGGGTGCAATAGCCCACAGCCAGTTCTGATTTGTTTCCTGTGGTCAGCAGCAGTTGTCCCTGTTGATTGGCCATGGCCATCAGCAGCGTGCCTCGAATGCGGGATTGCAGATTTTCAGCGGTCACCCCCTCGGGTTGATGTCCGAGCGCCGGGGTCAGCGCCTGATCGAATCCATCCATCAAGGCTGCGATCGGCAAGGTGCTCGTGGTCAGGCCGAGGCGCTGGGCCAGAGCTGATGCATCGTGGATCGAGCCGCTGGAGCTCCATGGTGAGGGCATCAGCAGGCCTGACACCCGATCAGCACCAAGGGCAGCGGTGGCGATGACCGCAACGAGGGCTGAATCGATGCCTCCGCTTAGTCCCAACAGAGCCGCTTTGAAACCACATTTTCTGGCGTAATCGCGCACTCCCAGCACCAGGGCTCGGAACAGCAGCTCCAGTGGATCCGGGGCAGGGGCTGCTTTGGTGTGGACGCCGACCATCCCGCTCTCCCAGTACCGCATCGCCTCGCGTCCGAAGGGGAGCTCCAGCTGAGGCGCACCATCGGCATCCACCACAAAGCTGGATCCGTCGAACACCAGTTCATCGTTCCCGCCCACCTGGTTGAGATAAACAACAGGGCAATCGAGACGTCGAGCGGCGCGGGCCGCCAGCTGACGCCTGAGATGGGCTTTTGAGGCATCGAAGGGCGAAGCGGCGAGGTTGATCAGGAGATCCGGTTGCTTCGCCTTGAGAGCGGCAATCGGATCTGGACCGCTGAGCCGTGCGCGTTGAAGGTCGGCATCGACCCAGAGGTCTTCACAGATGGTCAGTCCCAGGCGTTGCCCGCCAGGCAGATCCAACAGGTCTGTTGAAGGTCCTGGACGGAAATAACGCCGCTCGTCAAACACGTCGTAATTGGGCAGCAACTGCTTGCTGGCCACCTGTCGCCAGCCCTGGCGGTTCAACAGCACGATCGCGTTGTGCAGGTCCGGTTGTTGCCCATCGCCAATCGGCAGGGCCGCACCCACCAGCAGCTGCAGGTCATGGCCAGCGTCAGCCAATCCATCCACCAGAACATCGAGAGCCTGTTGCTGCATCCGCAGGCGGGCGGGGTGCAGCAACAGGTCCCGGGGTGGGTAACCCCAGAGCGACAACTCCGGTGTCAACAGCAGCTCCGCTCCATTGGCGGCAGCGCACCGGCAGGCTCTCAAAATGGCCGCTGCATTTCCTGGAAGGTCTCCCACAAGGGGATTCATCTGGGCGAGAGCGATGCGCATCAGCGGCGGCTTGGCGTGAGCCCATAGAGCCCATGTTCGATCAACAAGGGCCAGACCTGACTGGGCACCTGACTCTGCTGGGGGGCCTGGCGCAGTTCGGAACTGGCGCTCGCGGGCACGGCCAGATCGAGCAACTCAATCCTGGCGCCGAGCTGTTCCAAGGATCGCAGCGTCCCGGGCAGCAGCGGCCAACCCTCCCGTGGGGCGATGGCCAGACGACAGAGCTGCAGAAACTCATCCGCCTTCCTCCAGCGAGGAATCTGCGCTGCCAGATCGCTCCCCACCACGAACACCAGGTCGCGCATGGGCCAATGCAAGGCTGCGCGCTGCAGGGTGGTGAGCGCCCAGGGACTGCTCAACTCCTGCTCGAGAGTGAGTCCCGGTGACTTGATCTGTTCGACCAGCGCTTTCAGGAGACGAGCACGCAGGGCGAGGGGCGCACCATGGGATTTCATCGGGTTGTCGCTGGCCCAGGTGCCCACCTGCTCATAGCGCCCGAGCAGGCCAGTCAGCAGGGCTTGATGGCCGCGCGTGGGAGGGTCGGCGCTGGTGCCCAGCAGTGCGATGCCGTTGTCCATGGCGGCTCAGGGCAGCAACGGCTGCAGATCCGTTCGATGTTGAGGATGCCAGCGCTTCAGCCAGTGGTGGATCACTGGATCGTTCTGGGCGAGACGATTGAGCAGGGCTGCTGGTTGGCCTCCGCCACGCTGCAACCCCTTCAGTAACTCATGGGCCACCAGTTGGCCGGTGCGCTTTGTGCTGTGCACCGCTAGAGCTGCCTGGGCAAGGGCGATCGGGGCTGCTGGAGCCAGGCTGATGCCGCCGCTGATCGGAGCAAGCACCAGCAACAGCTGTTTGAGAGCACTCAGGCTGATCTGGATGCCGCCCAAGAGGGAATTCTGGGTCGACAGTCTGCGCAGCAACTGACGGGCGGAAGCAGGGGCCAACGGCAGGCCATACAAGCGGCACAGCTGAATCACCAAGGCAGTGTCACAGGCCACTCCACCTGCCAGATCGATGGCGAGCACCGGGTTCATCGCCACCCCCGTGGCCTTGGCCGCGGCGTAGCGGCCGATCAAACTCTGCGCCGTTCGTCGGTGTTGCTGCAATCGGAGTCTTTGTCGGGCTTGCTGGAATCGATCCGCTTGCCTCAGCGACTGCAGGGCCAGAAGAAGGCCCCCTTCCCTCATCAATGTTTCCTGAAGTCGCNGGCGCAGTGTGGCCACGCGCGATGGGGCGGTTTCGCTGTAAACGCGTCCTTGGGAATCGATGGCCGGCTGACGGGGGGCTGCCGCAGCCACCGTGAGAGGGAGCGGCTGCGGCAGTCGCGATTCGATGCTTGCAATCAGAGCCGGTAAGGCCTCCTCCCCCCAGCGATCACTGCGGTTAAGCACCAGTTGGAGAGGCTTGCCACTGGCGAGCAATGTGTTCAGAGCGTCGTGATCGGTGCTGGTCAGATCACTGTCCAGCACCAGCAACACCAGATCAGCGCCCAGGGCGACGCGCCTNGCAAGCCGTTCCCGTCCGGTTGCATCAATTTCATCGATTCCCGGTGTGTCAATCAGTTCGATTTGGCTTAATTCCGGAACGGTGATTGGCCAAGGAACAGCCTGTTGGCGACGGGTGCAGCCGTGGGCGATGTCTGTTGCCAGCACAGGCTTTCCGACCAGTGCATTGATCAGGCTGGATTTGCCGACTCCCACACGACCGAAAACGGCGATGCGAAGCCGCCGTTGTTCGAGCCGCTCCAGCTGTCGATCAAGCAGTTGCAGATCTCCTCTCAGTGCCCCCTGCTCCCNGGCGCTCAGATGCAGATCCGAACGCCAGCGGTTCAGCAGTTGCCGGCATCGTTCGGTGCTGGCCGGTGGGGATGCATGCAAGCGCGCCATGGTTGTCATGCTCCCGGCTTGCGCCACCAGCCCGCAAGCACCGCAAGCACCGACTCAGCGCCGATCACACCGACAAAACCTCCAAATTCGTCCACCACCACNCGAACTCCACTGCTGTCCCTCCGAAAGCCGGTGAGCAAGCGATCAGCCCGGATCATTTCGGGCACGTATTCCACCGGTTCGCACAGATCGACAGGTGTCAACAGTCCACGGTTCTCGAGCAGGGCTGTCAGGAGTCGTTCACGACTGGCCACCCCCAGCACTTTGTCCACCTGATCGCCGAGCACCACCCACCAGGATGCGTTGTTGCCCAGCAACAAAGCCTTCTGCGCGTCAAGGCTGAGTCCTCCGTCAAGGGTCGGGGCTGCCACGCGCGGCGTCATCAGAGTCCTGGCGGTGAGATCGTTGAGCTGAAACACCTTGCCGATCATCGCGGCTTCATCGGCCTCGATCTGGCCTTTCTGGGAACCCAGACGGGCCAGCAGGCGAATCTCCTCTTCGTTGGTGGTGATTTCCGCTTCCTCTGTAATGGCTGGCAACAGGCGTTCCAGCAGCAACACCAACGGCTGCATCAGCAGACCCATCAAATGCAGGACCGGGGCGGCCGTCAGGGACACCGGCATTGCAAAGCGGCTTCCGAGCGCCTTCGGAAGGATTTCACCCAGCAGCATCACCAGAATCGTCAGGCCGACGGAAAAGACGGTGAGGGCCACACCGCTGATCCCCCGCGATTCGAACACCCAGGCGGCGTAGCCACCCAGCATCAGGCTTCCGAAGATGTTGAAGCCGTTGTTGGCAATCACCAGCACCGACAGGGTGCGCCCCAGGCGCTGGCGCAGCTGAGCCAATCGTCTGGCCCCCGGCAGGGGCCTGGAGCGGGCGGCGAGTTCGTGGACCCGGATCGGATTGACCGTGAGCAGAGCAGCTTCGACACCTGAGCAGAGCGCGGAGCCGAGCAGCACCACGAACACCAGCACGAGCAGCACCAGAAGGTCGGAGTGCATCACGGATTCAGGTGAATTTCATGCTATCGGGGCTCTGCAACTGCGAATGTTCAGCTGCCATCCTGTTCTCCTGCAGTGTCAGGAGTCAGCGTGACGGAGTTCGACGCAACCCTTTACCTGGAGCGGCGCAAACGGTTCCAGGAGGAGCTCGGTGCTGCGGCAGCCGTGATCCCTGCGGCTCCTCTCGTTACCCATCACGCCGATTGTGAATGGCCCTTTCGCCAGAACAGTGACTTTTTCTTCCTGACTGGTTTCGACGAACCGGATGCGGTGGCCCTGTTGCTTCCGCATCGCCCCGAGGGGGAGCAGTTCGTGTTGTTTGTGCCGCCGAAAGATCCCGCGGCCGAGGTGTGGACCGGGTTTCGCTGGGGTACGGAGGGGGCAGTGGGTCGCTTCGGGGCGGACATCGCGCACCCTCTGGAGCAGTTGGCTGAGAAGTTGCCGGACTACTTGGACGGTGCGGAGGCAATCGCCTTCCGCATCGGCCGTCACCCTGTTGTTGAGCCATTGGTGTTACGAGCCTGGGGCCGTCAGCTGGATCGTGCTCCCCGTATCGGCATGGCCGCTTTGGGCCTTGTCGCTCCATGCCCGATCCTGCATCGCCTGCGATTGCGTAAGGAGCCCCACGAGCTTGGGCGGATGCGGGAGGCCTGCCGTATTTCAGCGGAGGCTCACGAATTGGCCCGCTCCCAGACGCGACCGGGCATGAATGAATGCGAGGTGCAGGCGGCCATCGAAGCCCATTTCAGGGCTTGTGGTGCGCGAGGGCCCGCCTACGGATCGATCGTTGCCGGTGGCGACAACGCCTGTGTGCTGCATTACACCGCCAACAACGCTGCCCTTCAGGACGGCGATCTGTTGTTGATCGACGCCGGTTGCTCTCTGCCGGATTACTACAACGGTGACATCACCCGAACCTTTCCGGTGAATGGACGCTTTTCATCGGAGCAGAAAGAGCTGTACTCCCTTGTGCTTGAGGCTCAGGTGGCTGCGATTGAGATGGTGCAACCGGGAGGGACCGCCGAGAGCGTGCACGACACGGCCCGTCGCGTTCTGGTGGAGGGGCTGATCGATCTAGGGCTGTTGACCGGCGATGCCGATGGCGTGATTGAACGGGGTGACTACCGCCATCTGTACATGCACCGCACCGGTCACTGGCTGGGATTGGATGTGCACGACGTTGGCGCCTACAGGCTTGGAGAGATGCCGGTCTCTCTGGAGACCGGCATGGTGCTCACCGTGGAGCCAGGGCTCTACATCAGCGATCGATTGGCCGTTCCCGAGGGCCAGCCGGAGATCGATGACCGCTGGAAGGGCATTGGCATTCGCATTGAAGATGACGTGGCTGTCGTTGATGACGGCCATGAGGTGCTCACCCATGCGGCCTTGAAATCAGTGGAGGCGATGGAGCGCCACTGACTCAGACCTCCTGAAGACAATGAATGCTTAAGGGTGCATTGCTGACGTGCGTGTCCTCAATGGATCAACAGAGATCCAGCGACGCTGTTGTGGAGGAGAGGATGTGGTCAGCGCCTGCGTTGCGCAGGGTTGCCTCGTAGTCAGGTCGTGCGTTCGGGTCTGACAGCACGTGGGGAGGCGCCACGGCCAGGCTGAGCCAGGCACGGTCAGGACGCTGTCGTTGAGCACCAAGCACCGTGCGCACGTCAGCCACGGTGTCACCGAGGTAGCAGACCAGTTCGGGTTCATCATCGCCGGCGAGCTGATCCGCCAGTCGAATCAGGCCGGTGGGATCCGGCTTGTCCGGAGCATCTCCCATGGCGATCAGGGCTGGATCCTTTAAGCCAAGCCGTTGCTCGAGCACGTAACGAGCCGATGGGGGCTCGGCACCACTGACAAAACCCCAGCGATGCCCTTTCGCGGTGAGCTGTGCGAAGAACGCCGGATCGACCAGGAGCGGTTCATCACGGATGAAACCGGTCCAGGCGCCAGGGTCGCCATCAGGATCACCGCCGAAATAGAAGCCGCTGAAGATGCTGATCAGCGCTTTTCGTTTTGGCACATCAGCGCCGCTGCGCCGCAACAGCTCCATGCTGGCGTCCCAGTCGTTGTTCCAAATCCCTTCTGATTTCAGTGCATCGATCTCCTGGGGAATCGGCCTCCAGCCGCTGTAGTGGTGCACGGTTTCCTGGAGGGCTCGGCGATAGCTGCCGGCCACGTCCCTGATCACACCGTCGATATCGAACAAATAAATGGAGAAGCCCAGGTCATGGAAGGGATCAGGCGGCTGGTAGGTTAGTCGTTTGTTCTGATGCCTTGAGTGCTGACACCATGACGGTCTCCGAAGGCGCTGCCCCCACCGAACAGGCGGACGCGAGCACTGCTGCTGTGGTGGAAGAAGCCTCTCCGTCCACGGCTGAGGCTTCCGCTGCGACCGAAAAGGAGCAAGCCGGTGAACCCGAAGCCCGTCCCGTCCTGCGCGGAGGTGCTGCTGCTCTCGCGTCCGCCACGATCGATGCCGATGGCGTTCCTTCCGGATACACCCCGAAAGCTGACGAGGGTCGTTTCCTGCTGAAGATTCTGTGGTTGCCGGACAATGTCGCCCTCGCCGTTGATCAGATNGTNGGTGGTGGTCCCAGCCCTCTGACGGCTTACTTCTTCTGGCCCCGCGAGGATGCCTGGGAGACGTTGAAGACCGAGTTGGAGGGTAAGAGTTGGATCACAGATAACGAACGCGTGGAAGTGTTGAACAAAGCCACGGAAGTGATCAACTACTGGCAGGAGGAAGGCAAGGGCAAGAGTCTGGATGAGGCGAAATTGAAGTTCCCGGATGTCACCTTCTGTGGGACAGCCTGATCGTTGCAANGGTGCTCATTGTTAATGAGGATGCGGTTGACTGTTCAGCNGTCAGCCGCTTTTTAATGATNCAACAGTGTTGCTGAATCAAAGCCAATCGATCNAAGCTCGATGAGCTTTGACGCAACAAAAAACCCCAGCATTGTTGCCAGGGTTGATGAAAGTTGTCGATGGATTGATGCCAGCTTGATTTAATCGGCTGTTTTGCTGGCTTGCATTCTGGCTCGCGCCATATTCATTTGTTGCTGTGCTTTCACTTTTTCGGGCGAAGCGGGTTGTCCTTCCATGCCGGCAACAGCAGTTGATGCTGCTTGGAATTCAGTTTCAGCAGCAGCACCATCGATGCTGCTGCCGAGTTCGGCATTGTTCACCAAAACGGTGACTTCATCGGAGTCAACTTCAGCAAATCCACCCATGAGGGCAATGGAATTCCAGCCGCCGTCTGCACGGACACGCAGCACACCAACATCAATGGCTGTGAGCAGTGAGATGTGACCGGGGAGAATACCAATCTGGCCTGTGGTGCTGGGGAGGATGACCTCTTCAGCAGTGCCGTCAAAAACGTTCTTGTCTGGTGCAAGAACGCGAAGGGTGATCGAGCCGCTCATCAGTTNGCCTCAGCGGCGATCTTTTCNGCTTTGGCTTTCACCTCATCAATGTTGCCAACGAGGTANAAGGCCTGTTCNGGCAGATGATCCAGTTCACCGGCAAGAATCTGGGTGAAACCAGCGATGGTTTCTTCCAGCTTCACGTACTTGCCGGGCATGCCCGTGAAGATCTCAGCCACGAAGAAAGGCTGGGAGAGGAACTTCTCAACCTTGCGGGCACGATCNACGGTCTGGCGATCTTCCTCGGAGAGTTCATCNAGGCCCAGGATGGCGATGATGTCCTGAAGTTCCTTGTAGCGCTGCAGGGTGGACTGAACAGAGCGGGCAACCTTGTAGTGCTCATCGCCGACGACGGCGGGCTGGAGCATGGTGCTGGTGGAATCCAGAGGATCAACAGCGGGGTAGATGCCCTTNGAAGCCAGGGCCCGGTTGAGCACCGTGGTGGCGTCGAGGTGGGCGAACGTGGTGGCAGGGGCGGGGTCCGTCAGGTCGTCCGCTGGAACGTAGACAGCCTGGATCGAGGTGATTGAGCCCTCGAGAGTGGAGGCGACACGCTCCTGGAGTGTGCCCACGTCAGTNCCCAGGGTGGGCTGGTAGCCAACGGCAGATGGCATCCGGCCCAAGAGTGCGGACACCTCGGAGCCGGCTTGCACAAACCGGAANATGTTGTCGACGAACAGCAGAACGTCCTGTTTGTTGACGTCCCTGAAGTGCTCAGCCATGGTCAGCGCCGAGAGTCCGACCCGCATCCGGGCGCCGGGGGGCTCGTTCATCTGGCCGTAGCAGAGGGCCACTTTTGATTTGGAGAGATCGTCGGAGTTGATCACTCCTGATTCCTTGAATTCCTCGTAGAGGTCGTTTCCTTCACGGGTGCGTTCGCCCACGCCACCGAACACGGAAACGCCGCCGTGTTCCTTGGCGATGTTGTTGATCAGCTCCTGGATCAACACGGTTTTGCCTACACCCGCGCCACCAAACAGGCCAACCTTTCCGCCTTGTCGGTAAGGAGCCAACAGGTCGATCACCTTGATCCCTGTTTCGAACACCTTGGGCTTGGTCTCAAGCTCGATCAGCTTTGGAGCATCGCGGTGAATCGGAGCTGTTGCTGATGCATTCACGGGGCCCTGCTCGTCAACGGGCTCGCCCAGCACGTTGAAGATGCGTCCGAGGGTTGCTTCACCAACGGGCACGGTGATAGCAGCTCCGGTGTCAACGGCCTCCATGCCGCGGACCAGACCATCCGTTCCGCTCATCGCGACGGCGCGAACACGGTGATCTCCCAGCAGCTGCTGGACCTCGGCCGTCAGAGCAACGTCCTGGCCAGCGGTGTTTTTCGCCTCGATGCGGAGGGCGTTATAGATCTTCGGCAGTTTCCCGGCGGGGAATTCCACGTCCAGAACCGGGCCAATCACCTGGCGTACGACGCCCTTGGTGCCGGCGGATGCAGGAGCAGAAGCGACCATAAGAAGACAGGATGCGGGTACAGGCGCAGCGCGCTCGGGCCCTTTGAGAGCGGCGCAACCTTACCACTGTCGTCGCGTGCCGGACCTGTTCGGTCACCCGCACAGATTGCCGCTGGTGGGAAGGCACCACGACTTCATACGTTGGCACTCATCGACCTTGAGTGCCAGCTCNCGTCGATGCGTGGCGCCAAGGCGCCTTGTCCCTGCTCTTGCAACAACCCATGGCTGCTGTTTCTCTCAGCGTCTCAACCGTTAAGCCCCTCGGCGATCGCGTCTTCGTCAAGGTCTCTGAATCCGAGGAGAAGACTGCCGGCGGCATTCTTCTTCCCGATACCGCCAAGGAAAAGCCCCAGGTGGGTGAAGTGGTCCAGATCGGCCCTGGAAAGCGCAATGACGATGGCAGCCGTCAGGCTCCAGAGGTCGGCGTGGGCGACAAGGTGCTTTACAGCAAGTACGCCGGTACCGANATCAAGCTCGGCGGTGATGAGTACGTGCTGCTGACCGAGAAGGACATCCTGGCCATCGTCAACTGAGCCAGCGATCAATCCGGGTTCCGACCCAGCGTTTCTGAACATCTCACCCAACCAAGGACACGCCTTCCATGGCCAAGCGCATNATCTACAACGAGAACGCCCGTCGCGCTCTTGAAAAAGGCATCGACATCCTCGCGGAGTCTGTTGCAGTCACCCTCGGCCCCAAGGGCCGCAATGTGGTGCTTGAGAAGAAGTTCGGTGCACCTCAGATCATCAATGACGGCGTCACCATCGCCAAGGAGATCGAGCTCGAGGATCACATCGAGAACACCGGTGTNGCTCTGATNCGTCAGGCCGCCTCCAANACNAACGACGCNGCCGGTGACGGNACCACNACNGCCACCGTCCTGGCCCACGCCATGGTCAAGGCCGGTCTGCGCAACGTGGCCGCTGGTGCCAACGCCATCACCCTGAAGAAGGGCATCGACAAGGCCTCTGACTTCTTGGTCAGCAAGATCAAGGAGCAGGCCAAGCCGATCGCCGACAGCAACGCCATCGCCCAGGTGGGCACCATCTCCGCCGGCAACGACGAAGAAGTTGGCAAGATGATCGCCGATGCCATGGACAAGGTTGGCAAGGAAGGCGTGATTTCCCTCGAAGAGGGCAAGTCCATGGAGACCGAACTGGAGGTCACCGAGGGCATGCGCTTCGACAAGGGCTACATCTCCCCTTACTTCGCCACCGACA
>PAEP01000027.1 GCA_002700765.1 Synechococcus sp. MED850
CCGGGGAGTGGCGCAGTTTGGTAGCGCGCTTGCTTTGGGAGCAAGATGCCGCAGGTTCGAATCCTGTCTCCCCGACTGCCATCTCAGCGATTACCCAAACCGCTTGTGCGAACCCGGTGCGAAAGCATCGGGTTTTTTATTGGCCTTTCGCACGACTTTCCTGAGCACCCCCTGAGACCTGTTGACAGGTACACGCGCAGACATCAGGATTGACGCAAGCAAAGTCGCAATCTCCGCAGAGACCGACCCTCCCAGATGACGCCTGCACGTCCCTGGGTTCAAAAACGAAGCGACGGTTAGGGGCTCCACTGCGGTCCCGTCGCCCTTGCAGGTGGGGACATCAGTGGAGAGGTTGGAACCAGGCATGGCACGCCCCACCTAGAACGCCAAGCGGAGAGAACGGCATTCACCAGCAGGCAGAGGACAGGACCTCGCTGGGTTTGCAGTTTTCTACCTACTAATGGATTCCGCCCAAATTTGGGTGCCTGAACCAGAGGCTGCTGAGCTTCTGGCAATCAAAAACAGCACCATTCGCACCATGCGACGTGACGGCAGGTTGGAACCTGGCGCGCATTGGATCTACGCCACTGGCACCCCTGGTGGTCCCGTTACCTACAACGTCAACGCCATCCGTGAATCGCTGGCTGAACGCACCGTTGAGATGGTGCAACAGGAAGCCAAACGCCGCGAGGCAGAAAAGCAGGCACGACAACAAAAGGTCGAGACCTACGACGCATCAGGAGTCACTCAAAGTTGAACAACGGGTAGAGATTTCCACCCAACTTTCTAATTAGTTTTGCGCTGTCAGGTGTCACGAGTTGTTGTCAGCTATCAAACGATAATTGACGCGACTTGATGACGCCTTGCAGCACATTTTGTGTGCTCTACGTTGAACCCATGAACGCTTCACATCACCACGGTTTGGACCACAGGGAATACGCAATTTATGAAACGCGTTACGGCGGCAACAAGACCAACTCACACATGGTCCGTGTTCCTAAAGGAATGCACGCACACATCGTCAACATCGCTCTGACCAATAACAGCGACTGTTCAACAGTGATCCGTAACGCCGTCTACGAATACCTGTTGCAGCAAGGCAAACAGCCATTCGTCACCCCATAAAAAACCGCCTGCAGTCACCACACCACAGACGGTCGGCTGAGGATCAATCACTCCATCATCATGGCAAACCTTTCATCCGGGGCGGCATCACATAGCGCCGCTAGGAACCAACACTCCTCAAAACACATCCAAAGCCTCACCAACGCCGCTGCAGCACGCCTTGCGGCTGTTCCTTACTGGGCGCAACCTTTACCGCTACCGCCTGAGCACGACTTCCTGGCGGACGTAAAGGCTGACCTCAAATTGGCGGCAGTGATGTGCGCCATTGCACGCATCGCAAAACAACGCGGCAACACCTTCACCAGGCAAATGGAAATCTGGGAGGTCGGTGAATGAAAGCATCAGGACGCAATAACCCTTGCCCCGTTTGTGGTCGCACCAAAGACGCCGATTGCCGTTGGAACGACACCACCATCCTTTGCCATACAGGCACTGACATGCGCTCTGGTGACACCATCACCATCGCAGACACCAAGTGGGCATTCATTCATCACAAAGGTGGATTCAGCGGTGTTGCAGCCGTCTTCAAGCCACACCGTGAGCGATCTAGGGGTGAAAACCTTTTAACCCCTAACTCCCCAAAGGAACTGCTCTCGCGTCAAGCCAAACGCCACCAGTGGTCGGAGGTTCTGCAGCAGTTCTACGACGCATTTGATGCCGCCTGGAATGTCGCTGACTTCTACACAGCAACGCCTAATCAACTATCAGCAGCATTCGCTGCCATCACCGACGCACAAGCCAAAGCAGCAGCACTAACCCCACACCTTCAAACCATCTGGCGTGATTGCCCTGACCTCAAGCAATTTCACAAACTGCGCGTTGAGCACTGCCTGAAATCCATTGCCTACATGGTCCGCGATGCAGAGGATTTCGAACGTCTTGACCTAGGCGCACCTCGCACCGCTGCCATCGAAGCCATCGCAGGCGAGGCGTTGTGATGACATACGCCTCAGGTCCACCAGAACTCACTGAAGTTTTTGACCTGCCAACCAGCAATGGCAATGAACAGCCCAATCTTTCGGAATGGGACCAAAGGAAGGTTGATGCCCTGAAAGGCACCAACGGTGATCCCGTAATGATCCACGATGCCCTTTATGGGCTCTTACTGGACGAGGCATCCAAAGTCCTGAAATCAAATCGCCCCATCAGACAGCAGCGATCACTCATCAAAGCCATCGCCTACGCCGTTGGGTTCAAGTTCTCCAATGGCGATGTAAACGAGCTTTACGACTCCCTAGATGCCTCTGTCGCCGCCTACGAGCCCGACGTTGAACCCGATGGGGAGTTCTTAGCTCTCAGTCAGTCCTGGTTGCTTCACGAGCTGATTCTCATCGGCTTGAACCTCCTGGTTGGAATGCCAGGCGCTGGTAAATCACGGTTCATGGTTGCCCTCGTTCGTGCCTTCCTCACGGAACAACCCGATTTCATTGGTCGCAGCCTTCTCCCTGGTGGTGATCGCAATGTCCTGATCATTGGCACCGACCAAGACCGCCAACAGTGGGGTTCCCTTCTCGCTGAACAAGATCTCGCCAAGGTCTTAGATCGAAAGACCATCAGTCACCAAGAACAAGTCCTTTACAAACTCCACCCACGCATTCACCTAAAAACCTCCGGTGGTGGGTTTCGCCTAGATCCAGATGGAATGCGATTTATCCGTGATTGGAACAAAGCCCATCACGGCGGCATCACCATCATCGACAGCCTTTCCGCAGTCCTGCCCCCAGGCATCAAAGAAGGCGATGAAAACGCTGGACGCCTCATGCGACAGGTCGAGGTCGTACGCCAAGGCAACTGCTGCATCGTCACCCACCACAGCAACAAACAATCAGCCATGGCAGGTGAACTAGGCGTCTACTCAGGCAGTGGTTCAGGAACCATTGATCGCGCCGTTTCACGCTTCATCGGGCTTGGCTACGAAACGCACCGTGATCACGGCGTTGAAAAGCTCCACGAAGACTCACCCCGCCGCATCCTCACCAGCCAAAAACGCGGGGCAGGCAATCAACGCCTCGTTCTGGAGAACGGCAACAACAACACTTGGGATCTCATTGGCACCGCTGCAGAAGTGCGCGAGATGCAGCGTGAAGACGAAGAGGGCTCAGTTGAACAACGGTTCAAAGGCTGGAAAAAAGCTGTTTGGGATGCCACCACTGACGATTGGTTGTCCACTACTCAGGTCTTCAATCGACTGGAGCCAAGTCGCGCTAAAGCCTCCAACGCCAAGCAACAGGTGCGACGAACACTGCGTGACCTCATCACCGATCACAACGTCCTTCAGTCGCAGGATTCAGAGGAGTTTCAAGGGGAAATGCTTTGGCGGCGGATGCCCTCTCTCCCATGAAAAAGAAAATGGATTGTTTTTTTGTTCATCTATTGCGCTGCAGTGGATCTGCCCCGAACAAACCACGAACAATGCACGAACAGAAAAACAACGCGAACAATTCCGTTGTTCGAGCCAAACCCCTTGCGCTGCAACTGATGAACAAAAATGGGGGACGAACAATCAAAAGACTGCACCCCTCACCTTGTAACCCCTTATAAAATTTCAATGGGTCTGAGTTATTAACAACGTGGCTGCATCACTTACGCAGAGAAAGGAAGCAGAAATCAAGCGAGAAAAAGCCTGGATGATGCACATCAACGGCGTG
The DNA here is from genome assembly GCA_002700765.1 of Synechococcus sp. MED850. The sequence goes on from PAEP01000027.1 coordinate 3,774, forward strand.
ACGCAATGGGACATCGCCAGGGAGCTAGGCGTAACGCAGGCGCGAGTTAGCCAGTTCATCCAGCAGGCAGCACGCAACCACCCCGTGAACAAGCTGTCGCTCGACGAGCGCATGGCAATCAGCGAGGAACGCTGGAATCTCAGTGAACGCGAAATGCGCGAGGCAATTACCCAGCAACGCGCCAACGGTCGCACCGTCACCGAAACGGTCACCGAGCCCAATGGGCGCATCACCACCAAGGTCACGCATCAGCAGGGTGTTGACCCTGCCTTGCTGCGTGCACTATCCACGCACCATGACCGCCGCGCACGGCAACTCAACAATCAGCTGAGCCCTGATGCCGGCGTGCAAGCGGTGCAAGTCAATGTCGTGCGTGACTTCCTGCAGCAAGGCGACACCGCAGGAAAACTCAGCCCTGAACAGTGGAATCAGCAGGCAATTGACGTGTAATTTGCTGAGTTAGCAAGACATTAGCCAGTCACTGACTGGGTTTCTGCCCCGCAGTGCGAAAGGATGTGCGAAAACAGACCACCAGTGGTCGGTAATTACACGCCGCAGCCGACCGCCAGCATTTCGTCGTCACTGACAAGACCAGCGGCAATCAATGCCTCTGCTGCCTGGTGCAATTCAAACGCCAATGCCTCGTCACCTTTCAACAGCGCCAATCGCCTGAGGCTCATCAACTGGCAGTAGTCAACGCTGGATTGCTCAGCGCCCGTTCCAACATTTTTGTTGGACTGGTCAAATTCAGCCATTGCGCTCCTGCAGCGCCTTGNGNACCNCNNCACGAACGAANGCACCNCCTGCNTTNCCCATNGCNTTGATGGCGTCNTGGTCGCTTTCGTACAGACGCACAGTCATCGGGCTTTTGCCNANTGGTTCCTGCCCNGCTGGCACCTTGTATTGATGTTGCTTTAGGTGCTCAACGGANCCCATGCCTGNCGCGTCTACATGCCATTCAGGCTAACGGTGGCGGGGCAATGGACCAGCGATAACCTGAGCGTCTGCGATTGCCCTGTGNATGGCTGCTGCGCCCNCTGACTTGACCAGTGACATGGAGGCGATTGAGCAGCATTACGNGGAAGGCATCAGGTTGAGGCGTGCTGGTGTTTTCAATGAGGAGGAATGGAGCCAACACCAGGCGATCAGCTACACGGCGTTGATGGTGCTGGGGATTGATGGGATGAGGCGACTGGGTGAGACGTTGCTGCGCCCATGTCGCGCGATGACTTACACGGAGATGATGAACGAAGGGGCACAGCGATTCGCCTGACACCCTGAAGCGTGCTCACGTTACGCAGCAGAACGCCAAGTTCATTCATTCAGAATGGATGCAGCAATTCGTTGCAGTTAATTGGCTGATACTTCGCCCCGCACAATTCAACTATCCCCATGGCAGCGGAAGGTTGCGGGGTTGGTGCAATCCGTTGACCAGTTGAACACGCTGNTTCTGGCTGGTGGTCGTGGCGGTGGCAAGTCGATTCTGCTGATTTGGCTGATTGGATATTTCGCCCTGATTAGTGGCGAATCATTCAATGGCGTGCTGATTAGGCGTGACCTGGCGGGCTTATCGAAGCTGGAGGACTTGCTGTTTCAGCAGATCCCAACGCTGATGCCTGGCTCCAAATACTTCAAAGCCAAACGGCAATGGCGGTTGAGTAATGGCGGCACGCTGAGACTCATCCACATGGACGCTGGAGACGCGTTCAACAAAATTCAGGGTGAAGACCTCAGCCACATTTTTTGGGACGAGCTAGGGCAGGAANCTGACCCTCAGGTGGTCTTNCGGGCTAGGTCATCAATGCGGACAACGGACCCAACNGTGGTGCCGAANTTCATTGCTACCGCCAACCCGCTTGGTCCTGGCAGCTGGTGGATTCGGGATTACATCGTCACCAAGGCGATGCCCAACAAGATTTTTAACTGTGAGTTTTTTGGTGCGCAGCCTGCGGTCTGGGTGAAATCCACGCTGCGGGACAACCCTTATCTCAGCAACCCTGACCAATACGAGGCAGAACTAAAGGCCAGTTGCTTTGGCGATGAATCAAAGATTGCGGCTGAGGTTCTGGGTGAATGGGGGCAAGTCACTGCAGGTTTCTTTGGTTCATGCCTGAGCATTGAACGCAACATGCTGCCTTGTGATTTTGAGGTGCCATGGCTGGCTGATTCTGATGGTGTGATGCGATGGGAAACCAAAGCCAAGCATTGTTGGATTGGTGGCGACTGGGGCACTGCATCGCCTGCCTGCGTCGTGTTGATGTGTCAGATACAGGAGCCGATGACGATTGCAGGGAAGCATCTTCCACGGGGCAGCTGGGTGTGTGTTGATGAGGAATATGTATGCAGCACGCAGCCTGATGGTTCTAAGGAATGGAATCGGGGTGATCGCACGTTGACTGCCCCGCAGTTTGTTGAGCGGGTGAAGCGGTTGTATCAACGGCATGGTTTCCCGAAGGGTGCCATTTCGCCCCGCCGCACGATTATGGATTCAGCAGTGACGGCACAACTTGGCTTTGGCGGGTATTCAGACCCTGTGACGCTGAGCACTGAATTCAAGAAGTATGGGTGGCAGGTCACAGGCAGCCCTAAGTCAAGCCGTGCTGTGGGTTGGCAGCTGATGAAATCGCTGCTGTGGCAGGCAGGCAGTGAAATGCCTGGGCTGTTTATTTCAGAGCGTTGTGAGAGTTTGTGGGCAACGTTGCCTTATTGCATCGCTGATGATCGCAACCCTGAGGACATGACAAAGGACGCACCTGATCACTCAGCTGACGCGGTGCGATACGTGTTGACAGCAGCTAATCAAGGGCAACACAACCACAGGTCAAGCGTGAAGTCAGGAGCGCATCCATTGATGTGGGCGAAGAAAGAGAAGCCAGGCGTTTATTCCAACGGCGTGCGCGTCTGCGATAGCAGGGTGAGAACCGTGCGTTGAGGAGACCCCTACAGGTTGAACAGCAGGGAACACTTCAGGCAGTCACGTCTGACCAATGCTCCAAGACACCCGCATTGCGTCAACTAGGTCGTTTACACCTAAGGAAGCGCCAACTGCAGCAGGGTCAGCACCTAAAGATGTGCTGCAAGCTCTGAGCACCCACTTGGCAGAAGGAAGTGTGCTGGGCGCCAAAAGCTGGTTGAGGTGACCTGCGCTACGAGGTAATCACGGCTCTAGTGCTACGGGAAAGTTTCACTTTTAAAAACAGATGCAGCTCTACAACGTCACCTGGCAGTTTCCCGAGATCGAAGGTCAAAAGGCTGCTTACGCCAAGTTGATTGAGTACCTGGCTAGCGGCGCTGAAGGTGATCACTGTGACGGCTTCGAGTTGATCAGCCGTACTCACTGCCCACAAACCGGCAGTGGCGTAGTGATTTGTAAAGCAGAAAGCAGCATGATGCTGTTCAAGCACTTCGCCCCCTGGCGCGCGATGTTCGGCGTGGAATTCGACATGCAGCCTGCTTTCACTGATGAGGAAGTCTGTGCAAGCTACAAGGAGTTGTTCGAAATGATGGGTGCCTGATTCAGGCTTACGCCTTGAAAAGTGCTTTTGCAGCCCCTGCCTTCGGCGGGGGTTTCTTTTTGCTTAAACAAAGCGGGGAACACTTCAGGCAGTTACACCTGACCAATGCCTCAAGACACCCGCATCGCCCTGTTCCTACTGGCAGAACTGGTGGCAGCACTGCAAGCCAACGACCCTGACACCTTCAAGCGGTGGCTGTATGGCGGCATCCAAGATCTAGGCGAAGCAGCCGTGACTGAGTTGCTGCTGGATTGGTTGGGCGCCTTCATCACCGAAACAGAGCGCGACAGGATCGTGGCGTGGCACCTAGGGGCACTCGGGCGGCACCCCTGGAAACACACCCTGTGTCTGGGGGCGAGGTAATGCCAGGGCAGTGGGACTAAGGCGCGGTATCGATGGTGTCGGGCGTTATTCGATCCCTGGGTTCGGCTGAGGTTTATATGATTCGATATAGAATTAAATAGTACTTTGAATTACATGAGATGCACATTAGATCAATTGTGCTGGCAGCTGGGTTCTCATTAGCTGCAACACCCGCTCTTGCAAACCATAAAACCTTTGGAGCTATTGCATTTTCTCAAGACTCAGGCGCATACGCTTCTACCTGGGGCCATACAACCAGAGAGGGAGCAGAGGCAACTGCGCTAACTGCATGTACGGAAAAAGGCCCTGGATGCAAAGTGGTTATTTGGGCAAGAGGTGCTTGTGCTGCCATAGCTACATCACCTAGCTATGGATTTGGAGCTAAATGGGCCCCAGAAAGAGGAAGGGCAGAAATAAAAGCATTAAAAACTTGCTTGGAATACAACGACACGTGTGAAATTCTCACAAGTATGTGCACGAACGATTCCTCAAATACACAGTGATCCAGAGGATCAGGCGCTCTTGGCGATCATGGATGGCATCACGCGGGAAAACTAGAGAGTCTTCAATTTTTAACCATGGCTACTCAACAGCGATCACGAGGACTGTTCCCAAACACAGCCTCAACGGATGATGATGCAGGTCTCTTGACCTCATCGTTCAAGTCAATAGTTGGCCTTGCCTCAGCAAAGACAGCCCAAATCAATATCGTGGCTAGTTTTGCCAGCGAGGATGACGAGGTGATTGTCCAGGTTCAAAAGAATGGCGTCACCAAGAACCTGACTTTCGGTTGGAACGACTTCAAAGGTGATGCGCTTGCGACCTTCGTTCCTGGGCCCTACCGCCTTGCTGCACACACCCGTGGCTTCGGAATCACCGCTGCTCGTATCGGCCTTACCAGTACCGCAAGCGATATCCGCGCCGACTTTTCTGCTGTCTGCTGAGCTTCTAGTCCTTTTTTGGGAAAAGGGCAGCAGAAATCGGGCAAATAAATCCCCCGATCAGGGGAGGTGCTCTCTGCTACAAGTCTTTTGCTAAAGGATTTATGCACATTTCTGACAATCAAGTGTATGCCGGCCAGAGGGTCAAACATTTTCATATCCAATGCCATTTCACATACGAAGCAAGAATGCCCTCGTTCGAGTTATTTCAGCAGTCGCAGTTGGTGCTGCTTGGTGGGTTGTAATGGCTCCTTCGATGGTGATAATGATTCTTTTTGCTGGTCAATTTGATATACAAGCATTTTTGACGAGAACAGAGCCAAAGAACGATTTTGAGATCACAGGCTTTGAGTTTATTCTTGTGTGTGTAGGAATGCTTGCCGTTCATTCGCTGTATAATGTTCTTTTTATACGCCTGGCTAGGTTTGTCAACAGAAGGCTGAAAAAGAATGTCGAGTGAGAAAATAACACAATGGGTTAATAGCAAGAAAGGGCCGTAGCTTTCAAATCTTCGCTATCCATCTCCCGACAGAACATTCACCCCGTCAGCAATGGCGGGGTTTCTGTGGTTGGAGATAAGATACAGACAGGGATCGTCAATAAGGGCTAGAGATGGACTAGCCATGCAGCACCAAGGATGACTCGCACCACGACTGCCTTTGCTGCTGCGTTGGCCCTGTTCTTGCCAATAGGAAGCCCGTTGCTTGTTGGGCTGCCTCCTGCTGTTGGAATTGGAGCGGCTCTGCTATCGACTAAGGCAGCCTATGCACAGAGCGCCAGCGATTTGTTGAATTCAGGGGTTGACAAAGCACAAAGCGGAAATCTGCAGGGTGCAATTGCCGACTGGACCAAGGCGATAGAAATGAACCCTATGTTTGCAAAAGCATATTTCAATCGCGGGGTTGCGAAAAAAAATTTAAAGGATTATCAAGCATCAATTGCCGATTACACCAAAGCAATTGAAATAGACTCAGCATAT
>PAEP01000028.1 GCA_002700765.1 Synechococcus sp. MED850
AGCTGCAGGATCACTTGATCTCCTTATGGNGNGTCATCTTGTTGCAGTGGGGACAGAACTTCTTGATCTCCAGCCGTTCGGTGGTGTTCCGGCGGTTCTTNTCGGTCGTGTANCGGGACACGCCGGGTGAACGCTTGGCGGGATTGGACCGGCATTCGGTGCACTCGAGAGTGATCACGATCCGGACGCCCTTGTTCTTGGCCATAAAGGACGTTGCGCCGCTAAAGCGAAGCGAATTGACAAACGAAGAGCTTACCTGCCGATAGGACAAACCCCTTCAACCGGGCAGATCTGGCCAACTTCCTAAGATCGCACGCCCAAACGCCACGATTCATGCGGGTGTCCCTCTCCTGGCTCAAGCAACTGGTCCAGGTGGATGAATCCGTTGAGGAGCTATCCCAGCGCCTTTCGATGGCCGGGTTCGAGGATGAAGAGATCGAAGATCTCAACGCACGAGCCAAGGGTGTTGTTGTTGGTTTTGTGAAGGAGCGCGAGAAACATCCCAATGCCGACAAGTTGAGCGTCTGCACGGTTGACATCGGGGCTGAAGAAACGCTGCAGATTGTCTGCGGGGCAGCGAATGTCCGTGCCGGAATCCATGTCCCTGTTGCCACGGTTGGTGCCGTACTTCCCGCTGTTGACCTGACGATCAAGGCCGGTGAGCTGCGCGGTGTAACAAGCGCAGGAATGATTTGTTCACTCTCCGAGCTGGGACTCGCGACCGACTCTGAGGGAATCGCGGTCCTTGACGATCTCAGCGAGGACCTGCCAGCCCTGGGATCTCCAGTGGCAGCGGTGCTTGGACTGGATGACACGATCCTGGAACTCGCCATCACGGCCAACCGTCCAGACGGACTCTCGATGGTCGGCATTGCTCGAGAGATTTCAGCCCTGACTGGGGGTGCGTTGTCTCTGCCGACACTGGACCTCTCGCCGGAGCATGAGCCCCTTTCCTGTGATCCAGAGAGTGCGGCTCTGATCAAAGCCGGAGGGTTGTATGGCGTGACCCTGATCGAGGGCGTGGACGGCTCGATCCCTTCACCCGCTTGGCTGCGTCAGCGGCTGGAACGGGCTGGAGTCAACAGCGTGAATGCCGTGGTGGACATCACGAACCACGTCATGCTCGAACAGGGGCAGCCCTTGCATGCCTTTGATGCCGATGCCCTGGAACATCTCACTGGCACGAGCGTGACGGCCGACAGTTTNGGACTTCGCTACGGCCGCGATGGTGAATCGTTCGTTGGTCTGGATGATCGGAAACTCAGCCTCGATCCACGCTGTCTGGTCGTCACCTGTCACGACCTTCCGATTGCCCTGGCCGGTGTGATGGGCAGCAAGGACAGTGGCGTGAATGCGAGCACCAGACGGATCTGGCTCGAATCGGCGATGTTCACACCCACCTCAGTGCGGACCACAGCGAGGGCGGTCGGTCTGCGAACCGACGCCAGCAGTCGNTTCGAGAAAGGGCTGCCCGTGGAGCTGACCCTGGCTTGCTCCGGCCGAGCCGTGGAGATGCTCAGCCAGCACTTTGATCTCAAACTCCATGGACGGTGGGTNTGTGGAACCGTGCCGGATCAGGCTCCTGCCGTGACCCTGCGCCGCGANGCATTGCATCGCCTTCTTGGTCCGGTTGAGTCGGAGGATGGATCGCAGGAGCTTGATGACCTCAGTGTTGAGCAGTGCCTCACGGCACTGGGATGCACGCTCACACCCACGGAGACGGGCTGGACTGTGGTCAGCCCCCCGTCACGTCGACAGGATCTGCAACGCGAAGTGGATCTGATCGAGGAGGTTGCGCGACTGACGGGCTTTGACCGGTTCGGAGCTCACCTTCCCGATCCATTGGCTCCAGGGATGCTCACCCCCCGACAAGAGGCTGAGCGTCGGATCAGACGATTGCTCTGTGCTGCCGGGCTTCAGGAGGTCACAGCCTTGTCGTTGGTGGGAGCGTCAGCAACCGAACCCGAGAGGATTGCAATCAGCAATCCTCTTCTGGCGGAAACAAGCCATCTCCGCACCAATCTCTGGGAGGAACACCTTCAGATCGGTNTCCGCAATCTCAAGGCATCCCAGCCGGGTTGCTGGATTTNTGAGATCGGTCACNTNTACACAGGCACGGCTCAGTCNGTTGATCAACGCTCGATGATTTCGGGGTTGATCTGTGGTGAACGACGCCTGGANCGTTGGTCCAGCAGCGGCAAGGTGGTCATGCCGACTTATCACGAGGCCCGTGGTCGGCTCACCCAAGTGATGCAGGCACTCCATCTGGATCTCAGCGATCGACGTCTTGCGAACGACGAAAGACTTCATCCAGGACGCGCGGCCACACTGGTTCTGGAAGGTCGTCCCCTCGGATGTTTCGGACAGCTCCATCCAGCCATCGCTCAGGAGCTCGCCTTGCCGGAGTCGACCTTCCTGTTTGAACTGGATCTGGAGCGTCTGCTCGATGCAGCAACACGGACCAATCGCTGGCAGCCAGGATTCAAACCATTTCCGACAGTTCCCTCCAGTGAGCGAGATCTTGCCGTTGTTGTGGATCGCAGCTGTCCTTCCGCGGATTTGATCCAAACGATCCGCAAGGCGGGGAAGCCATTGCTTGAACACGTTGAACTGATCGACCGATTCGAGGGTGACCAGCTGGGTGAACACAAGGCCAGCCAAGCCTTCCGACTGCGTTATCGCGGCAAGGCAACACTGAAAGAGGATGATGTTGCGCCTGTGCACGACAAAGTAAGAGCTGCTCTGGAAAAACAATTCAANGCGGAGCTGCGCAGCTGATCATCAACACAACGATNGATTCATCAATCAACTCGACTTGAGGCTGTTGACCTGAGGTTGATGATGATCGATCAAATCATGATTTACTGGCAATGCTTCATCTATGGCCAGCNANNCTTGCCATCGTGATCCACAAGTTTCATGATCACAAGATTCTCGAGATGTGAGGTCTGAGGGAAGAANTCGATGGGCTGAATCAATTGAATCGCATAGTCAGCCTGACCAGCAAGGATCAACTTGAGATCTCTNGCTTGNGTTGAAGGGTCACANCTTAGATAGGCAATCACTTGCGGCGGGCAGCCAAGAATGGTTGCNATAACNGATGGNTCCAAGCCTTTTCTCGGCGGATCGAGAACCAAAATGTCACACCGTGGCAAATGTTTAGCCAACAAATCAATAACATCACCAGCTTCAAATTTGCATTTGTGTTCCAACTGATTGAGAATTGCATTGCGATTGGCTTGATCCACTGAATCCTTGTTCAGTTCAAGACCCACCACATCAAAACCATGGGCCGCGAGGGGGAGACTGATGGTCCCGATCCCGCAATACGCATCGATCACCAAACCTGAACAGCATTCAGATAGAAGCTGTTCACAGAGAATCGAAACGATTCGTTCAGCCTGGGGAGTGTTGATTTGATAGAACGTCGTCGTGGAAATCAACAGCGATTGATTGCAGAAGACATCCCGAATGCAGTCGTCGCCAGCGACCAATTGGGTCTCTTCTCCCAGAATCAGATTGCTGCGCTTGGGTTGNAGATTGAGGGTCACGCCACGAACCATCGGCCATCGCTCGATCCAGCGTTCCGCCCACCCTTGGAGTCCTGGCAAGCGATCGTGGCTGCTGACCAGAGTGATCAANACTTCACCCGTATGAACACCCAGACGTAGGCCGAGATGGCGNAACCCTTCAGCCTTGAGAAGATCATGATCAGCGGGCCATCCACTGGCGTCCAGATCACTCTTCAAGGGAGCAATCAAGGCATCCAGACTGGGATGCAGAACAGGACATCGATTCAGATTGACGATGCGATGACTGCCGCGTTTGTAGTAACCNAGGCGCAAGCGACCCTCAGCATTGCGATCCAAAGGAATGAAGGCTCGATTGCGGTAACCGAGAGCCGCCTGGTCATTCGAGAGAATTCGGTTGGTGGATGCGCCAATCGTTCCGATTCTGTTGAGCTGATCCCAGACAGCTTTGTTTTTCCATTCGGCCTGGCCCGTCGCACTGAGGTGCTGCAACGTGCAACCACCGCATTCCGTCGCCAGGATGCACGGTGGTCGTTGCCGCGATGGCGATGGACGAAGCAGCGTCAGACGTCTTGCACGCCAGCGTGATCGCTGACGTTGCTGCAATTGAACGCGTGCCTTTTCGCCGGGGAGATGGTCAGGCGTGACGATCACCCAGCCATGCCAGCGCGAGATGCCAAACCCGTGCTGATCCAGATCCGTTGCCTCAACATCAATGACCAGGCCAGGACTTGGTGCTGGTGTTTGTGCAGCGGTGCGGTCAGTCATCGGCTTACGGCTCCGGCGTTGCAAAGGCGTAACACCCGAGGCAGGAGCAGGCGGCTGGAGCCCTTGTGACCACTAAAATCCACGAAGCCTGTTCTGTGTCATGAGTGTCGTCCGGGATCTCATCCTCCAGGCCGATGATGATCTTCGGTATCCCACCAGTGGCGAGCTGAGGACCATGGTCGAGTTTCTCGATCAAGGCGCCATGCGCGTTTCGATCGTGAGGGTGTTGACCGAGAACGAAAAGAAGATCGTTGACGAATCCGCCAAACAGCTTTTCGGGCGCAAACCCGAGTATGTCGCTCCTGGCGGGAACGCCTATGGCCAGCGTCAGCGCGCTCAGTGCCTCCGCGACTACAGCTGGTACCTCCGCTTGGTGACCTACGGCGTGCTGGCTGGAAGCACCGAAATGATTCAAGACATCGGTCTTGTGGGTGCACGGGAGATGTACAACAGCCTCGGCGTTCCGATGCCTGGCATGGTCGAAGCCATGAAAACCATGAAAGATGCCTCCTTGGCACTCCTGTCAGAACAACAGATCAAAGTTGCTTCGCCCTACTTCGATTTTCTGATTCAAGGCATGCAGACCTCCACCTGAGGAATGTCACGTGTCTCTGGTGAGACGCGTCTCAGGTCTTGAGCCGAGACTCCANTGCGATCAGCNANCNCTGCTCGGGCCTGCTCAACAGCAGGCCCTTTTTTATGCGATGCACCAGCTAAGCGTCCAGGCAGCTTGATTTTTNNATGTTCGCAAGTCTCATTCAAGACGCATCTTGCATGTAAGCGCAAGTCTTTTGTGAGATTAAGGAGACACTTGTGCGTGCCATATTGCGTACCTGTGTTTAAAGCAGGTACGCCAGCCTCAATGTGATTGCCACGACAGTGGTTTGCTGTCTCCGATGCAGTCCTGGACATGGCGTGGACCACTGCAGCAACGAGAATCAACCACGAACTGATTCGGCAAGACGATGTGCAGAGTTATCAGTGCTGATGCAAATAAAAATCGCAAAAAATAGGATATTAATAGTATCTCGTAAATCGCATTTGAGACTTAAGTCGTGTTGCATGACTAGACCAGAATGGGACGTACGAGATCAATCCTGGTATGCCTTTGGTCCTGCCCCTCGGTCCGCGTCCGCTTTTGTTCACGATGCCAAATGGCAGTTTGAATGAGCGATGGTTTGACCAACTGAGCAGGCGTTTTGTCGCATCAACATCGTTCCCTCTGCTTGAAGTCTTCGGGACAGCAATGATTGGATTGTTCGGCCGTCATCAAATTGGAGATGCTCGGCGCGATGCCTCTTCTGGCTGTTGGTAGGCCCGAGGTGGCGGTGGTTTCATGACCGACATCGCGTTGTTGATTGCGTACACCGGAATTCTTGAGCTCGAGATCTCAGAGCTTGATCCCCGTTCTGAAGCTGCTTTTGCGCAACACACAGACTCCTGACCATGAAGGTCTTGGTATGCCTCACGCACAAGCCAGACAAAGCAATTTGATCCCTTGATTGGTTGATTGTTGAAGAAATTGCTCGTCTTCCCAGTCAACAGCGACGGAGATTGTCGAGGGGTTGGTTTTGTTGTCAATCTCGCCTTGAGCAAGTGTTTCAACGCGTCTCATTCGAGACACAGNACAGGACTTTTTACTGGACGCAATTAAGAGGGATGAGACTAATTATTGGCGGCGGTAGACCCCGCTGAGAAGCTGATAAGCCTCAGACACCCGTCGCATTGATTCCTGAGATCCTCCGGTATCAGGATGAGCGTTCTTGGCACTGGTCTTGTAGGCCTCTTTAATGGATTGGAGCGTGACCTCCGCTCCGGGTTGCGTCGATAAGCCGAGAAGCTTGAGCGCACCATGCACGGTCATGGTGGATTCCAGGGTTTCGAAGGAGGTCACCTTGTTGCTCCGTCGAAAGCGGTTGACGAAACGACGGATCATCGTGGGCATTCGTTCCGCCAGCGACCCCGTCGCGAAGGGATCCTCCAGCGTTCCCGCAACAGCCATCACGCGACCAAGAGTCGGTGGTTCTACGGTCCAGGTTGGGCACAGTTGTTGGACCGAGGCATTGGCACCGGTCCAGGTGAACAGTCTTCCGTCACTCGCATCCAGGCTCGGCCATAGATCACGGGCCAACCAGGTGATGGCCGCCTCAACAACAGTATTTCCAGGAGGTTGTCCGTAGAGGGAGCGCCAGTGATCATCCGCCGCGGTTTGAGCCAAGGTCAGATCGTGAAGCGAAACGGCGGAAACCATGGGATCTGACTCCGGTGATCCANTCAGGTCCTCTGGACTCGCCAATGTCTGTTTGAGTCGCTGGGATCGCCGTCGCACAAAACCAGGCAATTCAATCCCTGATGGCTCCGGTGCGGAACCAACAGGTGTTGACATGTCCTTCACGTCAGAGGCCAGAGACGTGCTCAGAACATCCTTTTGGATCAGAACCAAACTGCTGGCTTCTGATGGCCGTGGCGATTGATCAAGCTCCTGTGCCTCAGCTGTTGACGGCGACGCGTCGTCCTGTTCCTCAGAGAGCAGATACTCCAGCAGATGCTCCACGACAGCACCGCGGGAACGCACGCCATAGATCGGTTTGAGGCGGTCAAGAGCCGCAATCAACGCATCAGACAGCGTGAACGAGGTCTGTCGTCTCTTCTTGCCGTCCTCAGCCAAGAGACCCGCTTCGCTGCAGGCAGATTATCGACCCTGCAACTGTCGCAGCCATTCCTGCTGCAGTTGAATCGCATTGTTGAAACGCGCATCAGCTCCTGTCGCAGGGGCAGGGCGGACAGCCGGCGTCAACGGTTCCGGAGAAAAGGCCGGTGGTCTCTGAACTTGAGGGACCAGCGGCGCCATCGGGGCAGTGGGCTTCGGGATGGCCGGAGGAGCGGTCTTCGGAACGACAGGTCGGTTTTTCTCCTGTTCCAGCCGTTTCCTCGCCTCCCGTTGCTGTTCCTGACGACGATGGAGCATCGCCAGCTGTTGGACGGGCACCACACTCAAAAGATGGCCTGGTGTGGCATCCGCCGGNTACACCATGCTCACTCTCACCGGGTTGGGTTGACCGGGAATCAGGNTCAGATCCGTCAGTGCAAGGCTCTCACCGGAACGCAGGCCCACNTGCACATCTCGGATGCCCTCACGGGTTTCAATCCGGATCGAACCACGAAACGCCGTAAATGTTTTCTTGCCGGANACAACTGGATGGCTCATGACGAGCTGATGGGTCCCCGATCCACTGAGATTGAGATCGACGTCGTAGCGAACCCCNTAGGTGCCGATGTTGTTGAGTGCGGAGTCGATCATGCGTGTTGCCAGCTGATTCACCTGAACATCCCTGGTTCCAAAGTTGTGTCGTTGCGTGCTGGTGAAAGGNACATGCAGAGGGCCTTGGCGCANGTCGTGCTGAATGCNGGCGCGATAGGAATCTCCCAGGGCTACGCCTGCAACCCTTGAAAACACACGACCGAGCTGAATCTCGCGAATTCTGTTGAGATAAATGCGTCCGGGAGCAAGGCGCCCCGAATGCAACACACCGATCAGGGCAGCAGGGTTCTTGGTTTCCTCCGCTGCAACGACAGCCATCGTGAAGGGACCGTCACTGCGGCCATGCAGCAGNCCATTCGCAATGCCNCGAGCCGGAAGCATGGTGCTCACAACAACCTTGCTCTCACCTGGAGCAATCGTGACTGTGGGTTTCAGTTTGCGATCCAGTTCGCTTCGAAGCAGTTGCACGGCTGTGGCATCTCCAGGACCGGTATTCCATGGCCTTTTGCCGAGGGGTTTGACGCCCATCAGGTTGTTTGAGTGATAAGGCGCCTCAAAGCTGTTCTTGACGGAACCTCGATCAAAGTTCAACGTGACTGGAGAGCGACCCGGATTGGTTGCGATCAGCGCGAGTGTCAGCAATCCCCGGGCGCGTCGACCCCCGAGCTTGCTTTTGTCGTCCGGGTAGTACTTGTGGTGCATGTGCACCCCGAATTCGCCGTTGAAGGTGTACGCGGGATTGCGGAGCGGTTGGTTCGTTTCAGCGGCGATGGCCGACCCCTTCGCCGTGTTCACGAGAATGCCTGGACCGGTGACAATTTCTGGCTGATTGGAATGCAGCACAGGCACGTTGTTGAATGTGCCGTTCAGTCCCCGAGCCCGTTGTCCTGCCATCAGTGCGACGTAGGACGCCGCCGACGGCGAATGGACGATCTCAACGGACGCGAAGGAGACCGCACTCAGGACCAGGATTGAGACTCTTCTGAGCGGCATGAAAAGGATGCGTTCCTTAACGTCGGACGGCCCGGTCAGGTGTCCCTTGAAGGGCCACAACTTAAGCGGCCTCCCTGTTCTGCGCCAAGCACAACGCCCCGCGAACCAGAGACGATTCCGCCAGGATTAGCAAAGGTCAATGCTCATCATGCTGCCTTCGTTCTGTTGCTCCAGCGGATCATCCGCCTCAACGCGTCGTCACCACCAAGATCGCAAAATGGCCATGCTCACCTTCTGGCGTGATGGCCTCGAGCGTCAGTTGGCTGCGATCAATGCGGCGATCAGCACCCTTCAACAACAGATTGATCGGGATGCTCAGACGCCGGCCTGATTGGTTCAGGCCAGTGCAGCCAGCTTGCTCAGTCCCAGCTTGAGTCTGCGCTGAACGGTCATGGCTGAAAGATTTAGTTCCTTGCCGGCCGCGCGAAGGCTTTTGCCTTGCAGGATCACAGCCTGGACCGCATGGCGCTCCTGATCAGGAAGCTGCAACAGACCTAAATTCAGTTTCTGGTACCGATCCCGTTTCTCAAGCGACTCAAGAGCATCAGCCGTGCTGTCTGTCCTCTGGTCCGGCAACTCAGCCCAGCGGTTCTTGCACCTGTACTGCCAGATCACCATGGCGTCTTCAGGGCCAACGGCCTCGGTGCCCTCCCGCAACAAGTGCTGAGCTCGTTCTTCCAAGCGTCTGGGCAGCCGCACCAGAGATGCCTGATCTCTCAGGTAATGGAGGATGGCTCCACGGATGTGCGGTCTGGCAAATGCTGAGAAGGGAACCGGCGAAGGCACGTGGTATCGATCGGCGGCCTTGATCAGCCCAAGCATTCCGACTTGAACCAGATCATCGTTGTTGTGGCCTGTGCGGCGGGAGAAGCCTGTCGCGATCGGGGTGACGAGGCTGAGGTGTTGTTCAATCCGCTGATTGCGGCTCTGAATGGTTGCTGTGGTCATGAAGGAAGCAGTGAGATTCGTCAGCGAATCCCTTATGACCAGCGATGCACAGCCATCTGCAGGTCGTCATCCGTGCGACTACTGAATCGGTTTCGGCTGAACCACCTCACTCAGGAGAGCTTCAGGGCCTGACTGACGCAGCCAATGTCGATCGGATCGTTCTGTACTGAGCAGGTAACCAGCGAATCCAAGTGCATTGACGCTGAAGCCATTCACGCCGTCGCGCAGACGTCTGACCAGCGCCATCCATTGCCGTGTCAACAGCATGTTGTAGGGGGCCAGGGGCTGTGGATCGGTGTTGGGGGACCCCAGACCGATCCGCTCGCATAGGTCCAGATAGCTGCGCCACAACAAGGGGCCATCGAGATCCTGACTCTCAAAACGCTGCATCACGCAACTCCGGCTCAGGGCAGTGACAAGAGCCCTTTCGCTGCGGGATGAATCGGGCTGATGGCTGTGGCGTTCAAACCAGTGTTGTCTTGGACAAGTTGGCGTGTTGAGTCGCCTTGGGAGCAGCTGGAGGTGACGATGCGGTTGGCTGGCACCTGCCTCTGGACCGCTGTTGAAGAACCAGAGTCCTGTCGTGTCCTGGTCGACTTCAGCGACGGCAGTCCAATCCGCTAACGACAACCATCCCTTCTGGGGTGCCCAGGTCTGGGTGATCAGCAACATATGGCCAATCTGAACAGGATATTTATTGAGGATGAGTACATGCTGTTCGCCGATGGCAGCGACCTCAAGTTCGCGGTCCCAGGGACGGAACGGATTGGGCTTCGGACCAGCGGAACGCAGATGACGCGGCGGCAGGCCGCTCAGATGGCGCAGTTCAAATGTCACCCCATCCCACCCGGAGATGTAATCCAGATCAGTGGGCAAAGGCTTCAGTGCGGCCGTGGACAGAGCTGCGTCACTGCACACAAGCGCCTGTTTCCAGAACTGCTCAGCCGCCATCGTCTCGCAGCCTTGCCAGAGAGGCTCCCCGGTAGAAGTGTCCAAGGATCTCGTTGTACTTCAGACCCTTGAGCGCAAGGTTCTGAGCTCCTTCCTGACTCATGCTGGCTCCGAGATGGCCATGGGCCTCGGCACTGATTGCACTGTTGGCGGCATAGAGGCTTTCGACAATTCCTCCCTGGTAACTGAGGATGATGCCCTGCGTCGCCTGGGTTGCATCCCGAGTGGTCACGGTTCTGGAAGCATCTCCCTTATAAGCCTGCCAGCGGGTTGTATCTCCAAGGTGATAATCAGCTGAGGCTGGTCTTGCCAGATGAGCCAGCGCATAGGAACGCGCCGCGACAGCCTGAGCCTTCAGCGCTTCAGCAGCCCAGTAACTGGGCATTTCAGCTCCCACCACGGAAGCGATGTAGGGCTCGAGATCGAGTTCGTTGATGGCCAACCAACCTTCACCACGATTGATCAGCTCAACGGTGTGGCGGTAGGGAGAGGCGTTGATCGACAGCCTGCCTCCACGGCAACGGATTCGCCCACCAGCATCGGAACGCAACAGGGCGTTGACCTGCTCATCTGTGATCACCCGTCCGCTGGGCATGCGACAGCGGGTGGCTGGATCGGTGGCAACCGACTTGATCGGAACCTGGCTCAACAGGGCCACACGAATTGGTAACGCCACAGAGCCTGTCCCGGTGGGGATTTCAGGCACGAGTGGCGGGGGCGTTTGAACCGCCGTCGTGATCGATGGCTGATCAGAGTCACTCGGAACGGTTCGCGGCTCGGATGAATCTTCGAGAAGATCCAGAAGCGAAGTTGACTCTTCCGCTGTTGAACCCTCATCGCGGCCGGCGAATCGATAGGCGGCTCCCGCCGCCGTTGCGATCACCAGAATCATCAGCAGCAGCTGAACCGCTGTGCGATGGGACGGAGCCACTGAACGATCCGTTTCGACGCCAGGAATCATGACTCAGATCAACGGAAGAACGCAGAATCAGCCCTTCACGGGGGGATCGTCGGAGGCGATTCGCAGTTTCGACTGGCGTGGAACGGCTCTGGTCATCGGTGCTGGAGGCATCGGCCGGGCCGTCCATCAGGTTCTGCAACAACGTTGCCCGGATCTCAACGTGCTGATCTGTGGCCGTCGGGGTGGTGAGGGAGTGGATCTGACGGTTGACGTTGAAAATGATCAGTCACTGGTGGAGCTGACTCAATCACTACGCCAATTTGGACAACCACTCCGACTGGTCTTCAATTGCAGCGGTCGTCTTCATGGTCCGGATCTACGTCCTGAAAAGCGCCTTCAACAGGTGAGCCGATCACAACTGCAGGAGCAATTCTCGATCAATGCCATCGCACCAATCCTGCTGGCGAAAACGATCGAGCCGCTTCTGAGTCGTGATCAACCCTTCCATTTCGCCTCCCTGAGCGCAAGGGTTGGCAGCATCTCGGACAATCGATCCGGGGGGTGGTATGGCTATCGCGCTGCGAAGGCTGCCCAGAATCAATTGCTGCGTTGCCTGAGCATCGAGTGGGCCCGGCGCTGGCCGTCCGCGACAGTCACCCTGTTTCACCCAGGCACAACCGACACGGCACTGTCACGACCTTTTCAGGCGTTTGTGGATCCAGAGAAGCTGTTTCCACCTCAACGTGCCGCAGAGCAGCTCGTCGGTCTCCTGTTGAATCAGTCACCCGAAAATTCAGGTGCTTTTCTGGCCTGGGACGGTCAAGCCATCCCCTGGTGAGCGTGTTCCTGCAACTGTTCAAGGCTGACCACTTGCAGGGCTGTGTCCTCCGTCGCCTCAAGCCTCACACCGGGCGCCATTCCATCCTCGTACGCCTGTCTCCATCGCGGTGCGCAGACGCACCAATGATCACCGGGTTTCAGCCCAGGAAACTGGAAGGCCGGAACAGGTGTCGATAGATCATTGCCCTGGGCCTTGCTGTAGCGGAGAAAGGATTCCGTCATCACACAGCAAATGCTGTGTTGCCCATGATCAGCCCGATCCGTTTCACAGAAGCCTCGACGGGTCCAGCCGGTCATCGGTTCACATCCGCAGACCTCCAACGGCTCTCCAAGAACGTTGCGGGATGTGGTTCGGGCGGGGCTGCTGCTGGTCATCCTGACGCACTGATTAGGAGGAGTCTGACCAAGGAGTGGCACATTTCGACGTCAGACAGTTGACGAACCCCTGGGGGAACGCGTTAAAGGTCAGTCAGTCATGTCCCCTCGATGGATTGGGAATTCACAGAAGATGCTGCCTTCCTCGCCCTCTGCGATGCCTTTCGCGAAAGCGGTGAAAGTTCGGCCATCGAGTTCCTGGCCAATGGTGAAGGTGCCTTTCACTTCCAGGATTTGGCTCAGAACGCAGCCGGTGAAGGCATTGACCTGAGTGAATCGAACGCGCTTGAGGCGTTTCAACAGGACGTGATCGACACCATGGAGAAGCTCTGCCAGGACTGAAGCGGTCCAGGTGGTGACCTCACCCTGGCTTGGGCCAATGGGATCAGTCGAAGTAGAAGGCGATCTCCTTGTCCTTCAGGCCATTCCAACCAGCCTCGATCAGCCGTTGATTCAACGCTGCTTGGTCGAAGTGCTTGGCACCGGTCTTGACGACGCGATTCCGCATCGACTTGAGAACACCGCTGCGGGCGCGCTTGCTCTCCAGATCCATCACTTCGTTGTACAAAGCGAGCATTGCTTCCGGGATGGGGGTTCCATCGAGGTCAACACCAGCCTTGATGGCCGCATCAACGCCGTCAGGTCCTGCAATGGCCATGGTCTGATGGAAGAAAAAGACTTGTCAGGTTATGGGGCGAATGTCGTTTCAGGCGCTGAAATACCGAGCCTTGCTGTGAATGGCAACAAGCGCTGTGGTGCTCTGTTCCGGTGAAAGCTGATCACTGGCATCCATGCTGAGGCCGATGCGATCGGCCTCCAACCAGGCCAACTGTTGTCTTGAGTCGGCCACATTCGGGCACGCTGGGTATCCGAAGGAATATCGGCTGCCTCTGTAGCGCTGAGCCAACACATCCCTCAAAGGCATGTCAGCTGGGTCTGGATGACCGAGCTCATGCCTGACCCTTGCGTGCACCCACTCCGCAAGAGCCTCGGCCATCTGAACCGCTAGTCCATGGAAGTAGAGGTAGTCGCTGTATTGATCCCCTTTGAACAGCTCCTGAGCCACTGCACTGGCCCGTTCACCCATCGTGACGGCCTGCATGGGAAGAACGTCCAGGGGAGCACCATCACCGGTGAGGTCCATGAAGTAATCGGCGATGCAGTAGCGGTTGCCTGAGCGTTGACGCGGCAGGTCGAACTGCCCGAGTTGTTGCTCCCGATTGATGTCAAACACTTTGAGGCTGTTTCCCTCGCGACCAGCAGGGAAGTAGCCATAAGCCGCTCTCGGAGTGAGCAGCGTTTCGTTCAAGCACCGATCGATCCAGTGCTGAAGAACGGGTTCCGCCTTCTCAGCCAACATCGCTTCGTACTCCTCACGGCTCTGCTGCTGCGTTTTCCGGATTTGCCACTGCCCTGCAAACAACGCATTGCGATCGAGATAGGGGAACACGTCTTCCATGGCGATCTCGCTTTCATCAAGGCATCTGGCGCCGAGGAAAGGTGGAATGGCCGCCTGCTCAGCGGGAACGGCATCGGAGCGTTCTGTGCTGACGGGGGCAGCAGGTTGAACAGGGGCATCCCCGTTGGCGTCTGACGCACTGACGGAGGCATCCACTGACTCAACGGTGTCGACAAGGTCAACTCCATCCGGAGCACCGTTGAGAAATCCGCCGGTGTTGCTCCAGCCGTCCTGCCCCTTTGCATCCATCAAGGCATCCATGAAGCGAAGATCGGCAAAAGCATCCCGCCCATACACAACCTTGCCGTTGTAAACCTCGCGACAGTCCTTCTGAACGAAACGAGGTGTCAGGGCTGCACCTCCAAGGATCACAGGTACATCGATGCCGGCCTGATTGAAGGCAGCCAGGTTGTCCTTCATGAAGGCCGTTGATTTCACCAACAATCCGCTCATGGCGATGCAATCCGCCTGATGCTTCTGTTGGGCTTCGATGATTGCCTCGCAAGTCTGTTTTATACCGAGATTGACAACCTCGTAACCGTTATTGGTGAGAATGATGTCAACCAGGTTCTTGCCGATGTCGTGCACATCTCCCTTGACTGTGGCGATCAGGAACTTGCCTTTGCTGCTACTCGCCCCATCTTCTTTGTCCATGTGTGGTTCCAGATAGGCCACAGCTGACTTCATCGTCTCGGCGCTCTGGAGCACGAATGGAAGCTGCATCTGACCGCTCCCGAACAATTCGCCGACCACCTTCATGCCGTCGAGAAGGAATGTATTAACGATGTCGAGGGGTTTGTAGGCCTTCAGGCCTTCATCCAGTGCAGGCTCAAGACCGATGCGCTCCCCATCGATGATGTGCTGCTTGAGACGCTCCTCCACGGGCAGATCAGCCAGAGAGGGACCAGACGCCCGCGCTTCCTTCGTGCTGACGCCCTCGAACAGCTTGGTCAGTTCAGTGAGCGGGTCGTAAGTGCAGATGCCATTGTCAAAACCACGCTTGTCGTTGATGAGATCACGACAAACTTTCTGATGGTCATCGCTGATCTTGACCAACGGGAGGATCTTCGCCGGGCTGACAATTGCGGCATCCATGCCGGCCTGGCAGCAGTCGTGAAGGAATACGGAATTCAACGTGATCCGCGCTGCTGGGGACAGGCCAAAGCTCACATTGCTGACGCCGAGAACAACATGTGCACCCGGCAGGTTGTCGCGAATCAGCCGGATCGAATCCACCGTGGCTTTGGCATTCAGTCGGTCCTCCTCGATGCCGGTGGAGATGGGCAGCGCCAGCGGGTCGTAGAAAATCTCATGGGCAGGAATTCCAAACTCAAGGGCGTCGCGATAAGCCCGCTGCGCAATGGCGAACTTCTTCTCTGCCGTGCGGGCCATTCCGTCTTCGTCGATGGTGCCGACCACCACGCCGGCTCCATAGCGGCGTGCCAGCTCAAGCACTTTGAAGAAACGTTCATCCCCATCCTCGTAATTCGTGGAGTTGAGGATGCACTTGCCACCGGCCACCTTCAGGCCGGCTTCCATCTTCTGCCACTCCGTGGAGTCGAGCATCAAGGGAAGGTTGACATTGGTGACCAGACGGCTGACCAGTTCGTGCATGTCGCTTTCACCATCGCGACCGACGTAGTCGACGTTGACGTCCAGAACATGGGCGTTCTCCTTCACCTGACCGCGCGCAACGGAGACAAGGCCGTCCCAGTCCTCCTCTGCCAGGAGTTCCCTCACCTTGCGGCTGCCGCTGGCATTGAGTCGTTCGCCGATGATCAGAAACGAGTTGTCCTGGTGATATGGCGTGACGCCATAGATCGATGACGCGGCAGGCTCGTAATTGAGGCTGGGGCGCACGTCCTCAGCGCTGGCACGATCCCAGCGGGAGGGCCGTTGCGCCGGCTTGAGCTCCTGNGCCAGTTCCGCCAGGCTGCCGATGTGGGCGGGAGTGGTCCCGCAACACCCACCGATCACCTGGACGCCCAGATCCTCAACGAAGTGCATCAGCTGCATCTTCAGTTCAGTCGGCGTCAGGCGGTAATGGGCCACGCCTCCGATGTTTTCGGGCAGGCCTGCGTTGGGAATGCANCTGACGGTGAACGGAGAATGCTCGGACAGATAACGGATGTGCTCCTTCATCTGCTCCGGACCGGTCGCGCAGTTCAGTCCGAGGATGTCAATCGGGAAGGGTTCAAGGATCGACACCACGGCTGCGATGTCTGATCCCACCAGCATCGTGCCGGTGGTCTCCATGGTCACGGAGACCATCAGGGGACGACGTTGCCCGGTCCGCTCAAATGCCTGCTCGATGCCCTGCAGCGCTGCTTTGATCTGCAAGACGTCCTGGCAGGTCTCAACGATGAACAGGTCGACATCACCAGCAATCAACCCTTCCGCCTGCTCCTGGAAGGAGTCCCGCATCGTGTCGAAATCGATGTGCCCCAAGGTGGGCAGTTTCGTGGTTGGGCCCATGGACCCTGCGACGAAGCGCGGTTTTTCTGGCGTGCTGTAGCGATCTGCCATCTCACGCGCCAGTTCCGCGGCTTTCTTGTTCAGCGCGAAGGCACGATCTTCAAGCCCGTATTCCACCAACACAATCGAAGCGGCACCGAAGGTGTCGGTTTCGATCACATCGCAGCCCGCCTCCAGAAACTGCTGGTGGACCGCCTGCACCGCATCGGGCCTTGTGACCACGAGGTTTTCATTGCATCCCTCCAGCTCGACCCCACCGAAATCCTCGGCCGTCAGATCCATCTGCTGCAGGCTGGTCCCGGTGGCACCGTCGAACACGAGCACCGGACGCAGAGGTCCGTTCAGATGCTGAAGAAACCTGGATACAGCAACCGGTGCCGTGGTGGTGCTCGCCGCCATCTATCCAGAATCAATCCGCAAAGTCTAAGAACGGTCCAGCCCGAGCTTTCGCCGCGTTCACACCGGAATGCGCATCACCCAGTGCTCAAAACTCGGATCACGGCCTTCCGTGATGGCCACAAGACGCCGTTTCAGTTCATCCATCACGGGACGTTCCGTGCTGAGGGTTGTGGATTCGATCTGACGAATCGGAGTGATCTTCGCTGCCGTGCCGGTCAGAAAGACCTCGTCAGCGATGAACAGCTCTGTTTTGTCGACAGGCCGTTCGATCACCCGCAATCCCATGGTCTCTGCCAGTTCCATCACACTGGCTCTGGTGATGCCTTCGAGGATGTCCTGATCCACGCCGGGCGTGATCAGGTCACCGTTGCGCACAAGGAACAGATTCATGCCGCTGGCTTCACTCACCTTGCCGCGACTGTTCAGCAGCAAGGCCTCATCAAAACCGCTCTTCACGGCTTCCGTCTTGGCCAGAGAGCTGGTGATGTAAGCACCGCTGATCTTCCCGCGCAGCGGCAGCGAACGGTCCTCCTGGCGGGTCCAACTGCTGATCCGACAGCTGACGCCTTCAGGGGACAGGTAATCGCCGAGGGGCAGGCCGTAGATCAGAAAATCGGTTTCAATCTCGTGCAACCGCGGTGCAATGCCCAGGTCACTTGTGTAAACAAACGGGCGNAAATAGATGGGTTGCTGCGGCTGATTGGCCTTCAGAAAGGCTTGCAGGGCTTCAAGAATCGTGGTCTCGCTGAGTTCCGTCAGCAACAGACGGGCGCTCTGACTGAGGCGTCGTGCATGCCGATCAGCACGGAACAACAGCATCGTGTCGGCATTCTGAGGGTCTGGAATCGCCCGCATCCCGCCGAACGCACCGGTGCCGTAGTGCAACGCATGGGTCGCAATCGAAATCCTTGCCTCTTCGAAGGGAACGCACTGGCCTTGGAACCAGGCATAGGGCAGGAACTGATGCATCGCAGACGGGGCCCGATCGCTGAATCTTCTCACCTGTGCATCAACCGTCGAGCTGGACAATGGCTGGATGCATCGACTGGCGAGCTGTCCGGGGCTTGACCCTCCTGAAGAGGTCGTGCTGGTGGAGCAGCCACCGGCGGACGTTCTGCTGCTGTCGAGTGCCGGCACAGATCTCAGCAGCCTCGCAAGTTGTCTGGAGTCAGACCACCTTCAATGCTGGAGGGAAAGGATTCGTGGGCTGGACCTGAGCTGCATCCAGCATCCGGCCCAGGTTGACCACTACCTGCGCACAACGGCCACAACCGCACGGCTGATCACGGTGCGCCTGCTCGGGAGCCGTGGGCATTGGAGCTATGGACTGGAACAACTGAGGTCCTGGCAGCGGTCGGTCCAGGGTCGGCATCTTGTGATCCTCGCTGGCACATCGGATCAGCAAAGGGCTCTCCATGACCTGGGATCGATCGACGTCGAACTGGCGGATCGTCTGGCTGCTCTGTTGCGGGAAGGGGGCTTCGCCAATGTCGAGCAGTTTCTGAGGGTGGCAAACGAGCTGCTCGAGGATCGCCAACCAACGGCCTCTGAGGTCTCGATCCATCCGGTGGAGGATCCTCTCCCCTGGGATTGGCAAGCCGATGCCGGCGCGAGGGTGGGCATCGTTCTGTACCGGGCGCTGTTCCAGTCCGGTGATCTCCATCTCGCCACGGCCTTAAACCAGCGTCTTCGCACGGCTGGACTGTGTCCTCGGTTGATCTGGGTCAGTGGTCTTCGCGATCCCGCTGTGCAGTCAGGTGTGCTGGATCTGTTTCAGGACGAGCGGGTGGAACTGGTGATCACCGCCACCGCCTTCGCTTCTGTGCGTCAGGAGGAGGCAGGACTCGGCAGCCCCCTCTGGGAAGCCCTGGACCGACCGGTTCTGCAGCTGCTCACGAGTTCAAGGCCGAGGGAACAGTGGTTGGGCAGCACCAGGGGGCTTGATCCTCTGGATCTCTCCCTGCAGGTGGTGATGCCGGAGCTGGATGGACGGATCACCACCCGCCCCTGTGGATTCCGCCAGCTTTTGCCCCATCGCGGACATTTGGCCACGGCATTGCCTGAATTGATGCCGGATCAGCTGGGCCTGGATTGGCTTGTGCGGCACGCCAGAAACTGGATTGATCTGCGCCGCACCCCCGAGAACGAACGCCGGATCGCACTGGTGCTCGCCAACTACCCGGTCCGGGATGGACGACTCGCCAACGGCGTTGGTCTGGACACGCCATCGAGCTGCCTATCGATCCTGCAGTGGCTCAAGCAGACCGGACACGATCTGGGTTCAACCCCTTTGCCGGAGGACGGTGATGCGCTGATGCGCATGCTCTTGCTGGGTCGGACCAACACGCCGGAAAGTGTCAGCCGTCCGCCCCTGACGCACCATCCCGTCGAGGCCTACAGCGCCTGGTGGGGCGAATTGGCTGAGACCGCTCGACAACCGATCCAGGAACGGTGGGGTGATCCCGAAGCGGCGATCGACCGCGATCCAGAGGGATTTCCAGTGCATGGCCTGCGGTTCGGGAACGTGGTCGTGTTGATTCAGCCCGATCGTGGATACGACCCTGATCAGATCCGGGATCTCCATTCACCTGATCTGCCGCCTCCGCATCGCTACCTGGCGCAGTACCACTGGCTCAGGCAGAGCCATCGCACACAGGTGCTGGTCCATGTCGGCAAGCACGGCAGCGCTGAGTGGCTTCCAGGCAAGGGCGTTGGACTGAGCAGAGACTGCGGGCCTCAACTCGTCCTGGATGCCATCCCCCATCTCTATCCCTTCATCGTCAATGACCCCGGTGAAGGATCCCAGGCCAAGCGCCGCGGACAAGCGGTGATCATCGATCACCTCACCCCACCTCTGGGTCGGGCTGGCCTGCATGGGGGGCTCCAACAGCTCGAGGGGCTGCTGGACGAACTGGTGGAGGTGCGACTGCTGGGAGGCCAACGGGCCGCACTGTTGGAAGCGCGGATTCTGAACCTGCTCAGGAGCCTGGATTGGCCAGGACTGCCCAGTGAAGCGATCATCAGCGATGACCCCGAACAGCTGCAGCGCTGTCTTGATCAGGCCGAAACGTATCTCTGTGAACTGAAGGAATCCCAGATCCGAACCGGACTGCATCGGTTTGGCCAACGCCCCGCAGCCGTTGCCGAAATGGAGCTCCTGGTCGCCCTGGCCCGTCCACCCCAGTCTGGACACCCTGGGCTGATTCAGGCTCTGGCAGGCAGGCTTGGCCTGGGGATGGATCCCTGGGGGCAGGAGGATGGTGATCTCCTCGAAGCAGCCGATCGAACACGCCTGGCGGCACTGGGATGCCAGAGGGCGCGTCGGGTGGGGGACGCGTGCGCATGGCTGGAGGAGCAAGCCCTGATCCTGGCTGGACGCTTGGTCGGGCAGGTCAGTCCTGGGAGCGCAGCGTTGCATCCCGAGCTGAGTGACTGGCTCGCACAGAGCCCGACCGTTCCCATCCTCAGCCATCTGCGTGATGACCTGTGGACGCGTCTATCGCGTTGCGCTGAAGCGGAACAACACGCCTTTCTCAGAGCCGTGTCGGGGCAGCGGATCGCCGCAGGACCCTCCGGTGCCCCCACGCGTGGCCGTGCGGATGTGCTGCCCACCGGACGCAACTTCTACTCCGTTGATCTGCGCGGACTGCCGACTGAAGCGGCCTGGGATCTCGGACGNCGCTCCGCTGAACAGCTGCTTGAACTCCATCTGCTTGAGGAGGGTGACCATCTGCGTCATCTGGCCCTGTCGGTGTGGGGAACAGCCACGATGCGCAACGGNGGGGAGGACATTGCCCAGCTGCTGGCCCTGATCGGTGTTCGTCCGGTGTGGGATGGACCGACGCGGCGGATGGTGGCCCTGGAGGTGATTCCCCTGTCCCTTCTCGGACGACCGCGGGTTGATGTGGTGCTGCGCATCTCCGGTTTGTTTCGGGATGCCTTTCCGCAACTGGTGGGATGGGTGGATCAGGCTCAGCGCATGGTGGCCCGCCTGGATGAACCCGATGCCTCCAATCCATTAGCTGCTGCATGGAAGCAGGACGGTCCCCAGGGACGCATTTTCGGTTCCGCTCCAGGTGCCTATGGG
The DNA here is from genome assembly GCA_002700765.1 of Synechococcus sp. MED850. The sequence goes on from PAEP01000028.1 coordinate 20,989, forward strand.
GCAGGACTGCAGGCCCTGGTGGACAGCGGGAGCTGGGAATCGCGACGTGATCTCGGTGAGGCGTATCTGTGCTGGAGCAGTTGGCGGTACGACGGCACGGATCAGGTCCTGCCCGATCGCCGTGGACTGGAGCGGGCGTTGCGTTCAGTCCAGATCGTTCTGCAGAACCAGGACAACCGAGAGCATGACCTTCTCGATTCCGATGACTATTACCAGTTTCACGGTGGGCTCTCAGCAGCGGTTGAAAGCAGCGGAGGCCAACGCCCTCAGCTGTGGTTCGGTGACCACTCGCGCCGGGAACGTCCGCGACTGCACCGCTTCGAAAAGGAGCTCGACAAGGTGATGCGGAGTCGCCTGCTCAACCCTCGCTGGATCGAGGGAATGAAGCAGCACGGCTACAAGGGAGCCTTTGAGATGGGGGCGAGTCTCGACTATCTGTTCGCTTACGACGCTGCGACCGATCGCGTTCCGGACTGGTGTTACGGATCCATCTGCGATCAATGGCTTTCCAATGAGCAGACCCTTTCTTTTTTGATGAGCCGCAACCCCTGGGTTCTGCGCGACATGGCCGAGCGCCTGCTGGAAGCCTCCAACCGGGGACTCTGGGAACAGGCCAGTGATCACCAGATGGATCAGCTGCGTCAACTGGTGATCAACAGCGAAGCAAGGATTGAACGGGGAGACCTCACTTGTTCAGATCGCGAACCATCTGGCGGAATGGATCGATGGAACCCGCCTTCAAGGACGGGGTGAGATTGGCTGAGGAGTCCTGTTCCTCATTGCCCTTCAACTCCTGCTTGCGTGCCACCGGGGCTGCATTCGCTGCTGCCGGCGTGTTGACACCGGCGACGGCGGTGCCCTTGAGGCGTTGCTTCATCTCGGAGGTGCTCACCTGCTCGGCGAAGGTCTTTTTCACCGGTTTGGGAATGCCCGCTGTGAGATCAATGGACTCTTCCTCCTTCCGAACAGCACCACCGAGACCTTCGGTGCGCTTCGTCAGCTGCTCTGTTTCTGCTGCGACCTCGATCACACGCTCCTTGGTTCCCGGGGAATCGACCGTGCCCGGAAATGTTCTGCGGATTGTCTTTGATTCCCGCATGTAATCCACATTCCCCAGAGACGACGAGGAATCGGAGTCGAGATAAAACGCTTCGGGTTTGGCTTTTTTGGGAGCGCGGGGCTGAATCGGTTTGGCGTCCTCCGACGCCTTGGTGACGTTGTTCAGCAGACGATCAAAGAAGCCCATGCCGATCGGATCTGGAGTCAGATGAACTTAGCGGCCACCAAGGTCCAATCCGTGACTGTCCGTGCCACACGTACGCAAAAGGCCAAGTTCGGCGAGCTGACGATCAATCGCCTCACAGACCAACGGGCTCGGTTGCCAGCGGGGCTGCATGTCGTAGTCGTACCAGGCTTCACCCCCATCCATACCAAGTGCAGCGGCAGCGGAGATCAATTCAGCGTGTCCAAGACGGTACCGAGCGGGATGAGCCAGCACTGCCAGCCCACCGGCGGAGTGAATCGCCCGAACGACTGATTCGGCCCGCAGCGCTTCCCCGACGACGGCATCGCCGCGGTTGTAGGGCTGCAGGGCCGGGTGATTCAGCTCGAAACCAAGAGCCAGCACATGCACGAGGCAGCCTTCAAGGAGGCAACTGATCTCCATCCCGCTCCAGAGCGTTGGCAGATCGGATCCGTTGGTTCGCTTCCGTTCCAACCAATCACGCATCGGAGGGTGGGCGTGGGAGCTGTGGTGATCGGTCACTGCGAGGTGTCGCAGGCCTTTCTCTGTGGCTTGCGCGATCAACTCCTCCGGTTCAAGGCTGCCGTCACTGCAGATCGTGTGGCAGTGAAAGTTGAGCTGACCCGGGCAACTGTGGGGACCAACCTGAGCCAATACATCGATGAGCGGATGGGTGCCCGTCGTCATCTCAGGCTCCCGCTGTGGCGTCGCGTTCCTGGCGCAGGCGTCGCCAACGTGCATACAGCTGTATCGATGCGGCCATGAAGATCACCAGGAACACCATGAACCAGGTGGCAGCTCCTGTTGGGAATTGATTCTTGAACACAACAAGCATCACCACAAGCACAAGCAGAAGCGTCGGCAACTCATTCAGCGCACGCAGCTGTCTTCCACTCCAGCTGCAGGCATTGCGTTGGAGCTGCCCCATCAGCCGATAACAGAGCACGTGGTAGGCCAGAAGACCGGCAACAAATGCAAGTTTGGCGTGCATCCAGCCCTGTTGAAGCCAGCCTGGCTGGCAGATCAAAAGTCCCACAGCCATGGTGACGGCCACCACCATCCCTGGGGTGGTGATGATATTGGCCAGACGCCGCTCCATCAGTGCGTACTGCTCGCGAAAGGGAGCCTGGAGTGCCGGATCGAGTTCGCTCGTTTCGACGTGATAGATAAAAAGGCGAACCAGATAGAACAGACCTGCGAACCAGACGACCACACCCACGATGTGGAGCGTCTTGAACCAGAGATACGCCTCGGGTGGCAGCGCCATGGGAACAATCGGGCCTGATATGACCCTACGCAGCACTCATCTCAGCGCATCAAGAAAGCCAGTGGCCTTGCTTTGGTGGCCTTGAAGTGTGGTTGGGGACATCCGATCGAGATTGCGGGCCATCATGGCCAGTCGATATTGCCCTCGAAAAAAGTCTTCGTGGTCTTTGATGAAACTCCAGAACAGACCATCCCAGATGTCGCACCACTCCCCTTTGCGGTAATCAGACATTTTACGGACATAATTTGAACCTGAGAGATAGGGCTTGGTGGTGAAGATTCCGCCATCCGCAAACTGACTCATCCCATAAACATTCGGAACCATGACCCAGTCGTAGGCATCCACGAATAATTCCATGAACCATGTGTACACACGCGTGGGATGAAATCTGCATAACAACATCACATTGCCCAGCAGCATCAGCCGTTCGATGTGATGGCAGTAACCCGTGGTTAGCGCATGTCGAATGGCGTCATCGATGGGAGGAAGACCTGTCGTGGCGGTGTAAAACGCATCTGGAATCGGCTTGTCACTGAAGTTCCAGAAATTGGCATTGCGCATCTCCTCACCATGGCGTCGATACATCGCCGCCATGAACTCTCTCCAGCCGACGATCTGACGAAGGAACCCCTCAAGTGAATTCAGGGGAACATCACCAATCTCTGCCCGCTGCAATGTGCGTTCGAGAATCAATTGGGGGGTGAGAAGACCGCAATTCAGCATCGGCGTCAACACGCTGTGCCACATCACGCGGTGCTGACTGCTGATGGCGTCCTCATACGCACCGAATTGAACAAAACGATGGTCCAGAAAATGATCCAGCCAGCGGCGTGCATCGGCATGGGTGATCGGATAGGAGAAGTCATCCGTGCTGCCGATGCCGGGAAGATGTTCCTGTTCCAGCTGCTTCAGCTGCTCGAGGAGCAGGGCTGTCATCACCGTCCCCGGTTCCTCCGGAACGGTGATGCCCTTGGGCAGCTTTTTGCGATTGTCGGCGTCAAAACTCCATCGCCCACCCAGAGGGCCACCCTGATCGTCAAGAAGGAGATCGAGCCGCCGCCGCTGCATTTCATAGAACCGCGCCATGAACGGCTTCTTCGTGCCTGCGAAGTGGTCCTCGATCACCGTTTGCGGCGTCAACAACATCGGCGTGGCCGTGATCTTCAACGCAGCGTCATGGCGTGCAAGAACGGCTCGAACGCGCCGTTCCAGCAGGTCATCCACTGGATCGGCAAGGTGAAAGCAGCGGTAACCCGCCTCGAGCAGAATTTGCAGATGTCCTGTGGTGTCCTGTGCACGGTTGTGCCTCTGGTAATGCACCGTGAATCCACGCTGCAGCAACGACTGTTCGTAGGCCTGCATCGTGGCCCTGTGCAGCAGCAGCTTCTGACGGTGCACCCGATGCGGCCACTGCGGGTCTGTTCCGAACAGCAGAGGGTCTTCAATCAGCGCGATCGAACGTCCGGGTTCGATGGCTGGATGGTTTTCGAAGAGCTGGTGCGGAAAGATCAGTGAGATGTCCATCGCATCAGGTGGTTTCGCCAGCAAGGCGACAGGCGCGTTGTCCAAGGGCGGTCGCATATCCGCGGTCAACCAGGCCGGCGCGCGGACTGAGCACTCCCGCTTTGCAATCCATCACCACCTTCTCGCGATGTCCGCGTTGATCGTTGAGACGCAGCACCAGTTGCCAGTGGTTCTTGGCACTGCGGGTGATCCCATCAGCGCACACGGGCCCCGTGCAGAGACCNGGNGAAGCCTGGGCCATCGGGCTGAAGGTCAGAGTGATCAGCAGCCATGCCGACATCAGAAGCTGGATCAAGGCCTTNCCAAACCGGCACCCAATCTGATGGGAAGCNATTCAATCCGCGAGGCTGCAGCCANCCGAGACAACAGAATTNAGGGGGGTTTCGTCGTTTCGGAGTGATGCAGCANANGCANCACATCATCACCAAAGCACCGCGATTNNNGATGNGTGCGACATGCGCATGNNTNAGGAAANCGAACGGAAACCTGGATGAATTGGTTCAGTTTCCGTCGCNAANTCGATGGCATGGGCNGGACGAACTTGTTTCAATCACCGCGAGCCAATCACGACGCATGATGCNTATCGGATGGGTCATCCCCGTCCCCAGAGCGTTCGTCATCCGGATGGAAAAAGGCGTGAATCTGAATCGCCAGTGATGGACCAACACCGGGAGCACGCTCCAACTGCTCCACATTGGCCATTTGAATGGCATCAATGGAGTGAAAGTGAGCCAGAAGATCCCTGACCCGCTTCGGCCCGACGCCGGGTATGTCCGACAAGCGTGAGCGTTTCATCCGCTCTCCCCGTTGCTGACGATGAAAACTGACTGCAAATCGGTGCGCTTCATCCCTCAGCCGACGCAATAAGGCAACGCCCAGTTGATCCGGTTCACTCTCCAGGGGTTTGCTCTCACCGGGAAGGAAAACCTCCTCGCGCTGTTTCGCCAGCGAACAGACGTTGAGATCTTCGTGCAAATCCAGCTCCCGCAGCGCTTCCATGACCGCTGAAAGCTGGCCCTTGCCGCCATCAATCATCACCACATCAGGCCAGTCATTGAGGCCATCGGTCTGCAGAGCACTTCCTCCCCTCCGGCGCAGCTCCACGAGATCAGCCCCTTCCGCCTTCACCCGGGCCCAGCGCCGAAAGCGACGCCGCATGATCTCAGCCATCGCCATGAAGTCATCGCTGTGACCTGAACGAATGCTGCTGCTGCGAATCTTGTATTTGCGGTAGTGCTGTTTTGCAGGAAGCCCGTCAACGAACACCACCTGGGAGGCCACAGCATCACTCCCCTGGATATGGCTGATGTCATACCCCTCAATCCGGCGGGGTGGGGAGGGCAAGTCCAGAAGCTGGGCAAGATCTTCCGTGGCCAGAGCCTGTTGCTCCTGACCCTGCTTGGCGCGGAGAAGTTCGAAGTCTGCATTGCGCTGCACTAACTCGATCAGATCAGCTTTCTGTCGTTGCTTCGGGCAGCGGATGTGCACCTTGCGCTCCCGTTGTTCAGTGAGCCAGTCCTCCAGCAGATCCTGCTGGGGCAAGGGGTGCTGCACAAGAAGTTCCGGAGGAATCTCCACGGCATCCACCTGGCTGTAATGCTCCTCGATGACCCGCTGCAGAATCATTCCCGCCTCCATCCCACAGGCGTCAGCGGCATAACCGAGTCTCCCGACCAACTTGCCGGCCCGCATCTGAAACAACTGCACAGCTGCAAGGCGATCGTCACAGGCCAGAGCCAGCACATCCCGGCTCACGGAAGAGTCCGGCAGGCTCATCTTCTGGTCTGCCGTCAGCTGATCCAGACCTTGCAGCTGGTCACGCACGCGAGCAGCGGATTCAAAATCGAGGCGCTCGGCGTAGCGTTCCATCTGCTCCTCAAGCAGGGTTTGGAGCTCGTCGCTGCGGCCCTGAAACACCATCGCCACCTTGCGCAGAATGCGGTGGTAGGCCTCTGAGGTGACTTTCTCCTGGCAGACACCGGGACAGCGGCCGATGTTGTAGTTCAGGCAGGTTCGATCCGGGTACATCGGCCGTGGACGCTGCCGCAGGGGGAACACCCGTTTCACCAGGAACAACGTCCGCCGAAGCAGGCCGACATCGACATAAGGGCCGTAGAAACGGTCGAGCGGACTGCGGAAGCGGCGGCGACGGGTGATGAAGATGCGGGGGTAGGGCTCACTCCAGGTGATGCAGAGATAGGGATATTTTTTGTCATCCTTCAGCAACACATTGAAGTGCGGCTGATGGTTCTTGATCAGGTTCGATTCAAGCGCCAGCGCCTCAGCTTCACTGTCGGTGACGATGAACTCAATGTCACAGACCTGACGCGTCATCAGGCGGATCCGTGGCGACAGATCATGTCGGCTGCGGAAATAACTCCGAACACGACTGCGAAGACTCTTTGATTTACCGACGTAGAGAATGCGATCCTCAGCGTCACGCATCAGATAACAACCGGGCTCAGACGGAATCTCCTTGAGTCGTTGTTCCAGCCGTTCCGGCTGTGTCAGAAGCGCAGCACCTATGCCTGTCGTCGCCAAGTTCCGATCAGCCGCCGTAATTCCAACCCGTGCTCGCCAGGTTCAACGCCTCGCCATCAGCAATCAACCGCGCCGTTTTCACTTCCCCGACAAAAACGGTGTGGTCGCCGTGCTTGATCTGTCCAACAAGTTCACATTCAACACCGCCTATTGCATCGTCCAGCAAAGGCAGCCCGAGATCGCCGAGCTGAAACGGTGCTGCTTCAAAACGTCCACCAATGGCCTTCTGCGGTTTGAAGAACACCGCCGCCAAATCCTTCTGGTCGGCGCGGAGAACATTGAGGGAAAAGCGCTCGGTCCGTTCGATGATGCCGTGGCTGGTGCTGTCAGCCCGCACGCCCATCACCACAAGGGGTGGCTCGAACGATCCCTGGGTCACCCATGACGCCGTGAAGCCGTTCACGTCATCGCCTTCGCACACGCCGCAGACGAAGAGTCCATGGGGGATCTTGCGCAGCAGCGTTTTCTTGGCGTCGAGATCCAGGCCCATCAGTCTTGGACAATGTCACCACGAAATCTAGGCAGGCAGGCCTTGCATAGGATCCAAGCAGTGCCGTTCACACCATGAGGGCGCTTTATCCAGGCAGCTTCGACCCTCTGACCAACGGTCACATGGATCTGATCGAACGGGCGTCGTCGCTGTTCGGAGTTGTTGTTGTCGCTGTCCTGTGCAACCCCAGCAAGAAGCCGGCGTTCAGTGTTGAAGAGCGCATCACACAGATTCGCTCTTCAACAACTCACTTAAAGGATCTCGAGGTGATCAGCTTTGACGGCCTCACCGTCCACTGTGCCAGTGCCCATCGTGCCGATCTGATTCTGCGCGGACTGCGCGCAATGAGTGATTTCGAATATGAACTGCAGATCGCCCACACCAACAGGTCTCTGGCCGATTCTCTGGAGACGGTGTTCATGGCGACGTCGGCCCGTCACAGCTTTCTCAGCAGTTCTGTGGTGAAAGAAGTGGCACGTTTTGGTGGGCCGGTGGATCACATGGTCCCAGCGGAGGTTGCGAAGGACCTCAACAGGCTTTTCAATTCGGCTTTAACACCACGGAAGCCATGAGCGAAGCCCGGTTCACCGTGCTCGATCAACTCGACCAGCTGGAGGAGATTGTTCTTGAGGGCAGTCGGGTGCCCTTCACCGGCGGGCGTCTGGTGAATGAAGGTGATGCGGTGGAGATTCTCGATTCGGTTCGTGACAGCCTGCCCAAGGAAATCGAACGCGCTGGGCAGCTCTTGCAGCGCCGTGACGATTTCATCAGCACGGCCCGTCAGCAAGCCGAGGAAATTGTTCAACAAGCCCAAAGGCAGCGCGAGCAGTTGGTGAACAACGCCGCGATTCGTCAGGAAGCCGAGCGACAGGTGAATGAGCTGCGGGATCAGACCCGTCAGCAGTGCGAGCAGTTGCTGCAGTCCACCCGTCAGCAGAACGCTGCCATGGAACAGGAGATGCAGGCCAAGCTGGTCCAGCAAGAGCAGCAGTTTGCCGCCCGACGTCAGCAGTTGGAGCAGGAGGCTCTGCAACGACGTCAGCAGCTTGAGCAGGAAGCCGTTGAATTGAAGCGTCAATACCTCGAGCAGCATGAGGCCGGTCGCAAGCAGGGCTTGCAGGAACTGGAAACCATTCGCCGCGAGGGGCTGAGATTGCAGAAGGAAGCTCGCGACGAAGCGGAACGGTTGCACAACGATGCCCTTCAGTTCCGTCAGCAGACTCAGCAGCAGTGTGAGGCGTTGATTCAGCGCAGCCGCCAGGAAGCTGCCGGCGTGCAGGACGGAGCAAACCGTTATGCCGAACAGACACTGGGTGAACTTGAAGTGCGGCTCAAGGAGATGGCCCAGGTGGTGATGGCTGGTCGTCAGGAGCTGGTGAAGATTCAGACCATTCGTCTGGATGGAGACAACCCAACTGAGTCATCCGAGACCAAAACCGTGCCGATCAGCCGGGCGCGCCGAGCGGCGACCCGCCTGCGTTCGATGAAGAACACCGGCTGAACTTCTGACTGGCGGAGAGAACCTTCCCCATCACGCTGTTCGGNGCAGATCCGCCATTGGAGATCATGCTGACGAATCGGCGCCCTGCGTCAGTTTCAAGAATTCCTGAAATGGCGCGGACGCCTGTCAGCGTGCCTGTCTTTCCCCAGAACCGGCCNTCAAGAGGTGTGCCCCGATAGAGGTATCGCAGTGTGCCCCGTTGTCCTGCAATGGCCATCGAGGCCTGGTAGTACGCAGCCATGGGGTGTTGACTCATTCGCAGAAGCAGAGCAGCCAACGTTCGGCTCGTCACCAGGTTGCCCCGGGACAGCCCACTGCCATCGCGGATTCTGAGCCCCTGAATCGGGATTCCCTGTGCCTGCATCCAAAGCGTGTTGGCATAGGAGGCTNTCCCCACATCCCAGTCATCCGCGGCCTCGCGCATCANCACTTCGGCTGTGAAGTTGTGACTTTCGGTGTTCGCCAGACTCATCAAGGCATGCATCGGGGCCGACAACTCGCTGTGCAGCACCACTGGTTCACNNGAACTGCGTCCGGATGCCGCTTCGCGTCCGTCGTTGTCCACCATCACCATCTGAATCTGCCCACCCTGCTTGCGCACACTTGATCCGATCACCCGCTGCAGACGGGCGGCAGGATCCATCACAGCCATATGAACGGCATTGCTGGTCAGTGCCAGCCTGGTGATCGGAGCTCCATAGGCGTAACTACGGTCGGCGGGATGCCAGTCACTCGGCCACCAGCGTTGTCTTGGTTCCTCGCGAACCATCAACCGAATGGGTGCCGTTGAANTGGAAGGGGGCTGACTCCCTCCACGGCCGAGCGCCACCATGGCGAACTGCTGGATTTCCGAGATGCTCAGATCCGGATCACCCGCTCCNACGATTTCAAGCGTTCCGTCTTCGTGTTGAAGAAGCTTGGTCTGCAGTCGAAAATCCGTACCGAGCCGATCAAGNGCAAACGCCGTGCTGATCAGTTTCTGATTGGATGCAGGAACCCNTGGTTTCTGACCGTTCAGATCAGCCAGCAGTTGCCCANGCTCATCGAGNACACTGATGCTCCATGCCGACTTCTGACCGGCGACAGCTGCCGTGATTGCGTTTTGAAGAGCAGCGCATTGTTGACCAGTCTGGAGAACCGGAAATCCCTGATGGTGTCGAGGTGGCGGTGGCGCAAGGATCGGCTGTGCCGCAACCGGACCTGGTGAGGTGAGACTCAAACCAAGAGCCAAGGGAAGCATGAGCAATTTCATGACTGGCGAACACCACTGACGACGCCGACGACGCGGTAACGNCTGCCTTCGAGTTCAACGGGAACACCGACTTTGATCTTCGTGCCGCCGACAACGATTCCTGACGGNCTGCGCTTCGCTTCAGCCTCCAATTGGAACCGGACGTACAGCCTGGGAGAAGGATTTGGATTCTCAGCCTGCACCACGAGCCCATCCGGTTGTACGGAAAGCAGCTTCGGCTGGATCACTTCAACATTGATGAGTCGGACACTACCGGCTGGCTGATTCCTGACCACGAAACTCAGCTGTCCTTCCTCTCGAATCGCCTGCAGCAATCCTTCAGGGTCAGCTGAGACCAGGTTGCCGACATCCACACTGACCTCGACGGGCTCCATGGCTCCCGTGGCTTTGGCGACGGCATTGGTCAACTTGGGAGACCAAACGACACCGGCTATCGCGNTGACGGCGATCAAGGCAGCACATCCATCGACCGGGGATAGCCGTTTCATCCAGGAGGGAGGCTGCATCGGGATCAACAGTCAGGCCGAACCATACGGATGGTTGGTTCTGTGATCAAGGACGCTGCCTCAATTGCGAAGGCCATCCAGAAAACGATCGACATTGCCAAGNTGCTGTCTGAGCGAGTCAGCTCCTTCACCGGCCAGTGTTTCAGCGATCTCCTCCGCTCCGGGGCGCTGGTCAAACACGGCGACCTGGCGATATCCATCGTCATCCAAACGGTAAAGACGCCAGTCATCGGGGTAACAACGCATCAAGGCACCGCCATCGATCGGCTCCAACCAGAAGGCCTGTCGCCAGGACGACACAAAACCGCGTCGGCGCTCTCTCGCCACACTGCCGATGCCAACGGCTGCATCNTCAAGCCGTCCATTCAGCATCAGGGTGACACCGCCATGCCTGGTGCACACCTGCTCGAATTCCTCGTAGTCAGCCGGCTGGGGCATGACGGCCAACAGCAGACCATCGGAGGGTTGATCGCCNCNGCGTTGCATCCATTGGCGAAAATCAAGAATGCGATCCGCAAGATCGGAGGCATCCCTTCTGGCTAAGGCTGCAGCACCTGCATCCGGCCAGAGAATCGACAGGCTTGGATCCACCTCNAGNAGGGCTCGGCTCAAGCGGAGTGCAACCGGAAGGATGCGCAGATTTTCAAAGCGAAGTGCAGCGGACCAGCGCGTGCCGTCACCGCTGTTCAGAGCACTCCCGAGCGCGGCCATCATCGACTGCTCTGCGGAGGCAAGATCCGCCGGCAAGGCGACGGACTGGGGATCGGACGAAGTCATCGCCCCAGCATCTCAGTCCCCGAGACCGGCGAGCTGCATTGCCTGCTCCATCAGACGTGGAACCCTGATCAACTCCTCTTTGTTCAACCAAGGCCCAAGGCTCAAGCGCAGGCCGGAGCGGCGCAGGTCCTGATTCACCCCCATGGCTGTCANAACAGGACTGTCGGTGGTGAGGCCAGAACTGCAGGCGCTGCCGCTGCTGACACAGACCCCGGAACGCGCCAACTCCCNCACCACCGCACGGCCGGACAGGGGACGACCTTGGCGATCGTTCAGCAGAAGACTGATGTGGTGGGGGAGACGTTCGCCTGATCCCGGCCCGCAGAGCTGGACCCCGGGGATGGACAAAAGGTCCTTCAACAAATGATCGCGCCATGGACGAAGGTCGGGATTCGCCCCAGGTGGGCAGTTNACAGACAGAGCGTCAAAGCATGGAACCTGCTGCAGGGCCGCTGCCAATCCGGCGACCAGAGCGACGGGTTCCGTACCGCTGCGCAGTCCCTGCTCCTGGCCGCCACCACCTTGAAGGGAACGGATCTCCANATCGCGATGCTTCAAGAGGAGACCCACTCCGCGCGGTCCCTGCAGCTTGTGAGAGGACAGGCTGAGCAGATCAATCGGAAGCCCGCTCCACTGAATGCGTCCTTGCGGAATCAGCTGGGTCGCATCGGTGTGAAACCGAATTCCACGCTCCCGACAGGCGTCCCCCACCCGGATCACGGGTTCCAGAGCACCCACTTCGCTCTGCCCCCAGATCAACGACACCATGCGGGTGGGCGGCGCNAGGAGCTCCTCCAGGCGGTCCAACCGGATCACACCCTGGTGATCCACAGGCCAGTGCACGCACTCCCATCCCATCAGCTCCAAGCATTTCGCCGCCGCCGACACCGCTGGATGCTCCACCGCTGAGATCACCAGACGCCCTCTCATCAGACAGGCCGCGCTGCCGAGCAGAGCAAGATGAATCGACTCAGTGGCACCAGAGGTGACAATCACNTCATCGCGATCCGCCCCGAGCAAGGCGGCGATGGCGAGCCGTGACCGTTCAAGCACCTCGGCCGCGGACTGACCGCAACGATGCAGACTGCTCGGGTTGCCCCAAGCCATGCGCTGCACCGTTGTGACGGCGTCGATGACGGCAGGCAGAGGTGGCGTTGTGGCCGCCGCATCCAGATAAATCTCAGGGAGTGTCGCGCTCATAACGGGCGCGGGTGCGCTGTTCCAGGGATTCGCTGGCCAGATTCAGCATCGAATCGAGGGAGGTGTTGTTGAGAAAAGCCATCACCTGTTGCTGCGCTTCGGTTCGGAGGCAGGCATCCGGTCGACGGCATCCATCCACACAATCGCTGGCGCAATCAAAGGNTTGGCTTNTCCCTGGGGCAGAGGCGGCGGGTGGCANGTCCTCAGGCAGGAGCTCAGGCGTGATCACTCCNTCGAAAACGGCGCTGGCGGGACCTGTCATCAGCACAGGGCCTGTACGGTCTCGCCAGCTGATCTGAAGCGGTCCGCCNGGAAGCATCACCTCGGCATGATCGTCTGAGAGNCCAAGCAGCACGGCAGCGACAAGCGTGGCGCAGGCACCGGTGCCACAGGCCAGNGTGGGGCCGGCTCCTCTCTCCCAAACGCGGATTTCAAGGGAATCGCGCTGATGAACCTTGAGGAAATGAACGTTGGTCTTCGCAGGGAAACGGGGATGCCGCTCGAGGGCATCACCCCATTGTTCAAACGGAATGGCCTCGAGATCATCCACAGGGACGATGACGTGGGGATTGCCCATCCCCACGGCGGCAACTTCCAGATCAACACTATCGATGCTGATCACACCTTGCGGACAACCTGAGGAACCAACAGGCAGCGTGGTGGGAATTTGCTCGGGGAGCAGAAAGGGTGCGCCCATGTCCACGCAGAGCTGACCATCCGGCTGAAGCTCNGGACCGATGATTCCGGCCAGCGTTTCAATCGACCATCTCGTTCCTGGGGGGTTTCCGTCGCTGTCGGCCAGGAATCGAGCGAGGCAACGGATGCCGTTGCCGCACATCTCCGCCTCGGAACCATCAGCATTGAGGATGCGCATGCGCAAGTCACCCGGTCCCTGTGGGGGAAGCGCAAGGATCAGACCATCACCGCCGACACCAAAACGTCGATCGCAAATGCGGCGGACCCATTCAGCCTCTGGATCGGAGAGGGATGGCGCAAGATCACCGGAACGACCGTCCAGAATCAAGAAATCATTGCCAAGACCTTGATATTTGCTGAATTGCAACAAAGGATCAACAGTCGGCCTTTTCAAGATTAGTTCACCGCTGGAGATTTCCACCCTGTTCAAACCGTGCACACAGGCCTGGTTGATTCATGCAAAGCTTCGTCACGGGATTCAATGCGACGTGGAGACAAGAACGCATCGGANCCTTTGAGAATCGATCGGACCNCAACATTCCCTTCAGTATTCACAAAGTCTTCAACTGATCAATGTTGCGAAAGCGAGACAGTCCAGGGACTTGTCGCTTGAATTGAACAAAAGAATTTCATCAGTGACACCAAGACAGCGATTAAGTGCATTGATCGAAAGCCGATGGTTCGATCTGGGAAAGCCATCCTTGATGAAGGAGCATAAATATTCCATTCTTCTGCGTAGCATCAGAGAGGAGAAAAAGCTTGTAGCCATCGAACTGATCGACCTCATGCTTGAAGACACAAGCAACAAACTTGACACTCTTTGATCTTCATTATCTTAGTGATGACGGATAACTTCGATTTTTTGGGTTGAACTTGATCACGGGAGAGCATCAGACGTCAGGACATCAATGACGCCTACTTTCCTCACACCATTGCATCGTGAATGCTCGATGTTTATCGAAGCACCGTCATCGATGGTTGCGGTCCAGAGCAGTCGTTGCTGAACTGAACCAGGTCGTCTCTACACGCTGCANAAGNCCATGGAGACCGCTCCACTTGATCCAAGTCTGCCGGGNGTGCGGTTGCTCCAGAGCTGGATCCGTGAGCGCACACCCCTGAGCATTGACNCNATCGGTCAAGAACGCATCGAAGGCCGATTGGTTTGGCAAGACCCCGAGTTCCTGGCGATCGAACCGCCACGCAGTGATCGAGTGCTGCTTCTNAACCGTCATCAGGTGGTGGTGATCCGCACGCTCGGCTNANCAGCGGGTTCGCTGTGGCACGATCGCAGCCGTCCCGCCAGTCGGTCCGTTCGTGAACAGCCGTTACGACTCCCATGAGCTGGAACAGCGCTGGCAAACCACCTGGCGTGAGCAAGGCGCTGATGCAACGCCAAGCGGGAGCGAACGACCATCCTTCTATGCCCTGTCGATGTTCCCGTATCCCTCGGGGACTCTGCACATGGGGCATGTTCGGAACTACGTGATCACCGATGTGATTGCCCGAGTCCAGCGGATGCGTGGGCACGCCGTTCTNCATCCGATGGGGTGGGATGCCTTTGGGTTACCTGCCGAAAACGCTGCGATTGAACGCGACGTCGATCCAGGCGAATGGACGGATCGCAACATCGCACAGATGCGTGGTCAGCTCGACCGTCTCGGCCTCTCCATTGACTGGGAACGGGAACAGGCCACATGCCACAGCGATTACTACCGCTGGACCCAGTGGTTGTTTCTGGAATTGTTTGAGGGTGGACTCGCTTATCGNAAGAATGCGACTGTCAACTGGGATCCGGTCGATCAGACCGTCCTGGCCAATGAACAGGTGGATGGGGATGGCCGCTCCTGGCGTTCGGGAGCGTTGGTGGAACAACGCCAACTGAACCAATGGTTCCTGCGGATCACGGACTATGCCGAGCGCCTGCTGAAGGATCTGGACAAGCTGTCGGGCTGGCCTGAGCGGGTTCGCACGATGCAGGCCAACTGGATCGGTCGATCCGAGGGGGCCGAAATCGTCTTCCAGGTCAACGATTCCGATGACCTGGCGATCACTGTCTTCACGACCCGACCCGACACCCTTGCAGGGGCNTCCTATGTGGTCCTCGCTCCGGAACATCAGCTGGTCGACAAGCTCACATCGAGCGCTTGCATGGCATCAGTGGCCAACTTCCGGACGGAGGTTGGACGGCTGAGTGCGATCGAACGCACCAGCGATGACCGGCCCAAACGTGGCGTGCCGATCGGATCCAGTGTGATCAATCCGTTGAACGGCGCGTTGCTGCCGGTGTGGATCGCCGACTACGTGCTGGCTGATTACGGCACAGGCGCCGTGATGGGTGTGCCCGCCCATGATCAGCGCGACATNGTGTTTGCCAATTCGAATGACCTNCCCATCCAGCAGGTCATCGAAGCCGATGGTGCAGCTGAAGCCATTGCCGCTGGAAAGGCCTGGACGGAACCAGGAATCCTGATCCATTCGGACGACTTCAACGGCATGGCATCCANTGATGCCAAGGCAGCAATCACCCGTCACGGCGCGTCCGCTGGATGGGCCAGCAGCAAGATCAGTTATCGCCTGCGCGACTGGCTGATCTCNCGACAGCGCTACTGGGGTTGCCCGATTCCAATCGTGCATTGCCCGAACTGCGGNGCTGTGGCCGTGCCTCGCGAGGATCTGCCTGTGGAACTGCCCCGTGGCATCGACCTGTCCGGGAAAGGCGGATCACCGTTGAGCCAACAGACGGACTGGGTGAACGTGCCCTGTCCATCCTGCGGTGAACCGGCCAAGCGGGAAACAGACACCATGGACACCTTCATGTGCTCCTCCTGGTACTTCCTTCGCTTTGCAGACCCGCACAACAGTCAAAAGCCCTTCGATCCGGAGGCGATTGCTCGCTGGCTTCCCGTCAACCAATACGTGGGCGGGATTGAGCACGCCATCCTGCATTTGCTGTACTCNCGCTTCTTCACCAAAGCGCTCAAGGATCGAGGCTTGATCACTGCGGACGAGCCGTTTGAGCGGCTTCTGACCCAGGGCATGGTGCAGGGGGTGACGTATCGAAATCCGACAACCGGTCAATACATCGCACCGGCGGACGTCAACGATCCCGACGATCCCAAGGACCCCAACACCGGTGATGTGCTGGAGGTGTTGTTCGAAAAGATGTCGAAGTCGAAGTACAACGGCGTTGATCCAGCGGCGGTGATCGACCGCTACGGAGCCGATACCGCCCGGATGTTCATTCTGTTCAAAGCCCCACCGGAGAAGGACCTCGAGTGGGATGACGCCGATGTGGAAGGCCAGTACCGCTTCCTGCAGCGGCTGTGGCGACAGATGGAGAGCGCTGCTCCATTGCTCGGTCGCTCAGGACTCGATCAGCCGCTCCCCAGCGACCTGACATCGNAGGAGGCCGAACTGCGTCGTGCCGTGCACAACGCCATCCAGGCGATCAGTGACGACCTGCACGAGGAGATCCAGCTCAACACGGCGATCTCCGAGCTGATGAAGCTCTCCAACAGCCTCCAGGCGATCGGGCAGACCAACGTGCGGCCCGCCGTTCTTGCGGAGGCCATGAGCGTNCTGACGCGTTTGGTCGCGCCGTTTGCTCCCCACATCGCAGAGGAGTTCTGGCACCGTCTTGGGGGAACAGANAGTGTGCACCGGCANTCCTGGCCAGAACTGGATGCAGCTGCCCTTGTTCAGGACACCGTGGAAGTGGTGATCCAGGTGAAAGGCAAGGTTCGCGGCAAGCTTCAGGTTCCGGCCAGTGCCGAGAAAGCTGAACTGGAACAGATGGCCCTGGCCAGTGACGTGGCCAAGAAGTGGCTGGATGGTCAACCACCCCGGCGGGTGATTGTTGTCCCTGGAAAGCTGGTGAATCTGGTGCCCTGATCNTCCGATCAGAACACCAGATGNATCGAACTGAGATGTTTGGGTCTGCGGGAGTCCGTCAGACNTTGCTGAACNGCATGCTGGNTGGNCTGGNCCANTCNCCNTCNGCNNCNNANCCNCGCNGAGTTGCCGGNGAGNTGGCGCATGATCCAGAACACCGCCTCGTCGGTTCCACCACCGAGGGCCTGACGGATCTCAGCAACGGAACGAGGCGCTCCGTCATTCAGCACCGCCTCCACCCGACTCTGCAGATCAAGGACCGCGGCAGCTGCCTTCTTGCCGGCCTCAACTCCGGGTTGGTGATAGGCGTTGATGTTCACAAGTTCACCGTAAAAACCAACGGCGCGTTCAAACAGCCCGATCAAGGCTCCGAGCCGGCGGGCATCGAAACGACGCATCGAAATGCTCATGTTCTGGCGACCTCCCTCGGTCAGAGCAGAACGTGTGCCCTGCAGGAAGCCATCCAGGAAGTCTCCCGGACGCTCATTCTTGATCACCGGAATGTCCTCAACATCCTCAAGGCATTCGATGAACGTGGCGAAGAAGTTATCCACGCCATCACGCAGCTGCTGGACGTAGGCGTGTTGATCCGTGGAACCTTTGTTGCCGTAAACAGCGATGCCTTGATGAACTTCCTGGCCATCGCGATCAAGGCGCTTGCCCAGTGATTCCATCACCAGCTGCTGCAGATAGCGGCTGAACACCTCGAGACGATCGCGATACGGGAGCACCACCATGTCCCGCTTGCCTTTGCCATCGCCAGCCACATACCAGGACGCCGCCATCAGGGCAGCAGGATTGCGACGCAGGTCGGCCACTCGCGTGGCTTCATCCATCTGAGCGGCGCCCGCCAGGAAGGCGCGTATGTCGCTGCCGATCAAGGCACCGGGGAGCAGACCAACGGCACTCGTGATGCTGGTTCGGCCACCCACCCAATCGAACATGTCGAACCGCTTCAACCAGTTCTGCGCCTTGGCCTCCTGATCCAGCTTGCTGTCCACCATGGTGATGGCAACAGCCTGTCCAGCCCACTGTCCGCCCCTCTCCTCCAGGCGATGACGGGCCTGTTCCATCCCGAGATGGGGTTCGGGGGTGCCGCCGGATTTACTCACGGTCACCACGAGCGTGGTTTTGAGCTTGTCGCCAAGCCCTGCCAGCACGGCACTCATTCCGTTGGGATCAACGTTGTCGAAGAAGTGGAAGGGAAGCCCTTCACCTTCGTTCTGGAGGGCCTTGATCATCAGCAGAGGTCCCAGACCACTGCCCCCAATCCCGATCCACAACACGTCTGTGAACGCTTCACCGTTCGGTGCCTTGATCGTTCCAGAGATCACGTCCTGACCGAATGCCTCGATGAGATCGATCTCACTGGCGATGTGATCGCGAACGTCGTCCGTTGGAGCCAGCTGGGGACTTCGAAGCCAGTAGTGGCCCACCTGGCGCTGCTCGTCCTCATTGGCGATCGCTCCGGATTCAAGGTCCTGCATGGCTGCGAAGGCCTGATCGAATCCGGGTTGCAACGTCTCCAGATGGGAGGCGTTCACGTGCATGCGGCTGACGTCAAGCCAGATCCCGAGATCATCGTGATACCACAGGAGGTCGCAGAAACGCTGCCACTGCACCTGAGCATCACTACCGCTGAAATCCGGGAAGCTCATCGTTGATGGAAGAGGCACTCTCGCCGAAACTATCTACGTTCTTGAAGGTTGCCCATTGCCTACGACACCATATGCAGCTGCTGACAGAGCCGGTGCGCGCATTGGGCTTCTGAACAGGGTCTGTCTCTGTGGTGTGTTGTTGTGCAGTGTTTCAGCGGCAGCCCTGGTGATGCTCAAAGGAGATGTGGCCAGAAGGCCAAGCTCCGAATCAACAGCGGTCGTGACCTTGCCGAAGGTTCAGGATCTTTCTGGGCAGACCGATCCAAGCGATTTCACCGCTGAGGAGTTGAAGCACCTGCAGAGCCGCTTCGGTGTGCATGGTCCCCAACCTCCCATCGCTCAGCTGTTCACGGAGGGTGTTGATCAACTCCAGCCCCTCCGCACCCAGACTCTTGACAGGCTTGAATCACTCAAACCGGTCATTTTGCGCGAGGCGAACATAAAGAACGTGAACCCGATGTTAATCATCGCCATTTTATTTGATGAGATTCAACATTCCAAACCAGGAGAAGATCTTCCCTTTATCGTTCATTCGGGATTGGTGAAAACCCATGGTCCAGCACAGATTGGAATCACTGAGTTAATTCATCAAGGACTCCTCCCATCCGAGCCAACGAAGGATGACATCGCCTGGGCCAGAAATGAACTGATGAATCCTGCTGCCAACATCAGGCTGCTTGCTGGAAAGATGCATCGATTGAAACAGGCCCTGGGACTACCAAACACGTCCATTCTTCAGGCCAGCCGCTCCTACCTTGACGCCAAGGCGATTGCGACACTGGCTTATCTGCACAACGGCAAACTNGACTATCCGGCNAGGATCCTCCGCTACATGCAGGATGCAGAACTACACCAGATCATCTATGGNCAACATCTGATGCCTCAGGATCTGTTGATCTAGGCGGCACACATGGAACAGGATNTGGCATCAATGTNTTGAATCAAAGGANTCTCGCCATGAGCCCTTCGACGTCTATGAAACACANAGATCACCCAGTGANGCCAACCGACTTTGCAGAGCGGACCAATCAAAACTGCGNGGGTCACTGCGTTCACCACCAATATCAACATGTCGATGGGTGGTGATGGCTGCAGGTGGCAGATCAAAACTGTTGATCCAGCCGGAGAGCACAAGAGCCAGNGCGTCGTATTGCCGATCGGTGTAGCCACTGTGCGTGGCATTGCTGTTCGCTCCGCTGATNGGTGTTTCCAAACTCACATGAAGCGCAAAATTGTTGACTGAGCCTTTGAAACGTTTGTTGGTGATGGCCCATTCNCCAAGAAAGGATGAATAGCCCGCTCCGTAGGCACGATTGATCGGATCCACAAGATCCAGCACACGTCCATCAAGNCCGATCAGGGTGTGGTANCTCACCTGGTCTTCATCGCGTGGATGGGGCGTCAGGAAAGTGTTCACCGCAGATGTCAGGGAATACACCGTTTCGTGCATCACCACGACGCGAGGATTGATGTCGAGATTGCGTCCGTAGGCGTCGCGGGTGTGGCGTTCTCCGTAGTTGGTGGGATCGATCGGCAGATCACTGCGCCAGGACGACTGACGACTCTGAAGAGCNATCAACCGTTGACGAATGCTCGGATCGATCCCGGAACATTGACGTGCCAGGGGAGATGTCCACGACCGTGCGCGTGGTGGGCGAGGGGCAGTACCGGAGGGTTCGGCTTCGATCTCNCGACCGCGTTCCTGACTCACTTGGTCAAGCAATTCAAGCAACGAAGGGCGCGAGCGGGCATGGGAATAATCCTTTTGATCTGCAGCAAGCCACCCCAGAAACAGCAGCGTGAATGACCCTGCCGTCATCGCCAGAACAATCGCAAGGGGATGGCGTTTCACCCCTGCCCAGGTTGCCGTCAGGCGATGTTTCAGAGGATCNGGAACCATCGCTCTCGAAGCGCCCTTTGCTCAGCTGTTGCCCCAGGATCCCAGTCCAGACGCCAGTGGTCTATCCCTTCGTCAGGAATTAAGAGAGTCTGATGCAGCAGGCCTCGACGGCTGAGCGTGAACTCCGCCTCAACACCGATCCTGAGCAGAAGCGGCAGATCACTGCTCCGGCGCAGCCTCCGACCATCGACAGCGAGCACCTCGTCGCCCACCACCAGGTCGGCATTCGCTGCCGGACCATCTGTGGCGACGCGGGTGACCACAACCTCTCCCTGTTCATCACTGAGGGTCAGACCATGNTTGGGATGGGTGGATGGAATGGGATCCAGCCGCAGCCCCAAGGCCCCAACCGTGCGATCCAGCGGAAGGGAATCCGGCTGATCCAACCAGCCATCGAGATCAGAGGCGAGNGTGGNATCCACCCCCTCGAGGGCAGCCTTGATGTCACCTCGGCAGTAGCCACGACGCTGGCGACCATGGGATTGCCACAGCGAACGCAGCACAACGGCGAGCGACGAACCCACCTCCCGCAGGCGGACATCGAGAACGAATGCTGCGGCAGCCCCCAGCCCGTAGTANCTCACCTGGGAGTCACGTGATGCNGGCGTCGCCTTNTACAACTTGACCCAGGCCTCCTCNGCACTGGCCGCGAGACTCTGCNTTCGACGACCGGGCGTCATCAGCACCCGGGAGAGCTCGATGCCGAGATCACGCAGGAANTCGACCCGCGTGCTGCATCCGGCCAGAAGGGTTGTCGTCAGATCGAAGTAACTGGTGATGCCCTCTGCGAACCAAAGCCCCTCACTGACCACGGCACCGCTGTAGTCGTAAGGGAGGTACTCAACGGGGCGGAGCCGCCGGACATTCCACTGGTGCAGATATTCATGGCCGACAAGCTGGAGCAGCTGGCGGTAACCATCGGGTTTGGCAAGCGCCTGCCAGCTGTACTGGAGCACAGCACTGTGGTCATGCTCCAGCCCGCCGTAACCACTGTTCAGCATCTGGATCACCAGCTGGTAACGATCTCCAGCAGGTGGCGATGTTCCCATCAGATCACAGGTGGATCTGCACACAGAAGCGACATCTCGCTTGAGCTGACCCGGCCAGCCTCCAGGAGGTGCACCGATCAACAGAAGCTCGTGATCGGAACCATGCACCTCAAAGTTGTCCGCTTCGAATGGTCCGGCATGGACCGGGCTGTCCACGAGCGAATCGAACGACTCTGCGATCCATCCATCGACATCGGATGGCAGCGGCACATGCACGGTCCAAGCATTTGGCGCTGATACCCGCAGACGATGTTCAGTCCAACGTTCAGCTTCAACCTCCATGGCAAGCGCCGCGAGGCTCAGCGAGGCGAAACTGGGATCGAGGTGGCAGGTCCTCACCGTCAGGTGCCGCGCCTCGATGGCATAGGACAAATGGATGGGGGCAAGATCGGGCAAATCGATCTGCCAACGGGATGGTGCAGTGCGTCGCACCGCAAGTTGACGATCACCACAGCGCAGCACAAGGCTGTGGAGGTGTTGAACGTGATCTCGCTGGGTGTAGGACCCGGGAGTCCACACCGGCAGTTGAAACCTCTGCGTGAGCACACGCGGACGCCAGATTTGCTCGACTCGCGCGATCTGGCGTTCTGGATGCAGCAGATCGATGTGGATCTGAACCTGATCAGACACGTGGCAGGGCGTTGAACGACACCTGCATGGGTGGCATGGAGGGGGCGCTGGCCTTGGCAAACGCGTCGAGCAGCGCATAGCGGCGTGTCACCCGCTGAAGCCTTTCGGCGAGTCCGATTTGTGTGCTGATCCGCTGCAGATCGCCGTGGAGATCAATGGTGCCGTCGGACTGAATCGACCAACCGAGAGGGCAGCAACCATCGAGGGAGGCGAGAAGATCAACCCTGACTGGGGTCGTGCCGAAATGATCGAGGTCAGCCCGTTGCATCACCTTGAATCCTTCATCGTGCAAAGCACGCTCGAGTAGATCCAACCGAGTGAAGACTGTGGGCAGGATGGAGAGATGGGACATGAAGCCGATGCCCGCTTGTTCAGACCCTAGCGAGCTTGAATCACCTGGCCAGACGTTGATGCATCCGGCCATGAACGGGCCTTCAACCCTGGAGCCGCCGCTTCAGCTGGGGGTGATGGCTTCCGGTAACGGCAGCAATTTCGAAGCCTTGGTGCAAGCGATTGAACGCGGTGAGCTGCCCGCCCAGATCCGCTTGTTGGTGGTGAACAATCCCGGTTGCGGAGCACAGCATCGAGCCGATCGCCTTGGAATTCCATGGGCCGTTGTTGACCATCGCATTCACAGGAATCGCGAGGACCTGGATCGGGAACTGGTGCAGTGCTTCAAATCCGCCGAGGTCGAGTCCGTGGTGATGGCGGGATGGATGCGGATCGTGACGAATGAGCTGATTCAGGCCTTCCCACAACGCCTTCTGAACATTCATCCCTCTCTTCTGCCGAGCTTCAAAGGCCTGGATGGGGTTGGTCAGGCTCTTGCTGCAGGCGTGAAGATCAGTGGCTGCTCGGTGCATCTGGTCACCGAGGATTTGGACGCTGGACCGATCATTGCCCAGGCGGCCGTGCCGGTTTTCCCGGAGGACGATCACGCATCACTGGCCAAACGGATCCAGGTGCAGGAACATCGTCTGCTTCCGCATGCGATTCGCCTGATCGGAGCGACCTGGCGTCAGGGATAGAACGACTGAAGCGGCAATCCGGTTTCCGGTGCCAGACCGGCCATGAGATTGAGACACTGAATCCCCTGACCGGCTTGGCCCTTGACCAGATTGTCGATGACGCTCATCAAGATGAGCTGACCGGAACGGGTGTCCACCTGAACCGACAACATCGCTCGATTGGTGTGCCGCACCCACTTGGTGGCTGGATACGTCCCCACCGGAAGAACGTCGACGCAGGGATGGTGTCGATACACAGCCTCCAACACCGTTTTGCAGTCCTCAGCGGTCAAACCTGGATCGCGCAGTCGGGCGTAAACCGTCGCCAGCAAACCGCGCACCATCGGGACCAAATGGGGGGTGAACTGAAGCTGCACGGAGCTTCCAGCCGCCTCCTGTGCGGATTGCTCGATTTCCGACGTGTGGCGATGTCCAATCACGCCGTAGGGAGCGATTGATTCAGAGGCTTCCGCGAGCAGCATCGCCTGCTTCGGGACACGTCCACCGCCGGACGTCCCTGTCTTGGCATCGATGATGATGCCATCGGTGTCAATCAGTCCCTGTTTCAGGAAGGGAAGCAGGGGCAGCAGGCTGGCCGTGGGGAAACAGCCGGGAGCTGCAACGAGAGCAGCTTCGGCGATGGCGGGCCCATGCCACTCCGGCAGGCCATAGACCGCTTTTCGACACAGTTCAGCGTCATCGCGGGAGAGATGACGCGCTTCCTGAACGTAAACCTGACTCCATTGATCGAGGGAGCGGTAACGGAAATCAGCGGAGAGATCCACAACCCGAACCCCCCGTTCCAGAAGCTGAGGGGCCAACTGGCAGGCCAGTCCATTGGGAAGACTCAGAACTGCGAAATCAGCTGCTGAGGCGATCCGATCCGCATCGACGGACTCGACCAGGGGGTCATCGGCAAGGGGCAGAAACGGGCAGACGCTGCTCCAGCGCTCTCCCGCACTGCGTTCACCGCCAAGAAAGGTTACTGAGAAGGTCGGGTGTCCCTGAAGCAACCGCACGGTTTGCAGGCCGCCGTATCCGGAGGCTCCGATCACCGCCACCCGTCTTCGATCAGCGCTCACCATGCCCTCCAGCCGTGACGATGTGCTGCTGTCCATGGGCGCATCAGACCGCGGCTGATCGTACAGGTATCGATAATGACAACGCATCCAACAGCGGCTGGGACCCTGGAGCGCTCAACAACGACGGCAGAGCAGGGGAGCATCTCCTTTGATTCGATCCCCGACGCTCTCGCTGCCATCCGCAATGGCGCCTGTGTGGTGGTGGTGGATGACGAGCAACGTGAAAACGAAGGTGATCTGATCTGCGCTGCTCAGTTCGCCACGCCGGAGGCGATCAACTTCATGGCCACCGAGGCACGAGGGCTGATCTGCCTGGCGATGCAGGGAGGACGGCTCGACGAACTTGATCTGCCACTGATGGTGGACCGCAACACCGATGCCAACGAAACCGCCTTCACCGTGAGCATCGACGCCGGCCGTGAACATGGCGTCAGCACTGGAATCTCAGCAGAGGATCGCGCCAGGACCATTCAGGTTGCCCTCCATCCAGACACCCGCCCTGCAGATCTGCGACGTCCAGGACACATTTTTCCCCTGCGAGCGCGCCAGGGTGGTGTGCTGAAACGGGCGGGACATACCGAAGCTGCCGTTGATCTCTCTCAGCTGGCTGGACTCTCCCCTGCGGGGGTGATCTGTGAAATCCAGAACAGCGATGGATCGATGGCGCGTTTGCCGCAACTGCGGGAATACGCCACCCAGTGGGGGTTGAAGCTGATCAACATCGCTGATCTGATCAGCTATCGCCTGGCCAATGAACGATTCGTGCAACGGCAGGCCCACGCGGTTCTACCAAGCCAGTTCGGTTCATTCCAGGCGATCGGTTACCGGAATCAGCTCGATCAATCCGAACACATCGCCCTGGTGAAGGGAGATCCCAGTGCACTGCAACAACCCGTTTTGGTTCGCATGCACTCTGAATGCCTCACCGGTGATGCCTTCGGGTCACTGCGGTGCGATTGCCGTCCCCAATTGGAGGCTGCCCTCCGACGGATTGAACAGGAGGGTGAAGGTGTCGTGGTGTATCTCCGCCAGGAAGGGCGCGGGATCGGCCTGATCAACAAGCTCAAGGCCTACAGCCTCCAGGACGGTGGCCTGGACACGGTGGAGGCGAATGAACGGCTTGGTTTTCCCGCTGATCTGCGCAACTACGGCGTCGGAGCGCAGATCCTCTCTGACCTCGGCATCCGTCGCCTGCGTTTGCTCACGAACAACCCCAGAAAAATCGCAGGCCTCGGCGGGTACGGACTTGAAGTGGTCGAACGGGTGCCGTTGGTTATGGATGCAGGGGATCACAACGCTGATTACCTGGCCACCAAACGCGACAAGCTCGGGCATCTGATCAGAGAGAACGTGCCCTGCACCGTGGTGGCTCTGGCGGTGGATGCAGGCAATGGCGCATGGCCCGGCCTCCGATCAAAGGCTGAGGCCCTCGCTGCTGACCATGGGTTGGAGCTGAAAGCACTGCATGCGCCAAGGCTCCTGGCGTTGTGGGAGCGTCCGCAGTTCGTCTGGCAAATCGAGCCGGGAGATCAGGACCCGGCATCCTTCCTGCATGCACTCTCTCAATGCCCGGAAACACGGCGGCTGGGGGTGATGCGGATGGAAAGCGAATCCGCTGCCCTTCATCCCCCTCAAACCCTGGAACGCATTGATGGACAACTCGCTGATCTCAGGAATCAATCAGAGAAGGGAACAGCCTTAGCCATTCCCTGTCTGATTCACTGGCAATGAAGCTGACGATTCAGCTCTCCTGAATCGTCACCTTGGTGATGCGTGAGCCGTTCTTCAGCTTCGACACCACATCCATTCCTCCGGCCAAACCGAAGACGGTGTGAACGCCGTCAAGGTGGGGCTGGGGCTCAAAACAGATATAAAACTGAGAACCACCGGTGTTGCGTCCGGCATGGGCCATCGCCAGGGTTCCCGTCTGGTGCTTCTGACTGTTGATTTCGCAGTCAATCTGATAACCAGGGCCACCGGTGCCAGGCATCCCCTTGGCACCGTCACGGGTGTTGGGACAGCCACCCTGAGCCATGAAACCAGGAATCACCCGGTGGAAGGCAAGACCGTCGTAGAACCCATCTTTCGCCAATTTCACGAAATTGGCGACGGTGTTCGGAGCATCAGCTTCAAACAGCTCGAGCTCGATCAGGCCTGCTTCCGTGTCCATCAGGGCCTTTGTCATCGGAGCTCGAGCAAAACTGGAGTTTAGGGATTCATCCTTCAATGATCGAGTCACCAGACCTGAGTCAGGCCCGCGTGGGCGTGATCGGCGGAAGTGGGCTGTATGAAATGCCCGGGCTGGAGCGGGTGGAGGAGCTGGAGATCGAAACCCCGTTCGGACCACCATCCGATGGGCTGCGACTCGGCCGATTGCGAAACATGGAGATTGTGTTTCTCGCCCGCCATGGTCGTCACCATCACCTTTTGCCAAGAGAAGTGCCGTACAGAGCCAACCTCTGGGCGATGCGGAAACTGGGTGTGCGCTGGCTGATTTCCGTATCGGCCGTGGGGTCGCTCCAGGACCGTCTGAGACCTCGCGACATGCTGGTGCCGGATCAATTCATCGACCGCACCCAGGGACGACTGCAAACGTTTTTTGGCGACGGATGCGTTGCCCATGTCAGCCTTGCTGACCCCACCTGCGCTGTGTTGAGCGCGATGCTGGCGGACGCCGCGGAGGGAGCCATGCCAGCCGGCCATCGACTCCATCGCGGCGGAACCTATCTCTGCATGGAGGGTCCCGCCTTCTCAACCCGTGCGGAGAGCGAGCTTTACCGCAGCTGGGGCTGTTCGGTCATCGGCATGACCAATCACACCGAGGCCCGGCTGGCCAGAGAAGCGGAAATCGCTTACAGCTCCTTGAGCATGGTCACCGATTTCGACTGTTGGCATCCCGACCATGACGACGTCAGTGTGGAACTGGTGATCGGCAATCTGAAGGCCAACGCGGAAGCGACGGAACCGATCCTGAGCGCATTGATGGAAACACTGCATCTCGAAAGACCCGCTTCGGACGCCCACACTGCCCTTTCGGATGCGTTGATCACGCCGAAGGATGTTGTTCCGATCAACACCCGACATCGGCTCGACCTGTTCACAGCGCCCTACTGGGGAGCCTGCAATCCACTTTGAAGTGTTACGCCAAGGGACGCCAAGGCAGGCCTCAACTGCTGGTCATGCTGATAGAGCAGGTCCTTGGCCTGCTTCACATCGAGATCGGCTGCCGCCATCAGCAAAGCGAGCTTCACGGAGCCTCCGGTGTTCTCGAGCAATTGCAAACCGCGCTTGCGATCCACACTGGCCAGATCGCGAAGAATGCGAAGGGAACGATCCACCAACTTGCTGTTGCTGGCGGAGACATCAACCATTCGGTTGCCATACACCTTGCCCAGCCGCACCATGACGGCGGTCGAGAGAATGTTGAGCGCCATTTTTGTGGCGGTGCCCGCCTTCAGCCGGGTTGACCCCGTCAGCAGTTCCGGACCCGTCAGCAACCGGATGTCGATATCGCAAGGCAGAGGGGCTTGTTCTGTCGGCACACAGGCCATCGCGATCGCCAGAGCTCCGATGGCCTTGGCGTAGGCCAACCCTCCTTTCACATAGGGAGTTGTGCCTCCGGCGGCGATCCCGACAAGGCAATCCTTGGAGCAGAACCCTCGTGCATCGAGGTCATCCCGCCCCGCCGTCTCCAGATCCTCCAGCCCCTCGGAACTGCGCAATAAAGCAGGAGCTCCACCGGCCAGCACGCCTTGCACCATCTCCGGATCGCTGCAGAACGTTGGCGGACACTCCGCGGCGTCGAGCCCCCCGAGCCGACCGGAGGTACCGGCACCCAGGTAATAAAGACGGCCTCCGGAACGCAAACGTTCAGCGACAGCGTCCACAGCAGCACTGAGGGATGGCGAGGCATTCAGAACCGCATCCTGAGGACGGCGATCCTCCTCGATGAACAGATCGACCAGATCGGTTGTGGAGAGTTGATCGAGATCTTGGCTTCGGGGGTTGGCCTGCTCTGTGAGGAGGTGTCCGCGATCCGAGGAGGGCTCAAGGTCCCTGTTGAAGACAGCCATAACTCAAAGAAGGCCCTCGAGGCGTCGTCTCAGATCATCAAGCTCCGGATTGGAGGACACAACGGCATCGTCAGAAGACTCCGATGACGTGTCTGACGGACCACCAGATGCTTCATCCTCCTTCCAGTTGGCAACATCGCGGTTGGCTTCCGGCGGTGCCATGAACAGACGCTCCTCATCGCTGCTGGGAACGAAGCCGGCCTCAATGAAACGAGCTTCATAACCAGCCTCGCGGCAGAAGATCTCAACGTCCTCACGCTCGAGATCCTCAACCGTTGGAGCGGGGAAATCTTGAGCCTCTAGCAAACCTGCGTAGCGCTCGGCGTCGTCGGGATTCTCAAACAGAAGAACCACCGTTCGACCAGCCACCTCGAGGGAATGAATGCCCTCGCTGTCACTGCCGGCGTCAAACAGGAGGACGTGGACCCGCATCGTTCCGCTTGGTGGACGCGGAGTCTCTCATCAATCCTTAGATCGCATCAGGTTCGATGGCCAGCTCCTGAAGGCGTTGGTACAGGGCGCGTTCGGCATCCCCGAGATCGGCTGGAATCACAATCACGATCTCCACAAGTTGATCGCCGCGGCGCTCTCCATCACTTAAACCACGCTGGCGTAAACGCAGCAGACGCCCGCTGGAGGAGCCTGGTGGGACCTGGAGCGTGACGGGTCCATCGAGGGTGGGAACATCAACCGCACATCCCAGCGCAGCATCCGGTGGAAACAGTTCCAGCTTGTAGAGAACGCGCAGGCCATCGACGCGTAGGCCCTCGGGAGTGATCACGCGAAGTTGCACAAAATGATCCCGACCTCCAGGGGCGACACCCTCCAGACGCAGACGCCAACCATCACCGGCATTGGGGGGTGTGTCCAGCTGAACCAGCGTGCCGTCCTCAAGACTTAGCTCCACCGAGGTGCCGTAAAGCGCCTGATCCGGACTGAGATCAACGACAGATTCCAAGTCATCCAGAGCACGAACCGGTGGTGGGCCCGCTGGTGATGGAACCGGAGGCTCCGGGGTTGGTGTTCGCTGGTTTTGGTCTGTTTCAACCCGTCCCAGAACGACGTCCAGATAGTCCTCAAAACCTGGAAAGCCCTCTGCAAAGGGATCCTGCTGCTGACCTGCAGCTGGGACATCACCGCTCTGCCAGGCCGCCCGTCGGCGGGGGTCGCTGAGCACGGCATAGGCCTCATTGACCAGCTTGAAGCGTTCCTCGGCAATCGGATCGTTGCCGTTCAGATCAGGGTGCCAGCGTCGGGCTTCTCGTCGGAACGCCTGTTTCAGCTTGTCGGCATCACTTCCGGGCTCCAGTCCCAGCAGTGACCAGTAATCCGGATCAGCGACGGTAGTCATCGTCCCAGGGATCGAGGTCGCGGCGGCTCATTCCCCGATTTGATGACGCGGAACGACCGGGATTCGCCCAGGGATCGTCATCCCAGTCATCGTCGGAGAACAACTCGTCTTTCAGTGAACCAAGCGTGTTGCGAATGCCCTGGAGCGGGTTGCTGTCCCCCTGGCGTTCAGCCGAGAGGCGGCGGTTCAGACCGAACAACGCTTCCTCGAGACTGCTCGCTGCGAGGTCGATCTCCTGGGGATCATCCTGTGCGATGCAGTCCTGCACGTCGCGCATGGCCATCTCAACGGCACGCTGTTGCCGCTCGGCACCGAAAGGACCCAGTTCCAGAGCAGCGTCCCGCAATCGGCGTTCCGCCTGAGCAACAAGCGTCTGAGCGCGATTGCGCCGCTCGATGGCGTGGCGACGACGGCGGTCCTCGTCAGCGCGCGCCTCGGCTTCAGCCAAGAGCGACTGGACTTCGTCTTCATTCAGGTTTGATCCGCCCTGAATGGAAACGGACTGCTTGCGTCCGGTGGTGCGGTCCGTGGCACTGACCTGCAGAAGGCCATTGGCATCGATATCGAAAGCCACCTGGACCTGGGGAACACCCCTGGGAGCCGGTGGTATGCCGGAGAGTCGGAAACGCCCCAGCGATTTGTTGTCCGAGGCCATCTGGCGCTCGCCCTGCCAGACGTGGATCTCAACCGAGGACTGATTCGCTTCTGAGGTACTGAACACATCGGACTGGCGAACCGGGATCGCTGTGTTCCGAGGAATCAGCACCTTCATCAGACCACCGACGGTCTCCAGCCCGAGGGAGAGCGGCGTCACATCATTGAGCAGCAGATCCCGCAACTCACCGGTGAGGATGCCGGCCTGAACCGCAGCTCCGATCGCCACAACCTCATCAGGATTGACGGACTGACAGGGATCAAGGGGAATCAACGTACGCACGAGCTGTTGAACCATCGGCATGCGGGTGGCGCCTCCAACCAGAACCACATCGTCGATGTCCTCCGCGGACCAGCCGGAATCCCGAAGTGCAGCCTGCACGGGACTGAGCAGGCGATCGAGCAGGTCAGGACAGAGAGACTCGAAGGTGGACCGTTCCAGGCTGGTTTCGATGTGGAGTGGGCCGTCACTTCCGGTGGCAATGAACGGCAGTGAAATCGGAGTGCTGTGGACACCTGAGAGTTCCTGCTTGGCCTTCTCTGCTGCTTCGGTGAGACGCTGCAAGGCCTGCCGGTCACGCCGCAGATCCAGTGCATGGTCGCTCTCAAAGGCGTCAGCCAGCCAGTCAACGATGCGTTGATCAAAGTCATTGCCACCGAGCTGGGTGTCGCCATTGGTGGACTTGACGTCAAAAACGCCGTTCGCGATCCGCAACAGCGAGACATCGAAGGTCCCGCCGCCAAGATCGAACACCAAAACCCTGCGGACGGCGCTGCGATCAAAGCCATAGGCAAGGGCCGCTGCCGTGGGCTCATTGAGAATCCGCTCAACCGAAATTCCGGCGAGACGACCCGCATCACGTGTGGCCTGACGCTGGGCGTCGTTGAAATAGGCAGGAACGGTGACCACAGCGGCCTCCACCGGTTCACCGAGATAGGTGGCGGCGTCATCAACAAGCTTGCGGATGATGCTGGCCACCAGCTCTTCAGGGGCGTATTCCCGTTCTGTGACAGGGCAAGGAACCCTGACCTGCCCTCTCTCGTTCGCCCTCACGGTGTAGGGAACAGACAGGCTGCTGTCATCCAGCTCGTCCCAGTCACGACCGACGAACCGCTTGAGGTTGGAGAAGGTGTTGCGAGGGCTGAGCACCAACTGGCGGCGAGCCAGCTGGCCCACCAAAAGCTCCTGATCCTTGCTGTAACCAACCACCGAAGGGGTGGTGCGCCCCCCTTCAGCATTGGCGATCACCTGGGGACGACCAGCTTCGAGAACGGCGACAACCGAATTGGTCGTACCTAGGTCGATCCCGACAATCCGCCCCATAACCGTGAATCGTTAAACCCAAGTTACCGGCCTGTTCCAGTCCTTAGGCGTGTGGTACCAGGCTGTTAAGGCGTTCTTAGTGACCTCAGCAAAAGTTAGCGATATTTTGTCGAGGTGTGATTTTTATGTGAATGTCCACTGACACGGACAAGCTTTATCGACTGCGCAACCGACCTCCATCTGAAAAACTGGTGGATGTTGGCTTCAAGAATCTAGCGGTAATTCTGGCCTCGATGGTTGCAATTATCTTGTTCTTGATTCTCATTGTGGTGTTCACCGGTGGACTTGAATCCATGGGGCGCTATGGGTGGAAGTTTCTCGTTACATCTGATTGGAATCCGGTCGACGATGAATACGGAGCTGGAGCTGCCATTTATGGAACATTAGTGACGTCGTTCTTATCACTTCTCATCGCCGTTCCCCTGGGAGTTGGCACAGCGTTATTTATCACTGAAAACATCATCCCGCTGAAGATTAGAAATGTCATCGGGATCATGGTGGAGCTTCTCGCGGCGATTCCATCCGTGGTTCTCGGTCTCTGGGCGATTTTTGTGATGGAACCATTCATTCGCCCTCTTCTTGAATTTCTATACACAGCTTTTGGATGGATCCCATTCTTCAGCTCACCACCGATGGGACCGGGAACGTTACCGGCTGTTCTGATTCTTGTCGTGATGATTTTGCCAATTATCACGGCCATCTCCCGTGACTCCTTAAATCAGGTTCCATCCAAACTGCGCCAGGCAGCGTATGGAGTGGGAACGACGCGCTGGGGAGCGATTATGAATGTGATTCTCCCGGCCGCTGTATCGGGAATTGTGGGAGGCGTGATGTTGGCCCTCGGACGAGCCATGGGTGAAACCATGGCAGTCACGATGATCATTGGTAATTCAAACAATTTCAGTGTTTCATTGTTAGCACCAGGCAACACGATTGCATCGATGCTTGCTAATCAGTTCGGTGAAGCCGATGGTTCACAGGTCTCTTCATTAATGTATGCCGCCTTTGTTCTCATCATCATGACATTGGCCGTCAATATTTTTGCTCAATGGATTGTTAAGCGTTTAAGTCTCAAATACTGAATCATGACATTCTCATCTTCCGCCAGAACCGCCGAAGGTCTTCCAGATCTGAGCTACAAGCCTGGACTGGGCCGCAACATCAACAGCAGAGTTCTCACTGTCATTGCTGGGATCTTCTCCGCCATTGCGGTGCTGCCACTATTGCTTGTCCTCGGCTATGTCCTGCTTAAAGGGGCCTCCAAAATCAGCCTGACCCTGTTGACTGAATTGCCTCCACCACCAGGCCTTGAAGGAGGTGGAATCGGTAATGCGATCCTCGGCACATTGGTTGTAACGATAATTGCCGGCCTGGTGGCAATTCCAGTTGGTGTAGGGGGCGGAATTTTCCTGGCCGAGTATTCCAGTAGCGGCACATTCGCTCAGTTCATCCGCTTTGGAACAAACGTCCTCTCCGGAGTTCCCTCCATCATCGCCGGCGTCTTCATTTACGGAACAATCGTCACCAGTCGCATTGTCTTCGGCAACGCTTACAGCGCTCTGGCTGGAGGTCTTGCACTGTCCATTCTGATGCTCCCTACGGTGATCAAAACCACTGACGAGGGACTCAAACTTGTGCCCGACGATCTTCGTCGAGGCGCCCTCGGTGTTGGAGCCTCGCGTTTCGTCACCATTCTCAGAATCACCTTGCCGACGGCATTCACGCCGATCGCCACAGGTGTCGTTCTGGCCATTGCCCGTGCGGCGGGTGAAACAGCACCTTTGATCTTCACAGCGCTGTTCTCTCCGTTCTGGTCCGAGGGGATTTTCAACCCAGTCGCGACGCTCTCAGTTCTGATCTACAACTTTGCGATCATGCCCTATGAGGTCCAGAACGAGCTGGCCTGGGCAGCCTCGTTCATCCTTGTGGCGATGATTTTGGTCCTCAATCTGCTTTCCCGCTGGTTGTCCCGATTCGCTTCCAAGTGATCGGCTGATTCAACATTCAATCCTTCGTTCTGACCCACTGCTCCCCACCTAGCCATGACAACTTCCACGCTTCAATCTGAGCAGCTTCAAGTGTCCGAAGAGACGGCCATATCCATCCAGAACGTAACGATCAGTTACGGCAGTTATGAAGCTGTTAAAAATGTCTTCTGCGATGTGCCTCGCGGAAAAGTCACAGCCTTCATTGGACCCTCTGGTTGCGGCAAATCAACCGTACTGCGTTCTTTGAACCGCATGAACGATCTGATTGAAGGTTGTTCCTTGAAAGGCCGCGTTTTATTTGATGGGGTGGATCTTTACGGTTCCAATGTCGATCCTGTTGAAGTACGCCGTCGCATCGGCATGGTGTTTCAGCAACCGAATCCTTTCCCCAAGAGCATCTACGAAAATATTGCTTTTGGTGCACGCATTAATGGATATTCCGGAGATATGGATGAGCTGGTCGAACGCTCGCTTCGTCAAGCCGCTGTTTGGGATGAATGCAAAGACAAATTGAATGAAAGTGGGTATTCCCTTTCAGGTGGACAGCAACAACGCCTGTGCATCGCGCGGACCATCGCGATTCAACCGGAGGTGATTCTCATGGATGAACCATGTTCAGCACTTGATCCGATTTCAACGTTAAAAATCGAGGAAACAATGCACGAGCTCAAAAAGAGCTTCACCATTGTGATTGTCACCCACAACATGCAACAAGCTGTACGTGTCAGTGACATGACGGCGTTCTACAACGCTGAGGCAGTTGAGGGCGGCAGCGGCAAGGTGGGTTACCTGGTTGAATTCAATGAAACTGAAAAAATCTTCAATTCACCCCAACAGCAGGCCACCCAGGATTATGTATCAGGCCGTTTCGGCTGATGCATCCTTAACCGCTTTCGCAACCAGGACAGGGGGTGAAACATCGATGTTTCACCCCCTCCTCCAACGCAAAGAGTTTGTTGATTGAAATGGGCAAAAAAAATCCGGCCCTTGGGACCGGAGAAGCGGAGAGCGAGGGATTCGAACCCTCGATAGAGTTGCCCCTATACAGCATTTCCAGTGCTGCGCCTTCGACCACTCGGCCAGCTCTC
>PAEP01000029.1 GCA_002700765.1 Synechococcus sp. MED850
CTATGCCGGTACGCCTCTGCAGGCCCTGGCCCGCCGCACAGGNCTCACCCGGCTGTTCGGCCCCGAGATCGAAGCGATGGAGCAACTGCTGCCGCCCCTCGTGCCGGAGAGCTTCAACGACCGGCTGCCCCAGATCAATCCCGCCAGCGACGAACGCCGCGGCCGCGTGGCACTGCTNCTNGGTTGCGTGCAGCGCTGCTTTGATCCAAGCGTGAGCACAGCAACGGTGAAGGTGCTGCAGGCCAACGGCTTTGAGGTGGTGATCCCACCGGACCAGGGCTGCTGTGGTGCGGTGAGCCATCACCAGGGGGAACTGGAGCTGACCCGTCAGCTGGCCGCTGATCTGGTGCGGAGCATGAATGGCATCGAGGGCCATCTGGACGCGGTGCTGGTCGCCGCCTCGGGTTGTGGCCACACGATGAAGGCCTACGGCGATCTTCTCAATGGCGACACCCAGTTCCGCGCTCCGGTGCTGGATGTGCAGGAATTCCTCGCCGATCAGGGCCTGAGCGAGACGTTCCGAGCCCGGTTGCAACCGCTGGCCTCCCCTGTGGCGATGCACGACGCCTGCCACATGATTCACGGGCAGGGCATCCAGGCCCAGCCACGCCAGCTGCTTCGCGCCATCCCCGGTGTCCAACTCCGAGAGGCCACAGAGGCCGGCGTCTGCTGCGGCAGTGCAGGGATCTACAACCTGGTCCAATACGAGGAAGCGGCTGAGCTGGGGCGGATCAAAGCCGACGACCTTCACGGCACCGGCGCTGAGTTGGTGGCAAGCGCCAACATCGGCTGCACCCTGCAACTGCGCCGTCATCTTGCGGACCGCGCCAAGGTGCACCATCCGATGGAACTCTTGGCCGCTTCAGCCGGCCTGCATCCGCTTCCAGGCCTCCAACAGGGTGTCGGCCGTGCCGAGGTTGCCGGGGAAGGTGAGGATCGGCAGCCCGTTGAACCGGCCCGCTGACGGCCGCACCAAGGACAAGCCTGGCAGCAGCTGCCCCTCCAGCTGCACAGCCTCCAGCCCCAGCCCAGTGGACAAAAGGGTTTGCGTGGTGATGCCCCCTTTGCTGATCAAATAGCCCAGATCAGGAGCCAGGGCGGCCGCNAATCGCCCCATCAANTCNGCCAANGCNCANGACAANCGCCGNCCCTCCTNNNCTGAAGCGCAGNGCAGCTCACCGCGGCTGGTGAACANCACNGGCGTGAGGCCTGCTCCAAGCAGCTCTTGCAGCTGCTGCAACCAGACCCGCTCCAGATCCGCCAGCAGCAGCTCGGGCGTCGGCCCCTCCAGCACCCGGGCGATGCGCGGCACCGGCAGCTCAACCCCTTGGCAGCCCGGTTCCACCAGCAGCCNCTCCAGCTGCTGATCCGCGAGTGGCACATNGGATCCCACCATCANCAGCCCGGGCAGAGCACGATCGTCCAAGGCACGGCGCCGCAGTCCCGCCAACCCTGCGGCATCCAGCGGTTGCGGCCCTGGATCCGCCAGGGCTCGCACCAGACTCGCGGCCGAACGGAACAGAAAACGCTTCTCGCCGCGCAAGGCCCGGACGGCAGCAGCGAAGCAATTCAGCTGCTGCTGCTGCTCGGCATCCACCACCACAGGCAGATTGCCCTTGAACGTTCTGAGCCGAGCGATCAAACGCGGCAGTCCGGCCCCAGCCGCCGCATCCAGCGCTCTGCCACTGATCCGTTGCACGTCTGCACGACGGATCACGCCGCCGCTCTTCTCCTCCAGCCAAGCGGCCAGATCACTGGTGCTGAAGCCGAACAACCGGTCCCTGGCAAAGGGTGTGGTGTGCACCGGTTCGCCGTGGAGGAGATGCACCCCGTTCACCGTGGTGCGGCCGCCCTCGAGGAACGCCGGGATGTGAAACGTGGCATCAAACGCACCGAAGGCCTCCTGCAAGGCCTCCGGCTCGAGCACCCCATGGCCCCGCAGGGTGGAATCACCCCGGCTCACAAGCAGAACATCCCGCCGTCGTAAGCCTTCAGCTGCTAGCGCCCGATCCAGATTCGAGGCGATCTCCCGGTTCCGCGCTGCTGCCGCCCCAGCCGGCAATGCCCGCGTGTCGGCCAGCAGAAACAACAGCGGTGATGGATGCCGTAACCCCCTGCGCAAACTCTGCTCATCCCAGCGCAACAGAAGTGGACAGCCATGCACCGTCTGCGAACCGGTGGGGTCGTCGTCGATCACCACAACCTTCATGGCACGATCATGCCGTGCACCATTCCCCTGCCACCCGGAAGGATCTCACCGACCTTGTGCGCCAATGGCACGAGGAGGGAACCGCCTGGGTGCCCAGCGGACTGGGAAGCCGACTGCACTGGGGTCCACCAACCCATGGGAATCCTGCTGGACTCAGCTGCCGCGGTCTGAAGCGCGTCATCGACCATGCCGTGGATGACCTCACGATCACCGTGGAGGCGGGACTTCCCCTGCAGGAGCTGCAGAGCCTGCTGGCGGCCCAGGGCCAGTGGCTGCCGGTGGACTGGCCGCGTCAGACGGATTCCAACCAGATGGACAGTGCTGGCACCATCGGCGGTCTGGTCGCCCGCGGCCTGGCAGGAGGCCTGCGCCAACGGCACCTGGCTGTCCGGGACCAGATCATCGGCATCGGTCTTGTGCGTCCGGATGGAACCACGGCCCGTGCCGGTGGACGGGTTGTGAAAAATGTGGCCGGTTACGACCTGATGCGCCTGCTCTGCGGAAGTTGGGGCAGCCTTTCGCTGATCACCGAGCTGACGCTGCGGGTTCAACCGATCCGGCCAGCCCATGCTGGTCTGCTGCTGAAGGGTCCGCTGGCGGATCTTGAAGCATGTCGGGCAGCGGCACTCAATGCCAGCCTCACGCCCGAACGCTGTGACTGGCGCCAGCAGGAGCCAGGCCACTGGCAGCTTCAAGTTCTGGTGAGCAGCGTGTCCGAT
The DNA here is from genome assembly GCA_002700765.1 of Synechococcus sp. MED850. The sequence continues at coordinate 2,929 of PAEP01000029.1, forward strand.
CAAGCGGTGGAGAACCAGCTGAGCCGCCTCGAGGCCCTTGCGGAGCACCACCGGCTGAGCGCGGAACGACACGCGTGTGATGCCCCCCTCTCCCTTGAGCCAACGCCCGGTGCTCTGCATTGGCTCGTGAGAGCCGTGCTGCCACCNGCCAGCGTTCATCACGTGCTGAGCAGTCCGGAGATGCAGGCGTTGCAGGGTTGGTCCTGGGACCTCGCCGCCGGAGCGGGCTGCGGCGACGGTTGGCAGCCAGCAACACTGGCCCCGTCCACCCCTCAAGCCGTTCTGGCACTGCGCCGGAAGATCGCAAGCATGGGGGGAACGCTCACGGTGCTGCAGCAACCCAAAGACGCAACGCAGCGCGTGGACGCATGGATCGATGCACCGGCGAAAGCGGTGATCCAAGCGGTGAAGCGGCAGTTTGATCCAAAGGGTCAGCTCTCCCCCGGACGCCTGCCGGGGGTGGCCGGCTGATTCAGGAGATGGCGTAGCGGCAGCTGAGGGCGTAGGAGGCGCCAGGCTGAANCTCCAGCTTGCGATCGCCTGAGATCAACGCNTGACGGGGACCCGTCCAGGGTTCAACACACACCATTTTGCGGGGTGGTTCCGTCCAGATCACCGTCAGATCCATCGGCTCCTGATGCTGAAGCTGCAGGTGGTGTCCGTTGGTCTTGTCGATCAAGGTCACTGGACCGGCTGGGCGGCAAAGGAAATCAACGCCTTCCGGCAAACGGCTCGTCTGGGACTGCGTGTCGGTCTCAGCCATCTCCAGATGGTTGAGGCAACGCTCATTCAACCCAGCCAGATCAACCTGCGACAGATCGCTGATGTTGAAGTACGGGTGCAGGCCGAAGCTGAATGGCATCACGCTGTCGCTGCGATTCAGGATCGTCGTGTGAATCTCCAGCGCCTGGGCCACCGGGCGGATCTCCATCTCCACCAGGAAGGCGAAGGGATAGGCAGCGCGGGTGTCCTCGGTGTCACTGAGGCTGACCACCACACCGTTCTGATCCTCCAGCAACTTCAGCTGCCAGGGCAGATCACGGGCGAAACCATGCTGTTTCAGCGTGTGCTCNACGCCGTTCACGGGCAGCNCATCACCCGGAAGGTTGCCACAGATCGGAAACAGCACGGGGATCCCCCCGCGGATGCTCTTGGTGGGATCGGCGTAACGCTCCTGATCGAAATACAGGACCTCCCGATCACNGCATCGCCACTCGGTGACGATGCCTCCCCGCTCAGGAACAATCCTGAGACGATCCCCCGTCTCAGGATGGATGTACTCCCAATGGACGTAGGGAGCACTCTGCTGACTCAGGCTCATCGGCATCCGCCTCGGCGGGTGATGTGGCCGGAAACTAGCTGTGGCTGAGAAAGCTGCCCGTGCTCTGGCTCACGTGGAGGGTTGAGGGAGGGTGGCAAGCCAGTCCTGGAGGGCTGCATTCACCTGATCAGGGACTTCATCGTGGGGGCAGTGACCCGCGTCCAGCACCACTTCCGTGGTGGCCTGCGGTGCATGACGCTGGAAACTCGAGCGTCGTCCAGGAGCATTGATCCAGGGATCGCGAATGCCCCAGAGCAACAACAGCGGAGCGGTGAGGTCAGCGAACAGCTCATCCAACGGTTGGCCACGNGGAATGTCGAACACCGTTCGGAACACCCCGAACGCCCCGGGATCAAGAGAGGGCAGCCGGATCGACTCCACCAGCGCCTCATCCACATTGGTTTTGTCGACGTACACCTGGTTGAGGGTGCGGCGGATCGTCGCGGGCCGGCGCAGATTTTCAAACAACAGCCGCTGCAGCACAGGGCTTTTCAGCAGAGCTGAGCCAATGGTCTGACGGGCGATGGCCCCCCAGCCCTTCGGAGGCTGCTGTTCATCGCTGAAAGGCCCGGCCGCATTGAGCAGCACCACACCGGCGCAGTCGCTCTGCAGAGCAGCACCTGCGGCGAGAGCAGCGAACCCACCCAGGGAATTGCCTGCAATCACGGTGGGACGACCGATCCGTTCGCGCACGTAGGCCACGAGTTGATCACGCCAAAGGGAGCCTCCGTAGGACAGACCACGCGGTTTGGCACTGCGACCAAAACCGAGCAGATCCAAGGCATGCACTTCATGGGTGCGACCGAGCACCGGGATGTTGTGGCGCCAATGGTCTGTGGAGGCACCGAAACCATGCACGAGCAACAAAGCCGGAGACTCCTCATCCACCTCGGAGGACCCTTGCTGAACACAGTGCACGGGATGTCCGAGATATCTCCAGGTGAAGGTCTCCACAGTCCGTTGCAGGAGCGGCGATGCTAGGCAGCGCCAGTGATGGACCGGATGCAGAGTTTCGAGATGATGGGCGGTCCGCTTTCCGATGCCGCCATCTGGCGTGGAGCGCTGTTCTGGGCACTGGCGCTCTACATCCCCTTGAGCGGTCCCCTCTCACGGCTTGAGGAGAGTCTTGAGGACAGTCCCTTAACGGCAGGCGTCAGACAAACAGTTCTGATCGGGAGCAGCCTCTTGGTTGCCCTCGTGTCGGGNTTGCTGGCGCAGCTGGTTTTCAGCTGGATTCTCGGGCCCGAATGGGGCTCCAGCCTGGCCCTGATCGGCATCGGCTGGAGCTTGCTGCTGGTGATTTCCGATTCAGGACAATCGGAGGACTGACCTGAGCAGCGTCGTTAGACGGTCGACGTGCCTGCGGTGGGGTCAGCAGCGAATTCCTCGGGAACCTGATTGCCACCAGCGGGTGGCTTGTCCTTCAACACCACACGCAGCAGCACAGGCGCCAGGAATGTGGTGCCGATCACCATCAGCAGGATCGCTGCTTCCAGTCCTGGATCCAGCAACCCGGAGGCGGTGCCAAGCCCAAGGAAAATCAGGCCGACTTCGCCGCGGGGCATCATGCCCAGACCAACCACGAGGTTGTTGGTGGGCGTCTTGCTGAAAATGGCCCACCCGGCGGCAACCTTGCCGATCACGGCAACCACGAACAGGAAACCTGCAACCACCAGGGCGGAACGAGCAGCGGGATCAGCCGGATTGATCACGGAAAGATCCATGCCCGCACCCACCAGCACGAAGAACACCGTTGCGAAAAGAGCAACGATCGGCGTCACAGCCTGCTGAATCTCCTCGCGATGCTTTGAGGTGCTCACAATCAGGCCACCGGCGAAGGCGCCCAGAGCCGCTTCAAGACCGATCGCTGTTGCTGCAAAGCAGCTCAGGGCCAACAGCAGATAGGCCCCAATCAATTTCGCGCCTGGAGCCTTGAGTTGGTCGATCATCCAGTCAAAGGCTGGAGCGGCCTTCTGGCTCAGCAGCAGCGCCACAACCACGAAGATCACCGCAGCAACAACGAGCTGGACGATCGGAGCGATGGCGAGGGTGCCTCCAGCGGCCAGGGAGACCACCACGGCGAGAATCACGATGCCGAGGATGTCATCGAGCACAGCCGCGCCGATCACGATCTGACCCTCACGGGTGCGCAGATAACCAAGTTCGCCGAAGACACTGGCCGTGATGCCAATGCTCGTCGCCGTCATCGAGGCGCCGGCAAAGATGGCTGGAATGGCGTCGACGTGGAAGATTGCCATCAGCCCGAGGGTTCCGAGCAAGAAGGGCAGAACAACCCCTGCGACGGCGACGGAAAAGGCCTGGACGCCAACGGCCATCAACTCTTCGAGCTCACTTTCCAGACCGGTGAGGAACAGAAGTGAATAAAGGCCGAGTGTGGAAACGGACTGAAGCGCGCCGAAACTCTCCTCATAGAGGTTCGGAACTTCTTCAGCAGGAACGTGGGCAAGTCCTGCAACAAGATCCGAAAAAGCTGCACTGAGTTGAACGCCTGTTTCAGGAGGAACAAGCAGATGCAAACCCGAGGCGCCGATGATCACACCGGCCAGCAATTCGCCGAGAATTGTGGGGAGTTCAAAACGAATGAGAACCTCAGCCAGAGTCCGAGCTCCGACAAAGATCAGGATGAATCTGAGAACGCCGATTAACGATTCGGCCACCTCGAGATCATGACTGCTGATCTCACTCAGCAGGGTGGGGAACAGCATGGTGCTGCGATGCGGTCCCGCCGACATTAGTGGTGAAATTCGGGACGGACTGTTCATTCGGGCCGTCGTTTGGGACGGTTCGCACGAGAACCGAAAGCTTGTTCCGTTGTTTACCTGCAGCCCGACGTGGGATGGCTACTTTCCGAACAACCGCATGGTCCGGCGGACGTTTCGTTCTCCCTTGGCCGTGGGTGCCTCCAAGTATTGCCTTCTCAAGCAATCCATGACGACAGCGCACCAACCGCAGTCTTTTGCTGCCGTGTCAGCCCCCTCGGAAGAGGAGCTTCATCACCTTGATGCCTACTGGCGTACGGCCAATTACCTCGCCGTCGGGATGATCTACCTGCAGGACAACCCCCTGCTGAAAGAGCCCCTGCGACCTGAGCACATCAAGCCTCGCCTGCTGGGCCACTGGGGATCAAGTCCTGGCCAGGCCTTCATCTGGACCCACGCCAACCGGCTGATCAAAAAATACGACCTGGACATGATTTACATGTCCGGACCCGGTCATGGGGCACCAGGGGCCCGCGGCCCCGTGTACATCGACGGCAGCTACACCGAGCGTTATCCCGATAAATCGATTGATGCGGAAGGGCTGCGCAAGTTCTTCAAGATGTTCTCCTTCCCGGGACACATCGGCAGCCACTGCACGGCTGAGATGCCGGGTTCGATCCATGAGGGTGGAGAACTCGGTTATGTGCTGTCCCATGCCTGCGGCTCGATCCTCGACAACCCCGAGCTGATCACCATTGCCTGCGTTGGTGACGGTGAAGCTGAAACGGGACCGCTGGCCACCAGCTGGCACATCAACAAGTTCATCAACCCGATCCGGGATGGTGCCGTTCTGCCGATCCTGCATTTGAACGGCTACAAGATCGCCAACCCGACCATCCTCAGCCGCATCGATCACGAAGAGCTGGAGAACCTGTTCAAGGGTTACGGCTGGACACCGATCTTCGTGGAGGGTTCCGACCCTATGACGATGCACCGCGAGATGTCGGTGGCCCTTGAGAAGGCGGTGCTCGACATCCGTTCCCAGCAGGACCAGGCCCGCAACAGCGGCGAAGCCTTCCGTCCCCGCTGGCCGATGATCGTGCTGCGCTCCCCCAAGGGCTGGACGGGTCCTGGAGAGGTGGACGGCAAGAAGATCGAGAACTTCTGGCGCTCCCACCAGGTTCCGATTGCCGATGTGACATCCAACGAGGATCACCTGCGGTTGCTCGAGGATTGGATGAAGAGCTACCGCCCCTGGGAGCTGTTCGAAGAGGACGGCTCCGTCAAGCAGTACATCCGCGACCAATCGCCATCCGGCAATCGCCGCATGGGCAGCAACCCCAACACCAACGGAGGCGTGCTGCGCAGGGACATGTTGTTCCCGGCGATGGAGAAATATGCCGTGCCCGTGGAACTGCCCGGCACCACTGAACACGAGAACACATACCCCCTGGGTGAGCTGATCCGCGACCTGATTCAGGACAATCCGGGCGGCTATCGACTCTTCGGACCTGACGAAACCCACTCCAACCGACTGCAGGCCGTTTACGAGGTCTCCAAGAAGGTGTGGATGGCCAATTTCCTTCCCGAAGACCTCAACGGCAGCGAGCTGTCACGCGACGGTTCCGTGATCGAGATGCTGTCGGAGCACACCCTTGTCGGAATGATGGAGGGTTATCTGCTCACCGGTCGCAATGGCTTCTTCCACACCTACGAAGCCTTCGCCCATGTGGTGTCCTCGATGTACAACCAGCACTGCAAATGGCTGGAGCACTGCGAGGAGATTCCCTGGCGCGCCCCGATCGGCCCGTGGAACATCCTGATCTCCTCCACCGTCTGGCGTCAGGATCACAACGGCTTCACCCACCAGGATCCGGGCTTCATGGATCTGGCCGGTAACAAGAAGGGTTCGATCACCCGGGTNTACCTCCCCGCCGACGCCAACTGCCTCCTAGCGGTTGCCGAGAAGGCTCTCACCGAGACCAACGTCGCCAACATCATCGTTTCCGACAAGCAGAAGCANCTGCAGTATCTCGACCTCGACGCTGCCCGCCGCCACGTGGCCAAGGGTGCAGGCATCTGGGAGTGGGCCTGCAACGACGACTGCGGCACAGANCTCCAGGAACCCGATGTGGTGCTCGCCTCCGCTGGAGACATCCCCACCAAGGAGTGCCTCGCNGCCATCGAGATCCTCAGAGAGCAGATCCCCCAGCTCAAGGTGCGCTACGTGAATGTGGTCAAGCTGTTCGCCCTTTCACCCGATACCGAGCATCCCCACGGACTGAGCGATGTCGACTTCGACAGCCTGTTCACTCCAGACAAGCCGGTGATCTTCAACTTCCACGGCTATCCGTGGCTGATTCACCGCCTCACCTACCGCCGCCAGAACCACAGCAACTTCCACGTGCGCGGCTACAAAGAGCACGGCAACATCAACACACCGCTGGAGCTGGCGATCAGCAACCAGATCGACAGGTTCAACCTGGTGATCGACGTGATCGATCGCGTCGAGTCCCTCGGTTCCCGTGCCGCCCACATCAAGGAGCGGATGAAGGATGAGATCGAGAAGAACAGGAACCACGCCTACACANTTGGCATGGATTCCCCTGAGATCAACAACTGGCGCTGGAAGTTCGGCTTCGGCTCCACCAAACGCTGATCTCAGCCTGAGCAACAGAGCCTGAGCAACACCGTCCCCGGGGAAGGTCTCCGCTTTCCCCATCTTTCTTTTCTGTCGTCATGACTGCCTCCCAGCCTCTCGACCTGCGACTACCAACACCGGGTTGTTACAACGATCCGGAGCGAGCCGGCCTTGATTCCAAAGGCGTGTTCGACGGGATGACCGAGCATCTGTTCTTCACCCTCGGCAAACTCGCTCCCACCGCCAGTCGCCATGACCTCTANATGGCGCTGAGCTATGCAGTGCGCGATCGCCTGATGACGCGTTATCTGGCCACGATGGAAGCGATGCGCGCCCATCCCCAGAAAGCGGTTGCCTACCTGTCGGCAGAATTTCTGATCGGTCCTCAGCTCAACAACAACCTGCTGAACCTCGGCATCCAGAAAGAAGCCGAAGAAGCCCTGAAGAACTTCGGGATCGAGTCACTTCAGCAGATCCTCGAAGTGGAGGAGGAGCCTGGTCTCGGCAATGGCGGCCTGGGACGCCTGGCAGCTTGCTACATGGAATCCCTCGCCAGCCTCAAGATTCCGGCCACCGGATACGGCATCCGCTACGAGTTCGGCATCTTCGACCAGCTGATCCGCGACGGCTGGCAGGTGGAGATCACCGACAAATGGCTGAAGGGCGGCTGGCCCTGGGAACTGCCTCAGCCGGATGAAGCCTGTTTCGTCGGCTTCGGCGGGCGCACCGAGAGCTACATCGACGACAAGGGCAACTACCGCTCACGCTGGATCCCTGCCGAGCACGCCATTGGCATTCCCCACGATGTGCCGACCCTTGGCTACAGGGTCAACATCTGTGATCGTCTGCGCCTCTGGCGCGCCGATGCCACGGAAAGCTTCGATTTCTATGCCTTCAACATCGGCGACTACTACGGCGCTGTGGAGGAGAAGGTCGGCAGTGAGACCCTCTCCAAGGTGCTGTATCCCAACGACGGCACCGATGAAGGCCGTCGTCTGCGTCTGAAGCAACAGCACTTCTTCGTCAGCTGCTCCCTGCAGGACATGCTGCGCAGCCTCGATAATCGCGGGCTCGCGGTTGAAGACTTCCCCAATTACTGGACCGTCCAGCTGAACGACACCCACCCCGCCATCGCCGTGGCGGAGCTGATGCGGCTGCTGATCGACGACCGCCACATGGAGTGGGACAAGGCCTGGGACATCACCTCCCGTTCCGTGGCTTACACCAACCACACCCTGTTGCCCGAGGCGCTGGAGAAGTGGGACCTCAACCTCTTCGGCAACCTTCTGCCCCGTCACCTGGAGCTGATCTACGAGATCAACCGCCGCTTCCTCCAGCAGGTGCGCATCCGTTATCCAGGCAACGACGCGATGCAGCGGAAGCTCTCCATCATCGATGAGGAAGGCAGCAAAGCCGTGCGCATGGCCCACCTGGCCACCATTGGTGCCCACCACGTCAACGGTGTGGCGGCGCTCCACTCCGATCTGGTCAAAACCGATCTGCTGCCTGAGTTTGCCGAGCTCTGGCCCGAGAAATTCACCAACGTCACCAATGGCGTCACCCCACGCCGCTGGGTGGCCCTGTCCAATCCTGGCCTGGCCACGTTGCTGGATGAGCACGTCGGCAGCGACTGGATCTCCAACATGGAGACCCTGCGTCAGCTCGAGAGCAGCCAGAACGACCACGGCTTCCTCGATCACTGGGCCAACACCAAGCTCAATGTGAAGCGCAAGCTGGCCGGTTACATCCACAAGAACACCGGGGTGCTGGTGGATCCCTCCACCCTCTTCGATGTTCAGGTGAAGCGCATCCATGAATACAAGCGGCAGCACCTCAATGCTTTGCAGGTGATCACCCAGTACCTGCGGATCAAGAACGGTCAGGCCGATGGCATGGCGCCTCGCACGGTGATCTTTGGTGGCAAAGCGGCCCCCGGCTACTACATGGCCAAGCTGATCATCCGCTTCATCAACGGCATCGCCGACACGATCAACAGCGATCCCGACATGGACGGCCGCCTGCGGGTGGTGTTCCTGCCGGATTACAACGTGAAGCTCTCCGAACAGGTGTACCCCGCCTCGGATCTCTCCGAGCAGATCTCCACCGCCGGCAAGGAAGCCTCCGGCACCGGCAACATGAAGTTCGCCATGAATGGTGCTCTCACCATCGGCACCCTTGATGGCGCCAACGTGGAGATCCGCGAGCTGGTGGGCGCGGAGAACTTCTTCCTGTTCGGAAAAACCGTGGANGAGATCAAGGCGCTGAATCAGGCGGGCTACAACCCTGGTGATTTCATTGGTGCGATCCCAGAACTGCAGGAGGCGCTGCGCCTGATCGAGATGGGTCACTTCAGCAATGGGGACGGCGAGTTGTTCCGCCCGCTGCTGGACAACCTCACCGGCAACGACCCCTTCTTCGTGATGGCGGACTTCGGCGACTACCTGCGGGCCCAGGAGGCGGTGAGCCGCGCCTGGACCGATCGGATGCACTGGAACCGCATGTCACTGTTGAACACGGCACGGACCGGCTTCTTCTCCTCCGACCGCTCCATCGCCGANTACTGCAAGAACATCTGGAACGTGGATCCCCTCAACGTGGAGATCACCTGCGACGTGCGCTGATGACTGACCTCACCCTGGTGATCAATCTCGGCAGTTCCAGCCTCAAGGCGGCCCTGGTGGATTCCACCGGGGCCTCGCCCTGGCATGGCGGCAGGAGCATTGCAGCCGATGAATCCCTGGAACAGGTGCTCGACGCCTGGTTGGCACCGGAACTCGAACCCTTCAAGCAGCAAGTCGATCTGATCGGGCACCGGGTGGTGCATGGCGGTGAACGATTCACAGCCCCGACGCAGATCGATGCGGAGGTAGAGGCAACCCTGACCGAGTTGATCCCCCTGGCACCACTGCATAACCCACCGGCTCTGAAGGGTTTGGCCTGGGCGCGTCGCTGGGCACCGCAGCTGCCTCAGTGGGCCTGCTTTGACACCGCTTTCCACAGCAGCCTGCCGGCAGCGGCTTACGCCTATGCCATCCCCGGCGAATTCCGCCGAAAAGGNTTCCGTCGCTTCGGCTTCCATGGCATCAACCATCAACACGTGGCAGAAACCAGCGCCGAGCAGTGGCGTGCTCAGGGCAACGATCCTGCTCAGCTGCGCTTGATCAGCGCCCACCTTGGTGCCGGTGCCTCACTGGCGGCGGTGAAGGGCGGTCGCTGCATCGACACCACNATGGGCTTCACGCCCCTTGAGGGGTTGGTGATGGCAACACGCTCGGGAAACATCGATCCAGGGCTGCTGCTGGAACTGATGCGCGAGGGCTACAACGAAGACCAGATGGCCATGCTCCTGCAGAAGGAATCCGGACTCAAGGGCCTGTCCGGTCTGAGCGGTGACATGCGCGAGATCCGAGAGGCCGCATCCCAAGGTCATAACGGTGCCATCTTGGCCCTGGACGTCTTCCGACACAGACTCCTACAGCTACTCGGATCCATGNCCGCCAGTCTTGGCGGCGTGGATGTGCTGGCACTCACCGGCGGCATCGGAGAACACGACAAACAGCTCCATGCCGAGCTGAATGCTGCTCTCTCCTGGTGGGGGGCCTTCAGGATGGTGGTGATCCCCGCCGATGAGGAGGGGATGATCGCCCGTCTCTGCAGACGCCACAGCGATTTACCGACTTCAGCTGCGGTCGGGTAGATCAGGCGTTTGGTGGAGTAGACGATTCAGTCGTAGACGATCCACATTCAGAGGATCGGGAGCGAGCTCACCGGCAAGCTCCCTGAATTTTTGTTCNATCTCTTCAGGAACACGAACATCAAACACGCGTTCCATCAAGGCCTCGATGGAAAAGAGGTGGGCATTGATGTTTTCAAGATCAGCCATGGCCTGCTGAAGGGAATCGACGTTCTCATCGCTGGAACCACCCACGGACATGGGTTGGGACGATGTCGTGGACTCCTGCTGGCGATGACCGTGTTGCTTCTGGAGATCCTCAAGAACCCGGCCTGAGAGGGTCCGGAACGATTGAAGGGCTGCCCAGCTCAATTCCTGCTGTTGACGCAGCGTGGGAAATTCGCGAATCAACCGGTCATGCTCGCGATAGAACCTCTGACAGTCCGGACATTGGCAGGGCTCTTCCGGCAACGCTGTCCCTATGACTCATTCACCACTATGACACTCATCAGGCCGCGAGGGGACCCAGATGGTCTTCCGAGTCCCGGTCATCGTCTTCAAGCGTTCCTGGCAAAGGGATCTCAATGGACGAGACCACATGGATGACATCGCGCAANCGCATGGAGTCCGCAAACCAACCCATCGCTTGCTCCGTATCGCCACGGCGCTCAGCATCCCCAGCCTGATCTTCGTGNGCTTCCGCCAGCAACGCCAACCAGCAGAGGCAGCGGGCCTGCACAAGGGANAGATCAAGTTCAGATGGCTGAGAGTCAGCGATCCGCTCACTCTCCTGCTGAACCAGCAGACGTAGACGAAGGTCGTGGAGCTGCGTCATCAAGCCCGTCCGGTTGTTGCAACCCTAGCGGTGGAGAGCGATCTGCCCACCCCACCAGATGTAGCGGCCACTACGGTGATGCCGATCAAAAACGGGGCTGGCGGGACTCGAACCCACGACCTACGGTTTAGGAAACCGACCCCAGGGGAAGCAAGGCAACCATCTAGGTGAGGACTTGCCTACATACGTGCCTAATCCCCGCCAAAGACCGCGTGTTTTGGTGCCAAGCCGTCTAACAAGCATAAACAGAGATCCCAGTACCTCTCGTCTCATAAGCAGTGCAGGCCCAACCGAAATCGACAAACACATCCCCCGAGTGGCAGTTTCACCCCTTGGCCAATCAATTAGGGGGACCGCTTATCGCCTACTACATCCATGCGCTGTATCGCAGCCCTGAGACAAAAGTCAAACCAGACCCAGACCACCTAGTCCAGAAAACAAAGGAGATATTCATAAATGCTGGCCTAGACGAGCTAGATCACCTGCAATACAGAGAGACCGAGCTCAAGAAGCATTGCCTAAACCAATTATGGAAGATACTTAGAAAACTGAATCCAAGTCATCCTCGATTCCAGCCAGAACCCGATCCAGACACAGAAAACTATGACTGGAGCGAGCCACCGCTCATCGAACCACAAATATCAAGGGAACGACTCGAAGCAGAGATCGCAAGCTGGTAC
>PAEP01000030.1 GCA_002700765.1 Synechococcus sp. MED850
GTCCTTTATGGCCAAGAACAAGGGCGTCCGGATCGTGATCACTCTCGAGTGCACCGAATGCCGGTCCAATCCCGCCAAGCGTTCCCCTGGCGTGTCCCGCTACACGTCAGAGAAGAACCGCCGGAACACCACCGAACGGCTGGAGATCAAGAAGTTCTGTCCTCACTGCAACAAGATGACGATCCACAAGGAGATCAAGTGATCTTGCAGTCCTGCCTTTCTTCCATCCGTTCCTGACTCATGTCCAGCTCCTTCTTCAAGAAGCGTCTCTCTCCGATCAAGCCCGGCGATCCCATCGATTACAAGGATGTGGATCTGCTCAAAAAATTCATCACCGAGAGAGGAAAGATCCTTCCCCGACGTCTCACCGGTCTGACTGCCAAGCAGCAGCGTGATCTCACCAATGCAGTGAAACGTGCGCGAATCGTCGCACTGCTGCCGTTCGTGAATCCCGAAGGCTGATCGCACCGTCTCAGAAATCCGATCTGACGATCGACGCCGTCGTCGGTGTCATTCACAAGGGTCAGGCTTGCATTGCACGGGTGAAGTCGTTCAAGGGCAGTCGTGCTCTGATCGGTTTTGCTGGCAATCGCAAGGACCTCGAACTCCCGGCTCGGGAACTGGTTTTGTTCCCATCTCTGGGAGAACAATTCCGGGATGCGTCACTGCCGGCCACGGAAGATGCTCAGGCTTCGATTCCATCCACCCGAGATGCTGCTGCTGCCTGGTGGTTGCTGGTGTCGGATCATCCCGACGCTGCTACACCCGATCAGCTGCCGTCCCTGAGCATTGATGATCTGGCCGAGTTGCTCTACGAGCAGGTCGGTCTGACGGAAATCGCTGGGCTGTGGCGGTGGCTGCATGGTGGTCAACCGTGGTTCCGTTTGCGTCGCGACCGTTCGCTTCAGCCCAGGGGTCGCGAGGAGATCCGTCGGGATCGTCGCTCGGCCCGCGCGCAGCAACTGGAGCAGGAGGAAGAGCAGCGGCAATTGCAGTTGCTTTCATCCGATCGGTCACTATCGCAAGACGAACGGGAGGGTCTCTCTCCTGGCTGGCAGGACACCTTGGATCGATTGCTGGATCTGGTGTGCACCGATCAGTGGATGGATCAGCTGGATCCCGAACTCGACAGCGCGCTGCAGCGATTGGGAGTGCGTTCTGATCGTCCAGGCCTGCTTCGTTGGTTGACCGGTCTCGGCCTCCTTGATCCCCATCAACCCAAAGCTCTGCGCGGAAGCGTCTGGTCGGAATCCTTTCAGCCCGATTTGTTGAACGTCGCCGATGAGCTGATCAACAAGGCCCCGAAAAGCGCACCGGGTGATGAGCAACGTCTCGATTTAACCGGGTTGAAGACCTACACAATTGATGACGCGGGGACGGTTGAGATCGATGACGGCCTGGCACTTGAGCAGACCAGCCAGGGCGATTGGATCTGGATCCATATCGCGGATCCAGCCAGGCTGATCGCCGAGGGAAGCCCCCTTGATCTGGAAGCGAGGCGTCGGGCCACCACCCTCTACCTGGCGGACAGAACGCTGCCGATGTTGCCGCTGCAGCTTGCGGCCGACTGTCTCAGCCTCAAGACCGGAAGCGTCTGCCCCGCCCTGAGTGTTGCAGTGAAACTGGATCAGGATGGGTCGATTGCGGCCCGACGCATCACCCGCAGTTGGATCAACGTCCGCTACCGGCTCACCTACGACGAGGGCGATGAGCTGATTGAACTGGCACCTCCAGGTGATGAATCTCTCGAGCGACTGGCTGCTCTGCTGAAGACGCGCCTGCGTTGGCGACTGGCTCAAGGTGCATTGGCATTTGATCGGCCGGAGGGTCGCTTCAGACGCCAGGGCGATGACCTCTCTCTTCAGCTGATTCAACCTTCGCCATCCCGCGTGCTGGTGAGTGAGGCGATGCTTCTGATGGGTGCTGTTGTGGCTGAGTTCGGCCGAGAGAAGGGGTTGCCGCTTCCCTTCCGAAGCCAACCCGCGGCTGAGCTCCCTTTAGCCGCTGAACTGGCTTTGATCCCCGATGGCCCCGCCAGGGATGCGGCGATCAAGCGCTGCCTCAGCCGCGGGCAGCAGGGGACAACACCAATGCCGCATTTCAGCCTGGGACTGCCCGCCTATGTGCAGGCCACATCCCCCATTCGCCGTTATGCCGACCTGATCGTGCATCGACAACTGATCGCCTGTCTGGATCAGGGCGAGCCCATGCAGGAATCCACAATGCAGGAGAGGATCGCAGATCTGGAAGATCCTCTGCGTCAATCCAATCAGATCAGCCGTGAGGATCAACGCCATTGGCAGCACATCTGGTTCGAGACCAGACCTGGGCAGTCCTGGTCCTGCGAATTCCTGCGCTGGCTCCGACCCCAGGATCGCCTTGCCCTGGTTCATGTGAATGACCTCGCCATGGGACTGGTGGGACGCCTGGACGCTGATGAACCTCGGCCGGGTCAGAGCCTGCAGTTGAAGGTGACCACCAGCGAGGAAGGAGAGCCTCCTTTGCTGACGGTTAGTTGATGGCGACCTGGATCACCCGCAGCCATGGACCCCAGCGGTTTTCACATGCGAGAAGCGAGAGCTGAACCCCCTGGGGGGATCGACGCAGCTGTTGCTCCACCCCGGGTTCGAGGGTGATCAGACGCCAACGGCCCTGGTCTGTCTCCAACCACCAGGAATCGTCGGCTTCCACGGTGAAACGCCCTTGGAACGCATGGGCATGGGACGGGACCGGCGCTTGCTCTGCGTGCTGGGGCACCTCCGGATTCAACATGTGCGGATCGGCAGGCTCGTTCAGGGCCCTGCGCTGGGCCTCCGCCCAGCCCGCGTGCCAGGACGGGAGCGCCCAGATGGGCATCACGGCCGCAGGAGCCTGTGGGTCATCGATCAGGGCATGCTGCACATCCCGCACAGGCAGCTCTTGGGGAGCCACTCTGCGCTTCACCGCCATGGCGGCAGTGATCCCAGCGGCCTGGCCGATGTTGAGGATGAGGGGTTGCAGCCGGGTTGCACCATTGGCCATGTGACTGACGCTGATGCACTTGTCCGCCGCCAGCAGATTGCTGAATGCTGAACCATGCAAGGCACCGAATGGAATACAGAACGGTGTACCGGTCCAGCGTCCACCCCAGGGCACACTTTTCGGTGCCAAGGGCCAGTCCTCACCTGGATAGTGGTGGTCATTGGCGTAGGTGCCGATGGCAATGCTTGTGCAGCGTCCAGCCGCATCAACGGGCAGGGGACCATGGGGACGCTCGTCTGAGAGCGGAAGCAGATCGTTCTCGGTGACGACGTCCCAGCCGACGAGTCGGCGCCCCTCCCGCCAGTAGGGCATCAGCGCCATCGAAGGATCCGGTCCAGGAAATTCAACGCCCGGACGGATCCACCCAGCACTTGAGGCGGCGAGGTTGTTGAGAAAACGACGGCTGTGGGCCTGCATCTCCCTGGCCAATTGATCGTTGTTGGATGGCTGGTCGCTGATGCAACGTCCGAGCTCGTGATGCCAATCGTTGCCGTGCAGAGGCCAATTCAGCATCACCAAACCTCCTGGAAGGCGTCCATAGGTGAGCGTGCGTTCCAATCCGAATGGATTCAGACAGGATTGAAACGGTGGCTCCAATGGCACAACAGGTTGTTCCGGACAAGCTCCGTCCGCCAGCTGTCCCATCACCACCCAAGTGGGTGACTGAATCGGTTGCTCACGATGAAACCGGTCGTGCTCCAGCTGGAGCCGAGTTGGAGCGCTCGGCTCCTTCCACTGTTCGCGCGCTTCCCATCCCCAGCGGAATGGAGCATTCGCCATGGCCAACAGATCGCCCAGATCGCTTCCATCAATGACCACTGCGGGTCTGTGCTCGGACCGTTCGCCCGCATGCAGCACCGAGATGGATTCGATCCGATCACCACGGCATGAGACCTGCAGAAGCTCTGCCTGAGGCCACCACTGAAGCTTGCTTTCCTCCCGAACCCATCGCTGCAGAACGGCTTCAGCCTGGTTGGGCCGGAACCCAAAGCAGCTCACCCAGTTCTGATCAAGCCCCTCAGGCGTGATCTCTTCCATCTGTCGCAGGAAGGCTCCCCAGAGACCGGTTTGCCAGCAGCTCAATTCATGCCCATCGGGAGCACTGACACCAGCGGCACTCAGCATTCCGCCAAGCCAGGGCCCTGGCGTCAACAGCAGCGTGGATGCTCCGCTCCTGGCCGATTGCAGAGCCGCAGCGACACCCCCGGTGCCACCCCCCCAGACGAGAACATCGTTGGTCACGTTTGAGCCCGAGCGGCATCGCGCTCAGCGATTTTGAGTTGCTGCTGCTCCGGTAGTGAATTCAGACAGCGAAAGCGCAGACCGACCAGTTGTTCGTACAGAGGATTGAGTTTGCACATTGGTGGGATGTGCACGATCTTGTGCCCGAACAGAACAATGTCGCGTTCAAAGGGGCACTGCGAGGGAATCAGGCTGACGATGAAGGCAGCCACCCTTGGATCGGACGGCTCAAGTTCATCCAACCACTCACGGATGCCGTCAAGTGGGCGATGCCCGAGTTCATCCGGGTGAAGTCCTTGAAGCCGCCCCCGGCCCAGTCCAAGCAGATCAGCCCAGCGTTGCAGCAACGCCATCTCCTCAACGCTCAGATGCCCGTCGGCCAAAGCGGTGAGAACCGCTGTTCTCAGGAACTGATCGGCAAGGCCGGAGTCATCTCCGAAAGCCTGGCGAAAACTGTCATCGGACGGTGGATCGATCACGGACCAGTCGACCTCCTCACCATCCATCAAATCAGCGAGGTGTTGATCGAGAAGCTGTTGCTCCTGAGCATCAAAATCACCGTCGGAAAGCGCAAGTTGCTGCAGTGCTCCGAGCCAGCACTGCACTGTCCTCGGATCAAGTCGTTCGGATGGCGTCATGGTGATGACTGAAAGTCGGTCGTTAGGATCCGGCGTCGCAGCTGGGCAGGGGAGTTCCTGGTCTCAAGATGACTTACACCCTCACCACTCCGCTTTATTACGTCAACGATCGCCCCCATCTCGGCAGTACTTACACAACAATTGCCTGCGATGCCGTCGCCCGGTTTCATCGTCTTCAGGACGAACCGGTGCTGTTCGTGACCGGGGTTGATGAACACGGCCAGAAGATTCAACGCACGGCAGAGGCACAGCAGGTTTCACCCCAGGAGCACTGCGACCGAATCAGTGCCACGTATCAGGCACTCTGGGACCAATGGAAGATCAGCCAGGATCGCTTTGTGCGTACGACGGATCCGCGCCATCTCGAGCTGGTCGATCAGTTTTACGCCAGGGTCAAAGCTTCCGGTGATGTGCTGACAGGACGTCAGACCGGTTGGTATTGCGTCGGGTGTGAAGAGTTCAAGGATGACCCTCCGGATGCCGTCAAACCCCTCTGCCCGATTCACCAGAAAGAGCTTGAGTGGCGCGATGAGGAAAATCTGTTCTTTCGACTCTCGCGTTACCAAAATCAGATCGAGCAGCTTGTCGCGGACGATGACTTCATCGCTCCAGCATCCAGGCGTCAGGAGGTTCGTAATTTCGTTGCCCAGGGTCTGAGAGATTTTTCGATTTCGAGAACGAATGTGAGCTGGGGTCTTCCGGTCCCCGACCAAGAGGGCCACACGTTTTACGTGTGGTTCGACGCCTTGCTCGGTTATCTCAGTGCCCTTCTCGATGACGGTGGCTCGATCGATCTGGATCGTCTCCAGCAGGCTGGCTGGCCGGCCTCGGTGCATGTGATTGGCAAAGACATTCTTCGCTTCCATGCCGTGTACTGGCCGGCGATGTTGATGTCAGCTGGTCTGCCCCTTCCCAAGCAGGTGTTCGGCCATGGTTTTCTGACCCGAGAAGGACAGAAGATGGGCAAATCGCTCGGTAATGTTCTCGATCCCCAGAAGCTTTTGGATCAATGCGGCCGCGATGCGGTTCGCTGGTACTTACTGCGCGACATTCAGTTCGGCGATGACGGTGATTTTCAACAACAACGGTTTGTTGATCTGGTCAACAACGATCTTGCCAACACGATTGGAAATCTTCTGAACCGAACGTCCTCGATGGCACGCAAATGGTTCGATGAGCGCGTGCCACCCGCTGGAGCCAAAACCGGCAAGGATCACAAACTCGCCGTGCTTGCCACTTCAACGACAAGCACTGTTCTGCAAGCGATGCAATCGTTCGCGTTTAAAACAGCTGCGGAGAGCATCCTTCAACTTGCTATCGCCGCCAACGGCCATCTGAATGACACAGCCCCCTGGAGTCGCATGAAGCAACCGGGTCAAGAAGCGGATGTGGCGGACGACCTTTATGTGGTGCTCGAATCGGCACGCATTGTTGGTGTGCTTCTGTCACCACTCCTTCCGGATCTCAGCGAACGGCTGCTGGCCCAGCTCGGTTTCGAACCGGTGTGCTCCTCTTGGCACGGTCAACTGGCGTGGGGAGGGCTGCAATCCGGAGCGTTGTTGCCCCAGCCCAGTCCCGTGATGCAACGCCTTGAACTGGAAGACAATCTCTGAAACCGATGCTGGCTGAGCGATCACGGGTGCTTCGTTGGAGTGTTGTTGTCCTGGTGTTCGCCACCGGTCTGGCCGGTTGTCGTGAGCAAGCCGTGGTGGAAGCAGAGGCCCCTCAACCCTTCGTCTTCCGCTCTCTCAATCTCAATCAACGTCACCAGGACGGCAGTCGTGACTGGGACCTCTCCAGCCCAGAAGCCCGTTACGAGCTCAGCAGCCGCACCGTTCGCGCTCGCGGACCACAGGGAATCCTTTATCGGAACAACAAACCTGCATATCGCATCAAGGCAGATCTCGCGACGGTTCTCAATGACGGCGAGCTTGTGATTCTCGAGGGCAAGGTGAACCTGCAACAACTGACCGAACGCAAGGTGTTGATCCAAGGGGATCGTCTGGTGTGGACTCCGGCGCGTTCTGAAATGGTCATTGATCAACGGCCCCAGGCTGTCGATGCCAACTCACAGATCAAGACCAGGCACCTGACCTTTCGTCAGGACAAGGACACGCTCCAATTCAAGGGACCGTCCCGGCTGGATCGCTGGATCAAACAACGCCGTGAGGAGGAGCCTCCGAGCACCACCGTGCGCGCCAGTGATGGAGCCTGGAATCTGGCGAACGGCACGCTCCTTGCGGCCGGCCCTGTTCAGGCCAAGCAAGACGACGGCAGCGTGTTGTCAGCAACGCGGCTGACGGGCAACACCCGCGATGGATACATCGATCTGATCGAACCGGTGACCTATGCCCTTCCGGACGACAAAGGGAATGTGCGTGCTGGCCGGACCCGATGGGGTTTCGAGCAACAAACGCTTTCCAGCACCGAAACCTTTGAGGCCGTGTCCAAGCAAGGGCGTGCCAGCGGCGTTGGTTTTGAGGTCAAACAGCAGACCACCACAGTGATCATCCCGGCGGACTGCAGGGTGAACCAACCCGGTGAACAGCTTCGTGCCCAGCGATGCAGCTGGAACTGGTCGACCGACGTGGTGATCGCCGATGGAGATGTGGAATTGAAACGGGATGAACTGGATCAGATCACCACAGCAGCTCGTCTCGAGGGACGGGTTGGTGATGATGGGGTGCTTCGCTTCGGAGCACCGGGGCAACGGGTGAGATCCGAAATCAGATTGAAACAAAACGAGCGTCGTTCATCCCCGGATGGAGTCAAGCGTTCTGCTCCAGTGACGTTCTGAGCCGTTGACACCAACCTTCGATCCAGCGCTCATCCGAGCGACTGAAGCATCGGGGCGCCCAGCCACCAACCACCACAACGCCATCGGTTCCCAGCGGGCAAATAAACACAGAGGGAAGATCCTCAAGGACGCTGTCAAATTCCGCCCGGCCTGGAAACAACGCTGTGTTCACAAGGGAGACGCTGCTCTGGCGTTGCATCGATCTGGCGCTGATGGCACCAGGTTGAAAACCCCCTTTACCAAGCAGTCCTCGGCGCAGGATCGTTGCATCGTTCCAGTGAACCAGCACTGTTGCTGCAGGGGTGGCTGTGAGCAGCATGTGGCTTCCCCAGGCCAGCTCCTCCCGTTGAGGATCCAACAGATGTTCTGCAATCTCCAGACCTTGATCACCTTCAAGGGATGTCGCCTTCGCACTGCTTGGTTCAGCACGGGTCCAGAGAACGGCCACCAACATCAAGATCACCGCCGCAAGAGCGTCCAGGACCTCGGCTCTTTGGAGTTCGGGGGTTGTCCCTGAAGCAAGGCCAGCATTGACAACACCCAACACCAGAAGCAGAAGACCAAGACCAAGGACAAGGCGAGCTGGTGTTGGCATACAACGTTGATGGGGAACTGTGGTGGAGTCGACGGAGAACGGCGATCAACGATGGAATGACCACCGAAACGGCCATTCAATCAACACGGGTTATGTTTTGACCTCGGTGGAGAACATGACGATGCAAGCACCTTCGCGATGCATTGTTTAAATTTTCCAGGCCACTTGATTGATGCAACGATTTCATTGTTGTTCGGTTAACTGCAAATATTGATAGAGATCAAAGGAATCTGACAAACCATCTGAAGCTTGCTCAAATGTGGATATTCCGGCGACACCAATGGACAAGAAGGATGCCTTCGCTGCAGTGGCTCTCGCGGCAGTCGCTTGTGACGGGACCCTGGGGCGACAAGAGTCTCACGCATTGCGTTGCCATCTCGAGTACCGATCGTTGTATCGCAGCAGCTCTGAAGCGGACATGGGTGAGTTGTTCGATCGACTGTTGCGTTTGTTGCGAGAGAGCGGTGTCGAAGGGCTGATTGAACAGGCCATTCCTGAACTGTCAACGGCTCAGGTGGAGACGGCCCTGGCTGTGGCGGCTCATCTGGTGCATGCGGACCGGGTGGTCACTCCGGAGGAGGCATCCTTCCTTGAACAGCTGGCGGGACAGTGTCCTCTGCCGGACGGTCAGGCGCTGACGATTGTTCGTGCCATCGAAGCACTCAACCGCGACAGCCTCGATGAGTGAGTGCAGACTGGGGGCCGCAATCCAACTGGAACCGATGCAACTCCGCCGATCCAGGCTGAACCTGCTGTTCCGGCGCCTTGTGCTGCCGATCATCAGCATTGCCATCGCTTGGATGCTGGTTCCCACCGCCGATGCTCTGGCTCCAACGGATTTTCCGGCTGAGCGACCTGCGATGCAGGTCCTCGACGACGCGGATGTACTCAGCAGATCAAGCCGTTCCGAACTGGACCAACGGCTTGAGGCTTTCGGGGGAAATCGCGTCGATGCCCGTCTGGTGACGTTAAGACGCCTCGATTACGGATTCAGCCTGAACCGATTTGGAGAAGAATTGATCGAGCGCTGGAGCAACGGCCAGGAAAGCGATCCTCCGCTGTTGCTGCTTCTGATCGAAACCCAGAACAAACGTGCCTCGGTCGTTGCTGATGAAGCCCTGTCCACGCAGCTTCCTGATGCATTGCTGACCAGCACCGGGAGAACCACCATGGCGGTGCCGTTGCGAGAAGGGGATCGCTACCGCCAGGCCTCCCTGGATGGCCTCACCCGCCTTTCCGTTGTTCTTGAAGGTGGCGAAGATCCCGGCCCACCGCAGGAGATTGTGAAAACAACCCTGCCCACGAACATCCCAACCCAGGAGGAAACCGAGAGCAGCAACGCAACCACCTGGATCATCGTTCTGCTTGTGCTCGGTTCGATCATTCCGATGGCGACGTGGTGGGTCTTCTCACGCTGATCGGTCCAGGAGCATGAGCCGTCGCAACTGGATCGGGTTTTTTTCAAACAGCCAGGCCTTCGATCTCTCCAATGATCTGGAGCGTGGCTATGAAGCGGCCTTGCTGATCCAGAGCCTGGAGCTCGAGTATTACAACGACAGACCCATTCGGGCCGATCTGGAATTATCCGTTCCTCGATCGGTTCAGGCGACGATCCTGCGCAGGTTCAGAACAGCGCTCAACATCTGCCGGACCAGTTTTGAGTCGATCAAGCCAAGTCGCGGTCAGCTGGACACCCAGGAGTTACGCCAACTCCAATTGATCGAAGCCGTCGTCAATCGCTACTCACCCTCCCGCAGTGGCGGTAGCGCCACGATCAGCCGCTCGCCGAATCCGCTGCCGCGTTCGTTGCTGGGGGTCTTCGATTCGATTCGACGCCAGCTCGATCCAACCTCTGAAGAAACGTTGGTCGCTGGCTTCCGCCGGCGGCGTGATTCAACCCTGATCTCTCTCCGGGTTTTGCTGCTTTTGATCTTGGTCCCACTACTGATCCAGCAGGTGTCTCGGACTTATCTGATTTCACCGGTGATTGATCATTTTTCATCTGATATTTCCTTCATCAATTATCCACAGCCATCGCTGAAGGAGCAGGCTGTCCGCAAGTTGAGTGAATTCAAGCAAGAGCTGGAGTTTGAAGCGCTTTTGCGTGGCGATGATCCTCCAACACAGGAGGAGCTGAGAGTCGAATTGAGTCGAAAAGCAGAAGAGCTCAAAAAGGATTCTGAGCAAGAAAGCCTGCATGCCATCAAGAATGTTCTTGCTGATTTTTCTGCATTAGCTGCATTTGTTCTTGTTTGCTTTTCCAGCAAGAACGAATTGAGGGTCCTGAGAGGATTCCTTGATGAAGCAATTTATGGACTCAGCGATTCCGCCAAGGCATTTGCAATCATTCTCTTCACTGATATTTTCGTCGGATACCACAGTCCTGAAGGTTGGACAGTCCTTCTGGATGGGATAGCCCACCACTTTGGAATTCCTGCCAGAGAAAATTTTATTATGTTGTTTATCGCCACGTTCCCTGTGATTCTGGCAACCATTTTCAAATACTGGATCTTCCGTTATCTGAATCGTGTTTCACCTTCGTCGGTCGCCACACTCAAGGGGATGAATGGCGGCGGTTGACCATCAGCGTTCAGATGGATCACTGATTCTTGTCAGCGGTCCAAGTCGTGGCGGGAAGAGCCGCTGGGCCGAGTCACTGCTTGAGCATCATCCACGTGTCACCTATGTCGCAACATCCCCATCGCGCCCGAATGATTCCGCCTGGCAGGAACGGCTGAAGGTTCATCGCGAGCGTCGGCCATCGCATTGGCAGTTGCTGGAATCCGGATCCAACCTGGGCGCTTGTCTCACCTCCATTGACCCTCAACAGTCCGTTCTGATTGATGCGCTCGGAGGTTATGTGGCCATGCATCTTGATCTGAATCCATCGGAGTGGGCATCCGAATCGGAGGCATTCGTCGAGAGCCTGAGATCAATGCCGCAAACCAGGGTCCTGGTGATTGAAGAAACCGGTTGGGGCGTGGTTCCGCCAACCCGGATTGGAGGGTTATTCCGCGACAGGCTTGGAGCATTGGCGCAGTGTCTCCAGACACAGGCCGATCAGAGCTGGCTGGTGCTGCAGGGTCGCGCGATCAATCTGGGTGAGCTTGGCCAACTTGTGCCATGAGTCTTCCCTCGCCTGAGTCCCCACTGCGGGTGGCCCTGTTTGAACCCAGGATTCCACCCAACACAGGAAACATTGCACGCACCTGCGCTGCCTTTCAGGTTCCACTGGCTTTGATCGAGCCGTTGGGTTTCAGCATGGACGATCGTTACCTGCGGCGTGCAGGCCTCGACTACTGGCCGCATGTTCAGCTGTCGACACATCAAGGTCTTGCGGATCTTCTCAGTCACCTGAATGGGACCAACCGTTTGATCGGCTGCAGTCGCTATGGAGGAAGCGAGCTCGGGTCATTCCAGTTCCAGGCTGGAGACGTGCTGTTGTTCGGTCGTGAAGACACCGGTCTTCCGGACTCCGTGCGGGCTCGCTGTGACGCCATGCTCACCATTCCCATGCCAGGAACAGCCGACATGGATGGGCAGGGTGGCGTCCGCAGTTTGAACCTGTCCGTGGCTTGCGCAATCGTGACCTACACAGCAGGTGTTCAGTTGCGCATGTGGTGATCAGGCCACTGCAACAAAGAGGCTTGCACCGGCATGTTCTCCTCGTTACTTTTTGGCCGATCCTCTTTGCTGTCGTGAAGAGGTTTGGGTCATTACGGACATCGCATGCATCCTTCGCTGATCCTGGTTTCAGCTTCCACACCGGTGCTTGCACTGGCCATGTGGTCCGCTCTTCCTGGACAGGCTGACAGCCGTGTATTCGATGTGGCTCAGCTCCCTCCGATTCTTGAGGAGGTTTCCGAAGCTGAACAGCAGCCCGAGTCGTACTGGATCCAGGCCGAACGTCGGGTGAAGTTGTCCGACCTGGCTCGGCTTCTCAACATTCCCGTCAAGACGTTGGCGAGTGTTAATGAAAGCGGTCTGGGCAAGGTGTTTGAGAAGGGGGATTGGATCCGTTTCGAGGGCGTATCAACAGAGTTGACCTTCGAGCTCACCGCCCTGGACCGATCCAGCTACCAGACATCCGCTCCACTGACGCCTCCTCCTCCACTGTCAGAGACTGCTCGCGTGCAACGTGGCGACTCCCTCGCCAGTTTCATGAAGCGTCATGGGGTCAGCAGCGACCAGCTCAAGCAATACAACCCCGGTGTTGATCTGGCAAAGCTCACCGTTGGTCGAGAGGTGCGAATTGCCAAAGCAGTNGGGGGGCAAAAGCTCCTCGCGATTCGTCCCACCGTCAGTGGCGGTGCCAGTTATCCCAATCGACCTGTTTTTCCAGTTAAGGAAAATCGTCAAGAGAGCCTTTCATCCACTTACATGTGGCCAACCAAGGGTGTGTTCACCTCTGGATACGGATGGCGTTGGGGTCGCATGCACAAGGGAATCGATATCGCGAATAACACCGGAACCTCGATTCATGCCGCGAGGGACGGCATCGTCACCTATTCCGGGTGGAGCAGCGGTTACGGGTATCTCGTTGAGATCACCCATCCCGATGGTGAATCATCCCGTTACGCCCATAACAGCCGACTGCTGGTCAAGAAAGGNCAGATGATTCCTCAAGGGNCCCGTATTTCACTGATGGGCAGCACGGGTCGGAGTACNGGTCCACACCTTCACTTCGAGATTCGCCAATCCGGTGGTGCTGCGATGAATCCGCTCACAAGGCTCCCTGCCAGAAAAGCCTGAGCGTCACTTGATCGTTTAAGCTAAGCAACTCCAAGGCTCGGTAGCTCAGCTGGTTAGAGCGTGGGATTCATAACCCCAAGGTCGGGAGTTCAAGTCTCCCCCGAGCCATTCCATGCGCATTTTCATCGCATATCAATCGCATTAAGCCGTTCGCGAAACGTCTTTGGAGTTGTTTCGGACTGGACTGGTGGAGCAACCACGACTGGTTCCTGAACNGCTTTTCTTTGCACCTCTGCAGGTCGAGACGACCGTGATGCAGAGACTCTGCTCCCTCCGGGCATGCGCAGCTTGCCATTCTGCGGATCACGATCGAGGGGTCGTTTTTTCAGATCACCACGGAGTTGATTCAACAGGCGGAAATGACCTGTTGAGCAGAATTTTCGAAGCAGTGCGGGATCCCAGTTCATGTTCTGGCTTCATTGCTATGAGTGTATTGGGCAGATCGGATGGGGGATCGTGATAAATTGTCAGACGCAACTGGAAGTCGGTCCGACTACGCATAAGTCGGTGCCGTCGACCTGTTGATCACCAACGCATCCAGAACATGCCCGAAAACGGTTGCCTGCGAGTGGGCCAAATGGCCCCTGACTTCACAGCCACAGCCGTGGTTGATCAGGAATTCAAGGAGATCAGCCTGTCCCAGTACCGGGGCAAATACGTGGTGCTTTTCTTCTATCCCTTGGATTTCACCTTCGTCTGCCCGACGGAGATCACGGCTTTCAGCGATCGCTACGCGGATTTCAGCGCCAAGAACACCGAGGTTCTGGCCGTTTCCGTTGACAGCAAGTACAGCCACCTGGCCTGGATCCAAACCCCCCGCAATCAAGGTGGTATCGGCGATATCGCCTATCCCCTTGTGGCTGACCTCAAGAAAGAGATCTGTGCCTCNTANAACGTCCTGAATGAGGATGGAGAAGCCGATCGTGGTCTCTTCATCATCAATCCTCAGGGCATGGTGATGCACATGACGGTCAACAAGGCTCCTGTCGGCCGCAACGTTGATGAAACCCTGCGCGTTCTGCAGGCCTATCAATATGTTGAGGCCAATCCTGACGAAGTTTGTCCTGCCAACTGGACACCTGGTGACAAGACAATGAAGGAAGATCCTGTCGGCAGNAAAGAGTACTTCTCTGCAATCGGCTGATTACGTCTTTTCATTAGACCTATTTATTNTCAGGCAAGTTCTTCATCCTCCGGTGTCAATACCGGAGGATTTTTTTTCTGGAGTTGATGGATGGCCGCTTCGAGCGATTCCGCCATCGTGATATTTCTTCCGTCGCTGACAACGATTCGAGCCAGCGATGGCAAGCCACCTTTGCTNGCACGNAGATAGACCGGCTCCACATACAACAGTGTTCGTCCGACTGGAAGCACCATCAGATTTCCCTGCAACACTTCAGAACCACCCCGGTTCCATAGCCCGAACAACCGACTGATTTCCGGCTCCTGATTGATTAAAGCCTGAATTTGTTCAGGCCCCAGAATCGGTGAATCTCTGGGGAATTCAATCAGAAGCAGTTCTCCATAATGCTCATGATCATTGCGAGCGGCCAGCCATGCATTGAGNTTCGGCCGAGCCAGAGGTGTGAGGGGCTGCAATAACAGAAATTCCGACGACAGATTGTCTTGAACCTGAGCTGTTATGTGATAAGGCTTAACAGGAATTTGGTCACTCCCGTAGGTCTCAATGGGTACCTGCCAGACGTCATCACCGCTGTAGAACTGTCTTGGATCCGTGACGTGATAACGGAGAAGCTGACTGACTTGCACATCGAACAATTCCTCCGGAACCCTGATGTGATCACGCAGTTGCTGAGGCATCTGATCGAGTGGTTCAAACAGANTTGGGAACAATCGCATCCACCCTTGAATCAGAGGATCATCCGCTTCGCTGACGTAAAAATGGACCTTGCCGTTGTANGCATCCACAACGGCTTTCACTGAATTGCGTAGATAGCGTTCACCTCGATCCGTTTGAGCGGTGGAGCTGTAAGGGAAGAACCTTGANCCGGTGAAACCCTCCACAATCCAATACTGGTGCTGCTTCCGTGAATAGCCCTTGACCTCTCCAATGCTTGGAACAGACACGAGATAAGGCTCCCCTCGCAGATCAAGAAAGGGAGCGATCCTGCGCACACGTTCCCTGACCTCACGATGCATTTGCAATCGGCTGTCAGGTCNNATCGCGGGCGAAGCCAGAAGTCGTGGCTCTCCAAGATCAATTGCTGCAGCCAGACGGTTCAGCAGCGGGCCGATCGGAACTCCTCCATCACCCGAATAACTGGTGTAAACGTTGGCATCACCTTCCGGGTAATCAAATTCGTCCACCGATGTGGGAACAACGGCATAGGGCGAATCAATCGATCCGAAATAAAGCGCCGATTCGTCCGTTGGAACGGCACGTCTTACATCCTCCTCTGCAATTCCCAGAGCCTTGTTGCCCTCGATCCGCGTCTCTGGCCCCAGATCGCTGATGAAGTAGTCAGGCAATCCATCCTGACTGAATGTATTGACNGGACTGAGTGTGAATCCGTAGCCATGGGTNAAGACAAAATGACGGTTGAGCCAGGATCGAGAACGGATCGGAAGTTCTGACGAATCGAGTTCTCGAGCCGCAAGCAGAACCTGTTGGGCTGTCTCCTTGTCTGCAAGGAGCGGGTAGCGATCAACTGCAGCACTGATGAATCGGTAATAGACCCTCAGTTCCTGCAATTGGCTGTTGGTCTGAAGCAGCGGAAGCGTGTCCCAGAGCCGCACGTTGTCGAGGGTGCTGGCTCCCAGTTGCAGATCTGCAGCAGTCAGATTGGGCGTGGGTTCGTTGCTGCGCTTGACGATTCCGTCGAGTTGGAATGCCTTGCGCGTCGATTGAATCGCTTCCTCGATGTAAGGGGTCTGAAGCGTGATCTCCTGAGGACGCAGCCACAACCAACCGATCAAGGGAGTGACCAAAATCTCCGTCGCAAGGGTCAGGCCAATCACGGCGAGAACCCATCGACCCAAGCGTCGCCGGGAACGATCTGATCCTGCACAGAGAATCACCAGTCCGAGCAGGAACAGGAGACTGCAGAGGAGGGAGCGCAGCGGCAGTGAAAGATGGGCTTGAAGCCATCCGGCACCGGCCACAACCCCCGTGGGTGTCCAAAGCAACTGATAGCGCGACAACCAGACCAGACCTGAGCCGCTGAAGATCAGCGCGACCAAGCCTCGGCGCAACTGGATCCGATCAGACACGCTCAGGGCAGGGGCTGCCCAGTCCGAGAGTGATGTTCCCCGGGTGAGATGGTCCCAAAGAACAGCAGACAACTGCAGCAGCAANAGCAGAACCGCCAGCCCAAGCGCCAACCGCAAGGCTGCGAAGCGAGCCAAAGCAAAGCTGGCNTCACTGTTGAGCAGCCCATCCCTGTAGTCCGATGANGGGATCAACAGAGCCAGCGACCAGATTCCCCAACTGCGACCACTGATCAGAACCAGACAGACCGAGGCCGTCCGCGTGATCCAGAACAGATGCTTGCGACGCACCGCAACCCACAGGGTGAGGATTGCCAGGACGACCAACAGGGGACGTTCGTCGGACAGCATTCCGTGCAGCTGGGGAGGCCATGCGGCCAGGGCCAGAGGATTCGCCAGCGCCAAATGTGTGAACGCGGCAATGGACAGAACGCTGCCAAGCAGGACCAGCAGCACAAACAACAGCGTTAGTCCGTAAACNCCTCCCCTCAACCAGCTCTGTTCAGGCGGGGAAGCCTTCAAAGAGGGTGATCCACGNAGACGCAGACGACTGACCAGAAGCACTGGGACCGCAGCAAGGCCAGCGAACACAACCTGCAGAATCCAACGTTCCAGCAGGACGTTCTGCCAGCTGAACTGCGCGAACCAAAGCCACTCCACAAACAACCGCGCCGCCAGATACGACAGCGGAAGCAGAAGCAGCAACAGCATCATGCGAGTCCGGCCAGATCCATGAAACGATCTCCCTGAAGGGTCTCTTCTTCGATCAACGCGTCAACCAGCCGATCCATTTCAGTCCTCTTGGACTCCAGAAGATCAACCGCTTGTTGAAGTGATTGTCGCGCCAGATCTCGAACCTGACGATCGATTTCACGCCCGGTTGTCTCGGCGTATCCGGGGCGTTGACTGAACCAGTCACGTCCGAGAAAGACCTCTGTCCCCTCGCCTTCCAGNGCGACAGGGCCAAGGGACGAGAAGCCGAAGCGGGTCACCATTTCGCGAGCCAGCTGAGCGACCATCTGAAGATCACCACTGGCACCCTGAGTCACCTCCTCCCGACCGAACACCACCTGTTCTGCGGCGCGTCCTCCAAGGGCAACAATCAATCGGGCCATCAGGCTGGCGCGGGTGATCAATCCGGAGTCGAGAACCTCTTCGTCGGGCCANAGCCGTGTGAATCCACCGACACCNCCGCTGCGTGGAAGCAGCGTGACTTTGTCCACCCGATCCGCATCGGGGAGCAGGGCAGCCACNAGGGCATGACCGACCTCGTGGTACGCGATCAATCGCTTTTTGGCGCTGTCCTGAAGCGGTGCTGCGGTCAGTCCCATGGTGATGCGCTCAAGCGCCATTTCCAGGTGGGAATCCTCGATCGCTTGGCTGCGCTGTCGGGCGGTGAGGATGGCGGCCTCGTTGAGGAGNTTGGCGAGATCCGCACCGGAGAATCCGGGAGTTCGACGNGCCCAGTCCTCGAGATCAACCGTTTCGGCCAGGGGTCGGCTCCTGGCATGCACGGACAGGATGTCAAGCCGACCCTTGCGATCCGGAAGTCCCACGCTGATCCGCCGATCAAAACGTCCAGGTCGCATCAGGGCTGTGTCGAGGACATCGGCCCGATTGGTTGCAGCAAGAAGAATGACGCCGGAATTTTCGGCGAAACCATCCATCTCGGTGAGCAACTGATTCAGGGTCTGCTCACGTTCGTCATTTCCCCCTCCGATCCCTGCCCCGCGTTGACGACCGACGGCATCGATTTCATCGATGAACACAATGCAAGGGGCCTTCTCCTTGGCTTTACGGAACAGATCACGCACCCGGCTGGCGCCAACACCGACAAACAGCTCAACAAATTCCGATGCAGCCATGGAAAAGAAGGGGACCCCTGCTTCCCCTGCGATGGCTCTGGCTAAAAGCGTTTTTCCGGTGCCAGGGGGACCGACCAAAAGCACTCCTCGGGGGATCTTGGCGCCCAGTCGGATGAAAGCCTCAGGCTGTTTCAAGAAGGTGACCACCTCCTGAAGTTCCTGCTTGGCCAGGTTGATTCCCGCCACATCCTCGAAACGAACGTTCAGTTCGTCTTCGGGCTTGATCCGCGGTTGACTCCGACCGAAGCCAAGCGCTCTGTTGGCAACCTGGGCGGAACGTCGCAACAGAAAGGACAGTCCGATGATGATCAACAGGATNAGACCGAGATTGCCGACCATTCCCGCCAGAGCCTGTTCCTGACGCGTGTCGAGAACGGTGAGCGGCGTACCAGCCGACTCGGCTGCCCTGAGGATCTGCTGGTCATTGGCGAAGACGGGAACCGTGCGCTGCGAGCCGTCCTCGTAGAGAGCTTTCACTTCCCGGCGCGCTGGGATGAGTTCGAGTGACTGAATTTTTTCAGCTTGGATGTCGCTCAGCAGATCCGAGTAGCTGACGGTCTTCTGACGATCAGATGGCGATTCGGCCGGGACGACGGAGGACGTCGGGGATGCCGGCTGCTTGGCGTCTTCGAGGCCTGAACTCACGGCTCGTTTGCACTTCTACAAGGTTAGCGATTTGACGCAAGGCCTCTCTGGGCGTGAAACTATGCGTTTGGAGAAGATACGGCCGCAATGGCAGTCCCGAAGAAGAAAACGTCGAAAGGCAAGCGCAATCAACGCCATGCCACCTGGAAGGCAAAAGCAGCCGTCGCGGCTGAGCGTGCCATGTCCATTGGCAAGTCGGTGCTGAGCGGGCGAGCCCAGGGATTCGTTTATCCAGTTAAAGAAACTGAGGAAGCTGAGTCCTGAGTTCAGGGTTCACGCGAATGGATCTGAGTCGCCTTCCCAGATCCGTGGTGAAGGTGACATCGGCGGGCATCTGTTCGAAACAGGTGGATGGAATCGCTGCAGCGATCATCCGAATGAAACCTTGAAGTTCNTCCGGTGGGAGACCTGCACCCAGCTCAATGATCTGAGTTTGGTTCTGCTGCTCTTTCCATTCACGGGGTGCATTCAGATCAGGCGCCGCGATCTGCCAGAGCAGGTGCATTTTCTGCCAGATGGTCTGATAGTCGACCAATTTTGATTGAACGATTGATCTGTACTGCTTCTCCTCGTCGGTGAGCGGTGGTGCGAGATGGGCCGATCCGTCTGTCAGGTCGTGGCTGGGATCAGCGAGGGGTTCACAGCCCACGAACCAACCCTCCAAGAGCAACACATCGGCATTGCACTCGCGCCAGCCTGAGCGATCACCACGGCCTTGACGGAGTGCTTTGTTGAACTGGGGAATCTCGACTGATTCTCCACTGGCCCATCGCGACAACGTGCTGTGCATCAGCTCGATGTCATGACTGCCTGGAAGGGCTCTGGGAACGCTCCAGGGGTTCCCTGCCATGGCCTGATCGAGGGCTGGACTCGGCAGGTAGAAATCATCGATCGACATCACCTGCAGCGATAGGTCATCGGCCTGAGCCGCTGTCTCCATCCACCGTCCGAGCGTGGTCTTCCCACAACCGGGCAAAGCGCTGAGACCGATCAGACAGCGTTTCCCCGGCTCGACGTCCTGCACGACACTGAGCAGAGGCAAGGCCAGGCTCCAAAGCCAGTCCGGAGATGTGCCTTGTGCCCAGAGATGCTGATGGGCCTCCTCGATCTTGCGACGTCGCCATGGCTCGGACCACTCCTGCCAGCGCGCCAGCCCGAGCGCTTCGAGAAGGGCCTCCCGTTGAACGCTTGGAATATCGAACAAGGGATCAGGATCCAACCTTGAAAGCCTCCAGGACGATCGCGTACACCAGACCGATCCGAAGATTGTCAACGATCTGCCAGATCAGCGGAACGGGTGTTCGTACAACCCTGCTGCGCAGTCGAATCAACAACTCAACGATCACCAGCCAGAACAAGGCGCTGTAACTCCGCAGAATCAAGGTCTGCTTGAAATGCTCTGCAACCGTTCCACCCACCAGAAATCCACCCAGGAGCGCGATCAGAACGGCACTCCTCTGCGCCCAGGGGCCCGTCAACCCCAATTTGAGGCGCTCTCCGATGCGTTGCTGAACCCTGGATAGACGCGTGTCCTGAACAAGACTCATCGGGTGTGAGGAGACAGGAGTGATCTCAGATACTCCAGCGTCACCTGGGTTTCAGAACAAGGGGGGCCCAACAAACAGGTGACTGGATGTCCGGGATCGCCGAGGTGGTCCACCACAGCTGCGGCTGTTTGCTTCAGGGCAGCAAGCTCGCCATCCCAGGGTGATGGGGTGAGCAGGCAGCGCAAACCAGCTGTTGTCGCAGCCTTCAATCCGGCGGCCGAATCCTCGATCGCCAGAACGGTGCTGGCGTGCAGGCCACTGCGGCTCAAGGCGAGCTGGTAGCCATCCGGAGCTGGTTTCCCCTCGCTGACATCGTCCGCGCTGATCACTCCCTCAAAACTGGGCAGATGATCAGCCCCAGCCTGCAGCAAGGCATCCACGGAAGCACGTCCACTCGAGGTGACGATCCACTGGCTGATTCCAGCGCGATCGATCTGATGCAACAGCCGCAGAACTCCAGGACGCCAGGACACCTCTCCCGCCAACACCCGTCGGATGTAATGGACACGTTTTCGGTCGCGTACACGTCGCAGTTGGTCGTCATCCAGGACGATGCCGAGCGATTCGGCATGCACCTTGACCCGACGCATGCCACCGGCGACAGCCAGCAGTCGCTGATAAAGCAAGCGATCCCATTGAAAAGGGAGACCGAGTTCAGCGAATGCTGCGTTGTAGGCGGGCCGATGGCCATCCAGCTCCGTCTCTGCCAAGGTGCCGTCCACATCCCAGAACACCCCGCACAGTTCAGTCATCGCGCCGTCACCGGATTAAAGAAACAAACTGCTGAATGTCATCCTCGTCCAGCTCGACGCACGACCCGAATCGATCCTTTGCCTGACCCCTCCAGTCGCTGGTGCTGGTTGCTTCCCGCGGTGATCAACCCGGACCCGCTGCCCGGTGTAAACCTTCCCCTGCCGATCCGTTCCCTGCTGAAGCGAAGAGGCCTGGAGACCGCTGAGCAGGTGCTGGATCTGCTCGACCCGCCTGAATTACCCGATCCAACCGAGGCGTTCCCAGACCTGGCGGCAGCGGTTGACAGGGTGGTGCTCGCCTGTCGCACCAATGAGGCCGTTGCGATCTGCGGTGACTACGACGCGGACGGGATGACCAGCACAGCATTGCTGCTGCGTGCGCTCTCACCTCTTGGGGCGCGACCATCAGCAGCGATCCCCTCACGGATGGAGGACGGCTATGGACTGAATCCCAAGATGGTCAGGGATCTGCATGACCGCGACATCCGCTTGCTGATCACCGTTGACAACGGAGTCGCCGCGTCGGATGCGCTGAATCTTGCCCATGAGCTCGGTATGGAGGTGATCGTCACGGATCACCACACGATTCCGGAGCAACGTCCACCGATGACGGCGCTGATTCATCCCGCCACAACTCCTGCGCACTCGCCGTACCGCGGTCTCGCTGGCGTCGGACTGGCCTACGTGCTGGCGTCAGCCGTGGCCGATCAGCTTGAGCGCAAGGAAGCGATTCGTTCCGCCCGTGATCTCTTCTGCATCGGAACAATCGCTGATATGGCTCCGCTCACTGGAGCCAACCGTCGTTGGTTGCAGGAGGGGTTGCAGCATCTGCACCGCAGCGATTGCGCCGGCTTGATCGCCCTGCAGCGTCTGGCCGGTTTGGAGTCCCAACCGTTGCAATCCGAAGACATCGGATTTCAGATCGCACCACGCATCAATGCAGTTGGACGCCTCGGGGAACCGAAGCTCGTGGTGGATCTCCTCACCGCCGTTGAGATCAATGACGCCATGGGATTGGCCCGACGCTGTGATGACTGCAATCGGCAGCGACGGGAACTCTGCGATGCCATTGAGGCTGAGGCCGTTGCACTCGTGGACGCCGATGAAGGAGAACTGCCGTCGTTTCTACTGCTCGCTCAAGGCCATTGGCATCACGGCGTGATCGGGATTGTCGCCGCAAGACTTGTCGAGCGTTACCACCGTCCGGCTGCCCTTCTGGCTGGGGAAGGCAACGGCCGACTGCGGGCTTCCGTGCGGGCACCGGCAGGGTTCGCCGTGGATTCCGCCCTTGAAGCCTGCAGTGAACTGTTGGACCGTTTCGGAGGACACCCAGCTGCCGGTGGATTCACCGTTTCAGCGGACCGCGTTCATGCCCTTCACGCCAGGTTGAACAGCCTTGCTGATGCTTGGCTCAATGATCAAGGAACGGGTGTTCCTGTCAAACCTGAAGCCTTGCTCTGCCTCGAACAGCTCGACTGGAGCTTCTGGAATGCGTTGCAACGCCTGGCACCATTCGGTGTCGGCAATCCGTCGCCGTTGTTCTGGGCGCGGGATTGCTCAGTGATTCAGCATCGCAACCTCTCAGGCGGTCACCTTTCCCTTGTTCTGGAGCAGGACGGACACCAGCGCCGTGGCATCGCCTGGAGATGGAAGGCGGAAGCACCGGTTCCCGAACGATGCGATGTGGCGTTTCAACTGTCCGTCAACCGCTGGCAGGGAGAAAAGCGGCTGCAGCTTGAGGTCAAGGCCCTGCGCCAACATCGTGAGGAGATCGCACTCAAAAAAGCGGATCGGGTGTACCGGGCCGTGCGGGTCGGTGCTGATGAACTGTGTCTCAGCAATGCTGATGGAGAGGCGATCAAGGCGACTGTCCTGGCGGAACGCGCTCTGACGAGTGACGATCCGCTGGCAGAGCATCCAGTGGTGAAACAACTTCTGGAAGAGGCCAGCCTGGGACTCGGTCTGCGACCTTGACCGTGGAGTCAGAGAGCTCCGCGGCGATAGAAGAGGATGAAGATGACGGCGGGGCCTGCCAGGGTGATCAGCGCAAGAGCGGCGAAATTGGCGATCAGGTGGAAGTCGATGCCCATGGCTGGAAAGCGTTCTCTGCTGACGGATTTCAACACAGGCTACGAGTCATCGTCACGAAGCCCATGGCATCAACAGGTCCTCTGTGATGGCTTGTCACAGCTGCTGAGATGAATCAGGCTCTCCAATCTTGGCGTTGCATCAGCCAGTGCGGCGCCTGTTGCCGGCTCGCACCGGACGAGCGCACCGAAGCGTTGGCTGCTCTCAACGATGATCAGCGCTCCCTTTATCTGTCGATGGTTGGCTCTGACGGCTGGTGCATCCACTACGACAGCGGCGGCAGGCGTTGCAGGATCTATGCGGAACGGCCGGAGTTCTGCCGCGTCAGCCAACTCGGGACTCTGTTCTCGATTCCAGACGAGTCTTTCGATACCTTCGCGATCCAGTGTTGCCGCGAGCAGATCAGACATCAATACGGGGGGCGCAGTCCGGTGATGCGACGGTTCAACCGTGCTCAGGAGGCCAAGCCGTGACGCCCTCCACGGATCAGGATCGACCGGCCTTTACAGCCGTTCTGTTCAGCACGTTCACAACGGTGTTTGTCGCTGAACTCGGCGACAAAACCCAGCTGGCGACATTGCTGCTTTCCGCTCAGTCGGGATCTCCATGGCTGGTTTTCCTGGGTGCTGCCGCAGCTTTGATCGCCTCAAGCCTCGTTGGAGTGCTGGTCGGTCGGTGGTTGTCCACCGTGCTTCCGCCTGAACGACTGGAATTGATGGCTGGTGTGCTGATGATCGGCCTTGGACTCTGGCTCGGTTTGCAGGCCAGCCGCTCGCTTGTTCTCAACGCTCTGTCCAGTTAACCGATGGATCCCGCCCTGCTGCTGTCCACATTCGTCACTGTTTTTCTGGCCGAATTGGGTGACAAGACCCAATTGGCAACCGTCGCCTTGAGCGGTACGTCCAATCGTCCGATGGCTGTGTTTCTCGGCTCCTCCACCGCCCTCGTCCTGGCCAGCCTGCTGGGAGCTCTTGCAGGAGGCTCGATGGCTTCGCTGATTCCCACGGAATGGTTGCAGCTGGCCGCATCCATTGGCTTTCTGGTCATCGGCACACGCTTGATCTGGCCGCTGCTGCGCAGCGATGGGGCTGATGCTGAGCAGGATTAGGGAGGATTGTTGAGGAAGTGGGCTTCTAGGATTTGAAGAGGCCGGTGATCTCTGCATCGTTCACACTCACGACGTGAACGCTCCGGCATCTGTTTCTCTTCCGATCAGGACGATCGGTACCGCCCCGCACCCCGATGAAATTCACGGTCGCCGACCTTCTGGATCAGCTGTCCGCTGAAACCCCAACCGAACTGGCCACCCTGGCCAAGACGCTCAAACTCACCAACAAAAGCGAGCGGCAGAATCTCGATATCGCACTCCAGGCTCTGAGGCGGCTCGGTGTAGTCGATGGCGAAGGGGAGGATCTGCTGCTGGGTTCAGACAGCGAATTGATCGAGGCGCGGCTGCGTTGCAGCAGCAAGGGTTTCTGTTTCGCGATCCGTGATGACGGTGGCGATGACATCTACATCAGAGACCACCAGCTGAATCATGCCTGGAACGGTGACAGAGTTCTGGTGCGCGTCACCCGCGAAGGCGGACGAAGGCGATCGCCAGAAGGAGGTGTTCAGTGCATTCTCGAACGCTCCACCAGCAGCCTGCTGGGACAGGTGGAACGCCTGGACAACAAACTTGTCGCCCTGCCACTCGATGACCGGTTGCTGACCAGCATCCTGTTGCCGGATCAGGACGACATTCATCTCCCGGAGGATCCACCAACAGCCGTGGTGGAAGTGCACATCGATCGATACCCGGTGGCTCAGTGCAGCGCGGAAGGTCATGTGGCACGACCCCTGCCGCTCAATGGCGGCCCCTCTGCTGATCGTGATCTGCTGTTGACCAAAGCCGGCCTTCAGGACCGTCCTGCAGCGCCGAGAGGCTCTGCCAAGGCACCGGCGGCCAAGGGACGCGTTGATCTAACGGAGCAACCTTGCCTGCTTCTTCGCAGCTGGACGGTTGAGGATGCACCTGGGCTTCCTGCCGTACATGTCGTCCCCCACGCGGGCGGTTGCCGGTTGTGGGTTCACGCCCCGACGGTGGCGGAGCGCCTTGGCATGGGAAGCAGTGTGGATTTGTGGCTCCGGGAGCGTGGCGAGGCCATCTGCCTGGCCGAGGTCTGGCAACCACTTTTGAACAACACTCTCAGCAAGTCCTGCCGGTTCCATCCAGGCGAAGTCGCTGAGGCGGTCACGGTTCGGATTGATCTCTCCGCCGATGGCGAGGCAACGGACTGGGAGTTCATGCTCAGCATGGTGCAGCCCCAGGCATGGATTGACCCAACCCATCTGAAGGCCCTGGCGGAGCGCAAACCCAAGGCACGGACCATCTCAGCAGCCTTGAAACCCGTTAAAGATCATCTGGGTCAGCTTGAAACGCTGATTTTCTGCGCTGGTTGCGTGCTGCAGCAGGAGCTGAAGCAAGGGGCGATCGAGCTTCAGTTGCGTCCACCAAGGCTCGAGAGCATCGGGGACCTGATCTGGTCGGACCCAACCGGTCTCCGCCATCGCTGGCTCGACACCCTGGACGCCGAAGATCCCCAATCCATTCTTCAACCACTGCTCAGAGCTGCGCATCGCGCCTGGGGCGCCCATGCAACGGCCCTTGGTCTTCCCGGCATCCAGGTGCTCAGCGGAGAACCGGACATCTCCGTGCTGAATGACGTCGCCAAGACTGCTGTGGCCTTGGAACTCCCCCTTGAACTTGACGATGAAGGCAGCCCGACGGCAACTGAGCTGATGGCTGTCTTCGCGGATGCGGAACCGCGCCGGGTGCTGGAGCAACAGCTGAGTCATGCACTCCCGGAGCAGATCTACGGAGCCTTTGATCCCACGCTGGGGACGTCCGACTCAACTGATCGCAGTGCAGATGACGAGTCCGTTGAAACGCCGAACCCCAGCAGTGATGTGATCGAGGCGTCAATGCCGCTTCTGATGCCATGGACGTGTGCGGGTCTGCACTACGGCGACCTCGCCAATCAACAGATTTTGGTGACGTTGCTCACGGATGGGAAGGATCGGCCAACAGTCCGGCACAAACAGCGGTTGGCTCTGGGACAACGGGGTTGCGCTGAACAGCTTTCCTGGCAGCTGTTCACAGCAACCCAGGATGAAAAGATCCATCAACTCTGCAACGAACGCTTTGTCCAACGCTTGAACAGCCGTCGCCGTCAGGTTCAGGAGCTGGAACGGGATCTCATTTCAATGCTCCAGGCCCGCTGTGCTGAGCCGCTTGTGGATTCTGAGATTGAGGGACAGATCAGTGGCGTGCAGAGCTACGGCTTTTTTGTGGAGGTTGGCCCCATGGCTGTTGAGGGGCTGGTGCATGTGAGCTCCCTCAATGACGACTGGTACGAATACCGCTCAAGGCAGAACCGATTGGTGGGCCGCAAAAACCGCCGCTCTTATCAGCTCGGCGACAAGGTTCACGTTCGCGTGATCAAGGTGGACGTGTTGCGCAATCAAATCGATCTGGAAGTGATCCCGGATCCCTTGCCTGTCGAGCCTGAGGAACCTTCCACGCAGGAGCCACTTCCCGTGACACTCGACGGGTGACGATGCATCCCTACGTTCTCGGGGTCACCGGTGCTTCCGCCCAGCCGTTAGCGGTTCGAGCGCTTCAGTTGCTCCTGCAGCGTGGACGCAGCGTTCATGTCGTGCTCAGTCGTGGCGCCCACGAGGTGTTTCGGGCCGAACAGGGAATGACCATCCCGGTCGATCCGGACCGTCAAGTGGAGTTCTGGCGCGACCATCTGGGCACTGATGAGGGGGAACTGATCTGTCATCGCTGGAATGATCAGAGCGCCGCGATTGCAAGTGGCAGCTTTCGAACCCAGGCGATGATCATTCTTCCCTGCAGCATGGGGACGGTTGGTCGTATCTGTTCAGGCGTTGCATCCGATCTGATCGAGCGATGCGCTGATGTTCATCTGAAGGAACACAGAACGCTTCTTGTCGTTCCAAGGGAGATGCCCTTCAATCTGATTCATCTCCGCAATCTCACGGCTCTCGCGGAGGCAGGTGCGCGCATCGCCGCACCGATTCCGGCCTGGTACACCCAACCCACCAGTCTCGAAGAGATGATCGATTTTCTTGTCATCCGTCTGTTCGACGGACTGGATGAGGATCTTGCCCCGCTCAAGCGTTGGGAAGGGCCAATCCAATGACGGGGTTCAGCCGATTGCTGCTGATTCCCTGTCTGGCTCCTTTGATGATGGTGCTGCTGTTGTCAGCAGCGAACCGCACTCCCACGCTGCAGCTGAAGGTTCTGACCTGGACCTCCCCTGCCCTCCCTCTAGGCGCCTGGACAGCCCTCGCAGCAACTGCTGGAACAACACTCAGCGGTTTGGCTGCCGTCCTCATGCTTCCAACCCGATCACGTCTGCAGGCAACGCGTTCTGGGCGAGAGGTGTTCGAGGCTGATTCGCCGAGTCAACAAGCTGAGCGATCGGCACCGTCCGCCATGCCTCAACGGGACATCCGTGACCCGGCTCCAACGGTGTCGGTGCCATTTCGCGTGATTCAACGTCCGTCTCGCACCGTTCAAGACCCCGTTGCAGCCCCAGTTGAAGCCCCAGCGGCGGCGGCGACCACTCGGATGGATGACTGGGGAATGGATCCTGATCAGGATTGGTGAGAGCTGGACTGTGCTGCTTACAGTTGCTTCAGCAATCTGGTTCCGGTGAGCGAAACCCCTTCCGAGGCGTCCTCCGAGGCCAAGCCCGAGGTGGAAGCCAAGCCCGAGGTGGAGGCGAAGCCCAAGGCCAAGCCCAAACCCCCAAAGCCGGAGGACAAACCCTTCGCCAATTTCATTGCTGAGGAGTTCATTCCCCGCATCAATCAGGAGCTTGCAGACCATGCGCTGGAAGCCGAGCGTCTCGAGCTCATGGAGTCGGACCGCCCCGTGGTCGGTGGAACGTGTCCCATCGTGATCGGCGAGCTTCCCGGTGGTCGTCGCTTTTGGCTCTGCTTCGAGAAAGAGGACATCAACAGCGGCAAAACGATCGCTTTGGCAGACCCAGGCAGTGATCCCACACTGCTTGAGTCATTTCTCATCGATGAGAAACGGATGTCACTCGCTCTTCTGGTGTCCCGCTTGATGCAACGCCTGAATGGTCAGAAGTGGCTGGGAGGGAATTGATTCCCATCTTCAAGCGGTGTCACCTCTACATTGGATGGCACCTTGACACCGGAGCTGATGGTCCCTCCCACCGCCGTGGCCGATCAGAGTGCTGAGAGCGCTGTCGCGATCAAGGATCCCGTCAAGGACACGATCCTGACCCCACGGTTTTACACAACCGACTTCGAGGCCATGGCTGCCATGGACCTCCGCCCCAACGAGGCTGAGCTGGAAGCCATCTGTGAAGAGTTCCGCAAGGACTACAACAGACACCATTTCGTCCGTAACGAAGAATTTGATGGCGCAGCTGAAAAGCTCGACCCAGAGACGCGCCGTGTCTTTGTTGAATTCTTAGAGCAAAGCTGCACCTCTGAATTCTCTGGTTTTCTTCTTTACAAGGAGTTAAGCCGTCGCATCAAACAAAAGAACCCACTTCTTGCTGAGTGCTTTGCACATATGGCAAGGGATGAGGCCCGTCACGCTGGGTTCCTCAACAAGTCAATGAGTGATTTTGGGGTTCAATTGGATCTTGGCTTTTTGACAGCCAACAAGAAGTACACGTTCTTCAAGCCGAAGTTCATCTTTTATGCAACTTATCTATCCGAGAAAATCGGCTATTGGCGCTACATCGCCATCTACCGGCATCTCGAGAAAAATCCTGACAGCAAGATCTTCCCAATTTTCAATTTCTTTGAAAATTGGTGTCAAGACGAAAACCGTCATGGCGATTTCTTTGATGCCCTGATGAAGGCACAGCCTGACACTGTTCGTGGTCCGATCGCCAAGCTTTGGTGTCGCTTCTTCCTGCTCGCCGTCTTTGCCACGATGTACGTAAGGGACGTGGCGCGAAAGGAGTTTTACGAATCCCTCGGTCTGGACGCTCGCACCTACGACCGGATGGTGATTGATAAGACCAACGAAACATCGGCACGGGTGTTCCCCGTGGTTCTTGATGTTCGAAACGACAAATTCTGGGATCGTCTCGAAAGCTTGGTCAGCAACAATGAAGCACTCTCAGCAGAGGATTCCAGCGGAGCCCCCGCACCTCTGCGAATGATCCGCAAGATTCCCTACTGGCTCGGCAATGTTTCGGTGATGGCGAAGCTGTTTCTGATGGCTCCCATACCGAGTGATCGCTTCCAACCAGCCGTGCGCTGAACCCAATCAACACCAGGAGCTTCGTTGACTGTTTCGTTTTCGGCCCAATGGAAGGATCTTCTTGAAGATCTTCTCCACAGAGGAACATCCGCTGGGGCCGACCTGGTGGAGGTGTTTCTGGAGCGCACGGACCATCTCGGCCTTTTGGCTGAACAGGACACCATTACCAGTGTCAATCCGGCCTTCTCTCGCGGTGCCGGCTTACGGGTGTTTCAACAGGGTCGAGATGGCTTTGTCAGCACCAACGATCTGAGCCGCGAAGGCCTGATGCGAGCCCTGGATCAGGCGTTGGCCATGCTTGGGCTGCAAAACACGGGGTCAACATCCAGTCCTGCTTTTGCAGGGCTGGATGCCCTGCAGGATCACGGCAGCAGCAAGCTTGATTGGCTGGCCAAATGCCCCTCTCTCTCCGACGCAAGCAGCCGGCTTCTTCAGGGAACAGTGCATCTGCAGCGACTGGGACAGCATCTCCAGGTTCGCCGGGGCAGTTACTCGAGGGACTGGCAGGAGGTGATGGTGGCCGCGTCGGATGGAACCTTCGCTCACGACATCCGTCTGCACCAGTCGACAGGGCTGTCAGTGCTGGCCGCCGACGGAGAGCATCGATCCAGTGTTGGGCGCCGTTACGGAAGCACTGATCGTCCGGACGACTTGATGAATTGGAACTGTGAAGCCAGCGCAGCTGAAGTCTGTGAAAGCGCCGGAACCATGCTGCGGGCGGATTACGTCGACGCTGGTCAGATGCCGGCGGTGCTGGCCAATCGCTTCGGTGGTGTGATCTTCCATGAGGCCTGTGGCCACCTGCTGGAAACAACCCAGATCGAACGGGGAACCACTCCTTTCGCTGAAAGTGTCGGAACCCTGATCGCCCACCCGGCTGTGACGGCCATCGACGAAGGATTGAGCGGTGGTGCCTTCGGCTCTCTCGCCATGGATGACGAGGGGATGGAACCACAACGGACCGTGTTGATCAAAGACGGTGTTCTGCAGCGCTTCATCAGTGATCGGGCTGGAGAACTGCGAACCGGACACAAACGCACGGGCAGTGGGCGTCGCCAAAGCCATGCCTTTGCAGCAGCCAGCCGGATGCGCAACACCTACATCGACGCAGGACCTCACAAACCGGAGGATCTGATTGCATCTGTTGACCGTGGTCTCTACTGCAAGGCGATGGGAGGCGGAAGTGTGGGTCCGACAGGACAGTTCAACTTTGCTGTTGAGGAGGGCTATCTGATTGAAAACGGCACCCTCGGTAAACCAGTGAAGGGTGCAACGTTGATCGGAGATGCGAAGGAGGTGATGCCACGCATCTCCATGTGTGCCGATGACCTCGAGTTAGCAGCCGGTTTCTGTGGATCAGTGAGCGGCAGCATTTTTGTGACGGTCGGTCAGCCTCACATCAAGGTCGATTCGATCACCGTTGGAGGGCGTTGACCATGGGCAACGAACATGGACTTTCGGCCAGCAACCTTCGCGATCGTCTGCAAACTTTCGCGGGTCGCGAGGGGATCAAGAAGTGGGATCTCGGTGCGGCCTGCAGTGAGGATTGCTCCGTTCAAGTGGACCGGGGTGACGCCAAGCAAATGAAAGCTGCCCAGCGCAGCTCCATCACGGTTCGTGTCTGGAACAGTCAAGGATTGGTCGGCATCACCAGCACGACCGATCTGTCCGACGAAGGCTTGGAGCAGGCCCTTCAAGGGGCCCACGCAGCCAGTCACTTCGGAAACGCTGATGACGTGCCTGAATTCTCCCCACTGGCGACCGCTCCACTTCCGGAACTCAACCGGCCGCTGAAGCAACGCCAGGGCATCCTTCCTTTGCTGGAAACCCTGCGTGAAGCCGAGGCTGATCTGTTGGCTCGGCATCCATCGATTCAGACGGTTCCTTACAACGGCCTGGCTGAATCCCTGTCGCAGAGCCTTTACCTGAACAGTGAAGGAGCGCTTCGCCAGATGGAGCGCACCCAAGCCAGTCTTTACCTTTACGCCCGGGCGGAGGAGTCAGGTCGCAAACCGCGCAGTGCAGGAGCTGTTCGTCTGGCCCTCGGGAGCGGCGAGCTCGACATCGCAGGGTGCATCACTGAAGCGGCGGAACGCACCATCAGTCATCTGGCTTACCAACCCATCGAAACGGGAAGCTACCGGGTGTGCTTCACGCCCGAGGCGTTCCTCTCTCTGATCGGAGCCTTCAGCAGCATGGTGAACGCCAGGGCTGTGCTCGATGGGGTCAGCCTCAGTCAGAGGGAATCGATCGGAACCACCCTTGCTGTCCCCTTCTTTTCGCTGCATGACGATGGTCTTCATCCTGGAAATGTCAGCGCGTCGAGTTTCGATGGAGAGGGAACGCCAACGCAGAGCGTCTGTCTGATTGAGGGCGGAGCGTTAAAAAGCTTCCTTCATTCCGAAGCCACCGCCCGTGCATTCGGTGTTGCCCCCACCGGCCATGCAGGCCTTGGCGCCAAGGTGTCCGTTGGTGCCGACTGGTTTGTGGTCAGCACCACTGCAGGACAACA
Source organism: Synechococcus sp. MED850 (assembly GCA_002700765.1). Next base: position 32,002 of record PAEP01000030.1, read on the forward strand.
CAGTGGAACCGAGCTTGATCACCGCAGCGCAGCAGATCCTTTTGTTCTGATTGAAGACCTCAGCGCTCTTCATGCTGGGGTCAAGGCCAGTCAGGGTTCCTTTTCTCTCCCCTTTGATGGCTGGCTGGTGAAAGACGGCGAACGGAGATCCGTTGAGGCGGCAACGGTCGCTGGTGACATCCGCACCGTGCTGAACAGCATTCTTCATCTCGAATCCGAACAGGTTGTTACCCCACGCGGGGTCTGCCCCCATGTTTGGGTCAAGGATCTGTCCATCACCGGCGAAGCGTGAAGATCCTGTTCTGGGGTACTCCTCAGTACGCGGTAACCACCCTTGAAGCGCTTCATGATGCTGGCCACTCCCTCGTTGGGGTCGTCACGCAACCGGATCGACGCCGAGGTCGTGGTCAACAGCTAGTGCCTTCTCCGGTCAAGACAAAAGCGCTTGAGATCGGCTGTCCGGTCTTCACTCCTCAGCGGATTCGACGAGACACTGCCTTGCAGGCTCAGCTGGCCTCCTTGCAGGCCGATCTCTCTGTTGTTGTGGCATTCGGGCAGATTTTGCCTGTCTCCGTTCTTCAGCAACCGCCCCTGGGATGCTGGAACGGGCATGGATCGCTGCTGCCCCGTTGGCGCGGAGCAGGACCAATTCAATGGTCACTCTTGGAAGGCGATGCCACAACGGGTGTTGGCGTGATGGCGATGGAGGAGGGGCTGGACACCGGCCCCGTGCTGCTTGAGAGGTCCATTCCCATCGGACTGCTCACCAATGCAGAGCAACTTGCATTGGCTCTGAGCCAACTCACAGCAACGCTGATGGTGGAAGCGATGCCGGTGATTGAAGCCGCCGGCGCGGGAGCGGAGCAGGATCGTCTGGAGCGACTTCAGGTCAAGGCTCAATCAGGTCCAACCAGCTATGCACGCCTTCTGAACAAAGACGACTATTTGATTGATTGGTCCGCTTCAGCCTTGGAGATTCACCGAAAGGTGATGGGCCTTTATCCCAACGCCCTGGCCCGTTGGCAGGGAAAACGCTTCAAAATCGTGGAAACTGAACCACTGATTGTGCGTCTCCGGGAGCATCTCAGTGACGCTGCGCAGAGCCTTCTCAATCGCTGGGATGCAGGAAGCACGCCTCCAGGGCGGGTCCTTGCAGTCATTGACACCGTCGGTGTTGTGGTGAGCAGCAGTGGTTGTCCAGTGCTCATCCGCGCAGGACAGCTGGAAGGAAAAAAACGAAGCTCTGGAGATGCTCTGATCCAACAAATGGGGGTCAGAGAAGAGTTGATGGTTGAAAACGGCACACTGACGAATCCCTAGATTTCAGGATTCACTTTGGAATTATGAAATTAAGGTCCGTTCGGACACTCCAATCTCCAGTCAACTGCTCTCCCAACGACTCAGGTTGGAGCAAATTGTAATATGCCTGAACAGAAAAAGAAGCCCTGGATTGTCCTAATTGAAAAATGCGTCCAATCCCACCACCAACGGGCAGCATCCAACCTTTTCCATCCGGATGATTCCAATCATTGGTGATGATTGGAGCAGATACAAGAAACCAATCCTTGTGCAGTTGATAGACAAACTTGCCACGGATGATAAACAGGTTGACATGATCGTTCGCTTCGTCTCCGGCAAATGAAAACATGTTGTGAATGCGTGCTCCAAGGCGCCACGGACCGGTCTTCCACGACACAAAAACAGCAGGGCCGATGGTCCAGATCCTGTCGCTGAGTGGTGTTTTTCCAACTGGGGCAGATACGGAGGGGCCAATACCAATGACAAAATCACGACTGAGATGTGGTACAAAAACGGCGGTTGGATTCACCACAGCCAAGCCAAATCGATTGTCTTGCGTCCAGGATGTGAAGGGAATTCCATCGGGCGAGTACTCCACCCCTAGCGAGCCCCAGGGAATCGACGAAAAACGTAAAACGGTATAGGTCAACAGTGTCCAATCCTGATTCAAAGGAAAAGGAATGACAGGCTTCAGCTTGATATTGAAGGGGATTCGATCGTGCCGTGCGTCCGGATCAATGGATGTTGGTGCCCACTTGGATGCAGGAAAAGCATTGAACTCGATTGGAACGCGGATGCTCTCAAGCAGTGGGCTTTTGGGTGGTTTCTCGCCAGCCAGCGAAGCAGAACCAAGTGCAGCATTGCTGATCAGCCCTAACAAACAACGAATCAAGCTGCTGTTAATGACGCCTTTCAAGCATCTGAGTGCTACTCTTAAATAATATATCACAATATTTCATTCACAATGGTATATTCCGTTGCCACAAGTGCAGTGATTAGCCCATGCCTATTGAAGCGCTCGAGCAATTCGCTGCACTGGCCGTAACGATAGCCTTGGTTTCCTTTAATTTCATTGCATTTACACCATGGCGTTCTGGCAGTGATCCCAGAGAGCGCATTCAACGACCCACCACGTCGGCGATGGAGATCATATCGGAGGATTAGGAAACAGATCCATGGGTAATAAGCGAACAAGATTGATAGAGACTACACATCTAAAAAAATGGATCACACTGGCTTCTATTTGCAACGTTGCAATGCAATCTCCAAGGAGCCCCACAATCCCGTCTACAGAAATCAATCGCTGATATCGCAGTCAAGCGAAAGCGAAAAGACGGTTGCGGAGAAAGCATCAAACATATTTTCAAAATAAATCACCAGGGCAAATCCCATTTGATCAATCCAATTCAGAGTAAAGGCAACGTGCTTGACTCCAGACTTGGTCAAGGTCATCATCTGAGAGCACAAGAAATTGAGGATACATATGTTTCAACCACTCACGTCGGTCCTTGCCAAGTGTTGATGTGAAAAAATGCTGCGGTGAGGCAAGAACCTTGAATTTCAGCAACTCCAAAAGACTGGCGCGCAGACGCACGCGATCCAGCAAATGAATGCGATTCTGATGATCCAATAAACACAGTGGCGAGCCTGAAACGACACCTCTTAATTTCGGACATAACACTTCAATAATCGAAGGGGACTGCCAATGGGCCTGCTTTGTTTCTGGATGGGGATGATAAATCCAACCCATCACCATTTGATCTGAAGGACCAAGTACATCAATTCTCCAGAATGAAAATGTTTCCGGTGGGTGACGGTCAGTCCACGTCACCATGGGAAAACAATGATCGGGTTGACTCAACTGGATCTCGTAAGGAGCAAAGCAAACATTGATCGTGCCTGGCCAACAATCGCTGAGATCCAGTCCTAGATCGGTGAAATAAGGCATTTGCATGCCAATTGTTCCCGATGGGTAGGGAGAGTTAACCNCTTGGCCAGAGGCCACACCATGACCCTTGACGACATGTCCAGTGATCCACGTCGCGCTCGCTGTCATCGTTGTTCACGGTGCTGACATGTCTCGCATGGCCCCTCAGGCCAAACAGCACATCGCAACAGTGGACTGCGGGCATTGAAGCGACATTCGGGGTCTCCAATCACCCAGCCATGTTTCCAACGTCTTGCATCCTTCGGCTGCGTCTGAGATTTAACGAGTAACGCGATCGACGCCAGCTGATACCTGCCGTTGCGCAATTGATAACGATGACGGCGTTGCATCACCAGATAACTGACACCGTTGAAGTTGACCCAGCGTCCAGGCTGTGGTGGATCGTCCAACTCAAGCCGATCGAGGAGCACCTCACCATCCGCTTGCCGCACCTCAATCAGCATGTTCGGGCTCAAGAGCGAGCGAAGGGGAACGACTTTGCGACAAGCCCCAGCCGAATAACATCAACACAACCAACANGGTGAGCCAATCGGGTTGGTGCAGGTTGCTGAACAGAACGTGCAAGATCAGTTTGATGGCAACGATCGCCACAGCGAGAAAACCTGCCGTTTCCAGACGTGGGTACTCCTCCAACCAACGGACAAACAAAGCGGACGTGAATCGCAGCGCAATGATGCCGATGACGGCGCCAGTGATCACCAACAGCATCTGATCACTGATGGCAACAGCGGTTGCCACGCTGTCGATCGAAAAGGCAAGATCGGTGAACGCCAGAAGCAGAACAGTTTTTAGCAGAGATGAAGAAACGGCAGATGCTGACCCGGATTCGTCCTGCTCGGCCTGTGCCGAAAGCTTCGATCGCATGTGATCTGCGAAAAGCCACAACAGATAACCGGCAGCAAGCAGTTGAACGACGGCACTCTCCAACACCCATTGNGCGATCACGATCAAACCGATCCGCAGCACGAGTGCCAGAGCGATTCCAATGTTCAGAGCGAGACGTTCCTGATCTGGTCGCCGGCAGGCACGCGCAATCGCTGCAAGGGCGACGGCGTTGTCCGCGGAGAGGACCAGTTCCAAGAGAACCAGAACCGGTAGGAGGGCTAAGACTTCCCCCCATTGGTCGACACCCTCGAACCAGTCGCTGAGCGAGGGCAAAGACATGACATCCATGACGGCAGCCTAGAAAGAGCTGAGGCGCATTAGCGGTGATGCAGATCCATGCCGAGCTGTGTCACGTCGACACACTGCGATGCGTGGTCCGTGTGGAAGCCACGGATGGGGATCTGCGGCTCGGCAGTGCTCTCGGTGAAGCACAGACCTCAGAAGCGGCTGAAGACCGTGCGCTCGAACGTCTACGTCTGCGCCTGAACCCTCCAGAACCAACGCCAGTCACCAAGACGGACTCCCTGAAGCCCCCAGCAATCGAGCGATCAACAGCCCAGAAGGTCGAGAAGGTGGNGACGAATGAGAAAGTCCAGACGGGTTCCCCCAAGGCNCCCGATCCGCAATCAGTTCCGGATGCACCCAGCGAATCGCCAACAGACCCTGAGGACTGGAGTGACGAACTGGCGGCCGTGGATTTAGAGATCCGCCGGATCGGTTGGGACCGTGACATGGAACGTCAATATCTCGAACGTGCTTTCGGTTTCGGAAGTCGACATCGACTGACGCGATACAGCGATCTGACGGGCTATCTCCGGCAGCTTCGCGTGATGAAACCCGGAGCTCGTCCTGAAACAGCCGCTGTGCCGATCCGTCGCAGTGAACTAATCGAGCAGGGAAATGTGATGCTCAAGGAGCTTGCTTGGTCCGCAGACAACGCACGCGAGTTTCTGAATCAACAGCTCGGAGCAAACAGCCGCCAACAGCTCAGTGATGAACAACTGCTTCAGTTCAACATGTTGCTGGAAGAGCAATTGATCAACAGAAAAAGCTAACCGAGCATTTGATCAGGCTTTGCTCGCTTGAGTGCAAGTGCAAAATCCATGCGTTGGATCTCCGCATGGAGGAAGTAATCAGCCCACATGCCAATCAAGACATTCAATGTTTTCAGAGCATGAACCTGATCTTGTGAACCCGGAGTCGAATATTTGAAGTCCATGAACATTCGATCCGCAACAGGAAGTTGCTCTTGACACCGCTTATCGATCGACATCACTCAATCCTTGGGATCCTTCAGAACAGGCAGATCGGTTGGCTGTGCCAGAACAAAAGCAACCCCTGCGGTCAAAACAATCGTTATCCCGACAACTGCATAAATTGCAAGCGTGTAATCAACCATGTCAACCGAGCGTGTAACGATATGTTAACAATTTTCTGCTGTGGCCGTGCGTCGTTGCTGCGTCCTTGAAACCACAGACTTTTTCCGGAACCTTGGTTAGCAATCGGAGAGGATGAATGCCTCGATGAATCCCTGTTCAAAACTGGTTGCATCGGCCCTCACCATCTCCCTTCTGGCCTGTGCAGGCTGTTCTGGGAACCAGCCGAAAGCCACGCCAGAGTCTTCAGCCACGGCTGAACCCAGCGCTGAATCCAGCAGCGCTCCCTCGGAGACCATCACAGGCCGGGCAACCTGGTACGGCCCCGGCTTCTACGGCAATAAAACGGCAAGTGGTGAGGTCCTTCAAAAGGACACCATGACCGCTGCTCACAGCAAATTGCCGATGGGAACCAAGGTCAANGTGACCCGCGAAGACACCAATGAAAGCGTGATTGTCGTGATCAATGACCGCAAGCCGTTCAAGGAAGGCACGGTGATCGACCTGGCGCATGGAGCCGCAGAAGAGCTGGATCTCGATGACGACGGAGAAGCTGTCGTCAGTCTGGAAGTGCTCGATTGAGCGACAGCTGATCAGATCAGCCAGGCCCTATGTCAGTTCAGTTGCGACAGGCGTAATGCACGACGGATCGAATGTAGGCGCGTAAATCGGCCAGCAACTCCGGAGAATCTTCGATCTGCTTTGTCGGCGGGTCGAGCACAAAATCGGGTGCACCATGGCTGATATCGATGTTGTAATCCGCGAAATGGTGAAAGGTGGAGTGGTGAAGGACCATTCCACCGTCCGGCACCTCATCAACAATGGCGATGAGTTGTTCACGCCCGCTGGTGATCGAGTAACTGGAGAGCAGAACGGTCTGCGTGTCCGACGTCGGTTGAATCACACCCTCATGGGGGTGGGCAGGCATCAACAGATGCCCTGGAAGCATCGACGGGAATGCAAGCAGAGGATGGTCAGCCCGCTTTCGACAGATCTGAACTCCTCCGTTCTGTCCCGTCACGACACAGGGGGTGGTGATTGTGGGACAGGCCTCATCAATGAATTCCCGATCCGTGGGGAGGTCAGGCCAGCTTCGTTTGAACGTCTGTGTTGATCCGACTGCTGTAAGGCATCCCTCAAGCGAGAGAAGACAGCTACCGAGATCCGCATGGTCCCTCGCAATCACCAGATCTGTACCGGAACGCACCGCGGCTTCCAACGCCGGGAAAAAATCCTCATCCGGTCCGTTGTCGAGATCGACGGCCATCAACCAAATCTGGTTGAACACACCCTCACGAAGATCCGACTGAAGCCCCTTCCGCAGTTCTGGCTCAACGGGATAGTCCGTGATGGTCAGCGCAAAGGCAGGGTCGATGGCTTGACCCGCCGTTTCAATCATNGAGCCGAGCTGACTGAAGCGTCCGATATGCCAATCATTGGCATCGGTCGCAATGGTTGAGAGCAGCAGAGCCTTTGGGGCGGCCATGGATCAGGACTCCATTCGATCCTCATTCTGAATCGACCTGGGGAAGAAGACCGTGTCTTCCGCAGGGGGCTGTGGCGAACGATCCGGCAGCGGTTGAAACAGACTTGGAAACGAGGAGAGCACCAGAACGGAACCCACACTCAGCAGGATCAACAAGGGCACTGGCCGAACCAAGGGTTGCTGCTCCAGCGGCGATTGACAGCGCGGACAGATCGGTGTGGCCCCCTTTGGTGGACGAAGCACGAGCGCCGGACCACAGCAACAGGAGGGGCAGCGGTAGCGCGGCATGGCCAAGGGTCGCGTCGGCGCGCACCCTATTGCGAAGATCAACGACTGATCGCCCATTTCAGCGATGCCTCTTCGCTCCCTGGTGCGACAGCTGCAGAACACGGCCCTCACCGGTGAGCTTCTCGAGCGATCCCGGAGGTCTGAGCGGCTGTTGATGCGTGGGGCTGGTCGAGCCACGCGCGCCTTGATCGCCAGTGCAATCGCCCGTCGCGACGGAAGTCCGCTGCTGGTGGTCGTGCCAACCCTTGAGGAGGCCGGTCGCTGGACCGCCCTGCTTGATCTGATGGGATGGGACAACACGAGTCTCTATCCAACCAGCGAGGGTTCTCCTTACGAACCGTTCGATCCCACCAGTGAAATCATCTGGGGGCAACTCCAGGTTCTGAGTGACCTGCTGGCTGAAGACGGTTCGCCGAACCGAGCGATCGTCGCCACAGAGCGATGTCTCCAACCCCATCTCCCCCCACCAGAGGCCCTGGCTGCCCAGTGCCGAACCCTGAGCCGCGGGGACGAACTCGATTTGGAGGATCTCGGAGAGCAGCTCGCACATCTCGGTTACGAGCGGGTCTCTTCCATTGATCAGGAAGGCACCTGGAGCCGCCGCGGCGACATTGTGGACATCTTCCCGGTGAGCAGCGAATTGCCGGTGCGGCTCGAGTTCTTTGGAGAGGAACTCGACAAGCTGCGGGAATTTGACCCGGCCACGCAGCGATCCCTTGATGCGATCGAGCATCTGCGGCTGACACCCACCGGGTTCAGTCCCCTCGTTGCCGACAGTCTGCGAGACAAGATGCCCGATGGCCTTGAGCGGCTGCTCGGTCCGGAAGCCACCGATGCGTTGTTGGAAGGCGGCACTCCCGAAGGGATGAGACGTTTGATGGGATTGGCGTGGGATCAGCCGGCATCGCTTCTCGACTATCTGCCCCGTCCCTGTTGTGTGGTCATTGATGAGCGTCGCCATGGTCTGGCCCATGGCCAGCAGTGGCTGGATCACGCCATCGACCATCACCAAGAGATGGCGGAGGAGCTCGGTCTCTCAGAGCAGGAGCGCGATCGCATCTGGCCGCCGCTGCTCCATCAGGCCATCGACCATGCCTACAGCGCTGCCGAAACCTTCAACGGCTTCGATCTTGCGGAATTGCTGGAAGAGGACAACCATCCCAACAGCTTCGATCTCGCCAGTCGACCGGTACCGGCTTATCCCAACCAATTCGGAAAACTGGGCGAACTGATCAAGGGATTTCAAACCCAGAAAACTGCGGTCTGGCTGGTGTCTGCCCAGCCGAGCCGTGCAGTGGCTTTGCTCGAGGAGCACGACTGCATCAGCCGGTTTGTGCCCAACAACGGGGACACGCAAGCCATCACCCGCCTGCTGGAACAGAACACACCAGTCGCACTGAAATCGAGCGGCCACGCCGAGCTGGAAGGACTGCAACTTCCCGCGTGGAAGGTGGTGCTGGTGACCGATCGGGAATTCTTCGGACAGCAGACCCTCAGCTCAAGCGGCTATGTGCGCCGTCGCCGCAAAGCGGCCAGCCGCACGGTGGATCCCAACAAGATGCGCCCAGGAGATTTTGTTGTGCACCGGAACCACGGCATCGGACGGTTCAAAGCGATGGAGAAACTGGCGGTTTCAGGTGATGTGAGGGATTACCTGGTCGTGCAGTACGCCGACGGAATCCTCAGGGTTGCAGCGGATCAACTGGGGAGTCTCGGGCGCTACCGGGCCACCAGCGAGAAACCCCCTCAGCTCAACCGAATGGGCGGCACCGCCTGGAACAAGGCGAAGGAGCGCGCCAAGAAAGCGGTCCGCAAGGTGGCCATGGACCTGGTGAAGCTCTATGCCGAGCGTCATCAAGCCAACGGCTATGCCTTTCCTGCGGATGGGCCATGGCAACACGAACTGGAGGATTCGTTCCCCTACGAACCGACACCGGATCAGTTGAAGGCAACGGCTGATGTGAAACGCGATATGGAAAAACAGGAGCCGATGGATCGCCTGGTCTGCGGCGACGTTGGCTTCGGCAAAACGGAAGTTGCGATCCGAGCCATCTTCAAGGCGATCACAGCCGGCAAACAAGTTGCGATGCTCGCCCCGACCACGGTTCTGGCGCAGCAGCACTGGCGCACGTTGAGCGAACGCTTTGCGCCCTATCCGATCAAGGTGGCCCTGTTGAATCGGTTTCGTACAGCAACGGAACGCAAGGGAATCCTGGACGGGCTCAAGGCAGGGACCGTTGATGCGGTGGTGGGAACCCACCAGTTGCTCAGCAAAGGAGCTGCCTTCGACAA
>PAEP01000031.1 GCA_002700765.1 Synechococcus sp. MED850
CTTGAAACATTGATCTACAAAAAAGACATCCTTGATCAAGCGGAGGTAAAGCAAATTTTCGACGCCACATTCGACTGTAAATCCATCACTCGCTCCTAGTACAACCGTGCAGATGCCAACAAAAACTCCCGTAACCGTAATTACGGGCTACCTCGGTGCAGGCAAAACAACCTTGCTGAACAATTTATTATCAAAACCAAATGGCAAAAAACTCGCAGTCATTGTCAACGAATACGGCGAAATAGGAATTGACGCCGATTTGGTCGTGAAGTCTGACGAAGAAATTCTTGAAATGAATAACGGTTGCATCTGCTGCAATGTGAGAGGAGATCTGGTAAGAATTATTGAAAAAATAACAAACGAAGGAAAATCATTCGATCACATTGTGATCGAAACAACAGGACTTGCCGATCCAGGCCCCATCATCCAATCATTCTGGGTGGAGGAGACTCTCCGCGAAAGAACCCAATTGGATGGTTTTGTCACCGTCGTTGACTCCTTACATTTTTTCAAACACGAGAATTCCTGCGAAGCAAAAGAGCAAGTTGCATTTGCAGATCAAATCATCCTGAACAAATGTGATCTTGTGGATGGCTCACAAATGAATCATTTGGAACAGACCATCAAATCAATGAATCCACTTGCAAAAATCGAAAAGACAAATAATTCTCAAATCATCGCAGACATTCTCAACCTCGGGGGTTTTGACCTAACCAAAGCCCTTGCGATTGAACCCGATTTGCTGGAATCGGACAGCCATGAACACCAAAATGACATCTCAGCCATTTGCCTCAACACAGTCGGCCCCATTGATGGGAAGCTTTTCAACAAATGGATTTACGGCTTTGTGCAAGCAAACGGGGAGAACCTCTATCGTTGTAAAGGGATTTTGAATATTGATGATCAGCCCCGTCGCTTCGTTTTTCAAGGTGTTCACATGACACTTGACGGACGACCAGGTGCAGCCTGGGACTCAGATCAAGTGCGCACAAATCAGATTGTTTTTATTGGTACCCAGTTGGACGAGACCGAGATCAAAGAGCATTTCTTGCGTTGTCATCAATCGGAGAATGAGAAGACATTGGTCACCATTTGAATTCAACCGACCCTCTTTTGTTGTGAGGCCAGGACGACCTGGCTAGTCTTCGCATGCGCTTTGTCAGCGATGAAAGAGATCGAACCTGCTCCCGTTGGTTTTGGCATCGGCTCTGACCGAGGCCCAAGTCGGTTCAGCCTTGGCCAAACGGTTCAGGTTCGCGATGATTTGCAACCGATTGGCCACTACAGAACACCCCATTACGTTCGTGGCAAATTAGGCACGATTGAACGCGTGTTGGCCTATTTCCTCAATCCAGAGGAGGAAGGTTACGGAAAAAATGCTGGAACAACTCAACGGCTCTACCGTGTGAGGTTTTCTCAGTCAACGTTGTGGAAAGACTACAACGGACAGGACAGTGATGTTCTGGAAATTGAAATTTTCGAACCTTGGTTAAAAGAAGCCTGAGCTCTTATGACAACTCACTCCCACGACCACGCTCCGATCGAGACAGCAGAAGCACCTTCTTATTTTGAAATTCTTGAAATCAGCGTTCGCGAATTACTGACTGAAAAGGGCTTAATCAGTGCTGATGAGCATCGTCAACATATTGAGGTATTGGATTCAAGAAATCCAACTCTTGGTTCAAAAGTTATTGCCAGGGCATGGATCGATTCTGATTACCGTGAACGGTTGCTTGAAGATGGATCCACAGCCTGCGAAGAATTGGGGATCACGATGTATGACGACACCAAACTGATTGTTCACGAAAACACCAATGAAGTGCACAATGTAATCGTTTGTACGTTATGTTCTTGTTACCCTCGTCCTGTACTGGGGCTTCCTCCAGACTGGTATAAAAGCAAGTCATATCGGGCCAGAATCGTGAAGGAGCCGCGTCAGGTTCTCTCGGAATTCGGCCTGGAAATCGCTGACGAAAAGACGATCCGAGTGCATGATTCGAATGCCAACATGCGCTATTTAATCCTTCCACAGCGGCCTTCAGGAACCGAGGGTTGGAGTGAAGATCAACTTGCCTCGATCGTGACTCGAGACACCATGATCGGCGTTGCAGAGCCGAATCCAAGCGTCAGCCATTCTCTTTGAACCCAAGCCTCAAAACTTTCCGCAACATCCACTCCCAATCATGGACCTGAAACCAGACATCAACCGCCTCTCCACTGATTTTGGTGGGCTTGATGCTCCTTCACCAGTGGATCGCAGTGAGCACGACATGCTGCCTTGGGAAAAGAATTGTCATGCCTTGCTTGATCTCCTCGACTACCACAAAATTGTCAATACAGAAGAAAAAAGACGGGGGATCTCTGAACTTGGATCCGGTCTCGTCTCCGGAACCGGTTACTACGAGAAATGGATTCTTTCTGCAGCCAGAATTCTGATGCAGAAAGGTGTTCTCACTCCAGGTGAACTGGCCACCAAAAGTCATGACGTGGCCGAGCGCTATCTGAACGACTGAGACGCTTCGAGGCTCTTATTGAACCAATCTGGTATCGCGTGAAAACAAGCAGCGTTGCGTGGGTTCTCTCGTGCCTCCACAGCCCAGCAACACGTTCTTCCCCCATCACGTTGATGCAGAAGCTGATTGGCCCATGTCCAGATCAGCTCAGCTGTGGTTTCCATCCCCACATTGGACATCACCCTCAGATCCAGGGCACCCAGATCGTGAAGCCGCTCCCATTCCTTCAGCAGTGGATCGTCGGCATTCACCAGAAACGTGTGGTCGAATTGCTCGCTCAATTGCTGCTCGAAAGGCTTCAGACTTGAGAAGTCGACGACAAAGCCGCAGGCATCAAGGTGAGTCGCAGCGAACCGAAGTAAAAAACTGCGGCTGTATCCATGCACAAAGTGACAGTGGCCGTCGTGCCGCCACTGCCGATGGCAACAGGGGTAGCCCTCAAACAGCTTGCTGCACGTGTGCGGAGTGGGCGGTGGGAGCACGAGGCGAGTTCGGTGGAACGCTGCGGGAGGATCGGGTCAACGGCTCAGCGCAGGAGGCCAGATGAACCCCCTCAGCCCCGCTTTCATGGACCAACTCCGTTTTAACGAAGCAGGGTTGATCCCAGCTGTTGCGCAGGATTGGCTTGACGGTGCCGTTCTGATGGTGGCCTGGATGAATCGTGAATCAATCCAGAAAACCTTGCAAAGCGGAGAGGTGCATTACTGGAGTCGTTCCAGGTCTGAGCTGTGGCACAAGGGAGCCACCAGTGGGCACACCCAGATCCTGCGGGGAATCCGCTACGACTGCGATGCGGATGTGCTGCTTCTAACCATCGAGCAGACCGGAGACATCGCTTGCCACACAGGGGCTCGCAGTTGTTTCTACGAAGCGGACGACCAGCCTTCTCAGGGAGGATCTGATGCATTGCCACCTCCTGCAGATGCCTGCACAGAGTTGTATCGCGTGATCTGCGGACGCAAGCTCAACCCTGAAGAAGGCAGCTACACCAACAAATTGCTGAAGGGTGGCGACAACAGCATCCTCAAGAAAATCGGGGAAGAAGGTGCCGAGTTCGTGATGGCCTGCAAGGACGACAACCCCCAGGAGATTGCTGGTGAGGCAGCTGATCTGATTTTTCACATGCAGGTGGCCCTGGCCCACCACGGTGTGCCCTGGCGACAGGTACTGGACGTGTTGGCCGAACGTCGGGGAGCTCCCCGACGCCACTGAGTCAGGGAGCCGCGGCTGGGCCGAAGCGGTTGGGCTGACGACGAACCCAGTCGAGCGTGCGTTTGTCTCGATCCGTAGGAGTGAGCACCGGCTTGGCGCCCTGATGAACGGCCAGAGCATCGAGGGGATCGTCGCTGTGACCCCAGAGACCGAACGCATGACCAAGCTCATGCAACGCCGTGGCCTCGAGCGCTTGAGCACGCAGCTCCGGAGACACCATCCCCTCCACCAGGGGCTCACGCCGAAATTGGCCCGCGCGGACCAGCTCAGCGACCTGAAGGGTGCTGCGACCATTGCTGGCGCGCCAGCCGTTCGGCGTGCGTCGACGCGGGGGTCGTCGCCGCAGGATGCTGATCTGGGCCCGGTCGGGATGATCCACCACGGTGATCGGGAGAACACTCCGCCAATTGCTGAGCGCTGATCCAACGGATTGATGCCAGCGCCGGCTCCAGCGATCAGAGGGTTCAGGCTCGGGTTCGATCCAGACGCACCAATGGTTCAGGCTCGGCAAGCCAAAACCCGTGGTGGCCAACGCTTTGACATAGCCGGGAGCGGGCTCCTGAACAGCCAGGCGTTTCAACGGCTCATCGAGCAACCGGATCTCAGCAGCAGGGGGGCAGGGATCCGGTTGCATCAGGCGGCCGGAAGACCGACGCCTCGCGCCATCAAGGTGGCGAGCATCGGAATCGAAGCGAATCCGACCAGCTCGATGTTGATGATCCAACCAAGCCGGGATGCCAGTGCCTGACTCACCTTGGGAAGTTCACCCTTGCGCAGAGGAATGGCCCAGAGGATATAAGTAATGGTGGGATACAAAGACAGTGCGCCCACAGACAGGTAGACGCCAACCTTCCACCAGAACAAAGGATTCTGGGTATAAAACTCAGATCCTTGGCCGAAATGAATCACCCTCAGAATGCCACTCACCAACAGGGCGAGTGCAGCAATGCCATAAACGATGTCCGTAATCACCATCGCTGTCGCTTCACCGCGGTTTGGATCGGCTTTGATCAGGCGCCGTTCCAGCACAAGAGCACCGAAGCAGAGCATGAAGCTCAGGTAGTGGACGTAAGCCACTCCGGCATTTTTGGCGAGATCAGCCGTGAGAGCGACGGCCAAGGTCATGGTTCAGACAGCAGTGACGCATGGACCCTAGCGGCTTCAACTCCCGCATCTTTCAAGATTATCTTCAGGACAACGAACAAACCCTTTAATCATGCATTAAAAATGAATTCCGCAGTCTTTATTACACCAGCCAAATAAAAACACTTTGGTTCTAGGTTCATTTCAGCGAAAAGTTTCCGATGGTGAGCTCTCTGAGTGCATTTCTCGGCGAAATCGGGCGCCACCAGCTGCTTACCCCAGAGCAGGAACTGATGATGGGGAGAAAGGTTCAGGCCATGGTGGCCATCACTGAACGGTGTCAGCTTGCCGGCGGAACAGGTCCAGCATGTGATTACAACGATGAAGAAAAGGTTGTGATTCGTCGTGGCGAAAGGGCGAAGAATCAGATGATCACGTCCAACCTTCGTCTTGTTGTCAATCTCGCGAAAAGATATCAAGGAAAGGGATTGGATTTACTTGATCTGATTCAGGAAGGAACGCTGGGGCTGACTCGGGCTGTTGAGAAGTACGACCCAACCCGTGGGCATCGATTTTCGACCTACGCCTACTGGTGGATCCGTCAGGGACTCAACCGTGCCCTTTCCACCCAGAGCCGAACCATTCGTATTCCGGTCAACGTCAATGAAAAGCTCACCAAGCTGAGGGCGGCCAAGGCCAGATTGATGCAGACCAATGGTCTCACTGCCTCCACGGAGCAACTCTCCGAGTACATGGGCATTCCAGTCGCCGAAGTCGAGGACTTGCTGGCCTGCGAGCTCCGCAGTGTCACCGTCAGCCTGCAGGGTGTTGTCAAATCGAAGTCCGATCCTTCAGAGCTGGTGGACGTTCTGCCCAGCGATGAGTTACCTCCGATGGAGCGGGCCGAAATTGCCGAGCGAACAGCATCGGTGTGGACTCTCCTGAACAAGGCCAACCTCACACCGAAGGAGAGAACGGTGGTGACACTTCGCTTCGGACTGGATGGAACCCATGAGTGGCGCACCCTGGCTGAGGTGGCCCGACATATGAATTGCTCTAGGGAGTATTGCCGTCAGGTTGTGCAGCGCGCCCTCCGCAAACTCCGCAAGACGGGCATCCAAAGCGGACTGGTGGAATCCACCCACTGAGGGTTCGGTAGCCCAGCTGGTCAGCATCTTCAGGATAGGCGAAGTTAAATACGTCTACAGAGAGTGCGATGGGATGAGCAGACCTTTCACTTCAACAGGCCCTTCCGCATCGGAGGCAACGGTTGATGCCACCTTGTTGGACAGCGAGGTGGTGGACCAAGGGCTGCTCAAGCGGCTTCTGAACCGGGCGGGGCGCACCATTGCCGGACCAGCACTGGAAGCCCTTGAGCTGGTGCTTGATGCATCAACACCGCCACCTGTGCGTCTCACAATGCTGGCGGCCCTCAGCTACCTCCTGATGCCGGCTGATCTGATCCCGGATTTCCTCCCGGTTGCCGGGTTCACCGATGATCTGGTGGCGCTAACGGCAATGATCGGGATCTGGAACAACCACATCACACCTGACATTCGCGAGCGCGCACGACGCAAACTGGATCGCTGGTTTCCCACGGGTCCCTGAAGCCGATGTCGATGTCTTCCTGGAGTCCTGAATTCGAACAGGAGCTAACGCCACTGCTCAAGGACTGGTTGAAGCATCAGGGCCGAACGCAAGCGGATCTGCGGAGGAGTTTGCGGGCCCTCTCCACCCGGATGCCCGCAATTCTGGAGGTGCTGGAACGGGAGTTTCGACTGAACGGTCTTTCCGGTCTTGCTTCAAAGCTGTGCCAAGTGGAGCGGGAATGGCAGGAGGAAGACGGTTCGACGTCCTCCTCGGCAGAACCAGCGCCATCCGATCCCTTCAGCCAGTTGGATCTACTTCTTCAGGAAATCCGTGACGACTGTCCCAACTAGGGGGCATCAGCGGCAAAGTGGTAATCCCAACGACCGATTGATGGATCTGGTGAAGCTGCTTCCTGCGCTCGGATTGACGCTCGCGATTCCTCTGCTCGGGAGTGTTCGGGTGCTGGCTCAGTCCGAAGGTTGGTTACTGGGCCCAAACAGCAATGTCGGGAAGCAGAGCCAGATTGTGCCAACCAACTGCGTCACCAGTGCTGACGGAGCAATCAGCTGTGACACGAAGGTGGTCAATCCCCCCAGTGACACGTCAGCGCGGCCTTACTACAACCCTTTCAACGACTGATCCTTGGTGAAACAGCCCCATCGCCAGGGGAATTCTTTCCTCTCGCTCGTCGATGCCGGAGAACGCGAGGTTGCTCGGTTTCTCACGCTGATCACTGGAGTCGTGATCGTCGCAGCCCTGATCCAGTTGATGCTGTCGATGGCCAGCAAGCTTCTCCAGGGGACTGAGGCCACCTGGCTTGGAGATGACCTGATCAAGGTGCTTGGGGATCTGCTCACCGTTCTGATCGCTCTTGAGGTTCTTCAGAACATCACCAGCTACCTCAGACGCCATGTGGTGCAGATCGAATTGGTTCTCGTCACAGCTCTCACCGCCGTCGCACGCAAGGTGATTGTTCTTCCGACTGGAGCTGAAAACAAACCGCAGCTCCTCTTCGGACTGGGAGCTGCCTCGATTTCCCTTGCAGCCTCCTACTGGCTGGTCAGACGTTCAAGCCGGGTGACGCGGAATCAACCCAGTGCAGTGCCAACCAAATCGTTCCTGGAGCAGGATCCGTCCGTTCAACCCGATGGCGACATCGAGGAGGCAGATGCAGATGATCACCTGCACTGAGATCAACCAAGCGGTCTGGATCCTCGATGCGCAGCTGAGCACTTCCTTTCAGCACCATCACCCATTCATGCTCAACCTGGTCCATCCAGAGCCCCTCTGGACAACACGCCTCGTTGGAGGTGATCAGAACAAGCCGCCATCCGTCGCCGCAATGCAGCACGCGTTCAAGCTCCTCACCAGTTTCAGGTAGGGGACTGAGGAGCAGGTTGTCGGACTTCAGCGCGGATGGCTCGGGCTCTCCCCAACGCCGACCGATCTCGTACCCCCAGCTGTTCGCCAGTTGGACCACCTGATTGTGGGATGAACAGCCAGCAAGCTGTTCGCGCCGATGGGGTTCAGCTTCCAGGCTGTCCACCAGTTGCTTCAGCTGCGTCACCTTGTCCAGGAAGCGCATCAAATCCCGCTCCGCCATCCGCTTCTCAGGTGCTGAAGCCGTGATCCTGGCAACAGACGGAAAGGCCAGGTCGCGGCGAAAGTCAGGACTTGCTGATCCGACTGTTGCCAATGCCGACTGCAACCAAGGCGCTGACCATCGGAGACCTGGAAGCAGGATTCGCCACGTACTGCCAGGCGCTCAGACGCCTTGTTTCCTCAGGCCGCGATCTGAAGTCGATCCGCCGCACCATCTGCTGGGACTATCTTCAGCGGCTGCACACATCTCTTCCCCAGAGCTACCGCTCCCCTGAAGAACTGGTGCAGCGCTATCAGCGAACACTGAACACCGCTGAAGCAAACTGAGCGGCAAAGCCGAATGCCTCAGTGATTGAACGCAATCCATCGGTGCTCCAGAGGAGATGGTGGAGATCAGTGCTCGTTGGAATGGCACTGAACCTTGGCCTGTTCATCCTTTCGCCGCAATGCGCCTTGGCGGAAGACCAGTCCAGCCAAGGCGCCGTTTTGTTTGAACAGCATTGCGCGGCTTGCCACATCAATGGAGGAAATATCATTCGCCGAGGCAAGACGTTGAAATTGGCAGCGTTGGAACGTCGTGGTCTTGCATCTGTGGATGCGATAGCTGAGATCGCAGCCCATGGAATCGGTCAGATGAGTGGCTACCAGGATGCCTTGGGTCCGGACGGCGACCAGTTGGTGGCTGAATGGATCTGGACGCAGGCTCAGAATGCCTGGATCCAGGGATAAACCTCTACCTCAGTCCAGATTCCCTGCGTCCAATAGATATCGGCATGGATCAGGTCTTGCACGGTTGACAGTTCCTCTGCCTCAAAAATTCCAAACACATGGGTGCTCCCTTCTGTGGGACCCAGCGTCACAAGAGTTCCCTCCTGCTTGAGAGAATGCAGGCGAGAGAGATGCTCATCGCGAAAAGGTGTTCGCTTCTCAAGCGCATCCTGGCAGTAAGTCCCCCAGAGAACGAAACGAGCCATAGGAAAACCTGGTCCAGATAAAAACAATCCAGGCCAAAGGATGGCACAGATGGTTGATCAAACGCTATGTTGTCGATGTTGATTCAATTTTCAAACAATGCTCACAGGGAGCGACCTTCTCAACAAAGTCAAGGAGCTGGGTGATGTCAGCAAGTCTGATCTGGTCCGCGCCTGTGGCTACGTATCCAACAAGAAAGATGGTGGCGAGCGACTGAACTTCACTGCTTTCTACGAAGCACTTCTGGAAGCCAAAGGAGTCAGTCTTGGTATCGGTGGTGTAGGTGGAGTCGGCAAAGGTGGTCGCAAACTAAGCTATGTGGCCACCGTTCAAGGCAACGGCAACCTGCTGATTGGCAAGGCCTACACCGCACTGCTGGATCTGAAACCCGGTGATGATTTTGAAATCAAGCTCGGGCGCAAGCAGATTCGCCTGGTCCCAGTTGGTGGCACCGACGAAGACGAAGAGTGATCAACAGGTGGGCGCAAGCCAAAGCTCTGAGCCATTTTAAAACCTGAAAACCCTAATGCCCCGAGTTGTTTCGGGGCTTTTTTAATGTTGGTTGAACTGTCTCTGTGCAGCGTGATGCGAGCCAATCAGTTGGCCGCCTGACGCAACTCCAGGCAAAACTTTTCAGCTTCTGCGGCAACCTCTGTTCGAGCCGCAGCAGCCATTCTTTTCACGAGAGCACTTCCAACGATCGCACCATCAGCACCCCAGCGACGAACCTGCTTGACCTGATCCACACCGGAGATTCCAAAGCCGACGGCAACGGGTACTGGCGATGACTGCTTGAGCTGATGTACCAATCCCTCCACTCTGGTTTCCATCTGGGCACGCTCTCCTGTGACCCCTGTAACGCTGACGAGATAAGTAAAACCCCTGCTCCTCAGCGCGATCCGTTCCATGCGCTGGGGGGGAGTTGTTGGTGCAACAAGAAGCACGAGATCAAGGCCACGTTCAGCCGCCAGAGGCGATAGACGCTCTGCTTCCTCAAGCGGAAGATCTGGCACAACCAATCCGGACGCACCTGCGGCAGAGGCTTGATCGCAGAACAACTCCATTCCCACATTGAGCAATGGATTGCTGTAAGTGAACAGAATCACAGGAATGGAGATTTCACCTTTGAGACTCGCCAACATCTCCAGGACACGCGCAGGTGTGGTGCCCGCCGTCAATGCACGCGAAGCGGCCGCTTGAATCACAGGCCCATCAGCAAGGGGGTCGCTGTAGGGCATGCCGAGTTCCACCATGTCTGCCCCACCACGCTCCAAGCCAAGGAGTACCTCCCGGGTGGTTTCAAGATCAGGATCACCAGCCATCACGAAGGGCATGAGTGCAAGCCGACCGTCCTGTTTCAGCTGTGCAAATCGCTGCGCGATGGAAGTCACGTTTCTGCCATAGACGGAACAACCCGTTGAGCCTATGAGTCTGATGTCGATGCGTCTCCGTTCAGGTCAAGCCGTCGCAGCAGCTCCTGCTGTTCAGCTTCAGGAAGGGCGTTGAAGCGATCCTCAAGATCTTGCTTGGCTTTCTCGTCATAGACGTCGCGGTACCGACGTCGCTGCTCCATAAAGGTCATCTGACCGGTGATCACGCGGAACAGATAAGACCCTGTCCATACGAGCACGATCAGGACGAGGAGGGACTGGGCGGCGATTCCTGCCGAGAATCCCTCCAATCCCGCAGCACTGAATCCGACATAACCGACAGCACCAAGCCCCAGGATGATGAGGCCAACAAGCAGAACCTTCGCTCTGGTCAAATCAACTGTCTCCCTGGCCGCTGAGACGGAAATTCAGAAACGGAGCGAACACAACCATTCCCGGGAAAAACAGGAAGACCAGTCCGTAGATCCCCAGCCGTTCCACGTTGCCCATCCGGTGCCAGCGCCTGTTCATCCAAAGGAACAGCAAGAGGGGAACCACCAGAAGGTAAAGGCCTGCCAAAACCACGTAGGCCGCCACAACAAGCAGGGTGTCCTGCGGAATTCCGCTGAGCAGGGACTGGAGGTCCAAGACCGACAGGCGAGTTGTCGAAATCTAGAATGTCCAGCATGGGGGCATGGCGGAATCGGTAGACGCACGCGACTTAAAATCGCTTGGGCTGAAAGGCCTGTGGGGGTTCAAGTCCCCCTGCCCCCACTTGTATGCACGCAGGCGGCAGCCTTTTTGAACCTGACTACCTTGTGCTTGTGAGCCTGTCAGGGCATGAAAGAATCCGCTGAAATAGCCCGCCGCACACAGCGGGATAACGGGGAAGCCACCTGGGATCTCTGGGGGACCTATTTATCTGAACGTCAGTGGGGGACGGTCCGCGAGGATTATTCCCATGACGGCAATGCCTGGAATCATTTTCCCTTTGATCACAGCCATAGCCGCACCTACCGCTGGGGGGAAGATGGGTTGCTTGGGTTCTGTGACGACAAGGGCCGCATCTGCTTCGCCATGGCGCTGTGGAATGGCGAAGATCCGATTCTGAAAGAGCGCCTGTTCGGACTCAGCAACCCGGAAGGCAATCACGGCGAAGACGTGAAGGACTATATGTTCCATCTGGCGGGAACACCCACCGGCAGTTATTCAAAAGCGCTTTACAAATACCCGCAGCAACAATTCCCATACGAACAACTGAGGGAAGAAAACAGCCGTCGCGATCGATCGCAACCTGAATACGAACTTGTTGACACTGGAATCTTTGATGAAAACCGTTATTTCGATGTTGAGATTGAGTATGCCAAAGCTGGGCCAGAAGACATTCTGATCCGGATCACCGCCACAAACCGAGGCCCGCAAAAAGCAGATCTCCACGTGCTTCCGCAACTCTGGCTGCGCAACACCTGGAGTTGGGGCACAAAAGGTCAAACCAAGCCAAGCATGCACGGCGCCGATGGTTCCATCGTCACTCCAGCCATCGCGACGCTTCCCCCCTACATCCTGCGATGCCGGCAAGACGCAGCGATCTGGTTCACCGAAAATGAGTCCAACACCGAAAAGTTGTTCGGGCTGCCGCTCAGCAATCCCTATGTGAAGGATGCCTTTCATCGCCATCTTATTGAAGGCGACACATCTGCAATCAATCCCAAATCCATGGGAAGCAAGGCAGCCTTTAACCTCAAAGGCACCATTGAAAGTGGTGAAAACTGGACGGTTGATCTGCGTTTAAGCCGCAGCGACATCACCACGCAAGCGGATGTGTTTTCGGATGAGCAATTTGATCAATTGCTCAAGCAGCGCCGGCAGGAGTGGCAGGAGTATCTGCGCTGGGTGGCCCCTGATCTCTCCGATCAGGATCGCAGCATTCACACTGCGGCAGGGGCTGGTTTGTACTGGGGCCGTCAGTATTACAACTGGTTCGTGCATCGCTGGCTCGTCGGCGATTCAACCGGGCCGCAGCCTGCTCAGCAGCGCTGGAAAACCGAGCAGTCCTACTGGCGAAGCATGAACGCCAGCGACATCATCTCAATGCCAGATTCCTGGGAATATCCCTATTTCTGCCAGTGGGATCTGATGTTCCACGCCGTCGCATTCGCTGAATACGACCCCTACGAAGCGCGACGCCAGGCTGGCATCCTCAGAACGCACAACTACACCGCGACAAACGGCCAATCACCCGCCTACGAATGGTCGCTCTCCGACCCCAACCCTCCAATTGGAGCATGGGCGACGCTGAGGATTCATCAGATCGAGAAAAAACGGCATGACCAGCCCTGCCTTTATGAACTCTCAGCTGCTTATCAAAAACTGCTTCTGGAATACGGCTGGTGGGCCAACCGGACAGATGTGAACAAGGACGGCATGTTTGACGGAGGGTTTCTCGGCCTCGACAACATTGCCATTTTCGATCGCTCCAGACGCTTGAACGATGGAAGCAGGATTCAACAGCCAGACGGCACATCCTGGATGGCGATGTACAGCCTCAACATACTTGAGCTTGCCGTTGAAATCGGCAAGAAGCACAAGGGTTACAGCGACTCGATTGGTCGTTTCATCAAAGATTTTTGGAAACTGACCTATTCCCTGAATGCCAATGATGGTCGGAATTATGTGTGCTGGGACGAGCAGGACGGTTTTTACTACGACGTTCTCGATCGAGTTGACGGCAGCGCTGATTACCTCAGAACCCGTTCACTCGCAGGACTGATTCCGCTGCTCGCTGTCGCCTCCTTCGACCGAAGCACAGTGAACCAGTTCCCAATGCTGGATATACAACCCATCCTTCAACAAAGAGCCATCGACCGTGGAGAGCCCTTTCCTGAATTGGATTACCTGGGTGAATGGCACAATGACCGAATTCTTTATGCCCTTGTACCAAAATCAAGGCTAATTAGGATTCTGGAACGGGTGTTCGATGAGGCTGAATTCCTTTCTCCCTACGGCATCCGTGGATTATCGAAGCACTACGAAAACAACCCTTACACCTATCGAGAGGGTGATGAAGAGGGCAGCATCTCCTACAGCCCTGCAGACAGCCCCGTTCCCATGTTCGGCGGCAACTCAAATTGGCGCGGTCCTGTCTGGATGCCAATCAATTATCTAATCATCGAAGCCCTCCAAAAATATGCTCATTATTATGGCGACGACTTAAAAATGGAGTTCCCGACAGGCTCAGGCAATCTTATGAATCTATGGGAAATTTCACTCGAACTTGAAGAGCGCCTGATCAATATCTTCCGATGCAACGAAACCGGAAGTCGCCCTTTCAATGGTTCCATTGACTACTTCAACCAAGATCAGCACTGGAAAGACCTGATCCGCTTCAATGAATACTTTCATGGCGACAACGGTTCAGGCCTCGGCGCCAGCCATCAAACAGGCTGGACAGCCATCGTGTCAAAAATGATCAACCAGCTCAATCGATATCGTTAATTGCCCTCCAGAAGAGCATTGAGTTTCTCCCGAAATTCACCCTTCTGCATTCCGCCTTTGAGTTCTCCTTGAATGGTGAATTCTCCTTCTGGGTCATTCACCAGCAGATACGTTGGCCAACCCATCCCTTCCTTATTTGGATACTGCGCAAGCAGGATGCGTCGATATTTGCGATAGGCCTCTGTGTCCTGAAGCATCACAGACACGAAGCTACATCCGAGTTCCTCGGCAACCTTGCCGTCGTAGTGGCTCATTCTGTGGCACGTGCCGCAGTCTTCCGAGCTGAACTTGATCAGATGCATGCTTTGAGCTTCCAGGGAAGGATCTCTCCAGCATGGAAGGGCACAAGCCCGTTTACAAGGTCCGGAACCAGCTGATCCACCCGCTCAAGCGTGATTTGATCCGTGTTCACAGGCAGTCCATAGAAGGTGGGCCCATTCAGGCTGGTGAAACCCTCCAGTCGATCCAGAGCTCCCTCCTGATCGAACACCTGCGCGTAGCTCTCGAGAGCATGGGGCGCATTGAAGATGCCGGCACATCCGCAGGCGGTCTCCTTGGCAGCACGGCTATGGGGAGCGGAGTCCGTGCCCAGAAAAAAGCGGGGATCCCCACTCGTGGCTGCCTTTCGCAGGGCCAGACGATGTTGTTCGCGCTTCGCGACGGGCAGGCAGTAAAAGTCACTGCGAAACCCGCCTGCAAACATTGAATTTCGGTTGATGTGGAGATGATGCGGGGTGATCGTGGCGGCCAGGTTGCGTTCTGACGAGCCCACAAAATCAACCGCCTGCTCCGTTGTGATGTGTTCGAACACAACACGCAACTCGGGATAGTTCCGACGCAAGGGTTTCAGATGCCTCGTGATGAATTCCGCTTCGCGATCAAACACATCCACATCCGAATCGGTGACCTCGCCATGGATGAGAAGAGGCATCCCGATTCTCTGCATGCAGGCCAGCACAGATCCGATCTTGGCGAGATCCGTCACCCCAGCTGAGGAGTTGGTGGTGGCGTTGGCCGGATAGAGCTTGGCCGCCGTGAACACACCGGCACGAAAACCGTCCTCAAGATCAGCCGCATCCGTGGTGTCCGTGAGGTATGCCGTCATCAACGGTGTGAACGCAGGCTGCTCAAGGCACGCTTCAAGAATTCTCTGGCGGTAGGCCCTCGCTTGTGACGCCGTGGTGACGGGAGGCCGAAGGTTGGGCATCACAATCGCCCGCCGAAACACGCGGGCGGTGTGCCTCACCACCTGATTCAGCATCTGACCGTCGCGCAGATGCACGTGCCAATCATCCGGAGCCGTCAGGGTGAGGCGATCAAGCATTCCTTCGGTCTGGAGTCAGCGAACCCACCGCCAGCGTGAGCGCCTGCAAGCGGTCGGTCGTGATGTGATCGGACGGCAAACGATTGAGCAGCTTGAGTTTGCGCAGCCTGCTCTCGGTGCTGCCGGTTGCACCCACCATGAACACCTGACGTCCGACTTCCATCGCTTCCTTCACAGCGTTCTCAAGTGCAATGGCTGCAGTGACCCCCAGATGAGAGACCTCGGACAGATCAAACACAACAACCTGACAGTTGCCGATGGCGTTGTGCTCCCTGGCGATGGCTTTGGCCACACCGAAAATCATCGGGCCTGCCAGCTGAAACAGGAGAACCTTCCCCCCAGCCTGATCAAGCATCAATTGCTCTTCTGAGCTGAGTTCAACATCGTCATCCGCCGTGCTGATCGTCTTCACACGCTTGGATTGCAGCGTGCTCATGCGATCGATGGTCAGCACATTGGCCACAAAGACACCGATTCCCACGGCGGTGATGAGGTCAACCAGCACCGTGAGCATGATCACGCCGTACGTGATCACAGCCGCCTTCAACGACAGGTGATGGGCCCGCTTCAGAAATTCCCAGTCAATGATGTCGATTCCAACCTTCAGTGCGATTCCCGCCAGCACAGCCAGAGGGATCTTGGAAGCCTCCGGTGCCGCCAGAAGAACAACCAACATCAGAATCGTGGCCCGAATCACACCGGACAGTGCCGTCCGACCGCCGGCCTGAATGTTCACCACCGTTCCCATGGTGGCTCCGGCTCCAGGCAGTGCACCGAACAGCCCGGAGGCCACGTTGGCCATCCCCTGACCGATGAGCTCCTTGTTGGAGTCATGCTCGGTTCTGGTGAGACTGTCGGCCACCACGGATGTGAGCAGCGCATCGATGCAGCCGAGCATCCCGAGCACTGCTGCATTCACCACCATCATTCGCATCTCACCACCGGAGAAGTCGGGAAGGGTGAAGGTTGGAAACTCGGCAGAAAATTCCGGAATTTGACGCAAACCGGCCTCTTTGAACACGGTGACCGCCAGGACCGTTCCAACGATCAGAGCCAGGAGCTGAGGAGGGCAGAACTTCTTCACGCGTGATGGCGTGAACCAAAGGATCGCAAGTGTGATCAACGCCAGAAGCAACTCCATCGGGCGAGTGCCCTGAATGAGAGCCGGCAGCTGGGTCAGCGTTTCGATGACACCTCCCTTGGGATCCTGACCAAGAAAGGGCGCAAGCTGCAGGAGAACCAGAATGATGCCGATGCCGGACATGAAGCCCGAAATCACCGTGTAGGGCATCATCGTGATGTAACGACCCAACCGGAACAATCCGAAAAGGATCTGGAACACGCCGGCGAGGACGCCGACGCCGAACGCCATCGCAAGGGCTTTCTCAGGGCTTTCCGCCGAGCTGGAGAAACTGATCACCACGGAGGTGAACACCACGGTCATCGGACCAGTGGGCTCCGAAATCAGGGTTGGCGTCCCCCCGAAAAGCGAGGCCACAAGGCCGATGATCACGGCACCCCATAGGCCAGCTGCTGCACCAGCTCCGGGAACACCGGACGCGTTGCCGACGGCGATGCCGAAGGCGAGGGCCATGGGCAGAGCGATCACTGCAGCCGTCAGACCACCGAAGACGTCACCGCGAAGATTGGTGGCGTTGATGCGGTTGAGCAAAGCTGAAAAGCCTGATCGATCGGTGAACCTTAAGTCGATTTGGCGGCAGAGCAGAATCACCGCCACCCCCTCCTCAGTGGTCGAATGCCCGAGGCGCCTCTTTTTCTGATTTACAGCCTCGAAGTGATCGGGGGAATTGTTCTGCTGTTTTTGGGGGGTGATCAGTTCGTCAAGGGCTCGGTCACGGTTGCGACCATCTGCGGGATTCCCCAGCTGGTGATCGGTCTCACCGTGGTTGCCTTCGGGACAAGCGCACCTGAACTGTTTGTGAGCGTGAGCTCGATCCTTCAGAACTCAGATGATCTGGCCGTCAGCAATGTGGTGGGAAGCAATATTTTCAACATCCTTGTTGTTCTTGGTTGCTCAGCGGTGATCTTGCCGCTGCGGGTCGAGAACCGTCTGGTGCGCAGAGATGTCCCTGTTCTTCTGGCCATCTCCGCGGCCGCCTGGGGGATGGCCTCTGCCGGTCGGATGACCTGGCAGGCAGGTGTAGCCCTGTTGATCGGATTGCTGATCAACACGGTCTGGGAAATCCGAACGGCAAAAGAGGAGATCCATTCCGATGAGATCACTGCCGGGGATGAAACCCAACCACGCACAAACCGCCGGGCGATGCTCATCGCCTTCATTCAGTTGCTGATCGGGATCACGCTTCTCGTCTTCGGTTCGCGGGTGCTCGTGAACGGTGCCAGCTCGGCTGCGGCTTACCTGAATGTTCCTGAGTCCGTCATCGGACTGACGATCGTTGCCACGGGGACCTCGACTCCAGAGCTGATCACCTCAGTAGTGGCAACGATGAAAGGACGCACCGATCTTGCCGTTGGCAATGTTGTGGGCAGCTGCCTCCTCAATCTGCTGATGGTTCTTGGAGGATGCGCTGCGATCAGTGGTGCTGGAGGACTCCAGGTGAGTGGTGAGCTGATCTCGGAGGATCTTCCGGTGATGATGATTGCCACCATTGTCTGTCTTCCGATCTTCTGGACCCGTCGCAGCATCTCCAGATTCGAAGGTGTGATTTTGCTGGCCGCTTACAGCCTCTATCTCACAGACAATGTTTTACCTCGTTCTGCTCTGGCTTCCTGGCAGGACGAATTCCGGTTGGTGTCCCTTTGTGTTGTGATGCCCATCTTGTTGACGGTGATCGTCGTCCAGGTCCTGGGCTATTGGAGATCGCAGGCTCAGTCTTGAGAATCGAGGTAGCAGAGAACACCTGAGCGAGTGAGTCAGACAACTCGGCCAGTTGTATTTCCTTATGGAGGGATGACCGTGCTTCAACCCTTGTCCATCCTTCAGATGTCTGCCGCTCGGCTTGCCGATGCTCGAGCTTCTTCCTCCGCTCAACGACAAAAACCTTCCCTGGCTTGACGTCATTCACCCGATTGTCGTGCACTTCGTGATCTCCATGGCGCTGATCACCGTGGTCTTCGACGTGATCGGAGTGGTCACCAGAAAGAAAAATCTGTTCGAAGTCAGCTTCTGGAATCTGATCGTTGCCACGGTGGCGATCTTCGTCGCGATCATCTTTGGTCAGGTCGAAGCCGGCCTGGCCAATCCCTACGGGGCCTCGCGCGACATCCTCAACTACCACAGCACGATTGGCTGGTCCCTGGCTGGCGTGCTGGCGCTGCTCACCGGCTGGCGCTATGTCGCTCGTCAGAAAGATCCCGGCAAATTGCCGAAGGGTTTCCTCGCCATCGACTTCGTACTGGCGGGCCTGGTGATCGCCCAGGTTTATCTGGGCGACAAGCTTGTGTGGATCTACGGCCTGCACACGGTGCCTGTGGTGGATGCCATTCGCGAGGGGGTGCTGTCATGACCCTGATCGCCTCGATCACCTCGCCGATCAATGAGATCAGCGACTCCCTGGGTGCCAATGATTTGCCTTACGCGATCCCGCTGCACCCGAATCTGGTGCATCTCACCATCGGGCTGTTCGCGATCGGGATCGCCTTCGACTTCGCTGGCGCGTTTTACCCCTTGGAGAAGCGGGTGTTCCGTTTTCTCGCCCTGCCCGTGACCCGCAGCGGCTTCCACGATGTGGGTTGGTACAACCTGGTGGCCTGCAGCGGGATCAGCTTCTTCACGGTTGCTGCCGGGTTCTACGAAATGCTGCTGGCGGTGCCACTCCCCGGCGTCCGAAGCATTCTCGGACAGACCGCCATCGACACCATGCTTTGGCATGCCATCGGCGGCGTCGCCATTCTCCTTGTGATCGTCGCCATGACCGTCTGGCGTGGCTATCAACGCTTTGTTTGGCGCAAGGACATGGGCCGCCAGGTCACCTGGCTTTATCTGCTGGCAGGAGCCTCGATGCTGGTGTTAATGGGATTGCATGGAAGTCTCGGCGCCTGGCTCGCCAGCGACTTCGGCGTGCACATCACCGCNGACCANCTGNTNGCCGCNGGTGCNGATCTNAANGAGGTGCTGCCATGACCACCACTGCTCCCAAGAANAGCCCGAACATCGGCGCCATNGTGATCATCNCGATCGCTGTGGCGATCAANCTGGTGATCGCCAAANTGATGGCGATGTGGTCNTACAGCTGGTTNCCNCCNCAGGCCTCNNNNGCGGCGCCCTANGTCGACGANCTGTTCGCGNTNGAAACCGGCATCGGCTCCTTCATCTTCTTCGGCTGCACCGGAGTGATGGGTTGGGTGCTGTTGTTCAACCGCGCTGGTAAGTACGACGAAAACGATGGTGCGCCGATCGAAGGCAACACCAAGCTGGAGATCACATGGACGGTGATTCCCCTGCTTCTTGTGTTCGCCATCGCCTTCTACTCGATGAAGGTGAACGACACCCTCAACGCCCTGGGGCCGAAGCAGAAATACGCCATTGGGGCTGATACGCGTGAGCTGATTCAAGCCGATCCGATCGCTCAAGTGGGACCGATCCAGGTGATCGCACGCCAATGGAGCTGGGAATTTGTTTACCCCAACGGTGTGCGCAGCTCCGAGCTGCACCTCCCCATTGATCAGCGAGCGAACCTCCAGTTGCAGTCTGAAGATGTGATTCACAGCTTCTACGTGCCTGCCTTCCGACTGAAGCAGGACATCGTTCCCGGCAGCCTCATCTCCTACAGCCTCACGCCCACCAAAGAAGGGCGATTCCGGTTGCGGGACGCCATGTTCAGCGGTGCCTACATGTCGATGAATCAATCCAATGTGATCGTCGAATCAGACGAGGCATTCGGCGAATGGCTGAAGCGAACGGCGACGCAATCCCTCCAACCCGGCCTCGACCCCGGCAGAGCGCTCTACGACCGCCGCATCGCCCGCGGTGACAAGGGCTGGGCCACGGTGCCGCCTGCACCGCCTCCGTTGGTGAACGACCCCGGTGATCCAAACCTCCCGCACGACGCCTGAGCCATGACCACCACCAACTACGACCCCCGCATCCTCAAGGCGCCCCATCCGGTCCCCGGTGCACCGGACAACTGGAAGCGCTTCTTCAGCTTCAACACCGATGCCAAGGTGATCGGGATTCAGTACATCGCCACCTCTCTGTTTTTCCTGCTGGTGGGAGGTCTGCTGGCGATGATCGTGCGCGGTGAGCTGATCACACCTCCGGCCGATCTGGTGGATCCGAGCGTCTACAACGGCCTCTACACGATGCACGGAACAGTGATGCTGTTCCTGTTTCTGTTCCCAATCCTCAACGGCTTCAACAATCTGCTGATCCCCACGATGATCGGCGCGCCAGACATGGCGTTTCCCAAGCTCAACGCCGCCGCCTTCTGGCTGGTGCCCGTGTTCGCCGTGGTGCTGATGGGCAGCTTCTTCGCCCCCGGCGGACCGGCGTCATCCGGGTGGTGGTCTTATCCGCCAATGAGCCTGCAGAACCCCCTGAACCACTTCATCAACGGCCAGTTTCTCTGGATTCTGGCGGTGGCTCTGTCGGGGATCTCCTCGATCATGGGCGCCGTCAATTTCGTGACGACGATCATCCGGATGCGGGCCCCCGGCATGGGCTTCTTCAAGATGCCGATCTTCGTCTGGACCGCCTGGGCCGCCCAGACAATTCAGCTCGTCGGCCTGCCGGCCCTCACCGGGGGGGCGGTGATGCTGCTCTTCGACCTCAGCTTCGGTACCAGCTTCTTTCGTCCAGAAGGTGGTGGTGATCCGGTGCTGTTTCAGCACTTTTTCTGGTTCTATTCGCACCCCGCCGTGTACGTGCTGGTGCTGCCGGTGTTCGGCATCTTTTCTGAGCTGTTTCCGGTGTATGCCCGCAAGCCACTCTTCGGCTATCGGTTCGTAGCCATCGCCTCCTTCGGCATCACTTTCCTCAGCCTGATCGTGTGGGTACACCACATGTTCTATTCCGGCACGCCGATGTGGATGCGCAATCTGTTCATGGCGACCACGATGCTGATTGCCGTTCCAACGGGAGTGAAGGTGTTCGCCTGGTTGGGCACACTCTGGAAGGGGAACCTGACGCTGAACACACCGATGCTGTTCTGCCTCGGTGGTCTGTTCAACTTCATCTTCGCCGGCATCACCGGCGTGATGCTGGCGACGGTTCCCATCGATGTGCATGTGGGCAACACCTACTTCGTGGTTGCACACTTCCACTACGTGATTTTCAACACGATCGGTTTCGGGGTGTTCGCCGGCATCTATCACTGGTTCCCGAAATTCACCGGGCGGATGTACTACGAAGGCCTGGGGAAAGTTCACTTTGCGCTCACCTTCATCGGCGCCACCTTGAACTGGTTGCCGTTGCACTGGGCCGGCCTGCTGGGCATGCCCCGTCGTGTGGCCTCCTACGACCCGGAATTCGCCATCTGGAATGTGATCGCCAGCATCGGGGCCTTCATGCTCGGCGTCGCCTCGATCCCCTTCATTCTCAACATGGTGAGCTCCTGGGCCCGGGGCCCGAAGGCTCCACCCAATCCCTGGCGGGCCATCGGNCTGGAGTGGCTGCTGCCCTCCCCACCACCGGCTGAGAACTTCGAGGACGACATCCCCACCGTGATCAGTGAGCCCTACGGCTACGGCCTGGGCCACCCCCTCGTCGAGGACGAGGAGTTCTACGTCCGCCGTTCCCAGGAGGCCTGAANCGATGACCAGCGTCAATCCCGACATTCAGCTCAATCACACCCCTGGCCATGTGAAGCACGACGGTCACAACATGACCGGCTTCGTGATCTTCCTCTGCTCCGAGAGCGTCATCTTCCTGGCCTTCTTCGCCGGCTACGCCGTGCTCAAGCTCACGGCTCCCCAATGGCTACCGGATGGTGTTGAGGGGTTGGAGGTGCGCATGCCCCTGATCAACAGCGTGGTCTTGGTGAGCTCCAGTTTTGTTGCTTACTTCGCCGAGCGCTATCTGCACAAGGGCAACCTCTGGGGCTTCCGGGCGGTGTGGCTATTGACCATGGCGATGGGGTCCTACTTC
>PAEP01000032.1 GCA_002700765.1 Synechococcus sp. MED850
CGGAATGATCAGTTTGAAATCTACTTTCGTGGCGATTGCCCCCTCCAAGGGCTGCCAAAAGCTTGGCCAACCGGTGCCGCTGTCGAATTTGGCCTCAGATGAAAACAGGGCCTGATCGCATCCTGCGCAGTGATAAATCCCAGAACGCTTCTCATCATTGAGGGGACTGGTGAAGGGACGTTCTGTCCCTTCATTGCGCAAAACGTCGTATGACTCTGGCGACAAACGCTCCCGCCAGGCATCAGCACTGAGATCCCATTGGGGGTCTGCCGCCTTCGAAGCCGCGAGAACCGGCCGCGGCCACCAAAGATCTCTGGACACCCCGGCCAGAGCCGCGAGCAGCAGGGAGCGTCGCGATAAAACGGAAGCACTGAGGGTCATCGCGACCAGATCAAGGAACAGAGCCGGTTCTAATGGATGGATGACCGCATCAGGCCTTCCCACTGACCACCACCGATTCAGCGTGGCACCGATGCTCGACTGCACCGATCGCCACTTTCGGGTGCTGATGCGTCAGATCAGTCGCAGAGCACTGCTTTACACCGAAATGGTGGTGGCCCAGGCACTTCATCGCAGCCAACGACGGGAACGGTTGCTGGATTTCGATCCCCTCGAACATCCCATTGCCCTGCAAGTCGGCGGGGACGATCCAGCTCTCCTGGCTGAAGCGGCACGGCTGGCTGAAGCTTGGGGGTACGACGAAATCAACCTGAATGTGGGTTGCCCAAGTCAGAAAGTGCAGGCCGGCAATTTCGGAGCTTGTCTGATGGCGGAACCGGATCTGGTGGCTCGCTGTGTGGAAGCGATGCGAGCCGCAGCCCACCTGCCGGTGACGGTTAAACACAGGATCGGCATCGACGATCTGGATAACGACGCGCTGCTGACAGCATTCGTGGATCAGGTTGCTGCGGCAGGTGCAAGTCGCTTCGCAGTGCACGCGCGCAAAGCCTGGCTGGAAGGGCTCGATCCAAAGCAGAACCGCACCATCCCACCCCTGCAACACGACCGTGTCATCGCTCTGAAACGCAGACGGCCGGACCTGACCATCGAACTGAACGGTGGCCTGGAATCACCGGACGATTGTCTTGCCGCCCTTGAAACCTGTGATGGAGCCATGGTCGGACGGGCTGCCTATTCCCATCCACTGCGCTGGACCAGCGTTGACGCGCTGATCTTCGGTGAACCGCCACAACAGATCAGGGCGTCCGATGTGGTGCGGGGAATGATTCCCCATGCTGAAGCTCACCTACAGAGAGGAGGACGACTCTGGGATCTGTGCCGACACCTGGTTCAACTGGTTGAAGGTGTGCGGGGGGCCCGTCACTGGCGTCGAAACCTTGGACTTCAGGCACAGAGACCAGAGGCGAAACTGAATGTTCTGATCGAGGCCGGCCGCCAACTTGAAGAGGCCGGCCTTTAATCAAGAGTCAGCCCTCGGCGCCGCCATAACCGGAATAATCATCTCCACCTCCACCTCCTCCGGACGAACCGCGACGGCGGCGGCTGCGACCGTCGTCATAACCACCACCTTCGCCACTGTTCTCACGCGCTCCATAACTGCGGTCTTCCCAACCACGGGCCCCGGAACGACGCTCTCCTGTGTCCTGGCCAGCGCCACCGCCGTAGCCGCCACCACCATCTCCGCGACCAGCACCGCCGCCATAACCACCGCCGCCGCCGTAGCCGCCACCACCATCTCCGCGGCCAGCACCGCCGCCATAACCACCGCCGCCNCCGCCGTAGCCGCCACCACCATCNCCGCGGCCACCGCCGCCNTANCCACCGCCGCCGCCTCGGTAACCACCGCCACCGCCGCCATAACCACCGCCACCGCCGCCGCCGTAACCACCACCACCGCCGCCGCGTCGTGGTGCACTCCCACGTGGTTCAGCCTTGTTGATCCGCAAGGGGCGACCCATTAGCTCGGCGCCCTGCAGACCCTCAATAGCGGCCTCTTCCGTGGCCTCGTCTGACATCTCAACAAATGCAAAACCCCGCTTACGGCCTGTATCCCGCTCAAGGGGAAGGGCACAGTTCACAACTTCACCGAACTGGGCGAACAGCTCGATCACATCTTCCTGCTCAGCGCGGAAGGGGAGGTTGCCGACAAAAATGCTCACGTTTGAAGTGGACCGGGTACGAAAAGAAGGACCGAAGGGACCTGGGACATCGCCATGGGTCCAAGACTTCGGAAATGAAGCGCGTACCGCTGGCTTGATCAGCGTAGACCCGTCTGTGCAACCGGGGCATCCCTAACCACCAGATCAACAGATCCCTTTCAGCTGATCGGACCAGTACGCCAACTGCTCATGCACCCGTTCAAAGGCGGTGCCACCCTCGCTGCGGCGTGCCGCCACAACAGCTCTGGGCGTTAAAGCCCCATGAAGATCGGCCTCAAACGCGGGATGCAGCTCCTNCCATTGCTCGAGGGAGAGATCACGCAGCAAACATTTTTGTTCCAAACAACGACGAACCACAGCACCGACCAATTGATAGGCCTCTCGAAATGGCACACCCTTTCCCACCAGATAGTCCGCAACATCGGTGGCATTGGAAAAATCACGCTCAACCGCTTGCTCAAGGCGTTCCACCTGGAAGGTGAGCCCCTCTTCGAACAGGATCGCCATCGCGACAACACAATCCCGCGTGGTTTTAACAGCATCAAAAAGAGCTTCCTTGTCTTCCTGAAAATCCTTGTTGTATGCCAACGGCAGGCCTTTGATCATGGTCAGCAGGCTCTGCACGTGGCCAAAGATCCGCCCACACTTCCCGCGCACCAGCTCCGGCACATCAGGATTCTTCTTCTGAGGCATCAGGCTGCTGCCGGTGGCACAGCGATCACTCAGAGAAATGAAGCCGAATTCCTGCGACGCCCAAAGGATCACCTCCTCGGACAGACGGCTGAGATGGGCCATCACCAGCGCGGCAGCGGAAGCGAATTCAACGCAGAAATCCCTGTCGCTGACTGCATCAAGACTGTTCCGATAAAGGGATTCAAAGCCAAGATCCGCAGCGGTGCTGCGACGATCGATCGCCACCGGGGTTCCCGCTAGAGCTGCTGCTCCAAGCGGAGAGACATTGACGCGGCCACGCACGTCCTTCAGGCGTTCCCGATCCCGCTGAAGCATCTCGATGTAGGCCAGCAGATGATGGGCCAGGCACAAGGGCTGTGCCCGCTGCAGATGGGTGTACCCGGGAATCAGGGTGTCGCGATGGGCATCAGCCTGACTCCAGAGTGCCCGTTGCAGACGATGAAGGTCACCATCGAGCTCGTCCAGTCGACGCCTCAACCACAGGCGAAGGTCAGTGCCCACCTGATCATTGCGACTGCGCCCGGTGTGAAGCTTCTTCCCAACAGGGCCCAGCAGGCTGATCAGGCGACGTTCAACTGCGAAATGAACGTCCTCATCCTCCAGCCCGGGTTTGAAACGACCAGCCTCCGCCTCTGCGCGGATGGTGTTCAGGGCCATCACCAGTTGATCAGCTTCTTCAACGGAAATCACCCCACATGATGCGAGCATTCGGGCATGGGCAATCGAACCGTCCAGGTCCTCCTGAAGCAGGGTGAGGTCGAAAACGATCGATGCATTGAANGCCTCGATGAAGGGATGCAGGCCCTCTTCGAAACGATCACTCCAGGTCGATTCGGAGCCCCCTGTCACTCCACCCGCCATACCGTTCAATCCCTCTGGTCTCAGCTTGTCAGGCCAGCGGTCGAGAGCTGACGCTGGGGAGCGTCACCGCCTCAGGCACCTTGAGAACCACCATCGATGCATCGTCCTCGAGCTGACGATCAGCACCAACGAAGCGATCAAGACGCTCAAACAACGCTTCAAGAATGCCCTGGGATCCTTTGCCACTGCGACAGGCACTCTCAAGAGCACGGATCAGACGCGCTTCATCGAAGCGATCACCGGTAATCCCAGGAGCTTCGGTAACGCCGTCGGTGTAATACAGCAGGACATCTCCAGGGTCCAGACGCACCTCGCCGCTGCTGTAATCAGCCTCAGGCTGGAGGCCGATCAGCAGACCCGCAGCGTCCAGACGATTGATGCTGCGACGCTCCGCACGCCAGAGCAAAGGAGGGTTGTGGGCCGCATTGGCGTAACGCAAACGCCGCGTCCGTGGATCAAANTCGGAATAAAACAGCGTGACGAAACGATGGGACTGGGCCAGGTCCTCCTGCGCCAACTGATTGAGATCGTGAAGGATGCGATCGGGGGGCAGGCCGCTGAGTACCTCAGCCCGCAACATGCCGCGCAACATGGTCATCAACAGACCTGCGGGGACACCCTTGCCCATCACATCCCCCATCACCAAGGCCCAGCGACCCCTTTCACGTCGACGCCCGATCAGTTCAGGCCGGGTTGGAATGAAGTCGTAGTAGTCACCACCAACCTGAAATGCCGGTCGGCATCGCGCCGCCAGCTCAACACCTTCGATCACAGGGCAACGGTCCGGAAGCAGCTGAGCCTGAATTTCGGCACCGATGCTCAGCTGCCGATCCACCCGTTCGTGACGACGAGCCTCCTGCAACATCTGATCGTTCTCGATGGCAACCCCTGCCAGATCAGCCACCAACTGGGCATGGCGGCGGTGGACATCGGTCCAGACGAGTTCACCCGATAGATCGAAGACGTAGAGACGACCCCGTGGACGACCACGAGCCACCAAGGACGTCGAAAACAACCCAGCTCTCGGCAACAAACGCTGCACGAGACGATCCATCTCGAGGAGATGGCTTTCTTCGGTACCGAAACCAGCGAGATGACCAGGCTCAAACGCCGCCAGCCGACGCAACAGCTCCTGACAGGGGTCCAATGGCACGGCCTGCAATTGTTCGCGCCAAAGACGTCCATCCGCCTGAAACGGCACAAGCAAAGCGCCTTCGACCATCAGAAGACGGGAGGCGACNACGGGCACCAGCTCGAGAAAGCGCTGGAGATTGGCAAAGCTGCGCAGGGCAAAAGCCAGGGACACCAAGAGATCCTGGTTTCGACGCTGCTCACGGCTCAGGCTGTCGAACAACTGGCGCAACGACGCCATTGCCTGGGGCGTTGGATTCGCACTCCGCAGAGGTGGATTGGGGTGTCTGCGGGGTGGCTTGCTGCTCACTGCTCAGCCGCCGCAGATGGGTCAACGTAGCAACGGCTCACCGTCCGGCGAGCAAAGCCTCGATGAATTCAAAACTGTTGAACGGTCTGAGATCACGGATGCCCTCACCGGCTCCGATGAAACGAATCGGCAGACCTGCTTCCGATGACACCGCCAGAGCAACACCGCCTCGAGCCGTGCCATCCAGCTTGGTGATCACCACTCCTGTCAATCCGGCAGCGCTTGCGAATGCCATGGCCTGACGCAACCCGTTCTGGCCCTGGCTGGCATCGAGAACCAAAAGAGACTCAACCCTGGCTTCAGGCGCCAGGCGATCAATGATCTTTCTCACCTTCTGAAGTTCTTCCATCAAGTTGTGCTTGGTCTGCAAACGACCGGCCGTATCCACCAGCAGTAGATCGGTGCCGCGGGATCGAGCCGCACCGATGGCATCAAACACAACTGCAGCGGGGTCAGCATTGTCACTGGGNTTAGAGACNACAGGCACGTCGCTGCGCTCTCCCCAGACCTGAACCTGCTGAACTGCAGCGGCCCTGAACGTATCGGCTGCCGCGATCAGAGCGGTGTATCCACTTCGCACGGCGAGATTGGCCACCTTGCCAAGCGTGGTGGTCTTTCCGACCCCATTCACCCCAACCATCAACCAGATGTTGAGACGACCCCGTTCCGGAGCCAACAACTCCACTCCACTGGTCCGAATCGGCTCATCCAGAAGTGCTCTGAGTTGTTCCTTCAAGAAGCGGATCCCTTCAGCGGGCTCAACCACCTCCTGGTTCATGCGTTGACGCAAGGCATCCAGCACCTGATCCGTCGCCTGAACGCCTGCATCGGCTCGTAGAAGCAAGGTCTCAAGATCATCAAGAACCTCCGGCGTCAGCGGATCATCGCCAAGGCTCTCGAGCAAACCTGTNACAAAACCCTGTCGGGTCTTCTCGAGTCCGCGCCGTAAACGCCCAAGCCAGTCGATCTCCTCGAGAGACACCTGATCGGCCTGGCGGCCCTGAGCTGCNAGCACCTCTGCTGACCAGGTGAAGTCGTCATCAAAAGCACCGAGCGTGGGTTCATCGGACTCGTCAGGCTTCGCCTCTGCTGATGCCTCTGTTGACAGAGGCTCATCGGGTGTGACGGACGACAGCTCAGCAGCCCGTGCCTCCTGCTCCTCTTGACGCTGCTGCCGCTGCGCTGCTGCCTGCTCCAGAAAAGACAGTCCGGACGATTGCGCTGGCGGCTCGGATGGAGGCTCCGCTTGCGGAGCGGATTCTGCTGTCGGTTCCTCGTCCTGAATGGGTGTTGGATCAGGCGATGGCGGTGGTTCAGATTGAGATTCCGATGCGGCAGCCTGCTGGGCCTGCTGAGCTTTTAAGCGCGCATAAGCTTCACGCGCCCAGACCAGTGCTTCATCCTCAGCAGGTTCTGCGGAGACCGTCTCAGCATCACTGGGAGCACTCGTTGTTGAACTGGTGCTGGTCTCCGGCTCTGTGGGAGGAGTCGTTTCNGTCAACCCATCATCATTNGATGGANCTTCAGCCGAAGGTTCGGGAGATGAAGTGGGCTGAGGCGCGGCCGAATCATTCGGCTGGCGCTGGAACCAATCGAAAACCATCAGGCTGACGCNGTTGTGATCGCATCATGAAAGCGCCTGAGGACACCATTGATCATGCGCCGTCCCTGTTCATCGCTGTAGCGATTCGCCAGTTCAACGGCTTCATTGAACGCCACCGGAGCAGGAGTGGAAAGATCAATCAGGTCAACAACAGCCAGACGAAGAATGTCCCGATCAATGCGTGGAAGACGGCTGAGGCGCCAACCCTCCATGACCGCATCAAGGCGCGAATCAATGCTGTCTCGTTGCTCAACNACAAGAGTCACCCGCTGCATCGCTGCCTGGCGAATCTGCTCCTGATCACCAAGCAACAGCAATCGGGGGAGTTCCAAACTGGCTGAGAGACCGTTGAGCACCTGCTCAGCGGAGGAGAGGGATGCACGCAAATGACCTCTCACCGTTTCAAGCNGCTGATTGACCCCCTCCTGAAGCTCACTATCCACAAGATTCTGCTGAGCCTGTTCCAATTCCTTCGCACTGGAATCAAGCGATTCACGCCAGTGCTGCATCAAGCTGTCGAGCGCCTTCTGGAGCAAGGTTTCGATCGCAACATCCTGCTTTTTCACCGATCGGCCTTCGGCAACCTGACCCAAGACAAGCAACGCCAACTCACGGGAGAGAGATCGGGACTGCATGAACTCAAGTCGTGGGAGAAACGGAGGAACGCAGCTGAGCCATCAGGCTGGAAAAACTCCGATTCACAGGAGCTTCCCGTTCATCAGGATTGACGATGCCAGCAGAAATGATGGTCCGGAACGCCTCCTCAACTGAAATGTCGAGTTCTCGGACGGACGTCTCAGGCACGAGCGTGAACCAGCCAGTGGTTGGGTTGGGCGCCGTTGGAATGAACACGCTCAAGAGAGGCTGAGCGAGATCGGACCGCAGCGAAGGNCCAACTTCCCCAGTGACGAAGCCAACACTGAACAGGCCTTCTCTGGGNTACTCGACAAGAACAACACGACGAAAACGAGTGCTGTTGTCCCGAAGAACTGTTTCAAGCAGTTGCTTCAAGGTTTTGTAAACCGACCCAGCAAGAGGGATGCGCGTCAGTGTGCCCTCCCCAAACTCAAGCAACCACCGCCCAACGATGTTTCTNGCCATCAGGCCGATGAGCAAAATTCCCATCAAGGGAACTGTGAGGCCTAGGGCCAGATTGATCAGATCCTGAAGCAATGGGTTCAGGGTGATGAACGGGTTGAACTGCTTCGGAATCGACGTCAGAAACGCCAGCACGAATCGACTGACAATCGTTGACAGCCAAATCGTCGTTGCCAGTGGGATCACCACCAGCAAGCCTGCGATCAAATCATTTTTGAGATCCTGCTGAAGCCTTGCGCTCAGCGGAAGATCTGGCCTGGGATTGGACTGGACCAAGAAGCCTCTACGCCCACAGTCAGAAAGCTGGAACCAACCTAACCAGCGTTCAGCCCAACCCAGCTTTCTGAGCGAAGGATTCAGAGAACAGCGGTCAACGCCAGAAGCGCGAAGGCGATGGCCAGCACCACGGCTGTCCCGGTTCCACCGATCAAACGCTGACTCTCCGATTTGGACTGCTGGGTTTCCAGGGTTTTGCGTTGGTCTTCGAACTGGGCAATCTGGGTATCAACAAAATTTTCCCCGGCCCTGAGCTTGTCCTCCGCTGTGGCATCAGCTGGCAACTGTCCGGCTTGCGCCAGTTGTTCCCCAATCGCTTTGATCTGATTCTCATCCTCACGAACTTTGCGGGCTTCGCTCAGGGTCTGACTCAACTGCTGCAGTCTCTGGGCAGCTGGACCATCGGAGGAATTCACNCTCAAGGAGAGGGGAACGGCGGCAATCATTCCGATGGCCAACACTGCGGAGAGCAGACAGACAAGCCAACGCAGAGGTGTCAGGCGTTTCTGAGGCTGATCCAGACGGGAACCGATCAAGGCGATCAGGAGTCCCATGAACCCCATGGGAGCAATGGCGACAAGCGGACCTGTCACCTGGGGCCGAGTGGTCGAATCCTCCCAGTCGATTCCAGTGAGCACGGCTGCCATCTGCAGCACGAGCACAACCACCATGGTGAGACCCAGCCAGCGAAGCAGGGGGCCAAAACGTCCGCCAGCAGCTGATCCCATCTCTGAAGCGCTCACGTGAAGATGCCAAAAAAGCGCTCAACTTTACGTTCGATGCAAGGCCCAAATCCATCTGAACAAGCTGACCTCAGCTCNGCTCTGAAAGCGCGCGCACGGGCCGAGGGCTTTGACCCGGTCGGAATTGCACGGTTACCAGGAAGCAACAGACTTCAGATGCGCACGCGNGCGCTGCAACGGTGGTTGGACACAGGCCAACAAGCCGACATGGCGTGGATGGCGGCCCCAAGGCGACAGGACGCCGCACGCTTGCTGCAAGGCGCTGAAAGCCTGCTTGTGGTTGGTCTGAACTACCACGTGTCCCAGCAGACGACAGCAGGGTGCTTAAAGGTGGGGCGGTACGCCTGGGGACGCGACTATCACCGCATCGTTGACCAACGACTGCGCCGCATCGGACGCTGGCTGTCCGAGCATCGTCCTCAAGCCCGCTGGCGAGCCTGCGTTGATTCCGCCCCGCTTCTCGACAAAGCCTGGGCAGAGGAAGCCGGGCTGGGCTGGATTGGAAAACACAGCAATCTGATCAACGACCAAAGAGGGTCCTGGATGGTGCTGGGTCACCTCCTGACAACCGAACCGCTTCAGGCCGATCAACCAGCCCGCAGTCTTTGTGGACGCTGCACAGCATGCATGACTGCCTGTCCCACCCNGGCGATCCACGAACCTTTCGTGGTGGATGCAAATCGCTGCCTCGCGTATCACACCATCGAAAACCGCAATGATGAGCTACCGCAGCCGATCCGCGATCACCTGGGGCCCTGGGTGGCCGGCTGCGACATCTGCCAGGANGTCTGCCCCTGGAATCACAAGCGACTTCCGGTGTCCACCGATCCTGATCTTCAACCAAGACCTTGGCTGCTCAACCTCACCAGAGATCAGGCCCTCAGTTGGGATGACAAAACGTGGGACCAGAACCTGCGCAGCTCCGCTCTGCGGCGAATCAAACCGTGGATGTGGCGAAGAAACGCTGAAGCGACACGAACGGAACTGCCNCCTACGCTTTGAAAAGTTTTGAGTGCTTATGGACACGGGCCGCAACAACCAGAAGACCCGCNTGGGACCGCGGTTCTCTGCAGCTTTGGTCTGCCTGGGGTTGTTCGGCTGGACCATGCCAGCTCAAGCGATCGTTCCCTACGTGTACCTCCCAAGTGAGGAGGAGCTGAAAGGCTCATCCCTGGGGATCGGACGAACAGCAGCNCAANTGCTTCAGCTTGGTCAACCGCAGGAAGCCGCTCAACTCGCAGCCCTAGCGGTCCGTCTGCAACCGGACGATGAACGCCTCTGGTCCGTCCTGGCAGAAGCCCAACTGCGCAGTGATCAACTCGAAAACGCCAGCCTTTCCCTNTCGAAGGCAAAAGCGCTCAAGCCCGACAAAGCTGGTCTGTGGTTCGCCGAAGCCGCCATCGCTCTNAGGTCGGAACGGCCGGAGGAAGCCATCAGCCTTCTCGACCGAGGCCTGCAACTCGATCCCAAGAACGCTTCGGCCTACTTCGATCTGGGGAATGCCCGGATCATGCAAAGTCAGCTCGGCATGGCCCTGAAGGCCTTTGAACAAGCCACAAACCTCAAGCCGACGTTCTGGGAAGCCTTGAACAACCAGGCCCTCGTGCTGTACGAAATGGGCAATCGCGACGAAGCCATTCGACGCTGGAGACGGGTGCTCGAGATCGAAAACAACCCTGAACCCATGCTCGCTCTGGCTTCAGCNTTGTTTCAACAGGGCGGTCGACGCGAAGAAGCGATCACCCTTGCTCGTGAGGCACTGGCAAAAGATCCGAATTACGTGCTTCCACCCCATCAAGAGGAGCAACTCTGGGGGTTCCGAATCCGCGGAGCCGCTGCTCAACTCCTNGATGAAGACGAATTGGCGGACAGTGTTGAACGTGCTCGGGCCAACGCCACCTGGAAAAAACGCTCTTGACCATCTGTAGGCTGAGCGCCTTCCGCATTGGGTGCAGCGGACGGAATGGCTGAGGAGCGCGTTGAACCGATTGCACTGCATCAGGAG
Organism: Synechococcus sp. MED850; assembly: GCA_002700765.1. The sequence continues at coordinate 10,841 of PAEP01000032.1, forward strand.
ATGCAGCGTTCCTATCTCGAATACGCCATGAGTGTGATCGTGGGACGGGCTCTGCCCGATGCCCGCGATGGCCTCAAACCAGTGCAGCGCCGCATCCTGTATGCCATGCAGGAGCTGGGCCTCACCCCAGACNGGCCNTACCGGAAATGTGCCCGTGTGGTGGGTGATGTGCTGGGCAAATATCACCCCCATGGTGACCANGCGGTCTACGACGCTCTCGTCCGCCTGGTTCAAACCTTCGCCAGCCGTCATCCACTGCTCGATGGCCACGGCAATTTCGGGTCGGTCGATGACGACCCTCCGGCGGCCATGCGTTACACGGAGACCCGTCTGGCCCCGATCGCCCATCAAGCACTGCTTGAAGAGATCGGTGACGACACCGTCGACTTTGCTTCGAACTTCGATGGTTCCCAACAGGAACCGACGGTGCTGCCAGCGCAGTTGCCCTTTCTGCTGCTGAATGGGTGTTCGGGGATTGCCGTGGGAATGGCCACCAGCATTCCGCCACACAATCTCGGAGAGGTGGTTGATGGTTTGATCGCNCTGATCCGTGAACCGGGGCTTTCTGACGAACGGCTGCTGGAGCTGATCCCCGGGCCGGACTTCCCGACCGGTGGCGAAGTCCTGTTGAGCAGTGGTCTGCGGGAGACCTACCTGCGCGGACGCGGAAGCATTCCGATGCGCGGAATCGCCCACATCGAAGAAGTGCAACCCGGCAAAGGGCGACACAAGCGAAATGCCGTTGTGATCACGGAATTGCCCTATCAACTGAGCAAGGCCGGCTGGATCGAAAAACTGGCCGAACAGGTGAACGATGGAAAAATCGGCGGCATCGCCGACATCCGCGATGAAAGCGATCGCGAGGGGATGCGGGTGGTGGTGGAACTGCGACGCGACGGCAATCCCGACAAGGTGCTGGCCGATCTACAGCGGCGCACAGCCCTGCAGAGCAACTTCGGCGCCATTCTNCTGGCTCTCGTTGATGGTCAACCGCAACAGCTTTCATTGCGGCAGCTGTTGCAGACCTTTCTGGATTACAGGGAACTGACCCTGATCCGGCGCACCAGTCACGCTCTGCGCAAAACAGAAGATCGCCTGGAGGTGGTGGAAGGCCTGATCACGGCCCTGAACAATCTTCAACGGGTGATCACCATGATCCAGGAGGCAGCTGACGCGGCCTCAGCCCGAGCCAGCCTGATGGTGCATCTCGACCTGACTGAACGTCAGGCCGATGCCGTTCTGGCCATGCCGTTGCGGCGGCTCACGGGTCTGGAGCAGGAAAGCCTTCGCAAAGAACTCGATGAACTTCGCCAGGAACGTGAGCGGTTGAAACANCTGCTTGAAGACAGAGATCAATTGCTGAATGCGCTTGTTCATGAACTGAAAACACTCAGAAAACGCTTCTCAACACCAAGACGAACCCGTCTTGTGGAGGGTGGTGATGAATTAATGGCGGAAAAGGCTGCCAGTCAGCGACCGAACACGGAACTTCTGCGCAAACAAGCGCTAGCAGCGCTCCCCGGCGAGGCAAAGCTGCTCATTCACGCTGATGGCCAGGTGAAAGTGATCAGCCCTCAGGTGCTCGGACGACTTCACCTCAATGAACCCTGCTCCCTTGGCGATGAACCCTCCCCNGCTCGATTGATCCTGCCGATCGAACCGCCACCAAGGCTGCTGGTGATCAGCGCTGGAGGGCGGGTTGCACTGCTTCGCTGGGAGTTTGCAGGACAACAGCCTGGAACNATCGACCGGTTCTTGCCNGCAGGTCTTGACGGCGATCCAATCGTTGCAATCGAACCCTTACCTGAAGGAGACGGATCCGANCGCAGTCTTGGTCTTCTGAGCAGCGACGGACGTTTCAAACGATTGCCACTGCGGGAGGTCTTGGAGCTCTCTGGTCGCGCCACAAGCGTTGTCAAATTGAAAGAAGGTGTGCATCTGAAAGCGGCCATGATCTGCAGCGAGGGGACCGATCTGGTTCTTGTCAGTGACATTGGTCGCATCCTTCGCCTGCCGATCAATGAAGCTGTCCTGCCACTGATGGGACGGCTTGCTCAAGGCCCGATGACGATGCGATTGCTGCCCGGCGAATCCCTGGTTGGAGGCCTCAACCTGCCACCAGGGGAACCCGAACAATCGATCCTGATGGCGACAACCAAAGGTCGCCTCACCCGGATTGCCTCCTCAGGATTNCGCCTCTGTCAACGCGGCGATNTGGGTGAGATCGCTGTTTGCCTGGAGGGAAATGAGGACAGGGTGATGGCGATCTGTGCTGGACATGGCCTGGTAGGGCTAACCACCGATCGAGGCCGCCACGGCCGCTTCAGTGCAGAAGATTTGGCATGCAAAGAGCTCGGTGAAACCTTGAGTGACCAGCTTGATCTCAANGCGGATGAAAACCTGAGCAACCTGGTCAGACTGATTCAATAAAGCAANAGGTAAGTCTTTACTGTCCTGCAATTCCCGCTGGTTCAAGCATTAACTTGCTGGCCAGCAATTCACGATCCATTTCAATCGGATAATTGCCATCAAAACAAGCCGTGCAGAAGTCTCCTGACTCTGCTCGAGCGGCATCAACCATGCCTTGCTTGCTCAGATAAGCGAGGGAATCCACCTTGAGCTGCTCTTCAATCTCCTTCAACGTCAGACGAGCAGCGATCAACTGATCCTGGGTGTCCGTATCAATGCCATAGAAACATGGGTGAGTCACAGGNGGAGAACTGATCCGCATGTGCACCTCCGTGGCTCCAGCTTCCCGAAGAGCAACAACAAGCTTCCGGCTTGTGGTGCCNCGAACAATCGAGTCATCGATNACCACAATCCGCTTCCCGGCAAGCACATCAGGAAGGGGATTGAGTTTCACCCGGATCCCGGCCTCGCGCATCGCCTGAGTGGGCTGAATGAAGGTGCGACCGACATAGCGGTTCTTGATCAGACCATCGGCATAAGGGATGCCACTGGCCTGTGAAAAACCAATTGCTGCTGGGATGCCGGAATCGGGAACACCAATCACAAGATCNGCCTCNACAGCAGATTCTCGAGCGAGCGTTTGACCGATCCGTTGGCGATAGCTGTACAACGATTCACCAAAGAATCGGCTGTCGGGCCGAGAGAAATAAATCATCTCGAACACGCAAAGACGATTCGGCTCCGAACTCCAACGCTGACGCCTCGGCTGCTGTTCACCGAGACGAAAATGAATCAATTCTCCGGGCTGAACATCATCGACGTAATGGGCCCCGATGATTTCCAACCCACAACTTTCACTACTGACGACCCAGTAGCCCGATTCACGATCNCAGAGATAGCCGAACACGAGCGGGCGGACGCCATGGCCATCGCGAACGGCAAACAGACCATCCGGGGTTCCGATCGTGAGTGAGAAGGCGCCTCGGCACAGCTCTAGAGCAGCGCGAATCGCTTCAGGCCAGTCCAAACCACGCTGCACAGCCTGCTGCACAGCAAAGGCGATCAACTCGGAATCTGTGGTGGACGTGAATTCCACCAAACCATCATCAACAGCGTCACGCAGCTCAGCAGCATTGACGAGGTTGCCGTTGTGAGCAAGCGCAAAAGCACCGAGACGGGTCATCAGGACCACAGGCTGAGCGTTGCAGACACGGCTGCTGCCCGTGGTCGAATAGCGGTTGTGCCCGATGGCNAGGTCGCCGGGCATCCGGGCCAGCACCTCTTGATCAAACACCTGACTGACCAGACCCATGTCCTTGTGAAGACGGACCTTGTCCTGGTTGAACACAGCGATACCCGCGGATTCCTGGCCCCGGTGCTGCAAGGCATACAACCCGAAATAAGCCAGGTTGGCGACGGGCTGTTCGGCCGCAAGCACGGCGAAGACGCCACAGGCNTCTTCCATCCGATCGGGACGCTCATCCTCGAGCCACTGCACAGGGCGCTCTGACTTCATGAATCCTTCATGATTCTGCATCACCCCGCAGACGGCGAGGCAATGCATCGGAATGGGCCTGATGCAATGCAGCAACCGAGAGCTTGAGGATCTCCTGGTCACCATGCCGAAGCCGGACCTCAGGCTGTTCCATGACAACACCCAGCTTTGTCACCGGAACCTCTGATTGCNCCTGAGCCAGGACATCCCAGTCCGCCATCCGCTCGGACTTCACGGACACCANGACCCTGGCACCACCCTCAGCGAAGAGCGCTCGCTCCAGAGACTTCGGGAGCTCTGGGANAGCAAGATCAACACCGAGACCGGAGGCAATGCTGCATTCCGCCAAGGCAACAGCCATGCCTCCATCGCTGCTGTCATGAGCAGATGCCAGCACGCCGTCATGAATGGCAGCGCGCAGCAGAGCCTGGACCTTGGCCTCGAAGTCCAAATCCACCACAGGAGGCCGACCGGCCAACGTTCCAGCAATCACTTGCTGATAACTGCTGCCAGCCAAGCCCAGTCGCTCATCTCCTTCGTCCTGCAACGGAACACCCAACAGCAGAACCACATCCCCAGACCGGCGCCAGGACAGGCCGATGATCCGCTCAATGTCCTCAACCAACCCCACCATGCCGACCACCGGGGTGGGATGAATCGGCTGAAGTGAGCCGTCGTCGCCTCTGGTTTCGTTGTAGAGGGAAACGTTTCCGCCCGTCACGGGGGTGTTCAACGCACGACAGGCGTCGGAAATGCCCCGACAGGCCATGGCCAATTGCCAGTACCCCTTGGGTGTTTCTGGAGACGGAAAATTNAGATTGTCCGTGATCGCAAGCGGCACNGCACCCACACAACTGAGATTGCGAGCGGCTTCCGCGACGGCGGCCTGCGCACCGCGCTNGGGGTCCAGAGCCACCCATCGGTTGGGGCAATCCACTGTNGCTGCTACACCACGTCGCTCCTGGGTGATTGAGCGCTGGGGGCGCAGACGCACAACAGCAGCATCAGCAGCACCGGATGACACCACCGTGTTCGCCAGCACCTGCTGGTCATACTGACGATGGATCCAGCGCTTGCTGGCAATGGTGGGGTCATCCAGCAACCTGAGCAGAACGGATCCAGCATNAGTCAGCNGTGGCAACTGATCCTCCTGCCACCGCCACAGCACCTGTAGATCCTCAGGCGGTTCATCCAGAAGCTCGTGCTGTTCGATCGGTGTGTCATCAGCAAGAGCAGTCGCGGGAACTTCAGCCGCGATCGAGCCCTGATGCAACACACGGACCACAGGTTCCTCCAACACCCGGCCGACCACCGCTGCCTGGAGCCCCCAGCGACGNAAACGGTCCATCAGGGCNTCCTCCCGNCCAGTCTTCACAACNAAGAGCATCCGCTCCTGCGATTCCGACAGGAGAAATTCNTAGGGCGTCATGTTCTGCTCGCGTGAGGGAACACGATCAAGATCCAGCTCGACGCCCAGCCCCCCTTTCGCCGCCATCTCCGAACAGCTGCAGGTGAGACCTGCTGCCCCCATGTCCTGTGCAGCCACCACATCTCCACTGCTGAAAGCTTCCAGACAGGCCTCNATCAGACCCTTTTCAAGAAAGGGATCACCCACTTGAACGGCAGGCCTGTCATCCAGCGAATCCGCACTCAGTTCAGCACTGGCAAAACTGGCGCCACCCATTCCATCGCGACCGGTGGTGCTGCCGACATACACAACGGGATTCCCCACGCCGTTGGCGCCTGATCGAACNATCGAATCCGTCTCCATCAGACCGAGAGCCATCGCATTNACCAGGGGGTTGCCCGCATAGGAGGGATCAAACGCAACCTCACCTCCAACGGTGGGCACCCCAACGCAGTTGCCGTAATGGGCGATGCCGGCGACCACCCCCTCCATCAGACCGCAATTGACGGGATCCTCGAGTGGACCGAATCGAAGTGCGTTGAGCAGGGCAATCGGCCGGGCACCCATCGTGAAGATGTCGCGGAGGATGCCACCGACACCTGTGGCCGCACCNTGAAACGGCTCCACGGCAGAGGGATGGTTGTGGCTTTCGATCTTGAAGGCCAGATGATGCCCACCTCCAAGATCAACCACGCCGGCGTTCTCGCCTGGTCCCACCAGAATCTGCGGACCCTCTGTCGGAAAACCACGCAGCAACGGCCTGGAATTCCTGTAGCAGCAATGTTCGGACCACATCACGCCGAACATGCCCAGTTCAACCCGATTGGGAGCNCGGCCCAAACGACGACAGATCTCATCCCAGTCCCTGGGCTTGAGCCCTTCCTGTTTCAGGGCAGCCGCTGCGTCATATCCGGGAGCATCGGAGACGGAGACCAAGGACCGTGAAGCACCTTCCACCAGTGTTGCCGACAGCGTGATGTTCGATCAGACCCAGGGATCCTCATCTCGAAACCGCGGCTCCCGACGAATCGAAGGATCGTCATCGGGCCAATCNTCCAGAGGATCGACCGAATCCCGTGGTTCTGACACCCGCTCGCGTCGCTGTGGTGGTTCCACACGGTCCTCCCATGGGGGCTCCTCCAGCCATCCCTCGAGACGATCCCCGGCCTTGTCGCCCATCTGCCGCAGGTGATCACGCCAGCGCTGAGTGCGCTGGAGCAGACCATGGCGCACGCTGGCCCGGGAGAGGGGGAGTTCCTCCAGACTCTCCAATCCGGTGGAGACAACGCCGGGCTGTTGATCAACGATGCGACCGGGTGTCAGTCGCCAACGGGAACTGCCCGGCAATCGAGGATCACTGCGCGCCACGAGGTAGTGGTTGATCGCTCCAGAAACGGGCTCGAACACGAGATCCACAACGGTGCCCAGTCGTTCACCCTGACGATCCAGCAGATCCGCATTCAGCAGCGTCGGTAAGCGATCCAAGGTGACTGGATCCGTCACCGACGGCTCCCCACGGACGTAAACCTGCTGATCAGTGAAACCACAGCACTGATCGAGACGCCACACCTCGCGGGACATGCGCAAGGCTGAAGGACGGCTCACCCAACCCAGCAGACGATGCACAGGGGGATGCATCCATGCCATGACACCGGGACCATGGTCGAGGCCGAGCTCGCACCGCACGGTGTGATGAAGCAGATCACTGAGAAGCAGCTGATCCGGGAGGCTCAAGTCAGGAACGGATCTGAACTGGCATCACCAAGTAGGTGAGACCATCATTCTCGCCTTCTGGACGCAGAACGGCCGGCGTCGTGGGGGCGTTGCAGTGCAACACCACACGATCCGACACCATCACCTTGAGACCATCCAGGAGATAACGGACATTGAACGCGATCTGCACGGCATCACCTTGCAAGGTGGCCGCCAGAGATTCAGATCCACGNCCGACATCCTGGGCATCAGCACTGATCTGAACGGTTCCCTTCTCGGGCTCGCTGCTGAACTTCACGACGTTGTTGTGTTGATCAGCCAGGACCGCAATGCGCTCCAGGGCTGCGATCAAGGCACGTCGATCAAGGGCAAGGCTGCGGGTGAAGCCATCGGGAATCAGCTGCCTGTAGTTCGGATAGGTCCCTTCCAGCGTGCGGCTGGTGACCATCTGATCAGCAGCAAGAAAAACAACCTGACCGCGATCGCAGAACAGGCTCACGGGTTCCTCAGAACGCCACCCATTCATCAATCGCTCCACCTCGCGCAGCGAACGCGACGGAAGGGTTACGGCAAAACCGGACTCAGCATCATCAGAGTTCTCCNGCGGCATNTCCCCATCAGCCTGAAGGGCGTTGTCCACCTGCAGGACGGCAAGACGATGGCCATCCGTGGCCGCGGCCTCCAGCTCTCGCTCACGGAAACGCAGATGGACGCCGGTGAGCAGTTGCTTGGATTCATCGGCACTGCTGGCGAACAGCGTGCCTTTCAGCGCTTCAACAAGTCCGGTTGCCTGCAGCTTCAGGGCCATGCCGCTCTCCACCATNGGCAGCTCCGGATAGTCATCAGCAGGCATGCCGCGCATCTGATAGGAGCCGCTGAGNCTGGTGAGTTGCACCTGCTCTCCGGAGTCCTCAGTGGCCAGGGTGAGCGGTGAATCCGTGGACAATTTCGAGACGATTTCACCGAGTAAGCGAGCGGGCAACGTGATGGCTCCGCTGGTCTCCACGGATGCCGCCAGGGACGTTTGGATGCCCAGATTCAAATCAAATCCTGTCAGGCTCAGGCGTCCTGTGCCCGCATCGGCTGTGAGCAGCACGTTGGCCAGAACGGGATGCGTGGGTCGCGTGGCGACAGCCCGACTGACCAGCTGAAGAGCTGCGTTGAGTTCCGACTGGGAGCAGACCACTTTCATCGTGCTGGGGGTCGGAAAGGGATCAGATGTCCCACGGTTTCACAGCACTGGGCGAAGCGCAATGGTGTGATTTTCGTTTTTTGTTGTACGGCTGTTTTGTTTTTAAAGGTCTTTAAAAGAAGAAATAACAACAGTCGTAGTAGGTCCTGGGTAAAAGGGGAAAACAAGGCTCACGTCCTGTTTCTGCAAGGGTTATCAGGGACAAGAAGCTGAGGAAAAACATTTCCCCGTTGTGGGGAAAAGGCGCGGTCTCCACTTTTCCACCAGTTGTGAAATGTCTTCGCATTGGTTTGGGGCGTGGTTGCGGCTTGATTTCCACAGTCCTCCGTATGGGTTGTGGCCCATCTTCCTCAGGCGCTTTTTGAACCGAATGACACCTTCTGACAGCGATCCATGAAAAAAGCCTCCTAAAGGAGGCCGTTGAACAATCTCTGTTTTCACGAACGGTTCAAAAACCCATCACGCCCGCCACAGTCGCCAGATCAGGATTCAAATCGGTGTGGAAGGACGCATCGTTGTTGTTGATGGCGCAGTCCGGATCTTTCAGGCCATTGCCGGTCAAGACGCAGACAACAGTCGCTCCTGTGGGAACTTCGTTTTTCCGTTTCAGCAAACCAGCCACAGAAGCAGCGCTTGCTGGTTCACAGAAGATCCCTTCACCGCCTCCGAGCAACTTGTAAGCCTCGATGATCTCAGCGTCAGTGACGTCGAGGAAGGCGCCATGGCTGGCTTTGCGAGCTGCAATCGCTTTCGAACGGTTCACTGGATTGCCGATCCGGATGGCGGTGGCGATCGTGTCGGGATCGGTCACGGTCGTGTCGTTGACAAGGGGAGCGGAGCCACTGGCTTGGAAGCCCATCATCCGAGGCAATGTTCTGCTGTGTCCTGCCTGGTGGTACTCCTGGAAGCCCATCCAGTAAGCGGTGATGTTGCCCGCGTTCCCCATCGGAATGCAGAGCCAGTCAGGAGCATCACCGAGGGCATCGATGATTTCGAAAGCAGCGGTTTTCTGTCCCTGCAGACGAAAGGGATTGACGGAATTCACCAGCGTGACGGGATACTTTTGCGCTGCCTCCTGCACGATGTCGAGGGCTCGATCAAAGTTTCCTCGGATGGCTAAAACCTCAGCGCCATAGACCAGGGCCTGAGCCAGTTTTCCCTGGGCGACGTAGCCATCTGGGATCAGCACAAACGCTCTCATGCCTCCACGGCGGGCATAGGCCGCTGCTGCTGCGCTTGTGTTGCCGGTGCTGGCGCAGATCACAGCTTCACAGCCGGCTTCCTTGGCCTTGCTGATCGCCATGGTCATGCCACGGTCCTTGAATGAACCGGTCGGGTTCAGTCCGTCGTATTTCACGAAGACCTTCACATCTCTGCCGATCCGCTCGGAGATTGATGGAACCGGNATCAGTGGGGTTGCTCCTTCACGGAGGGTGATCACCGGTGTGGTGGATGTCACCGGCAACCAGGGTCTGTAGGCCTCGATCAAGCCGGGCCAGTCCTGCATCACCGGGGTTGCAGCGAAGCGCCGACGAAGGTTCTGAAACAAGGACTCCGACTGGTCTGAGAACGATTCGGAATCTAGGCGTCAGGGTTTGGAGCCGTCCTTGAGGCCATCCAGCGGTGAATCGGAGAAGAATTTCACCAGATCCGCCACCGATTGAGCTTTTTCAATCACGCCGAACAGAGCTGGAAGGTTCACGGCCATGACCTCGTTGGGATAAGCCTTTAAGAAAGACACCGCTGACAACCCATCTGGTTCAAGTTGCAGACCATTGATCACACCGGCACGGATGGCGGGGACGCTCACCGACGGATCTGGGGCATAGATCGGGTAGATGATCTTGGCGACGCGACGGATGATGGCGTCACCGATGCGGGTATTGACCAACCTGCTGGTGAGGACCAAGGGCAGGTTGAGTTTCTGATTCAACAGTTTTGAAACGTCTTCGGGATTTTGCTTCGAGAGTTCGAGCAGATTTTTGAGCAAACCGATGGCTTCACCGGTCTCCGCCAGGTGTTCGATTTCCTGCACCGGTATCGAACGACGGAAGGCTCCGCTCACAAGGGCAACATCAGTGGCAGCGCGTGCAGGACCAACAAGAGTGCAGGCTGAGATCCCGAGACCGGCGACCATGGCCAGAGCTGATNGGCGACGGCCTTGAGAGCTCAACATCAGCGATTGNTTTGTTNTCGGAATTTAGGGGCGGACACCAGCGGCAACCCTCACCAGGCGGACAACTCCCCGTTCGGCCAAACCTTGCGCGACTTGAAGTCCCATGCGTCGTGATTCGGGTTCGTTGACCATTCGCGGCAGCCGTTTCATCAGCAGGTCTGGGCTGAAACCTGGAAGGGACTGAAGCACCTGCACCAGCTGACGGATTGGTTCCAACTGCAGGAGCGGATCATCCAGTGTGGGCTCTGCGGAGACGAAACCCGCAGGCACGAGGCGTTTCGGCAGGCGACTGCTGAGCCGTTGCATGGTTGACCAACCGATTGCATCGAGTCGGTCGACCGTGGTCTCCACCAATTCATCACGGAGCAAACCTCCGTTGGCTGAAAACAGGAAATCAAGCAGTTGATCCAGAAGCCTGTTCAAATCGAGGTCTGCCTGACTTGCTGCGGATGAGACCAGATTTTCCAGTCGGGTCCAGCGAAAGACATCACCATCGAAAAGCATTTCCTTGAGGCTTTGACGCAACTGGGGGTCGGGGTCTTCCATCAGTCGCCTGGCGAAGTAGGGGTAGGCCGCCCCGAGAATCTTGAACTCGGGATCAACGCTCAGAGCAATCCCCTCCAGCGTCACCAGGGAGCGGATGATCAAGGCGTAGTAGGGCGGTACCCGGAACGGAAATTTGTACATCACACCGGACATGTCGTCGGTGACTGCCTTGAAATCCATCCGATTCACCCCTGCCTCCAGGGCTTGACTGAACACGGATTCGAACGCCGGCACAATCGGCTCCAAATTCACGTCTTCAGCAAGAAACCCAAGGGTGACGAAATCCTTGGACAATTTTCNGAAATTGCGATTCACCAGGTGGACAACCGCCTGGATCAATCCGGTGCGGGATTCTCTGCTGACTTCACTCATCATCCCGAAATCGAGATAGCAGAGCCGCCCATCGCTCAGGGCCAGGAGATTGCCGGGGTGTGGATCGGCATGGAAGAAGCCATGTTCCAGGAGTTGTTGCAGGCTGCAGCTCACGCCAACCTCAACCATGTCCTCAGGGTCAATCCCCAGCTCTCGCACGGCCTTGAGATTGGTGAGTTTCACCCCATCAATCCATTCCATGGTCAACACGCGACGGCTGGTGACGTCACGGAAAATCTTCGGTACTGCGATCCGTGGATTGTGGTTGTGCAGTTCAGCGAAGGTCTCAGCATTTGAGGCTTCGTTGAGATAGTCCATCTCTTCAAACACCCGTCGACCCAGCTCATCGATCAGAGCCACAAGATCGCTCCGAATCAGCTTGATGTTGATGTTCAACCAGGCGGCAATATTGCGCACGATGTACAGATCGAGNGTGATCTGTTCCCGCAGGCCTGGTCGCTGCACCTTCACNGCCACCTTTTGACCGTTATTCAGAACGCCACGATGCACCTGACCAAGAGACGCTGCTGAAATCGGTTCCCGCTCCAGTTCGTCGAACAAGTCGTCCACGGGTGCNCCGAGATCCTCTTCGATGCAGGCCATGGCCAGGTTGCTGTCGAATCCAGGCAGTTGGTCCTGAAGTTGGGCGAGCTCCTCCAACAGCACAGGGGGAACGATGTCGGGTCGTGTGGACAGGGCTTGTCCCGCTTTGATGAATGCCGGCCCTAAGTCCACNAGCAGCTCAGCGCATTCCTTGGCCCGCGCCCGCGCCCGTTCAGGATTCTGGAGTTGTTTCAGCAGCCAATCTGTGGCGACGCCAAGCAGAAACAGTCCAATCGGTACAAGCGTCTGCCAGAGCCTTCGGATCAGTCGTTGAGGATGACCTGCATAAATACGTGTGATTGCTGCAGGGTCGTAACGAAGGAGCCCGGCAGCTTCGATGAAATCACCGAGTTCCTCTGCCATTGATCCAGGGATTGCACGAANGACACCCCTTCTAAACGACCTAAGCCACCGCTACGGTCAAAGCGGCCACAGGCGATGGCTGTGCTTACCGGTCTGCAGCTACGCAACATTGCACTCATCGACTGCCTTGAACTCGATTTCGAGGCGGGATTCACCGTGCTGACCGGTGAAACCGGCGCCGGTAAATCCATCCTTCTCGATGCGCTCGANGCGGTGCTTGGNGGAGCTCAGGGATCAGCTGGTGTGCGCCTGCTCCGTGGAGGATGTGATCGAGGTTNGATCGAAGCCAGTTTTCTGCTGAATGATTCGATCTCCGCCTGGCTGCGCCAAGAGGAGATCGATGCAGATGATGAGGATCTGTTGATCACCAGGGAATGGCGTCAACAGGGTGAACGTGTCAGCAGCCGCTCCCGTTTGAACGGNGTGGCCGTGAATCGTCGTCAGTTGCTTGACCTGAGGCCGCGGCTGATCGATCTCACCGTTCAAGGACAGTCGCAACAGCTGTCACGTCCCGGCCAGCAACGTCGTTGGCTTGATCGTTTCGGAGGTAAGGATCTGCANGATCCACTGACGGACGTTCGCCGTTGTTGGTTGGCTTGGCAGGAGGCCGCCGCCGCCCTGCATCGCTTCCAGGCTGAAGCTGAGCTGCTGGAGCAGCAGCGGCAGGACCAGCAGGCCCTTTTGGATGATCTTGAGCAGGCAGCCTTGGACGACCCTGATGAACAGCTGAATCTGGAGCGGGAACAGGATCGGCTTGTGCATGGCGTTCGTCTTCAGCAGGGGTTGGCGGTGCTGTTGTCGCGCCTGCGGGACGGGGAAGATCAGGTTCCTTCGTTGCTCGAGCATCTGTCCGCCGCAGTTCATGAGCTGCACGGCATGGCCCAGCTGGATCGATCCGTTGATGTCCTGCGTGATCAGGCCTTGGATCTGGAGGCTGGATTTGAGGAGTTGCTTCGCTCCCTGAATCGATATGCCGCGGTTTTGGACAGCGAACCGGAGCGCTTGGATCATCTGCAGGAGCGTCTGGCGCAGCTGCGCACGTTGCAGCGTCGTCATGGCAGTGACCTGCCTGGCTTGATCACCCTGCGGGACAGCCTGCGACAACGCTTGGCCCCGGGTGCCTGTGCGGCTGATCTGGACCGGTTGATCGAACGCGAAGCAGCGACCCGGCAGAGCAGAGACACAGCCAACGATCACTTGCACCGGCAACGCCAGCAGACCGGTGAACGGCTCAAACAGGCTCTGATGGAGTTGTTGCGTCCGATGGGGTTGGCCGATGTGCGTTTTGAAGTTCAGCTCCAACCAGATCAGCCCGCAGACCATGGCGCTGATCTGGTCCGCTTTCTTTTTTCTGCCAATCCCGGGCAGCCANTAGAGCCCTTGGTTGAGGTGGCATCAGGCGGTGAAATGTCGCGCTTTCTTTTGGCCCTGAAGACGCTTCTTGCCGGTATCGATGGATCGAGCACGTTGCTTTTCGATGAAATCGACGCCGGTGTGAGCGGTCGCATCAGCGGAGCCATGGGNGANTTGCTTCGATCGATGGCTCGCCATCGTCAGGTGTTCTGTGTGACACATCAGCCTCTCGTTGCGGCTCTNGCCGATCACCACTACCGCGTCAGCAAGGAGGTCTGCGATGGAGTCACCCACTCACGAGTGTCCCACCTGCGGGACACTCACCAGCGGCAGCAGGAATTGGCGGAGCTTGCCGGTGGTGAGCAGGCTCGGGCTTATGCAGCCACGCTTCTGGATCGAAAGGCGTCCTGATCTGAGAGGAAGTTCTTAAGATCTGATGCTTTCTCCCGGCGTCATGGGGCGATCTGCTGCCAATCACGCGAATCGCCCGGGGCCTCTCAGCCTCACCCGTGGTGAGCAGGAGGATGTGATTCGGGTGCGTGGCGCTCGCCAGCACAATCTCAAAGACGTCGACGTCACCATTCCCCGCAACAAGCTGGTGGTGTTCACCGGGGTCAGCGGGAGCGGGAAAAGTTCTCTGGCGTTTGACACGATTTTTGCCGAGGGGCAGCGCCGTTATGTGGAAAGCCTCTCGGCTTATGCACGGCAATTCCTCGGCCAGGTGGACAAGCCGGATGTTGATGCGATCGAGGGGCTGTCACCGGCAATTTCGATTGATCAGAAATCCACCAGTCACAACCCCCGCTCCACGGTTGGCACAGTCACCGAAATCCAGGATTACCTCCGACTCCTTTTTGGTCGTGCTGGTGAGCCCCATTGCCCGAAATGCGGCCGTTCGATTCGACCGCAGAGCATCGATGAAATGGTGGATCAGATCCTCCTGCTTCCGGAGGGCACCCGTTATCAATTGCTGTCACCCGTTGTTCGGGGCAAGAAGGGCACCCACACCAAGTTGATCAGTGGGCTCGTTGCTGAAGGTTTTGCCAGGGTTCGGATCGATGGTGAGGTGCGTGAGCTCTCAGACAACATCGAGCTAGATAAGAACCAAAGCCACAACATTGAGGTTGTGGTTGATCGTTTGGTCGCTCGCGAGGGAATTCAGGAACGACTCACAGATTCCCTGCGTACGGCGTTGAAACGAGGGGAGGGATTGGCGCTTGTGGAGGTGGTGCCCAAAAAAGATGAGGAGTTGCCAGAAGGAGTGGATCGAGAACGCCTCTATTCAGAAAATTTTGCCTGCCCCGTTCATGGGGCCGTGATGGAGGAGCTGTCGCCGCGGTTGTTCTCGTTCAACAGTCCCTATGGGGCTTGCGAGGCTTGTCACGGCATCGGACATTTACGCAAATTCACCGCTGATCGCGTCATTCCTGATCCGACCCAGCCGGTGTATGCCGCTGTTGCTCCCTGGAGTGACAAAGACAACAGCTATTACTTTTCACTCCTTTATTCAGTTGGCGAAGCCTTTGGATTCGAGATCAAAACGCCGTGGAATCAACTCAGCGATGAGCAGCGTGATGTTCTGCTTAACGGCAGTCNTGATCCGATTCTGATTCAGGCCGATAGCCGGTATCGCAAGGGCAAAGGGAGCTACACCAGACCCTTCGAGGGAATCCTTCCGATTCTTGAGCGGCAGCTTCGCGATGCCAGTGGCGAGTCTCAGCGCCAGAAGCTTGAAAAGTATCTGGAACTAGTTCCCTGTGAAGCTTGCGGTGGGCAACGCCTCCGGCCGGAGGCCCTCGCGGTCAAAGTTGGTCCGTTCCGTATTCCAGAGCTCACGGCGGTCAGTGTTTCCGAGACGCTCGAANGGATTGAGCAATTGATGGGTGTGGGGTCGCANGAGGGATCTGAACCACTGCTGAATCCTCGTCAGATTCAGATCGGTGATCTCGTGCTTCGAGAGATTCGCCTGCGGCTTCGTTTTCTTCTGGATGTGGGTCTCGATTACCTGAGTCTGGATCGGCCGGCGATGACGCTGTCCGGCGGTGAGGCTCAGCGCATTCGGCTGGCCACCCAGATCGGTGCTGGACTCACAGGGGTTCTCTATGTGTTGGATGAGCCCAGCATCGGATTGCATCAGCGGGACAACGACCGCTTGTTGAACACGCTGATGCGTCTGCGTGATCTGGGCAACACCTTGGTGGTTGTCGAGCATGACGAGGACACGATCCGGGCGGCGGATCATGTTGTGGACATCGGTCCTGGTGCTGGTATCCACGGTGGTCACATCGTGGCGGAAGGAGGAATCGAGGATCTTCTGGACAGCGAGGCGTCCCTGACGGGTGCCTACCTCAGCGGACGACGCTCCATTCCCACTCCAGTGGAACGACGTGATGGCACAACACGACGTCTGCAGTTGATCGATTGCAATCGCAACAACCTGCGCAATCTCAGCGTTGANTTTCCTCTTGGTCGTCTNGTGGCTGTGACAGGTGTGAGTGGAAGCGGCAAAAGCACCTTGGTTAACGAGTTGCTCCATCCCGCTCTCGAAAACGGTCTGGGCCTCAAAGTTCCCTTCCCTAACGGCCTGGGTGAACTCCGTGGAATCAAGTCGGTCGACAAGGTGATCGTGATCGATCAGAGCCCGATCGGTCGCACACCCCGCTCAAATCCTGCGACCTACACCGGTGCATTTGATCCGATTCGACAGGTGTTTGCCGCCACCGTTGAGGCGAAGGCCCGCGGTTATCAGGTCGGTCAGTTCAGTTTCAACGTGAAAGGTGGCCGTTGTGAGGCCTGCCGCGGCCAGGGGGTGAATGTGATCGAGATGAATTTCCTGCCGGACGTCTACGTTCAGTGCGACGTTTGCAAGGGCGCACGGTTCAACCGCGAGACCCTTCAGGTCAAATACAAGGGCTACACGATCGCTGATGTTCTTCAGATGACGGTCGAGCAGGCCGCTGAGGTGTTCGAAGCCATTCCTCAAGCTGCCGATCGTCTTCGCACCCTTGTTGATGTGGGTCTCGGCTACGTGAANCTGGGGCAGCCTGCGCCAACACTNTCCGGCGGAGAAGCGCAGCGGGTGAAGTTGGCGACCGAACTGTCGCGTCGGGCCACTGGCAAGACCTTGTACCTGATTGATGAGCCAACGACAGGACTGAGCTTCTATGACGTGCACAAGTTGATGGATGTGATGCAGCGGCTTGTGGATAAGGGCAATTCGATCATCTGCATCGAGCACAATCTTGATGTGATTCGATGCAGCGACTGGATCATCGACCTCGGCCCTGAGGGTGGCGACCGTGGTGGCGAGGTTCTGGTCACCGGAACACCCGAGGAGGTGGCCCAGCATCCGACCAGTCACACCGGTCGCTATCTCCGCCGTGTTCTGGAGCAGCATCCGCCAGAGATCCCTTCGATCGCTGCCTGATGGTCTTCAACAGAACCGGTCTGGTTGTTGCCGCCCTGCTCGGAAGTGTTGCCAGTGGTGTGCTGGCATCGCCGGCCTCGGCGCTTGAAAGACTCGTCCTCCGGCTGCCATTTCTTGAAACAAGCATCACGATCAACCTTTCGGATGATCAAAGCGCTGAAGAGTTAATTCGCAGCAGCCCTGATCTGAAGGACCTTCAGGAGGCGAGTGGGGGGAAGCTTCTTGGTGTTCTGGAACAGGTGTTTTTGGCGCCTCTCCCGGTTGAGACCAAAGCGCTCCTGGAGGGTTCGACCGGACAACCTTTGCTGGAGCAAGCTCTATTTGCCGCGGCTTCATTGGTTGAGCTTGAAGGTGTGGAGGTCGATCCAAGCGGACGCATGCTCACTGACGCTCTGATCCGCGCCGAGCAAGCGGGTCAGGCCAATGTGCTGGGTTTCTTGAAACAGATGCCTGGAGAGCAGGCATCGGTGGACTTGAGCCGTGTGGCAACGATCGCGAATCGCCTCAAATTCAACATGGAGGAGGGTGTTGCCCTGGCCAAAAAGGGAGAAGCGGAAGCATCAAACCCGAATCTTTTCCAGCTGCGCGATCGGGGATGGATCCGCTCAGAACAGATGGTTTCCGTTAACCATCGACCGGACCCATTGAGGGTTCTGGTGCTTCAGCCCAAGGTTGATTCGAATCGCCGCCTTGCTGTGATTTCCCATGGACTCTGGGATGACCCGGAGTCCTTCGAAGGATGGGCTGAGTTTCTCGCCGCAGCTGGATACACCGTTCTTCTTCCTGATCACCCGGGCAGTGATTTCCAACAGCAGAAGGCGATGTTGGCAGGTGACCGGCCACCCCCAGGTCCGGAGGAGCTGCGTTTGCGCCCGTTGGATATCTCGGCTCTTTTGGACGCTGTGCAGAACCAAAGCTTGCTTGGTGGTCAGGGTCTGATCACGGACGACGTGGCAGTGATCGGTCATTCCTGGGGCGCTACAACCAGCCTGCAAATGGCCGGTGGAACTCCGGTNGATCGCAAGTTGAAGTCTCGTTGTGCCGATGTGATGGACTCCGAGCGCAACATCAGTTGGGTGCTGCAGTGCAGTTGGTTGTCGGGCATTGACCAAGCCGGCATTTCTGATGCGCGGGTGAAAGCAGTGGTNGCAATCAGTCCGCCGCTTCGATTGCTGTTTGCACCTGAGAGTGCAGATGGCTTGAGTGCCAAGATTCTGCTGGTGAGTGGAACGCGGGATTGGGTCGTTCCATCACGTCCTGAGGCCATCCTTCCGATGCGCACATCGGGAGCGTCTCGTTTTGGCCATCGCCTCGTTTTGGTGGAAGGCGCTGACCATTTCACATTGCGAAGCTTCGCTGGAGAGCAACAACCCGCTGTTGTTGGTCCGATGCTGCTCGCTTGGTTGAACGATCAACTGGGTGTTCAAGGCGCTGTCGGGTTCAGCACAGGTGGCTGGGGTGATGACCGGTTGCGTTTGGTCGACGTCACCGGTCAGCTTTGAGCCCGGTAANTGTTCACATGATTCAGCGGTTGACGACGTGGATTCTCGTCGCCGAAACTCAAGGTGAGCACTGGGANTTCCGCCATTGANACGTCTGTCACNGCTCATTTCTAATCTTGTTTTCATTTTTTACATCAACTTTCGCCTCTAAATAAAAAACAAAGGCGGTTGACGCCTTGTGTTTTGTTGAGGTTCAGGGATGGCCGTCCGGCTGCTGCATCTTCATCTGCATGGCCTGTTTCGATCNCATGATTTGGAATTGGGACGCGATGCCGATACCGGTGGTCAGACCCTCTATGTGCTGGATCTGGTTCGCAGTCTTGCGCTTCGACCTGAGGTTGATCAGATCGACGTTGTCACGCGTTTGATCAGCGATCCAGGCGTTTCTGACGATTACGCCTGTCGGGAAGAGCGGATCAGCGCTGGTGCAAAGATTTTGCGTTTTCCCTTTGGCCCGAGCAAGTACCTCCGTAAGGAGTTGCTCTGGCCCCACCTTGAAGAGCTTGCGGATCAACTTATCCAGCATCTCAGTCAGTCGGAGCCCAGAGTCGACTGGATTCATGCTCATTACGCCGATGCTGGTTTTGTCGGTGCTCGTGTCAGTGAGCGGCTGGGGATTCCTCTGGTTTTCACAGGGCATTCTCTTGGCCGGGAGAAGCAGCGACGCTTGCTCGAGGCGGGGGTTGATCAGAATCTGATCGAGAGCTCCTACGCGATTCGTTCTCGCATCGATGCTGAAGAGAAGGTTCTGAATCAGGCTGATCTGGTGATCACCAGCACGCGCCAGGAGGCTCAGCAGCAGTACTCCTGCTACCGGCAGTACCGCCGGGAACGGGCAGAGGTGGTGCCCCCCGGCGTGGATGCAATCCGGTTTCACCCCTTTGGCTCCGATGCCGAACGCCACAGCGTGGAGATCCTGCTCAAGCCCTTTTTGCGTCAGCCGAAGAAGCCTCCTCTGCTAGCGATATCAAGGGCTGTGCGTCGCAAGAACATCCCTGCTCTTGTGGAGGTATTCGGACGCTCCACGGTGCTGCGGCAGCGTCACAACCTGGTTTTACTGCTCGGGTGTCGTGAGGATCCGGAGCATCTGGAGGCCCAGCAGCGGGAGGTGTTTCAGCAGTTGTTCGATCTGGTGGATCGGTACAACTTGTATGGACAAGTCGCTTATCCGAAGCAGCATCAACGGTTTCAGGTGCCGGCGTTTTACCGCTGGGCAGCTCACTGCCAGGGTGTGTTTGTGAATCCGGCATTGACCGAACCCTTTGGACTGACTCTGCTTGAAGCGGCAGCCTGTGGACTGCCCATGGTGGCAACCGACGATGGCGGGCCTCGTGAGATTCATGCGCGTTGCAGGAACGGTCTGCTTGCAGATGTGACCAGTTCTGAGGCCTTGCAAACAGCCCTTGAAGATGCGTGCTCGGATCAACAGNGATGGAGATGCTGGAGTGATCACGGTGTGGAATCTGTTCGTCGCCACTTCAGTTGGGATGCCCACGTCAGCCGGTATCTGTCTTTGATGCAGACCCGATTAAGCGCTGCATCACACGTTGCCGATCTCCCGTCTCAGCGCGTTTCTCAACCTCGCCACCGCCCGTTGGTCAGTTCATCGTTCAGTTGATCTTGAATGATGGAATGACTAAATCAGCAATGCTGTTGTTGGTTGACAAGGAGAACTTTTGAATAGCGCTAAAAAATAAGATGATTCATAAAAAGAACCAGATTCATTATTTTATCCGTGAATGTTGTTTATTTTCAAATGATCTTGTTGTTAATATTTATCGTATATATTGTTTTTTGTCTAACTCTTTCTGCGTATCTCTCCAATTAACCAGACAGCAACAAAGCCCATTGAGGAGAGTCCGAAATAAATCAGACCCCAGCGAAGAATGCGATCCGGATCAGCAGCAGCAGCTGAGAGAAGATCNGCGATGGATGAGAGAAGTGTCTCCATTAGGCGTCCAGGTCTGGCATCAGGGTGAGTTGGCGGACCGGCGATTCTTCGCTGATGAAACCCCAGGCCTCGAACACGGTCGGGTTCGGATGCGTGATCCGCTGTTCATTTCCACTGCGCTCCAAAGCGAAACCTTCCTCTGCCATGCGTCGCATCAAGCTGGCGGATTCCTCGAAGCGAGCAGCCATGGCTTCAAGGCTGGCGCAATCTGCGGTGAGTCCTGTTTCTCGCCAGGTGAAGTAAGTCATGAAATCAGCCGATCGGACGTAGCAACAGGCCCAGAACCNCCNGNCCTGCCGTGACCAGCCAGAAGCATGGCACCACTGTGCGTTCGCTGGTTCCTCCCAGCTCAAAGTGATGGTGGAGCGGCGCCATACGGAACACCCTTCGGCCTTGTCCCTCCGCGTTTTTCGTTGCCTTGAACACCCAGACCTGAATGATCACCGAAAGGGATTCGGCCAGAAAAACACCGCCCATCAGCAGCAGTGGCCAGAGGCTGTTGGAGAGCAGGGCGATGGCGGTCAGGGCTGCTCCCATCGCCAGGGAGCCGGTGTCGCCCATGAAGGCNCGGGCTGGATTGCGGTTGTGAACCAGAAATCCAAGCCAGGCCCCGGCCATCGCCATGCAAAAGCCCGCGAGGCTTGGATCCCCGCTGTGTCCACGCAGCATCAGCTGGATGGCCATCCCTGTGAACACCAGGGCTCCGCAGCCGCTGGCGAGTCCGTCAAGGCCGTCGGTGAGGTTTGTGGCGTTGCTTTCTGCCAGAAAAACAAACAGCCCCAGAGGCCAGATCAGTGCTCCCAGGGGCAATGTCTGTCCGAAAGGCAGAGAGACGTCTCCGGTGATCCATCCCTGCCAGGCAGCAACAGCAAGAAACAGAACTGCTGCTGTGGTCTGCAGCAGCAGTTTTCCCTTTGGCGTTAATCCTGTATTGGTTTTCTTGGTGAGGCTGCGCCAGTCGTCAAACCCACCGATCACCATGTAGGCCAGCGTGACCCCCGCCACAGCGAGAAGCTGCTGTGCAGCGATCGGGCTGCTGCTGATCATGCAGCCAACGGTGGTTCCCACGGGCACCACCAGAAGCCCGCCCATGGTGGGAGTACCCGATTTGCTCAGGTGGCCCTTCGGGCCTTCCTTTCGGATCACCTGACCCATCTTCAAAGCTTTGAGCTTTGGNATTCCAGCCGCGGCCACCAAAATTGCCACTGCTGTTGAAATCAGCAGTGGCAGGCTGAGCTGTGAGTTGGCGATCCATTTATCAGCGGCGAGGCTGCTGCCGATCACAACAACAATCAACAGCGCGGCGCTGAGCCTGCCGTTTTCCCACCAGGGTGAACTGTTCGTTGGCGAAGAGGGCTCTTGTGGGTCGCGCACAGACGTGCTTTCAGGCGCTGGGACCTTAATGGANCCTTGTGATGTCGACCAGTCTCCTGTTTCAGCGAGGAGCTCAGTTCTCCCACTCCTCTTCGTTCTGTTCGTCGCTGTTGTTGTAATCCTCTTTTTCACCCATCAGTGCCGACAGCTCCTCCTCTTCAACGGTGCTCACCTCTGGAGAGCCGGATTCTTCATCGGCGACGAGCCGGCCACTGGCTTCCAACCAGGTGAGTAGATCGGGTTCCTCACGCAGTGGGAGCACTGGAGCCGGATCCTTGCGTCCGTAGCGGGTGAGGGAAGGATTGATGGTATCGAGTGCGCTCATTCTCAAGGACAACGNCCGATCCAACATCATACCGATCAGGCGTTGCTGCTCCTGCTTTGAACAAAGCCCTTGTGTTGTCGGCCAGTTGGGGTGGTGCTTTTCTGCTGAGCATTGCCCTGCGCGTCTGGGGGCAATGGCATCCCCAGCCTCTTCAGGCGCCGTTCAGTTTGGTGCTGTTGATCGTGTTCACTCCGGCCATCCTCTTGGCTCTATGGATGCTGAGCCTCGGGAAGGGAGAATCAGGCCAATGTGATCAGGAGTCCCGTTGATGGGCCGCGCGAACAAGGTAGTGCTCGCCTACTCCGGCGGAGTGGATACGAGCGTCTGCATCCCGTACCTGAAGCAGGAGTGGGGGGTGCAGGAGGTGATCACCTTTGCAGCGGATCTCGGTCAGGGTGATGAATTGGAGCCCATTCGTCAGAAGGCCCTTGATGCCGGTGCCAGTCAGTCCTTGGTTGGCGATCTGATCCAACCTTTCATTGAGGAATTTGCCTTCCCAGCGATTCGAGCCAATGCTCTCTATGAAGGTCGTTATCCCCTCAGCACGGCCCTGGCCAGGCCACTGATCGCAAGGCGTCTGGTTGAGGTGGCCCGTGAGATGGGCGCCGATGCCGTGGCCCATGGCTGCACCGGCAAAGGCAATGATCAGGTTCGATTTGACGTGGCGATTGCCGCTCTTGCACCGGATCTGAAGGTGCTCACCCCGGCGCGTGAATGGGGAATGAGTCGGGAGGAAACAATTGCCTACGGCGAGCACTGCGGAATCCCGGCGCCGGTGAGCAAGAAATCTCCTTATTCCATTGACCTCAATTTGCTTGGTCGGAGCATCGAGGCTGGCCCGCTCGAAGATCCGATGGTCGCTCCACCGGAAGAGGTGTTTGCGATGACCGCCTCGGCGGGCCAGGCCCCCGATGAAGCCGAAGTGATCGAGATCGGCTTTGAGGCTGGCAACCCAGTGCAGCTCAACGGTCAGTCCTTGGATCCTGTCGCCATGATCCGGGAGNCGAACCGCCTGGCGGGTCGCCATGGCATCGGCCGGTTGGACATGATCGAAAACCGGGTGGTGGGAATCAAATCANGGGAGATTTACGAAACACCTGGCTTGCTCCTGTTGATCCAGGCCCATCAGGAGCTCGAGAGTCTCACCCTCGCTGCTGATGTTTTGCGCACCAAACGTCAACTTGAGATGCAGTGGTCGGATCTCGTGTACCAGGGTCTCTGGTTCGGGCNGCTGAAGGATGCCCTGGATGGCTTCATGGACCGCACACAACACCATGTCAACGGTGTCGTGCGTCTCAGCCTTTACAAGGGAGCGGCGACGGTGATTGGCCGGATGTCTGCCGATAGCAGCCTTTATGTGCCTGAGATGGCGTCCTACGGCAGCGAGGATCAATTCGACCACCGAGCTGCTGAAGGCTTCATCTACGTCTGGGGTCTGCCGACACGTCTCTGGGCAGCGTCCAAGCGCCCTTCAGGCTGACGTCTGTCGGCGTCTCAGCAGGGATGGGATGCGGGGGAGCGGAAAGCGCACAACATTGTCTGACGCTCCTTCCATCAGGATGGGTTTGCCGGCTTGTGCGTCAGAGGTCCGCTCGGCCAGCAGCCGGTAACGCTCCAGCAAGGGCTCCAGCCGCTGCTGAAATTTGCGTTCGAACAGCTCAGGCAGTTCATTCAGCAGGGCTTCATAGCTGCGCACTTGCTCTTCGAGTTCCCGGTTGCGTTGGCGCAGCAGCTCAACGTCGTGACGCGCATCGGCTTGCTGTGTCCAGTCCGGTTCAGGAGCTTGGTGGCGTGCGTTGGAATCCATGGCCGGACGGTATCGCCAGGCCATGGCACGCACAACCGGGGTCAGTCGGTCGAGGCTTCGCTCTGGGTTGTTGCCGCAGCTGCTGTTTCCTGCGCTTGGGCAGCTTGTTCACTTCCGGGCATTACCCGCGGAGCAGGAAGAGGTCCTTCCTGTTTGACGGTGAGGTAGCGAATCACGTCTTCACTGAGACGCATCGCTTTTTCGAGAACCGCCACGTGTTGACCGTCGCCGTTGTGGCTCAGCTGCACGTAAATGCCCTCTTTGTGCTTATCGATCGGATAAGCCAGGCGCCGCTTGCCGCGCATCTGGTTGTCGAGAACCTCTGCACCGGTTTCGACAAGCATGTCTCTGTACTTCGTGAGATGACTCTCAACCTCCTCCTCCGGAATGTCCGGGCGAAGGATGTACATGGTCTCGTAGTAAGGCTCTTGCGTCATGGGCTGCGCCGACGGGGGACTTCAGGCTCACCGTGGTGAGCGACGGATCCAATACCTTATCCCCCAGGGTTCACCGGCTCAGTAGAGCTGCATCCGAACGGCTTGGCTGATGCCTGGAAGGTCGGGCTCTCGGCCGCGCAGGCATTCCACAAGAGCAAACAGCAGGATGGCCAGTACAGCGATCAACACCGTGCTGGACAGCGTTCCGATCAGAAGACTTCCTCCTGCGATTGGCTGGAGCACGATGGTGAAGGCAAAACTGAGAACGATCAGGACGATGTCGGTNAGNAGGGCTTGAAGCGTGTTGAAGCGCAGGAAGTAGGGAACCGAGGGATTGCGCACGACGGCCAAGAACAGCACAAAGAACAGCAGCAAGCCTCCGAGCCCGAAGGGAATGCTCTGCTCAAGCAGAGCGAGGGGAAGCACCGGAAGGGTGAACCACTGCATCCACGGGTAATCCCGGAACAGCGGGCCGCCGAACTGGATGGCGTCACTCCAGGGCAGCANATAGGCCAGTGGTGCTAAGAACCGCTGCCAGAGAGGAATCTCCACGGGGTGTGTCGCGCTGCCGCGACGCTAAGTGGTCAACGCTGTTTCAGCTGCTGTTCGCATGGCCTCCACCGGCACGTCGGTGCGGCCGCTCCACAAACGCAACGAAGCGGCTCCCTGTTGCACCAGCATTTCGAGACCNTCGATACAACGATGGCCCTGTTGTTTGCCCCAAGCCAGCCAGGTGGTCGGTCTGGGTGTGTAGACGAGGTCGTAGAGCACTGCCTGAGGTTGCAGCTCTCTCCAGATGTCCTGACCGAGTGGCATCGCATCAGCGTTTCCCTGTTTGGCCATTCCCACAGGGGTGGTGTTGATCAGCAGATCGCTTGTTTCCAGACAACTGATCAAATCAGGGTCACTGTCGAGACAGGCGGTCAAAGGGTCCGCGTCCGTGTTCAGATCCGACAGGAAGGCCTGGAGGGCATCGGCTCGACGACCGATCACCGTGATTGAGCGAAGACCGAGGGACTGAAGGCCGGCGACGACGGCTCGTGCCGAGCCACCGCAGCCGATCACCACAGCGTGCCTCCCCTGCCAGCGCTCCTGGTTGCCCAGGGGTGCCAGAAATCCTTCCACATCGGTGTTCGCTCCTCTCCAGCTGCCGCTTTCCAGGGGGATCAGGGTGTTCACAGCACCCAGACGCTGAGCCAGAGGGCTGAGCTGTTCACAAAGGTGGCTCACCGCTTGCTTGTGGGGAATGGTCACGTTCAGACCTCGACATCCCACCGCTTGAAGGCCCTCCAGCACGACGCTCAGCCGTCCGTTNTCGCAGGGCAGCGNCACATAGCACCAGTTGATTCCCATCATCTGNAGGGCAGCGTTCTGCATCGCAGGAGACAGGGAGTGGCGGACTGGATCGCCGAGAAGCCCCACCAGCCCTGTCCCACCGTTGATCATCAGGTCGCCGGATCGCTTACCCAGCCTGCCTGTTCGGGAACCCCACCTCGCCTGTCCATGGGTTCACTGTGGAGGATGACGTCGTTCAGATCACGATTTCAGGAGGTGGGCACCGATGGGCAAGGTTGTCGGCATTGACCTTGGCACCACGAACAGTTGCGTTTCCGTGATGGAGGGTGGCAAGCCCACCGTTATCGCTAACGCCGAGGGCTTCCGCACAACGCCCTCTGTGGTCGCTTACACCAAGAACCANGATCAGTTGGTCGGTCAGATCGCCAAACGTCAGGCGGTCATGAACCCTGAGAACACCTTCTATTCCGTCAAGCGCTTCATTGGACGCCGCGTTGATGAAGTCAACGAGGAATCGAAGGAAGTGAGCTACGGCGTCGAGAAGGCCGGCTCCAATGTGAAGGTGAAGTGCCCGGTTCTCGACAAGCAGTTCGCTCCTGAGGAGGTTTCTGCTCAGGTGCTGCGCAAGCTGGCNGATGACGCCGGCAAGTATCTGGGTGAAACCGTTACGCAGGCTGTGATCACGGTCCCTGCCTACTTCAACGACTCCCAACGCCAGGCCACCAAGGATGCCGGCAAGATTGCCGGCCTCGAAGTGCTGCGCATCATCAACGAGCCGACGGCAGCGGCTCTGGCCTATGGCCTCGACAAGAAGAGCAACGAGCGGATTCTGGTTTTCGACCTCGGTGGTGGCACCTTCGATGTGTCCGTTCTGGAGGTTGGAGACGGAGTGTTTGAGGTGTTGTCCACCTCAGGTGACACCCACCTGGGCGGTGACGACTTCGACAAGGTGATCGTTGATCACCTCGCGGAAACCTTCAAATCCAANGAAGGGATCGATCTGCGTCAGGACAAGCAGGCCCTGCAGCGCCTNACTGAGGCTGCTGAAAAAGCCAAGATCGAGCTCTCCAGNGCCACCCAGAGNGAGATCAACCTNCCGTTCATCACGGCCACACCCGAGGGTCCCAAGCACCTCGACCTGACCTTGACCCGCGCCAAGTTCGAGGAACTGGCCTCCAGCCTGATCGACCGCTGTCGTGTTCCCGTTGAGCAAGCTCTCAAGGACGCCAAGCTCTCTTCGGGCGAGCTTGATGAGATCGTGATGGTGGGTGGATCCACCCGGATTCCAGCTGTCTTGGAGTTGGTCAAGCGGACCACCAGCAAGGATCCCAACCAGACCGTCAACCCCGACGAGGTGGTGGCTGTCGGTGCTGCGATTCAGGGTGGTGTGCTGGCTGGCGAGGTCAAGGACATTCTTCTGTTGGATGTCACCCCCCTGTCCCTGGGTGTGGAGACCCTCGGCGGCGTGATGACCAAGATGATCTCCCGCAACACCACGGTTCCCACCAAGAAGTCGGAGACCTACTCCACCGCTGTGGATGGCCAGACCAATGTGGAGATTCACGTGCTCCAGGGTGAGCGCGAGATGGCTTCCGACAACAAGTCGCTCGGAACTTTCCGTCTCGATGGAATCCCTCCGGCTCCCCGCGGTGTTCCTCAGATTGAGGTGACCTTCGATATCGATGCCAACGGCATCCTCAGCGTCACCGCCAAGGACAAGGGCAGCGGCAAGGAGCAGTCGATCTCGATCACGGGTGCTTCAACCCTGTCGGATTCCGAAGTCGACAAGATGGTCAAGGATGCTGAGGCCAACGCCAGCGCTGACAAGGAAAAGCGTGAAAAGATCGATCTGAAGAATCAGGCAGAAACCCTCGTTTATCAGGCGGAAAAACAACTCACCGATCTCGGTGACAAAGTTGACGCCGATGCCAAGGCCAAGGTTGAGGACAAACGCACGCAGCTGAAAGAAGCAGTTGAACAGGAGAACTTTGAGTCGATGAAGACTCTGCTTGAGGAGTTGCAGCAGGAGCTCTACACCGTTGGAGCCTCTGTGTATCAACAGGCAGGCGCTGAGGCTGGGGCTGCACCTGGTGGAGATGCCGGAAACGGTGCTTCTGCTGGTAACGGTTCAGGTGGCTCCGCTGGTTCCACGGATGACGTCATCGACGCTGAGTTCACCGAAACCAAGTNATTCCGAAGGATTGATCCATCCTTTGGAGGGAGGGGCCCATCAGGGCCCCTTTTTTGTGGTGACAAACCGAGAGGAGATCACTCGGAAATTTTGTCCACAGCAGCCATCGCCTTCTCGATCACCTCCTTCGGCAAGGTCACGTATCCCAGCTCCGGAGCCTGGCTCTGAGCCTTCTCCGACAGCATGAATTCGAAGGTTTTCTTCAAAGCAGCCGTCTTGCCGCCATTGCCTCGCTCGTAAGCCAGCACCCAGGTGAAGGTCACGATGGGATAGCCGTTGGGAGGGTTGGGGTTGCCACCGATCAGATCAGGACCCAGGTCGATGGAGGCCAGCGCTTCACTCTCACTTTCGTTGGTGGGCTTCACCTGATTGCCGGAGACATTGGTCAAAGCGGCAGCCTGGAGCTTGCCCTTCACGTAAGCGGCTTCCACATAACCGATGCCGCCTTTGATTTGATTGAGTTGGGCCGCCACACCCTCATTGCCTTTGGAACCAACGCCGGTGGGCCATTTGACCGACTTGGCGGCTCCAGGGCCGTTCTTCCAGGCGTCGCTGATGGCGGACAGGTGCTTGGTGAAGTTGTACGTGGTGCCTGAACCATCCGAACGGCGCACAATGGTGATGGCCTGATCAGCACAGCCGATCTCGCTGAAATTTTTGATCTTGCCCAAGAACACATTTGCCAGCTGTTCTTGGTTCAGCTTCAGGTCGCAACCATCAAGGTTGTAGGCCACTGCGATGGCGCCAGCGGTCATCGGGATCTGCAAGACACCGCGACTGACCTTGGCGATCTCGGTGTCCTTCATCGGTTTGTCAGAGGCTCCGAAATCAACCGTGCCAGCCGTGAACTGACGCACACCCGCTCCGGAACCGACGGATTGGTAGTTGACGGTGACGCCCTCTGGCTGAAGTTCCTGGAACCAGCGCTGGTAGATCGCAGCGGGGAAGGAAGCACCAGCTCCATTGAGTTTGCCGCTGGCTTGGTCACTGCCGCCGCCGCATGCAGCGAGGGTCAATGTGGCTGCAACACCAGCTGTGGCGGCCAGCGTTTGGATCGTTTGGGAACGACGCATGGATCTGCCGAATGAGAGTTGGGGTGGGACCACCCGGACCCTATNTGTGGGGAAACAACACTGATTTAAGGTTTGGTAAGCGTTGCTACTGCGGCTTGAGTTGCTGCNCTANCCATTCGGCAGTGGCAGGNGCAAGAAGGATGCCATTGCGGTAATGCCCTGTCGCCAGGAGCAATCCCGGTTCCAGTTCCTCCAGCAGCGGCGCCGGGCGGTCCACGGGTCTCGCCCGCAGTCCACTCCAGTGCTGAATTGTTGAGGCATTGCTCAGCCATTGGGGTGCCGTTCCGTCCAATCGCTTCATCAGGTCCAGGGGGTCCGACGAACGTTGATCGCCAGGTTCCACCGTGGCTCCCAGGAGCAATCGGCCCGGTTCAGTGGGAATCAGGTTGAATCCGTGGCTCACCAGCACCGCCGGCCATCCCGCCCAGCACTCAGGACCATCCTTCAACTGCAGCTCGACTGCCTGGCCCAGAACGGGAGCCATCCCTCGTTCATGCCCGAGGGGGGTCAGAAGATCACCGCTCTGCAAGGCGNTGCAGATCACCACGGCGTCATAGACACCGCTTTCTGTGTCTGATGTCTCCACCCGCCAACGCTCTGATGTGGAACGGCCGGTTCTGCAGAGAGCTCTGACCTCGTCAGGCACCAGTTGCACCTGATGGGGTGTCATGGAGCTGAGCAGTGCCCGCAGCAGTGTCAACGGCTCAACCCGGCCGTCCTGTTCCGAGAGCAATCCCCCTTTCGCGCGAAGAGGAAT
Organism: Synechococcus sp. MED850; assembly: GCA_002700765.1. The sequence goes on from PAEP01000032.1 coordinate 40,611, forward strand.
GTCCTGTTCTGGCACCATCCGCAATCCGAGCGGTCGGCGTTCCATGGCCAGCTTGTCTTGACGCTCCAGCGACGCCCCATCTTCAGCGAGCTGCAGGAGTGGTGTGATCAACCGCAGCTGCGGTTCTGCAACGCGAAGGGCATCGATCCACTGCGGCCAAAGGGACATGCTGCGCTGCCGCAGTCGCCATCCCCGGCCACTGGATCGCCGGAACACATGGCCCATGAGAACACCGAGCGAAGCGCTGGTGCCGTTGAGGGTTTCGCCGGATCGCCCCTGAGGAACCCCTTGTGCAAGCTTCGGATCGAACAGGCTGACGGCGTGACCACAACGTCCCAGGTGCCAAGCCGTGCTCGCTCCAATGGCACCAGCACCGATGACGGCTACAGCACAGCTCAGCTGAGCGCCTCGGTGGGGATCAGATCTGCGTAGGCATCAAATCCTGAGGCGACAGCGCTGTAAGCCTTCTGCATTCGCGTTGGGTCCTGCAGGCGGGCAGCCTCGTCAAGATCAGCAAGAGCTGCTTTTAGGGAGCGTGCTTGTTTCTCTGCGTCCTTGCGTACNGAGCGATCCAAACGCTGGTTGATGTAGAGCATCTCCCGACCGACCTCCTGCATTGGTCCGTGGATCAGGTTGCGGGTGAAGGTCCAGTTCTCTTCACTCACCAGCTTGGCCAGCTCTGGCAAGCGTTGCTCGGTTTCCATGAAGGCTGCTGCCTGGCGACGCATCACGGTGATGTCCTCAGGCTTGATGGAGTCCGCAAGCGTTGCTGTTGGAGGAATGACCCCNAGGCTCAGCGCGATGCAGAGGCAGAACGCAGCGAGTTGGCGCAGGGCGTTCAGCATGTTGAATCCAAGTTATTGGAGGACTTTAACCAGCGCCTTNGCCACGGGAGAATCTGGTTTTCAAAGCGTTTCCGTGGCAGCAGCGACTGTGATCCTGCAGCTGATCTGTCCGGATCGTCCAGGACTGGTGAGTGAGCTGGCTGGATGGGTGGCAGCCAATGGCGGCAACATCCACCACGCTGATCACCACACCGATGCGGGCGCCGGTGTGTTTCTCAGCCGCATCGAATGGCAACTGGAAGGTTTCGGAATCCCGAGGCAGGCTNTACCCGCAGCGGCCACGGCCCTCGCTGACAGGCTCGCGGGGCGCGCCGAACTTCACTTTTCCGATGAACTGCCGAGGGTTGCCATCTTTGCCAGCAAGCAAAGCCACTGTCTNCTGGATTTGCTTTGGCGGGTGCAAAGCGGGGAATTGCCGATGCAAGTGCCTCTGGTGATTGCCAATCATCGGGATCTTGAACCGCTCTGCGCGGGTTTCGGCGTTCGTTTTGTCTGCGTTCCATGCACGCGTGACAACAAGCCGGAAGCGGAACAACGGATTCTTGAGCTTCTGGCTGAGGANGCCATCGACCTGGCTGTGCTGGCCAAGTACATGCAGGTGCTCAGCGGCGATTTTCTGCAGCANTTCCCTGCTGTGATCAACATTCACCACTCGTTTCTGCCCGCTTTCAAAGGTGCTCAGCCNTATCACCGGGCCTGGGAACGGGGGGTGAAGCTCATCGGTGCAACCGCCCACTACGTCACCGAGGAGCTCGATGACGGTCCGATCATTGAGCAGACCACAGTTCCGGTGAGCCATCGGGATGAGGTTGACGATCTGATCCGCAAGGGACGTGATACCGAGCGGCTTGCACTGGCCCGAGCTCTGCGACTGCATCTGAGACGGCAGGTGATGGTGTATCGAGGCAGGACAGCTGTCTTTGCCTGATGCATGGTCCTCGTCTGGTTCAGGCGCCTGGATGGCGGGCGTTTCAGCTCGGGTTGTTTCTGCTTCCGTCCAGTGCTCTGTTGGCTGGACTCTGTTTGTTCATCACTTGCATCGCTGGGAGCAGAAACCGTCAGGAGGGGCTGTGGACGGATTTCTGGATGCGTCCGTTGATCGTCGCTGGCGCATTGATGCTCATCGCTGCCTTTGTGGCCGATACGGGCTCTCTCGCTTGGGCCGGACTTGCGAACTGGATTCCGTTTTTCTGGGGTTTCTGGGCCTTTCGCCCCTTTCTCGAGGACAAGGAACGCAGGCACCNGGCCGGNTTGATGGTGTTGGCNGGCACTGTGCCNGTTCTTGTCACGGGCTTCGGTCAGATGCTGCTGGGCTGGTCCGGACCATGGCAGCTTCTGGGCGGAGGAATCATCTGGTACCTCNCCCCGGGGGGGCAGCCTGAGGGTCGACTGTCCGGACTCTTTGATTACGCCAATGTGGCTGGGGCCTGGCTTGGCGTGATCTGGCCCTTTGCGCTTGCGGCCCTGATTCGCTCACGACAATCCCTCTGGCGACGAGGNGTGGCCTTGCTCTTGTCTGTCGCAATCGTTGCGGCCGTGCTGCTGACCCGCTCCCGCAATGCGATGGCCGCACTGGCGCTTGCTGTTCCGACTGTGCTTGGGCCGGTTCAGTGGTGGTGGCTGTTGCCACTGCTGCTGATTGCGGCAGCTCCGCTGGTGCTGGCGGTGCTCCCGGGTGTTCCTTCTCCCCTGCAGCAGTGGTCGCTGGGGTTGTTGCCCGAGAGCATGCGCCAACGCCTACTGGAGAAGCAGTCGACAGACAGNCTCACCCGACTCGCCCAGTGGCGGTTCGGCGTTGAGCTGATCGCGGCAAGGCCCCTGTTGGGCTGGGGTGCTGCTGCCTTCAGTGTCTTGTACCCGATTCATGCTCAGCGCAAATGGCATGGTCACTCCCACAACCTCCCCTTGGAGCTNGCGGTCAGTCATGGTTTACCGGCGGCGTTGCTNGTNGTGGGGACTGTGCTGGCGCTGTTGGTTGTGGCGTTGCGGCGCGGCATGTTGGCGGGGGATGCCATGGATCGTGCTTGGTGGACGGCAGTCCTGATGCTTGTTGCGATGCATGCCACCGATCTGCCCTTTTTCGACAGTCGACTCAACATTCTTGGATGGGTGTTGCTCTCCGGTCTGTGGGCCTTCATCCGAGAAGCAGAGCCTGATCATGATGCTCACGAAGCTTCTCTGGACTCAGTGCCGTCCTGAGATGGTTCCAGGGAAGAACNTNGGAGGTCGACCACTCCTGATGCACAACCTCNTGCCATGGAGGAGGCAGGGGGAGGTCGGCTCCAGGCATNGGTTCCAATTCACCATGAAGAGCTGCCCTGTAGACCTTTTTCCATCCCCCCATGCTGTCTTTGGCATCCCCCACAGCAGCAATCACGGGTGCTAAGCGACGGTCGCTGCGGGAGAGCAGAGCTTGGATCACACTCCAGCCATAGCTTTCCGGTCGGAACTCGATTCCCTTCGGTTTCAACCGTTTGGCCAGGCGTTTGAGGCGCTTTTCAGCTTCCGGTCGGACCCCTTGCCATTGGAAGGGGGTCTGGGCTTTGGGAACAAAGGTGCTCACCCCCAGGGTGAAGCGCAGTCCGCCGGTTTCTTTCTTGAGAGCCAGCAGAAGATCCGCCGTTGCCTCAACGTCGTCATCCGATTCCGTTGGCAGGCCCACCATGCCGTAGAGCTTGAGACCCGAGAGGCCCCCTTGTTTGGCATAGCGGGCCGCCTCATGGATGGCCTCCGTGGTGAGTTTTTTGTTCACCACCTCGCGCATCCGTTCACTGCCGCTTTCGATGGCGATGGTGAGGGAGCGGCTGCCTCGTTTGGCCAGGATTCGAGCCAAATCGGGTGTCACGGTGGCGGCCCGCACTGAACTGACGCTGACGCGGATGTCGTCAAAACGGTCCTGATCCAGCCAGTCCAGGAGGTCGGCGAACTGGGGGTGCTGGGTGACGGAGGCACCCAGCAGGCCGAGGCGTTTGGTGGCCTTTAGGCCTTTCTCCACGGCCGGGATCAATCCGTCATCCAACGACGGCGTCCGGAACGGCAGCGTCAGGTAACTGGCAAGACAGAACCTGCACAGCTCGGGACAACTGCGCACCACCTCCACCATGTGAATGTCCGGCCAAGCGGCCTCGGGAGTGACCACCGTCGAATGACTGAGGGTGTTCCCTCGCCAGGTCTGCTTTTCGAGGAGGGCAGGAACCGCCGGATCGATCGGTTCCACTGCGATCAGCTCCCCATCTCTGTTGTATTGGGGGGCATACAGCGACGGCACATACACCCCTGGAACTTGAGCCAGGTGTCGGAGCCGTTCCGCCCGCGATGCCTGCCGGCAGCTCTGCAGAGCATCGATGAAGGCGGGCAGCAGAAGTTCGCCGTCCCCCAGCAACACGGCATCAAAGAATGGTGCGAGTGGTTCGGGGTTGGCCGTGAGCACTGGACCGCCGCCGAAAACGATCGGATCCTCATCTCCCCGCTCCAGGGCCCAGATCGGAATCCGCTGGTTCTGCAGCAGCTTCGGCAACACAGGGCCGTCGAGCTCCCAGCTCAGGGACAGCCCGAACAGATCGCAACGCCGGGGCAAGGGATCGTGCTGGTCCGTGAACAGTCGCCGAACGTCGACATCGCTGCGCTGCGCCAAGGTGGCCCAGACGATCTGATAACCCAGGCTGGTGATCCCCACGGAATAGGTGCTGGGGAAGGCCAGCACGGCCTGCAGGGCACCGGGCTCCGGTAGGGCCGGTTCAAACAGCAGCGTTTCCTGGTTCAGAGTGAATCTCCTGAAGGGCCTTTGGGTGGTGCAGGAGCTTCAAAGGGTCGACGGTGGCGCTCCAACCGCTTCTGCATGCGGCCTTCGGAGGCCAGCTCCATGCCCATCTGGCGCTCGTAGATGGAATCCGAATTGAACAACCGCGCCACCAGGAAACTGGTTATGCATGCCACCAGGATGGGTTTGAGGATGAGCAGATCCTTGGTGAGGGCAAACGCCAGAAACATCGCCGAGATCGGGGTGCGGGAACAGCCGGCAACGAAGGCGCCCATGCCCGCGAACACATAAGTGGTGGGCACATGGCCTGTGAGGGCCTCAACGCCAATGCCGCCGGCCAAACCAATCGCGCCGCCCAGCGTCAGCATCGGCATGAACAGTCCCCCCGGGGCTCCCGAGCCTGCGGCCAGGCCGGTGCTGAAAAACAACACCACAAAGCTGGCGAGGGCCAGGCTGATGTCGGCCTTGCCGGCTCCGATCAGGTGCTTCAGCTCGCTGGGGTTGTGGAAGGCATCGGGCAGGGCCGCATAGACGCAGCCCAGCACGAGTCCGCTCAGGGTCATGCGCAGAATCAGACGGTCACCGAACCAGCGGTTGCCCTGCCGCTGCATGGTGAGCACGTAGCGGGTGTACAGCTCCGCCAGCACGCCGATCACCACCCCGAGAGCGATCAGGTAGAGCAGATCGATCGGCATGAAGCGCACCAGGGGGGTGTACTCCCGTTCCAGTTGAAACCCGATGGTGCTGTTGAGCCCGCCGCCCCCGGGGTTGAGACCGAGGAAGCCGAGCACATCCGCCAGGGTGTCGGCGAAGAAGGTGGTGACGATCACCAAGAGAAGGACCACGGGCCTGGCGGAGTGGAGCAGCTCCTCGATGGCGTAGATGAACCCACCGATGGGAGCGCTGAACACCGCGGCAATGCCTGCTCCGCCACCCGCGGCGACGATCACCCGCCGAAAGGCCACCGGTGCCCTCAGCCAGCGGGACATTTGCCAGGCCACCGATCCCCCCATCTGCACGGCGGGTCCTTCCGGCCCCAGCGGAAATCCGCATCCGATGGCAATGATGCCGGCCACGAGCTTCACCAGGCCCACCCGAAGCCCCATTGGGACCGTTCGGTGGCGCAGAAAGCCCATGATGTGGGTGATTCCCGCTCCGCCAGCGGCCGGAGACAGGTTGGTGATCAGCCAGGCCGAGACCATGCCCCCGACGGTGCCGAGGGCGGGGAGCACCACCCAGGCTGGAAATTCATCGAGCAGGTCGAGCCGCCAGTCGCGCAGCAGGTTGATGCCACTGGTGAACAGCAGGCCGGTGATGGCGGCTCCAAGGCCAGTGAGCGCCAGAGCCAGGACCACCACCAGCCAGCGGCGCTCCAACAACCTCCTGATGCTTCGGCTGGAGCCCAGGAGGTGGCGTTTTTGTTTGGGTTCGCTCAGGGATGGCACAGATGAGGTGATCAGGGATCAAGCCTGCGCCAGAAGGGTTGCTTCGTCGTCAGCACTGACCACACGCCCCTGGTCTTCAAAGCCGCTGATCTGATCGAAGTTCAGATAGCGGTAGAGCTCGTCGGAGAGGGGATCGATCTTCTCGGCGGCGATGCGGCGGTACTCCTCTGGTGTGGGGATTCGTCCCAGCTGGGCGCAGACGGCCGCCAGTTCGGCGCTCCCCAGGTACACCTGAGCACCTTTGCCCAGGCGATTGTTGAAGTTGCGGGTGCTGGTGGAGAACACGGTGGTGTTGTCCTCCACGCGGGCCTGATTGCCCATGCACAGGGAGCAGCCCGGCATCTCCATGCGGGACCCGGCGGCCTCGAAGGTGGCGTAGTACCCCTCGGCTTTCAGGGTTTCCTCGTCCATCCGCGTCGGGGGGCAGACCCAGAGGCGCGCCGTGTTCTGGCCTGCGCCCTCCAGTACTTTCGCCGCGGCGCGGTAGTGGCCGATGTTGGTCATGCAGGAGCCGATGAACACTTCCTGCACCGGGTCACCGGCCACCTCGCTGAGCAACTTCACGTTGTCGGGGTCGTTGGGGCAGGCCAGAACAGGTTCGGTGAGCTCGTCGAGGTTGATCTTCAGCACTTCGGCGTACTCAGCGTCAGGGTCGGCGCTCATCAGTTGTGGGTTTTCCAGCCAGGCCTCCATCTCTTTGATCCGTCGGGCCAGGGTGCGGGCATCGCTGTAGCCGCGGGCGATCATGTTCTTGAGCAGAGCCACGTTGCTGCGCAGGTATTCGCTCACCGTGGCTTCGGAGAGCTTGATCGTGCAGCCGGCGCAGGAGCGTTCGGCGCTGGCATCGGTGAGTTCGAAGGCTTGCTCCAGCTTCAGGTCGGGAAGACCTTCGATCTCCATGATCCGGCCATTGAACAAGTTCTTCTTGTTCGCCTTTTCAACGGTGAGCAGCCCCCGCTGAATGGCCACCCAGGGGATGGCGTTCACCACGTCCCGCAGGGTGACGCCGGGTTGCAATGACCCGCTGAAGCGCACCAACACCGATTCGGGCATGTCCAATGGCATGGCGCCGATGGCGGCTGCAAAGGCCACAACTCCGGACCCGCCAGGGAAGGAAATGCCCAGGGGGAAGCGGGTGTGGCTGTCGCCGCCGGTGCCGACGGTGTCGGGAAGGAGCATCCGGTTCAGCCAGCTGTGGATGATGCCGTCACCCGGACGCAGAGCCACGCCACCGCGTTGGGCGAAGAAGTCGGGCAGGTCCTTCTGGGTCTGCAGATCCACCGGCTTCGGATAGGCGGCGGTGTGGCAGAAGCTCTGCATCACCAGNTCGGAGGANAAGCCNAGGCAGGCCAGNTCCTTCATTTCGTCCCGCGTCATCGGGCCGGTGGTGTCCTGTGAGCCGACGGTGGTCATCAGCGGNTCNCAGCTGGTGCCGGGTCGGACGCCGGCGAGGCCGCAGGCCTTGCCCACCATTTTCTGAGCCAGGGTGAAGCCCTTGCCGGTGTCCGCCGGTGCCGAGGGGCGGATGAACAGATCCGAAGAGGTCAGGCCGAGCTTGGCGCGCACCTTGTCGGTCAGGGCGCGACCGATCATCAGGGGGATGCGACCGCCGGCGCGCACCTCGTCGCTGATCGTGGTGGGCTTGAGCTCGAACCGACTCACCACGGTGCCGTCGCGTTCGATCGTGCCGGCATGGGGTCGGATTGTGATCACATCACCGGTGTTCAGTTCGCTGACATCGCATTCGATCGGCAGGGCACCGGAGTCCTCGGCTGTGTTGAAGAAGATCGGGGCGATCTTGCCGCCAAGAATCACCCCGCCAGCCCGCTTGTTGGGCACATGGGGAATGTCATTGCCGGTGTGCCACAGCACCGAGTTGATGGCGCTCTTGCGGGAGCTGCCGGTGCCCACCACGTCGCCGACGTAGGCCACGGGATGGCCCTTCTGCTTGAGGGAAGCGATCGTCTTGAGCCCCTCTGGGTCCCGGGTCTCCAACATCGCCAAGGCATGCAACGGGATGTCCGGGCGTGTGGTGGCGTGGGTGGCCGGCGAGAGATCGTCCGTGTTGGTCTCGCCCTCGACCTTGAACACCGTCACCGTGATGCTGTCGGCCAGTTCGGGCTTGGAGGTGAACCACTCGGCTGATGCCCAGCTCTCCACAACCTGTTGGGCAAAGCAGTTGTCTGACGCCAGATCCATCACGTCGTTGAACGCGTCGTAAACGAGGAGCGTTCGGCTGAGTCCCTCAGCAGCACAGCTGGCCAGTGCAGCGTCGGAGTGCTTGAGCAGCTCGATCAGGGCGGCGACGTTGTATCCACCCACCATCGTCCCCAGCAGGCGCGTGGCTTCCAGCGGTGACACCAGGGGACTGGACGCTTCTCCCTGGGCCACGGCGCTGAGCCAGGTGGCCTTCACGTAAGCGGCTTCATCGACACCTGGGGGGATCCGTTCGCTGAGCAGGTGCAGCAGGAACGCCTCTTCACCGGCAGGCGGGTTCTGCAGCAGTGCGGTCAGTCCCTGGGTCTGCTCGGCGTTGAGTGGAAGAGCGGGAACGCCCTGGGCTTCCCGGGCGGCGGCCAGCTCGCGGTAAGCGCTCAGCATGCAGGGTGATTGCGGGGAAGACGTCCATTCTTCCGGACGGCCTCCGGTTGAATCGGATCAACTTGCGTAGCCTGAGCGAATTCACTGCAACGTTCATGGCCACCACTTCCGATCTGCATGTGGTGGAAACCCGTCCGTTGGTGGCACCGGCACTGCTGCACAGAGATCTGCCCATTGACGCGGCTGCGTCGGAGACCGTTTCAACGACCCGACGGCGAATCAAGGCGATTGTGAGCGGTGAGGATCGCCGCCTGCTGGTGATCGTTGGTCCTTGCTCGGTTCATGACGTTGATGCCGCTCGCGACTATGCCCGTCAGTTAGCTCCACTGCGTGAAGCGCATCGCAATGAGCTGGAAGTGGTGATGCGGGTGTATTTCGAAAAACCACGCACCACGGTTGGTTGGAAAGGCTTGATCAATGATCCGCATCTGGATGGTTCCTATGACATCAACACGGGGTTGAGGCGTGCACGCAGCTTGCTTCTGGACCTTGCCAGGGAAGGAATGCCGGCCGCGACGGAACTCCTGGACCCAGTTGTGCCCCAGTACATCGCAGATTTGATCAGCTGGACGGCCATCGGGGCGCGCACGACGGAGAGCCAAACCCATCGGGAAATGGCATCAGGACTGTCGATGCCGATCGGCTACAAAAACAGCACAGATGGCAGTGCAACCATTGCGATCAATGCGATGAAAGCGGCATCCAAGCCCCATCACTTTCTCGGCATTAATCGAGAAGGTCATGCTTCGATTGTCAGTACGACCGGTAATCCTGATGGACATCTGGTTCTTCGTGGCGGACACCGAGGCGCCAACTATCACCCTGAAGATGTATTGGCAGCATCCACTGAGCTTTCAAAGTCAGGTTTGGCCAATCGTTTGATGATTGATTGCAGCCATGGGAATTCAAACAAGGACTACCGCAGGCAGGCAGATGTGCTGGCGTCGGTTGCCGATCAGGTTGGTCGGGGATCCATCCAGTTGATGGGAGTGATGCTCGAAAGTCATTTGGTGGAGGGAAATCAAAAGCTGACTTCAGATCTCTCTGAGCTCACCTATGGACAGAGCATTACAGATGCATGCATCAGTATTAAAACGACTGCAACTCTTTTGGATTCATTGGCAACTTCAGTTCGTGAACTTGCTTTAGCTGTTTGATGTTTTCCTCTTCTGAGGTGTTGCACCAACGTATGGGAGGTCATCACTTGTTAGCTGATAGCCGTGCTGCTTGAGCGCATGGATTAGAAGTCTTTTGCTATCTTGATCTTCGATATTAACTCGCAAAAGGTTTGATTTGCCTGAAAAGTATTTATTCACTTCCTCTTCATGTTGATGCCAGGTCTTGCGCCACATCTCAATGACATCTTCATTGCTGATGGTTCTATCAGGATTCAGCGCGCTTAAACCTTTTCTAACTCTGCGGACATAAAGACCATTTTTTCCATTGTGTGTTAATTGTGATTTGATCCATGATTCTAGATTTCTTGTGTTAAAGATAAAAAGTGATCCAGGGTATTGCAGGTCGAGAATCGGGAAGAGTCGGTGGCCATAGAAAAACTCTCCGTTCTTGTGAACATACTCCATATCAGAGTAAATATTGGCCGTATCGATTCCTGTTAACAATGGCTGTGATATTCTCAGGTTTTTCAGCATGGTTTCGGCAATTCGCCCACCCTTGCAATGCATTGCTCGGTATCTATCTATTCTGAAAAGCCTATGAATACTACGTGTAGCAATTTTGTGATGTCCAATCACAAAAACCTTCGGTAAGTCTGCTCCTCGCA
>PAEP01000033.1 GCA_002700765.1 Synechococcus sp. MED850
TACATCGACATGAAATACATCACCACCGATCGGGTGACGTTGATCTATGAGTTGCCCTTAGCGGAGGTGGTGACCGACTTCTTCGATCAGATGAAGACGCGCACCCAGGGGTATGCGTCGATGGAATACCACCTGATTGGTTACCGCAAGAACCAGCTGGTGCGCCTCGATGTGCTGATCAATGGCGAGCGGGCCGATGCCCTCACCACCATTGTTCATCAAGACAAGGCCTACAACGTGGGTAAAGCCTTGGTGGAGAAACTCAAGGAACTGATTCCTCGCCAACAGTTCAAGATTCCAATTCAGGCCTCCATCGGCAGCCGAATCATTGCTTCCACCAGCATCAGTGCCATCCGCAAGGATGTGCTCGCCAAGTGTTACGGCGGTGACATCTCACGAAAGAAGAAACTGCTGAAGAAGCAGGCCAAGGGCAAGAAGCGGATGAAGGCCATGGGCAAGGTGGATGTACCGCAGGAGGCCTTCATGGCGGTGCTTAAACTCAATGATGGTGGGGGGAGCTGAGAAATGCCCCTTCCCTACCGATGGATCAGCTCACGTCGTCTTGCGCCTCTGTCAGAGAATTTTTGTCGATCTGGTTGTAATAACCCTGTGTGAGTTCAGATAACTTTTCCAGCCAGGGAGACTCCAGTCCCAGGGAGGTCGTGTTCACAATTAGTGCGCGATCCTCACCCTCATGTTTGCGGTTGTTGTTCTCTCCTGCGTAGTAGTCTGCTGTGGATTGATGATCCCAGTTTGACCAATTGCCGCCATTTCTGTCTCGATTGGGTTGTCCATCAGACATTAAATATAGCGTGTCAGTTTCTGTGTCGTCAAAGACTTTTTGAATGGCATCCCAGGGATCAGTTCCCCCCCATCTAGTCACCGTTTCATTATCCAAGGTGTTGACAAACTGAATAGCTGAGTCGCGTTTTCCTTCATCCCCCAAGCGCACCAATCCGCTTGTTGATTCACTCCACTCCTTGTTGTTCTTGTAGTCACCAGAGCTGAAGGCGGTCAGGCCTACCTTGGTGTTGTTGGGAAGCTGCTCCAGAATCATGGTCATTTCGCTGATTAGAGCTTCCATGCGGGTCAAAGCGCAAATTCGTCGTGTATCGCGATAGCGCCCATAGTTAGGGTCATAGAAGGTACGCCACGAGCCATAGCCATCGCCCCACATCACGCAGGCACTCATCGAGCCTGATCCGTCGATCACAAAGCGCACATTGCTGCTGGTGATGTTCTGGAAGAACGCGCCGTTGAGCGGTCCTCCCTGGCCTTCACCTCCAAAGTTGTCGACGCGTTTGTCAGCTCGCGCGAAAGCCGTGAAATACAGGGGTTGGTATGTGACCTGTCTGTCGCCGACCCCCAACTTGTTGATGAAGCTTTCAGTGATGGTGTCTTCATCCTGCCCTTCGCCTGCTGCGGTGGGGTCGATGAACTTCACCAATTTGTAGTTTGTGTCCGTTTCAATCCGCAGTGCGGGTTGACGTTCCGATCTGCTTGGTGTTTTCCCTGCCGTGAAGGTGTAATCCGTGCTCTCTAGAATCTCTGCCCTGCTGGGGCCATTCTCTTCACATACGGTGGCCAGGCTTTCACCTTCCTTGAGTTCGCTTTCCTTGCGGCAGGGAATGGCACCGATGTCTCCAAGGACGCGAGAGAGAAAGACATTTGCCGTTTCGTTGTATTGCCCATCTGGGTCTAGTGGGGCGCCACACCTTTCAATCGTGAATCCACCTGCTCCTAAACTTATGCCATAAAGGACAGGTTGATTCAATTCAATCATTTTTACGCCGAACAAGGGCTTGAAGGGGCGATTGCCTGCCAGTGTTGAGCATTCACTGACCAAAGATGTGTAGCGGCTGTCATTCAAATTGATATGGGTTTGATCATTAGTAAAAGATTCTGATTTGTTGAGCACAAGGTGCATGCTGCGCTCAACTTCCGACCGCATCAGACGGAGGCCGTTGGTGGAATTCTGGCGGAGTGTTGTTTTCTCTTCGGATTGTTTGATCAGGGTCCCAGTAGATTGCAAAGCTACGCCAGAGGCCATGATGAGAAGGGTTCCAACTCCAGCAGCAATCACTAATTCGCTCATTCCTGCAAAGCCGTTCATTTCTGGCTTGCGTTGAATGTTGGCAAGCAAGGCTTTTGGTTTCATGACCCGGACCCAGCTTGATTCTTGTAGTTTCGCTGGCCGTTGTTCCGATGATCTGGGTTAAGGCTGATGATGGTCTGAGGAGTGTGTGAGAGAGCTTTAGCTCTCACAGCGAGAGCTTGAGTTATTCCAACTGGCTCGTACAACAGTTCCGGTTCCTGAAATTTGCAGGCAGCGCGTGCGCATGCGTTGTTCCTGGGTGTTGGTGGAGCGAATCAGAAAAATCAGGTCCTCCGACATGGTGCTTGTTCCTGGAGGCGTGAGCTCAAAGCTACCCCTATTCACGCTTATTTCAACCGTTTCTGATTCTGGTGTTCCCTCTCGATCCAGCAAGCGCAGCGAACGGTCGCGGATGATTCTTGTTCTCTCATCATCACTGGATTCTTGAGCCAACAATGTTCCAATCCAAGGCCCATAGGCACAGCCACTGGATCGACCTGTGTCTTCAATGTCGCTGTTGCAGCATTCGATCCGGTCTGGATGGTCATCATTCACCAGATCTTCGGGCATCTCAATCAGATCGTCGGGCATCTCTACCAAATTGGCGGGGGCGACGAAATTGCTCAGTCCACTTGTGTCGAAATTTATTGTGCAACTGGTTTTCTGTTGGCCGAGTTTGGCGCGTAGGCCAAAAAATCCTGCTTCCAAATGCTGGGTGTAGCGGTCGACCTCTCCCTGACGCATGTTGCGCAGGTAGGACGGCATGGCAGCTGATAAGCCGATGGTGACGATCGCCATGCCCACTAGGAGTTCAAGGAGTGAAAAGCCTGCTGTTCTGGATCTCATTGTGTCTTGTAACACTTGGCGGCAAAGTTTGGGGTCATTTCAATGATTCTCTGTTCTGATTTGACCTGTTGTTCGGGCCCTTCAAAGCTGTAGATAATGCGGAGGATCCCAGGAATTGAATCAAAATCAAATGTGCGTGTGATGGTTGCTAGGCGTGGTTCTGGAGCAACGGTTTGGAGGTGGTTGCTGAGTGCCTCAGGTGGATTTGTGCATGCACTTTGCAGGGCGTCTTGACCTCCATCGTCGATAATCCAAGCATCGGTGTAGTAGGAGTCTTCTTTTTGCATGGCTTGAATATTGTCATTAATGGCGGCTTCAATCCGAGTACGATCAGACAAGCTGGCGCTACCACTTAATGCAGCGACCGAAATTCGACTCACCGCTGCTAAAGCAGAAGCCAGAAGAATCCCCGCGATCAGCACCTCGACCATGGAAAATCCATCAACTGGTTTCCTTGATCGCTTCTGGTGTCGATAGCGATGTCTGCTCTTCACTCTATGGTGTTACTCAATAACAATTAAAGTGCTCTACAAATCAGTTCTAACTGATCTTTGTTGTCTGGATCTGAGTGGTAGATGAGTGTTGAATTACCAACGCCGGAATGTATCGAGGCCTGTGCCGCGGATCCCACGGGTCACCATCTGGCCGTAGCCCTGAAAGTTCTGGCTTTCCCAATCCCACTGCTCATTCAGATCACGAACAACAGTGCTGTCGCCATTCGTGCCGGTGATCAAGGCAAAGGGGCCCGCATTGGTACAGATGCCATCCGCCCAGATCAGCCCATTCAGGCTGGTGTTGCTGGTCCCTGTTTTCACAATGCCGGGAATCAGATGCACGCTCGCAGCAGGAAGACTGTCGCCATCAAAGGCGAGCACATATGGATCCGTTTGAGGGGATACGCCACAGCCCCTTACTCCCGCTGGTTTGGGTGCAGCAGACAAAATGACCAGTTGCTCTGGTTTGTCATTGCAATCATTACTGCCGGCATCAACGCCGCAAAGTTGAGCATTGCTGCCAAGGTTAATGCTGCCGGTGATACCTGGTTCTGAGGGAGCTACGGTTGAGGTGCCGGGGTATTCCAAATGCATAACAACAGGTCGGTTGGCACTGGTTTCGATTAGTAATCGCGTACTTGTGAGGTTGATGTGTTCCACAAATATATGGCAGTCGTTTCCTGTTCCTTTGCAGAGTTCGCTGGCACTAAGCCGGATGATAGAACCGTTACTTTCTTCCAGGTCATTATTTTCGTCTGCATCTGCTGAAGAGGACTCACGGCTGCAGGCAATGGTATCACAGTCTTCCAATGAATCGGTGTCATCAAAGCTCCAAATTCGCACCTTGTCTGAGTCACTTGCCTGGTCTTGGGTCAGGCCAAGGTTCCATAAATTGCTGGTGGGTAAGCCTTTCTCGAGGATGGGAATAATTCTATTTTCTAGGTTGTCATTGGTGTTGCTGGCACCCACATCTTGCAGCAGTTCGGCAGGTGAACATCCTTTAATGATCTCATCAGGCTCACCAGATACATCAGGATCAGGGTCGAATTTGAAATAGTTGTCACCATCGTTGACGATGAGCAATACTTTGCCGTCACCTTCTTCTAGGTTTTGGGCGAGAATTTCGGTGTTTCCCAGGGATAGCGTTTGTCCTGCGAGGACCGCCCAATCCCCTTCTCCGGCAACAATCGAGTTCACATAGAGCGAACGAAGTAGGAGTGTTCTCGCGAGGTAGCCCTTGCCTGGATCATCTCCATCGCGCACCACAAGACCTTCGATTTGAAAGCGCCCTTCCCCTGAGCCGTTGTTGCTGGCTGTTGCCGTAGTTGTGTACCCCCGCAATCGATACTGCAGTTGGATGTTGGCTTTCCCGTCGTCTCGTTGGCTCGATGTACTCTCCGTCAGTGCCACATGGGGAGGTTCACCCATGCTTGTGCTGGCCGGCACAGCCTCGGGCAATTGGCTGCGGTTGGTGCAAAGTTCTCTTAGAGGGAAATCAGCCTGGTTGGAAACGTTCCAGCCCCATTTTTTGCTCCCGGAACTATCTATATCTCCGCTGTGATGGTTGAGGGTGAATAGGTGACCCTTGTAGACAGTGTTGTCGTCATTGTTGAGTTCGCTGAGGATTCGGTTGAACCCATTCAATGCAGCGGTTTCGGCCATTTGCTGATAACTCTCTGCAGCACCCAATTTTCTGCTCATCAGTTGCCGGAGTAGTAATCCGGTGACACCGGCCATCAGTACCATCCCCATCATCAATGCAATCAGCATCGAAAGCCCCTGTTCCTGCTTGGGGACTTTTTGCGATGAATACTTGTAGTAGGGAGGGTGTGGAAATTTCATTTATCCGCAGTTAGGGGCTGATGCAGGGCTTGGTGTTGTGTTTTCTGGGTTGGGACCTTTGTTGATAGCGCTGGCGCCATTTGTGAGATTTATGCAAGCAATGATATTGAAATTTGGTGCGTCATTACGTGTGGCGGTGATGGTGAATAGGTTGTCGGAGTTGCTGATGACAACGTTGTAAAATCCACCAGCCAAGGTGATCGCCTCTAAGTTGTTCGCTTTTGCAGGACCATCGTCAGTCATGACTGCACTGATGTCATTGAGTTCTGCCCAGCTGGTGGGCAAGACACCAAATTCATCGGTATAGGATGCAATTGTGGTTTGGATTTGGGCGATTGTTGAGGCTGTCTCATTTTGGCGACTTCGATTGACCTGGTTGATGTAATTGGGGAGTGCTTTTGCGCTCAAAATGCCTACGATTACTATTGAGATAAGTAGTTCAGTTAGTGTAAAGGCGTGAAATTGTATGTCGTTTGCGTGTGTTGCTTGTTGGCTGTGCCTTAAACCCTTTCTTTTTAGCAATTTTTGACTTAATTTCATTGGTCTTTCGGGGCTTTATTTTGATTGAAATTGGCCTTCCCTTGCGTGGAGGAAGGCCAATTGTTATTGCAAGCTAAGCTGATTAATTAGGTTTTATCAGGGTTGATCAGGGCACACAACATCGTTAATAGCAAGAGGGTTAGTTAAATTCTGTGAGATCTCAATTTTTCCTGTATCGAGACTGACGCAGCCCCCAAGAAAGCCCTTGCCTGCTAACGCTCCTTTTGTGCCAACAAGCATTCTCAGTCTCGGTTCACTGGCTGGAGTGAGAACGGAGCCATCAGTGTCTAGCACCTCTGCTGTTTGAAAGCCAAACAACATGCCTGCTGGGGTTTCGTCGTATGTAAAGTTTTCAGAGTTGGCATTGGCGACTTCGATTGCTGCGGTGGCAGCAGCTTCTGCATCTGCTTGGCGCAAGTTGGCTTGGTAATCAGCGTATGAGGCTTTAAGAACAGTGCTGATCTGTTGCTTGCCTTCTGTCGCNCTNGCNTTNTCNTGTTGNCTCAGAAAGTTNGGAAGTGCTACNGAGCTCANGATGCCAACAATCACNATCACGATCATCAGCTCCACNAGNGTGAAGCCNTNCTCGATCAGATTGCGGCCTTTCTTGCGGTTGATCAGGGCCAGCTGAAGCTTGGAATTGAGGGAAGTCATCCTTAAAAGTTTTTGGTTGGTGATGTGCACCCTTGGTGCCGACATGACAACCATCGCCTGAACCGTTGGCGTTGAAAGAAGCCCTGGCTAAAGCTTCCCTAAGAACGCTCTTAGGTTCTTTCTCAGATTTGTGGGCCTGCGACCTCTCCCCTCTCTGCGCGTCTGGTTGCAATCCACATCCCTGTTGGCGGTGGTGGCGGGCTACATCGCCCTGCTGGCCTTCGGTTCCTCCATGGCTGAGGCTGAGCGCTTGCAGCGTCACCAACGCCTGGTGGGTCAGATCCAGGCTTGTCTGCGTGGCGGCACCCTCAGCCTGCCGCTGCCCCCCGGTTTTGATGTTGAGGCGGATCTGCTGCCCGATGGAGTAGCGGAGTCAGTACCGATCCTGCGTCCAATCGGCGATTCCTCGTGGCTGGTGAGTCGCCGGCCGCTTCTGTTGCCCGATGGCGCTGGTTCTGTGTTGGAGGTGCGCCAGAACATCACGGCCTCGCTTCGGAGCCAACGCAGGGATCAGTTGCTGCTGGTGGCTGCCGCCGGTGGATCGATGCTGCTCACCTCGTTGTTGCTGCGTCTGGTGATCTGGCGGGGGCTAATCAAACCTTTGCAGTCACTGGCAGGTGATCTTGCATCGCTCAGTGTGGACTCCCTCGCCACAGTCAGCCTGGATCCTGTTGGTCAGTCGCAGGAGCTGCAGCCGATCGTGACGGCCTTCAACCAACTGCAGTCCCGCTTGGCGGAGGCGTGGCAACGGGAACGGCGTTTTGTGGATGGCGTGGCCCACGAACTGCGCACACCGATCACCGTGATTTCCGGTCATGCCCAGAGCCTGCAGTCTGAGCTGCCTGGGATGAGTCAAGCCAAGGTGGCTTTGATTGCTGCGGAAACGCAGCGCCTGGGGGAGTTGGTGACGGTGATGCTCGATCTGGCCCGCAGTGATGCCGGCCGACTCACGCTTGAGTTGGAACATCTTGATCCTGAGCTCGTGGTGCTGGATGCCCACGAGCGGCTGGTAGCTATGGCGCCGGATCGGCTGCGTTTGGCACCGCCTGCCGAGCTGCAGATGCCGCGAATTGCGGCAGACCCCGAGCGGCTGCAACAGTGTTTGGCTGCCCTTGTCGACAACGCTCTGAAATTCAGCGTCGGCACGGTGCATCTAGGGGGGTCTGCGTCAGCCCAGGCCGTGAGCCTGCATGTTTGTGATCAAGGCCCCGGCATTCCCGAGGCGGAACGGGCTCAAGTCCTTGAGCGGTTCGTGCGCGGCAGTACCTCCATCGGCACCCGCGGCAGCGGTATTGGTTTGGCCACTGTCAGTTTGTTGATGGAGGCGATGCAAGGAGAGCTGCGGATCGGTGATGCTCCGGAGGGTGGCGCCGACATGCAGCTGCGTTTCAGGATTTCGGGTCCCCCACCCGCGCCATGAAGCCCACACCGCGCACGGTGTGAAGCAACTGAGCTTCTCCCTTGGCTTCCACCTTCTTGCGTAGGTAGCCCATGTAGACGTCGAGGGTGTTGGGGTCGCCAACAAAAGGAGCACCCCATACGGCATCTAAAATGGTTTGTCGCGATTGCACGTCTCCAGCGTTCTTCACCAGAAACAGCAACAGCTCAAATTCCCGCTGCGAGAGGGCAATGCAGCGCTCTCCCCGTTGAACCCGTCGTTCGATCGGATCCAGCAGCAGATTTCCAAGTTCGACGCCTTTGAATTCGCCTCGGGCTTCCTGCTCATAGCCGCCACGGCGCAATCGGGCCCGCACCCGGGCATGTAGTTCCTTGAGGTTGAACGGCTTGGTCAGGTAGTCGTCCACCCCTGCATCAAGGGCCTGCACCCGCTCATCCACATCGTCGCGGGCCGTGAGCATCAACACCGGCGTGGTGTTGCCGGATCGCCTGAGCCGCCGGCAGAGCTCTACCCCGGTGAAGTCGGGCAGGGTCCAATCCAACACAGCCAGATCAAACGTTTCCTGCCTCAGCGTCACCAGGGCGTCCTGGCCGTTGTCGCAGCCGATGCACTGATGACCTGCACCTCTGAGCTCCTCAAGCAGGAACCGCAGCAGTTCTGGATCGTCATCAACGATCAGCAGCCGATGGTCTGCAGCGCTCACGAACCTGAAGAGATGGCCACAACGTAGGCCGCTTTGGCAGCGGGGAATGCTTCAGCCGTTGTTGCCTTGATCCGGATGCCTCCCCCCGTTCGCCAATCCAATGGCTTTGTGTTGCCGTTGGCACTCACCGGCTCTGCGCTGCTGCTGCTCAGCAGCCTTTCGCTGCAGACCCTGGCCTTTCATGGCCGCCAGCGCAGCAGCCAGGCCTTGGCCACGGCCAAAACCCGCGATGCGGATCAATCCGTGCTGATGGCCTTTCAACAGCATGCCCAAGGCGCCGCTGCCTGTTTGTTGGCGTTGCCATCGTCGGCTTGGCCGGCTCTGGAGCAGTGCCCGGCTGCCGACCCGTCTCCCCTGCAGGCTGGTCGAATCGATGACCGCCACTGGCACTTGCTGGCCTGGCAGCCCACTGATGCGGCTGGCGGAACCCTGCAACTGAGCTGGAGCGATGGCCAGCAGAGCCGCATCGATGTGGAGCTGCAGCCATGACCCTCGCGGAAGTGATGATTTCGGCGCTGATTCTTGGGATCAGCAGCCAGGTGGGTTTGCAGGGGTGGACGCGCACAGCCCAGGCAGCCACTGC
>PAEP01000034.1 GCA_002700765.1 Synechococcus sp. MED850
TGGAATAGCTCATCACGTAGTAGCCGTTATCGGGGGTGATGCCGGCGTCCTGGATCTGCTTGAAGAAGGCAACGTTCTGGTCGCCGTTGAGGGTGTTGATGATCACACCTCCATCGGGCAGGGCCTCCTTGATCTTGGCGATGATCGGAGCCACTTCGGTGTTGCCCAGAGGCAGGTAGTCCTCACCGACCACTTCGCCACCCAGGGACTTCAGCTGTTCCTTGGTGATGGTGTTGGAGGTGCGGGGGAAGACGTAGTCCGAACCCACCAGGAAGAAGGGCTTGCCGGCAGCAGGCGACTTCTCATACATGAATTTGGTCGCCGGCTCCGACTGCTGGTTCGGGGTGGCACCGGTGTAGAAGATGTTGTTGGAACACTCCTGACCCTCGTACTGAATCGGGTAGTAGAGGAAAGCGTTCTTGGATTCGTAAACCGGCAGCATCGCCTTACGGCTGGCGGAGGTCCATCCACCGAAAACGACAGGCACCTGGTCCTGATCGATCAGCTTCTTGGACTTCTCAGCGAAGGTGGGCCAGTCAGAGGCGCCGTCCTCGACGATGTACTCAATTTTGTACTTCTTGCCATCGACTTCGACGCCACCAGCGGCATTGATCTCATCGATGGCCATCTTCTCGGTGTCCACCAGCGTGGATTCCGAGATCGCCATGGTTCCCGTCAGGGAATGCAGGATGCCGACCTTGACGGTGTCGTCAAATTCAGCAGCGGGAGCGCTGTCAGCTGATTCAGTCTTTTCACTGCCGCCACAGGCGGTGACAGCCAGGCCAAGAGAGGCCGCTGCCAGACCAGCGAACAAACGCTTGGAAAGAGATGTGCTCATGGAATCCACAACACGGAAATAGCGCACGCCAGCAGGCGGCACATGTTGAGTAACCCCGCCAGAAGTTCACATTTGTATCAAAAAGTACAGTTCAGCCTAACGTGATGTTAACGGTTCCTTAATTAGGTAATTGACGACACAGAAATTCCAACACTTTTTCAAGCCCTTCTCCGGTCTGCAGATTGGTAAAGCACCAGGGAAGGTCGCCGCGCATCCGCTTCGTGTCCTGCTCCATCACGGTGAGATCCGCTCCGACCATTGGAGCCAGGTCGATCTTGTTGATCACGAGCAGATCTGAACGAGTGATCCCCGGTCCACCCTTGCGAGGAATCTTGTCGCCAGCGGCCACATCAATCACGTAGATGCAGAGATCCACCAACTCAGGGCTGAAACTTGCGGCAAGGTTGTCGCCGCCGCTCTCCACGAGAACGAGATCAAGATCGGGAAAAAGGGTCTCAAGCTCAGCAACCGCGGCCCGATTGATCGAGCAGTCCTCACGGATTGCTGTATGGGGACAGCCGCCTGTCTCCACACCACGAATCCGCTCGGGTTCCAGAGCACCCGAGCGGGTCAGGAACTGAGCATCCTCCTGGGTGTAGATGTCATTGGTCACAACGGCAAGCTCCAGACGATCCCGAAGGCTTCGACAGAGCGCTTCCACAAGGGCTGTCTTGCCGGAACCCACCGGACCCGCCACACCCAGGCGCAGCTTGCTGCTCATCAGCTCCGAAACAATCTGGAATAGAGCTCAGCATGGGTGAGCTGGGCGAGACCCGCACCCACACCACTGCTCCACAGCTCCCGCGGATCCGCAAGCTGGAGCTCAGCGGCCTGGGCAAGGATCAACGGTCCAAGTTTGTGCTGAAGCAGCTGAGCCCGACTGGGCCCCAAGGGCAGCAATCGAACAGCAGCACTGAGCTGATTGGCAACCCAGCTGTAGAGATACCCCTGCACCATGGCGTGATCATCAATCTTCAGAGCCACACAAGCCCATGCCCAGGCCGACGGCCAACCCAACCGGAGCTGATCCGGTAGGTGATGCCCCAGATCAGCCAGGAGCTGAATCAGGGAGTCGCCCATCTGACGTTGTTGTGCACGAACCTCAGCTGCTTCACGACTGGCCTGGAGCCAACTGTCGAGTTCAAACAAGCGCTCCCGTGCAGCGTCATCCGAGGTTGCAGACCACGCAGACAACAGCGTTGACAACGGTCGCAGGGCGGCTGCGTCAATCCTGAGGGCTCCCTGTCGCAACTCCGCTTCAAGCCAGCTCAAGAGCGCAGTTTCATCGCAGATCGTGTTGTTCTGAATCAGCACCTCGAGCCCCTCGGAGTAGCTGAACGCTCCCACCGGAAGCGCCGGGCTGACCAGTTGCAGCAGCGACAGTGAAGTCATGGGTGGTGATGCTTCTGATAGGCACCGCCCTCAGGATTGAACGGTTGAGCGCAGTACGTCACAGCAAGACCGCGCCCTCGCAGCATGCTCTCAAGAACGGAATCGCGCGGAAGCAGCAACCCGTCCTCGTGCAATTCGAGAGCGACATGACGATTGCCGAGGTGATAAGCCGCCTGCAACAATGCCAGTGGAGATGACGCTCGCACGCGCATCAAATCCTCCGAAGCAGCCGTGACTTCGACCACGATTGACCGTGATGCATTGGCCAGGTGATCTCCAGGAGACAACACACCGACACGGGGCAACTGCAACAACACCTCGCGCCCGCAACGGGTGCGACGCCGGCCCCGTAAAACAAGACGCTGATCAGCCGTAAGCGGCAACTGCAACCGTGCTGGGGCAGCACCCACCGCATCCAAGCGCTGCTCAAGCACCAAAAGCGAATCAACCACAACAACACTCCTGCTTGAGCGAGCCTGGCCAGGAGCCACAACGCCATACGTCAAGGTTGCTACATAGATCGGTCGTGCGGTTCTTCAGCCTGATTCCATGCAACATTCCAAGCGTTGGCATGGCCGCTGCCAGCTGACTTTCCTCCGCACTGCCCGAGGCACGCATCATCAGGGCGCATGCTGCGCACCCCTGAAACTGCTTCGTGCACAACATGGAACCGATGGCCGATGTGAAGTACCGATCCTGCACACAGCGGGCGGATTGGTGGGTGGGGATGCGTTGAGTGTCGACATGGCCCTTCAGCCTGGAAGTAGGGCTTTGATCACAAGCGTGGCCGCACAAAAGGTGTACGGCTCAGCAGGACGGAGCATCATCAATCCAAAGGGACAATGGACAGAGCAAACAGTCGATTGCACCCTTGCGGATAATAGCGATCTGGAATGGTTTCCCCAGGAAGTGATCATTTATGCAAACGCACTTCACCACCAGTCACTGAACGTCAACCTCGGCAGAAACACATCATTCTTTAGCGCCGAAATCGCGAGGCTCGGACGATCAGCCTCCAACGAAACAATAGAAAATGGCTGCCTCAAATCTGAGCTCTGCATCAAAAGATGTGTCAACAAAGCAGAAAAATGGGAACTGATCGACCGTCTGCTGACTAACCATCAAAGTTTTGAACACGTGCATGGATTGGCCCATTCACCGGTTCTAGGAACACTCGTTTGGATCTCTCCCTCAGCATTGACAACCGAACAAATGACAGCATTACTGAACAACGCAAGGGATCAGCGACAGGGGCTTGAGGGAACCATGCGCTGCGGACCACTGGAGCAGGGCTTCATCGCTCGCTACGTCGGGGACTCAACCCGTGATGCAAGATTCTGGTTCAGTCGAATCTGGCGACTCACCCGGGAACTTCGAAGCTTGAACCACCCGGACATTCCCAGAAGCTGGCCCATGCAAGAACAACCACTGAGCATGCTCAAATCATAAAAAAACCTCCAGCAGAATTCTGCTGGAGGCAACAGTCAAGCCAGTGAAATCAGAACGTGAACTTTGTCTGAACCACACCACCGAACACTCCCAGACTCTTGTCATCAGGAGTCAGNTCACCCATCGGGCGACTGAGCCAGTAGACACCAGGAGCGATAGAAATGTTATCGGTCACTTGGAATTCGTACCAGAGCTCCATGGCNTAGTTGCCGTCGTCGGGAGTTCCCTNGTCTTTGGATGTCACNAAGGTGGGCTGACCAACAGCAAAGCCGAGATCATTACCCATCAAGAAAACATCNCTCCACTGGAGACCAACAAACCATGACGCAAGCNTGTCTGCGTTGTTGTAGTTGTAATCTCCACTNAGGTAGGACTTACCGATCGANGCACTGATCGAAGGAATAAACCCAGACTCCTCAGGCCGCCAGAAGGCATTGAAAGACCAGCTGTTGCTGTCGGCACCAGCGGACTCAGATTTGAATGTGGGGTTTCCGTCTGCATCCAAGCCTGTTGCAACTGCCTTGTTGCAATTCTGGCTCCATGAATTACTGCTGGCGAACTGCGTTCCTTTGCCGTAGCTCACACCACATTGGCCGTAGCGGTAGCCAGCAGCAAGACCCCATTGCTTGGAGCCATAAGCAATCTGTGCCGTGACACTGCCCTTGGCATTGTCAGTCATAAAACCACCCTTGGAGGGATCACCTTCTGCGGCACCTCCAGCCACATAGTTGGCTGCAACGGTCCAATAGGGATCACCCTTTGCGGCAGTGGATTTGTAAACAGCACCAAAACCACCGCCCGTGGTCTTGCTCCAAACCATGGGAACACCCAGGCGTCCAGAGAAGAAGTCCAACTGAGGATGTCCACCCTTGGCGTAAGCCGAAGGCTTGTAACCCATGTTCTCGGTGTTACGCATCCGAGGACCCGCAACAATGGTGAAGTTGGAACCCAGTGGGAAGCGGTAGTACAGACGGTCAATCTTGACGTCACCACCGGTGTTGCTGGGATAATCCAGGCCGGTCAGATTGAAACCCCTTCCACCGAAGGCATTCTCTGAATTACCAGCACGCATGCGGCTGAAGAGAAGGTCCTTACCGGTGAACGAAGTCTTCAGACCTAGTGCCAGGTCGTAACTGAAGACAGTCGCACCATAGTTTTTGTTGTACTCATCTTTGACGCGTCCAGCATCTCCCTTGGCACGTACTGCACCAAGGAACCAGGATGCACGAGCCTTCAGCTTGGTTGTTGTGGAAAACTGAGAGGCTTCCAATTCACCAACGCGTGCTTCAAGCCCATCAACGCGGCCGCGAACGATGGCAAGCTCCTTCTCAAACTCCTTGATCAAACGACGGAGTTCATCAGTAACTTCCGTAATTCGGTCAAGACAAGCGTTTAACAAAGCCGCAGCTTCGTAGCGGCTCATGGCCCGGTTGCCACGGAACGTGCCATTGGGATAACCGGCAACGCATCCATAGCGCTCGATCAGGTTTGCAAGAGCCTGATACGCCCAATCTGTCGGGTAAACGTCAGAAAACTGGGTGATGCTGGTGACTTGCTCCTCAGAATCGGAGTAGTCAGAAACTCCATAGATATCCAGCCCACCGGCATGGACACTTGGAGCCAACAGGGCGGCAGTTGCCGGAGCAACCAGCCACATCTTGGCGAAGTTCAAAATTCCTCACACACAAAAGGGAACAGGGCATTAGCCCATTGTTAATTTATTGATTAATGAAATTTAATTCTGTATCAAACGATGCTGGCGGGGACCACCGTTGTGGAGACATTCTTAAAAAGCAAAAGAACGGAGACTGTATCAANGTGAACATTTGGCTCAAGGCTGCATGTCAGGCGATGGTGTCAAACGTTTTCAATGTTTCATCGCGAATGAGGTCGAGACATTGTTTTCTGAGCTGGAGAAACTCTTGTGTGATTGTTGTATCCGTTGTTCTTGGACGTGAAAGGTTAACGGTCAGATCACGCACAACTCGACCAGGATTTGAGCCCATGACGAGGATTCGATCGGATAAGAAAACCGCTTCATCGACATCATGCGTAACAAAAACAACCGTAATCCCTAGCTCTCTCCACAATTTCAAGAGATTCTCTTGCATCATCAATCGCGTCTGAGAATCCAAGGCACCAAAAGGTTCATCCATAAGGAGCAGGCGAGGATAATTAGCGAGAGCCCGCGCAATACCAACACGTTGTTGCATCCCACCTGACANTTCGTGGGGATAATAATCAGCNAATTGAGTCAGCCCCACCATTTTAAGAAAGGTCATTGCAGTACTCTTCGGAGATGAATGACCACGACCCGTCACTTCAGGACCNAATGAAATATTTTGGAGAACAGTTTTCCATGGATAAAGGGCATGTTGCTGAAAAACCATTCCGCGATCTGGTCCAGGTTCGACAATCAATTCGCCATCCACTGAGACTGAACCCAAAGATGGCTTCACAAAACCAGCAATACAGTTCAAAAGAGTTGACTTGCCACAACCCGACGGGCCAAGCAGGCAAATAAATTGCCCAGGCTCAATATCAATATTAACGTCCTGCACNGCCTGAACNTCCCTACCTCGGCTGCTAAAAATTACAGACAATTGTTCAATTGAAACACGACCCTTTTTAATCGTTGACATGGAAGAATTAGTCATTTTNGTTAAAATTAANAGCGTGCCTTACCAGGCTTGATGCTAAACACATTGAGAAGAGCATCAGCCAAAGCAGCAACCCTGGAGTCGGCAAATGCTGAACCCATAATCGTCAATCCAAACGGCATACCATTTTTGTAAAAAGAACATGGTATTGACATCGCACAAAGATCTAAAATATTAGCAAAATAAGAATAGAATCCATGTTGATTGTTTAAACGTACAGGGTCGGCAAGCAATTCCGAAATGGTACAAAGTGGTGCAACAGTAGGAAAAATAAACAATCCATTTTGACGACTAAACTGCTGTGCAAATACCTTGACCTCATCAATACGCTTCATCGCCTGAAACAATTCAACTGCAGAAAATTGATTTGCTTTNGACACAATNGAATATGTTGTCTCAAGCACAGAATCTTGNTTTGTCTCTAAAAANGATCCAATAGCTGCATAACGATCCGCAAGGAAAGGACCNTCAAATAACATTTGACCGACCTCCAAGAAGGGNGNAAAATCAAAAGGTCGAACATCAAGACCTGATTCAGAAATTAACTCCAGTGCTTCCTTGTAAATGGTGAGTGCTTCGTGATTTTCAAAAAATTCAAGCTGCTTGTCGTCAGGTACGAAAATAATTTGTCGATCATCCCTTTCNCCAATAGAGAAGTCACATTGTGCGAGGTCATAACGCAACGATGGGTCGGTATGNTCATCGCTAAACATAAGNCTTGCCACCTCAACAGCATCAGCTACNGACAGAGCAAATACAGANGGACAATCAATGCTGGGACAACAGGGAACCAATCCATGACTACTTAAGCTTCNGCAAGTAGGCTTAAGGCCTACCACATTATTTAAACCAGCGGGTATTCTTCCAGATCCACCTGTGTCCGTACCCAATGAAAAGCAAACGTGCTGTANCGATACGGAAACAGCTGANCCAGAACTTGAACCGCCGGAAACAAATTCGGGGTGAAAAGCGGAAGCACATTCACCAAAGGGAGAACGAGTTCCATTCAATCCAGTAGCAAATTGATCTAAATTTGTTTTACCAATACAAATCGCACCTGCAAGCTCAAGTCGTTCAACGACATGAGCAGAACATTCAGGTACATAGGAAAAAGCTGGACAAGCTGCCGTCGTNGACAGTCCAAACACATCAATATTATCTTTGACAGAAAATGGAATTCCGTATAAGGGGAAGTCAGCAATCATCTCAGCTGACAATTGATCCGCAATCGCCAATGAATCTTCGCGTGAGCGCAATGATATCCATATATCCGAACGGGAATCTTCATTGATTCGATCATAAACTTCGTGGACAACATCAACCGGACTAATTGAAGCAGACCGATAACGATCGTGCAATGTAGCGATTGTGAATGGAAAATTAAGTCGTTTCATGTGATCAAGAAAAGGAGGCTGTGATCAACAAATGACCACAGCCAATCCTCATGTACAAAAAATAGATTTATTTAACAGCTTTTTCGAGCCAAACAGGATTAATAAATGACTCGTAGTCCTTTCGCGTCAGCTGTTTAGGCAAACGCTTTTGGGATACAAGAAACTTAGAGGTATCAACAAGCGTGTCAGCAAAGCCGCCAATCTTTCCAGAAGTACCAATATAAGCAGATGTTAACTGAGTTTTACAGGGCACCATTTCCGTACCTTTCATCATACGAGTTGCATCAGGCAAAGATAGGGAAAGTTCCTTGGCAATAATTGCCGCAGTCTTTCCAGGATTCTTGATCCAATAGTCAATACCGGCGCATTCGGCCTTCACAAATTTAACAACATAATCTGGATATTTTTTTGCAAAAGCATTCATAACAACTCCAACATCCCAGGTTGGGTAACCACGCTTTTCCATATCGCCAGAATGGATAAAGATTTCTCCTCCATCCTTAACTGCCTTATCCAAATTAGGCTCCCAATACCAAGCAGCATCGATATCACCACGTGCCCATGCCGCCGCAATATCTGCAGGCCGCAGATCAAGGATCTTCATTGAAGAAGGGCTGACACCGGCATCAGATAAAGCTTTCAACAGCAAATAGTGAGTCGTTGATCCAAAAGGAGCTGCAATCGTTTTGCCCTTAAGATCTTTCCAAGATTTAATATTCGCGCTTTTTCTAACAACCATTGCTTCAACGGCTCCCAACATGTTGAGAACCATGGTTCCCTGAATTGGCAGCCCTTTCGTAACACCAATCGCAGTCGGTGGATTACCAAGTCCACCAAAATCAACTTGCTTCGCTGCAATAGCTCGAAGCATGTCACCGCCACCACCAACCTTGATGTACTTGATCTTCACACCAGGCATTTCTTTCTGAATCAGACCCAGACTCTTCGTGACAAGCTGGGCGTTGACAAGATTCAAATAGCCGACAATCACTTCTTTAGGCTTAGCCTGAGCAGAGTGTGGAACAACAGCAGCTAAACTTAAAGCAATCGCTGATGAAAGACCAAAGCCTTTGATTTTTGAGTTGAGGTGCATAATACAAAAGGCAGAGTGGAGATTAGAAGTGAAACCCAAGTAGTTATGAGGTTCCAAATCTAGATGAGCGAGTCCAAGGCATAAATAATTTGCCAAGGAAACGCATCGCTAAATCAAGGAAAACACCTGTCAAACCAAGCACAATTAAACCCATAATTACAACATCAGACAACAAGAATTTTGAAGCATCCCAGATCATCCAACCAATGCCGGCAGTTGCAGCAACAATTTCCGCAGCGACTAAAACGGTATAAACAAAGCCGAGGGAAATTCTCATTCCGGCAAGAATTGTTGGACCTGCGGCTGGTAAATAGACATTTAAAATAATGGTGCGTTTAGATGCTCCAAGACCACGAGCCACTCGCAAATAAGACTCATCAACATCCTCAACAGCCTGTATCGTGGCAATGATCATTCCAGGCAAACCGGCTAAGAAAAGCAATGCAAGTTTTGACTCTTCACCAATTCCCAACCACATAACCAGCAAGGTATACAAGCCCAAAGGTGGTAAAGGGCGATAAAATTCAATCAATGGGTTAAGCAATGAACGTGCCGCCTTTGAAGCACCCATCAAAATTCCTAGCGGTATACCTACAATGCAAGAAAGGAAAAATGCAACAAGAATACGGTATAAGCTTGTGTAGACATGAGTTACAAGCGTGCTTCCTTGATATCCTTCAGTGGAAACAGAAATGAAAGACTGCCAAACCTTAACTGGTCCGGGCAAAAACAACTCATCAGCATATCCAGTTGCTGTCAACAACACCCATAAAAGGAACAAAAATAAAACTGTAGAAAGTGATAAATAAAAGTATTTGTCACGCAAGAGTGCTGCGAGAGCCTTGAAAGGCTTACCTGTTGCAGAAGATATGGAAGCGACTTTAAAGTTACTAAGCATCCTGCACCTCCAAAATTTCCATAATAGTTAGAGCGTACATTTGAGCAGCTTTCACGGCTTTTGTAATCGAAATACTTT
The DNA here is from genome assembly GCA_002700765.1 of Synechococcus sp. MED850. The sequence continues at coordinate 9,803 of PAEP01000034.1, forward strand.
CATTATCAGGAGCCCATCCATCCTCACCAGGGCCGAATGTGACTGCGTTGACTCCAGCTTCGCGGAAACGAATCGTGTCATTGAATGCGTTTTTTCTGTTCGGAATTGGCTTCTTGCCATCCATCAAAGCTGCGTAGGCTTTCGAAATCGAGCGACAAGGTTCTTCATCCATAGGCACTGGATCTGTTGCTTCAACAAACAATGAACCAGGAACTTGTTCAACTAAAAATTCAATATCATCCCTAGCACTAAAAAGTGAAGCAACAACAGAGTTAACATCTTGAATAATTGAATCCAATGTCATACCGGGCACGATTCCCACAACGGCCATAGTCAAATGGCATTCATCAGTTGAAAATTGCATTTCTCCAGGCAAACCTCCTCTTATTCGAACAATGGTCGTACAGGGTGGAGTGTGACCCATGAAATCTGTCTTCTGATGTGTAAAAATCATTGAAGACAGAAGCGGAATTAAATTAGCCATTTCTACAATGACATTATTACTCGTATCGGGTCTCCATATGTGAGCTTTTTGACCAACGAGTTTGATTTGAAGAAGGCAATGGCCACCGTTAGCAACTGAAAGATTCATGCCCCAGTCGTCACCAGACTGCCAAGCTGTTGGTTCAGCAGTAATTGAATAATCTGCTTTAATTCCCACTTGCTGAGTCAGATAAATAGAACCATGGGTACCATCTCTTTCTTCATCAACACAAAGGCAATACATCAAATCACCTTTTAAGCAAACTCCCTGCTCCACCAAAGCTTGTGCGGCTAACAATGCTGATGCCATATTTCCACGCGTATCTGAAGAACCACGCGCATAGAGTAAATCTCCATGCCTGGTTGCTTTAAAAGGATCAAAATCTGTTTTGTCCCACTTATAAGGCTCAACAACAGGGTAAGTATCCATATGGTCATTCATCATCAGCGTAGGACCATGACCACTACTCCCTTTCAATACACCAACAACATTGGGGCGATGAGGCATACTTTCATAGGTTTCTACAGACATTCCTAAAGCTTCCAATTTGCCGGCTACAAGCATGGCAATCGCTTCTTCTTCACCAGTAGGAAGATCTGGATCGAGCGGATCGCAAGAACGCGGCTGACCAGTTCTAATTAATTGTGTTGCTAACGTCAGCCAGCGCTCTTCAGTAATACGATCGATAACACTAGACTGAAGCTCTGACAACATGGACTAATCCATTTACAAAATAACAATATTGCTTCTGAAGATTCGGAAGGTATCGCTCGGCACCCATTTAGTTCACTTCAGTATCAAAAAAGACGTTAGCAAATCAGCAACCACAATCACCAACTGGCGATTAGAGATCTTAATAGCCACAAATAAATCAATAGGCTTAGAAGCCGGTTTGTGCAAGCGTTTAAAAGTTAATTCTCAAACGGATTTCCCTTGTATTGCAAGCGATGCCCTTAAAACATTTAAATGAGCTTCGAGCACTGGGTTGCCAAGTTTTCAAATTGCTGTGAATTAATTTGATTTAATAATGTAACTGATTTGGACTTTTTTGATAAAGTAGCAGGATCAACGGGAAGACAGGCCAGCAGCTTTAGATCATCAAACACATCAGTTTTTTCATCTAATTGATCGAGCAAAAATGGGAAAGTTGCCCCGCAATTAGGGCAATGAATAGAAGAAAAATTTTCAACGTAACCCATGATCGGGAGTCCAAACTTCCTATACAATGAAACAGTACGCCTAAGATCTGATTCAGAGGACATACCAGGGACACCTACAAGAAGAACTGAAGCAACTGGTGATTCTTGAAGGATGGTAATTTGCGCGTCACCTGTACCAGGTGGCAAGTCAATCAACAAAAAATCCAAAGAGCCCCAACTCACGTCATACATAAACTGATTAAGCAGACGTGTAAGAATTGGACCACGCCAAGCAAGTGACTGGTCTGGGGATGCCAACATACCAACAGACATAATCTTTAAGCCGTTGATATTAATTGGTATGAAACGATTACCTTCTGGAGTGTCTAAGGTCTCTACCGAAGAATCCTCTGGGCAGAGAAGAGTTGCAACATTAGGTCCATAAACATCTGCATCAAGAATACCAACTGTGAAGCCTTGCTCCATTAATGCGTGAGCCAACGCGACCGTGACAGATGTTTTACCAACCCCACCTTTACCGCTACCAACGGCGATTGTTCGTTTAACACCCTTAATTAAGCGCTCATCAACCACAACCCGCTTGCTCCAAGGCAAAGTTTCAAGGGATCGTTGGACAAGATTTGTGATATAACCTTGATCAGAACCCAGAAAAAGTCGGACATAAATATCGTCAGTTATTACTCGAATATTGCGAACCTGACAAGTTGAAATTAAATCAAGAACACTGGGACCCGCATCAATACAAGAAAGTAGAGAACGTATCTCTAAAAGACGATCGTCGTCCTTCTGAACAGTAGATGACATTGAATACCCAATTAAAATTAAGATTTAAAAACTATACGGCCATTTTAGCCAAGGATTTTTGAGAAGCGATGCGAACTTCAATATCAGAATCGTTTAAACCTTGCTGAAGCGCTGTTTTAGCCTGTTCGGAAATAACACCACCTAAAACAAGAGCAGCCTCCTTGCGCACATCAGAATAATCATCACAAAGAAGAGGAACAATGGCTGGAACGTATGGTTCTTGAACCAATGGTTTGAGAGCACGCAGAGAGAATTTTCTAACCTGCCAATGCTCGTCCCCAATGGCCTGAACCAAAGCATCTGATGACTGCTGATCAGATTTGCGCTCTAAAGATTGTGCTGCATTACGACGCACTTCCCATGACTCGTCTGAGGTGACAGCACTCATCAAAAGATTCAAGACATCAGGTTCATCAAGATGAGCAAGCGTAAGCATGGTCTCTTTGCGCACCTCAACATTTGGATCAGAGGCCAAAGTTAAGGCTGGCGGAAAATGAGTCAACTGGTTTAAATATCGTAATGTAATAATAGCCTCATAACGCAGCTGATCATCAGAGGATTCAAGAAATGGAGCTATTGAAGGCAAAGCTTGTATATCGTGAATCTTACGCAATAAGATCAAGATGGCCCGATCAAGACATGAATCGTTTAAAGAAAACTTATCCAGCAAAATGAGCAGATGATCTTGATTGACAAGTTCTTTCAATGCCATCAAGGCTTCATTCCGAACTTTCACATCATGATGCGATTCTAGACATTGCAACAATGGAACGACTGCTTGTTGATTAGCAATCTCCCAAAGCGATGTTACAGCTGTAAAAACAACGTCTTCGGATGAGTCAGAAAGTGCTGATATCAAAAAAGGTACGGATTGTTCATCACAAAGGTGCTGAAGATTAACGACACCGACGAGTCGATCCTCAACTGATTCTGAGAACAACATCTCTACAGGGGATACAAGCTCTTCATCCAATTGTGCGTATAAATCTTGCAGGAAGTCGGGAATCGAGGATGCCATCAGCGCAATAGGAAGGGTATCTGGACAGTAACTGCGCCCGTAGGGCACTCTTTTTCGCAGGGCAAGCAAAACCAACACTCATCATACTTCATGTAGGCTTTGCCAGTTTCCGGATTTTTGGCAAGGACATCCAAAGGGCAAACTTCGATACAAGCAGTACATTTTTCAAGGCATTTCGATTCATCAACAATAACGGGAACGTCAACTCTGCTGGAAGTTAGAGACATGATAAAAAAGGGTCAAAGTTAAAGGATCACGCAGCAACAGCTACGTCGTACTTCTCGACTTCGAGATTAACGTCAATGATGTAGGGCTCTAGAGGTTGCTTACTCAGCTGCATTGTCAAATCTGCAGACTTCTCGATGATCGTGTTGCAGAGCCATTCATCATCGTTTCTATGGGGGTAGTCAAGCCTATAGTGATACAGACCCCAACGACTTTCACGACGAAATAGAGAGGCCCGTGCAGCCATTTCAGCACAATCACGAATGAAATGAATCTCCATGCACCGCATCAGCTCGTGGGGATCTCTTGCACCCAGCTCAGAAAGAACATTGTCGTAATCAACAAACTTAGACAAGCCAATTTCCATGTTTGATGGTGATTTGGGCGGCTGCAAGTAATCATTAACAAAACGGCGTAGTTTGTACTCTACTTGAGTATGAGGGATGCCATTAGGATTATTTAGTGGAGCTGAAATACGCTGCTTTTCGGCTTCCAAGAAATCAGCACTAGGCTCAACATGATCGACCGGCTTAATCGCTTCCATTGCATGTTCAGCCGCAACCCGTCCCGACACAAACGCACCAATCATGTAATTATGTGGAACGCTTGCCATGTCTCCTGCAGCATACAAACCTGGAACACTTGTTTGCATATTTTCATCAACTTGCACCCCCGAGGCAGAGTGTCCACTACACAAGCCAATTTCAGAGATACTCATCTCAACCCCATGAGTCCTATAATTCTCTGAGCGACCAGCATGGAATCTCTCGCGACTTGGCCTCTCATTAGAGAACAAGATTGTTTCAATCTCAGATATCGTTGATTCATCAAGATGATACATTTTAAGATGAACTGGCCCAGATCCAGAATTTAATTCTTTCCACATCTCAAGCATCATTTGACCGCTCCAATAGTCGCAACTGATGAATCGATTGCCTTCAGCGTTTGCGGTATAAGCCCCAAATGGGCTGGCAACATAAGCACATGCTGGACCGTTGTAGTCTTTAATTAAAGGGTTAATTTGAAAGCATTCAATGTTGGAGAGTTTTGCACCAGCGTGATATGCCATCGAGTAGCCATCGCCAGCATTAGTAGGATTCTCATATGTCCCGTAAAGGTANCCTGATGCTGGCAGTCCAAGCCGTCCACAGGCACCTGTGCACAGGAGGATGGCCTTAGCCTGAATGACATGAAAGTCGCCGTTGCGAACATCCAGACCGGTGACTCCGACAGCACGACCGTCTTCAACAACAACACGTGTTGCCATCACGCGATTGACCACTTGAACGCGATGACGCTTCACTTGACGGGAAAGGATTTTTTTCAGGTCTTTTCCCTCAGGCATCGGTAAAACATATTTGCCAACACGATGGACTTGTTTCAGATCATAATTTCCTTCATTATCTTTCTGAAACTTCACTCCCCATTCTTCTAATTCCTGAATAACGCTNAAACCTAGCTGGCCCGTCTTCAAAACAGGCTTTTGATCCAAAATTCCATCATTGGCAATCGTAATTTCCTTGACGTATTGCTCCGGTGTNGAATTACCGGGAATCACAGCGGTGTTGACTCCGTCCATTCCCATGGCAATTGCGCCACTGCGTCTTATATTTGCCTTTTCCAAAACCATGACACTGGCGTCTGGATTTTTCTGCTTGGCTTTTACTGCTGCCATGCATCCAGCAGTACCACCACCNACAACTAANAAATCAACTTGACGAGTGATTGTTTGCATACTGCCTAAGCATCACAAACATACAATAGACAAGCGAGCAGACCAATCAAGATATCAGGGATTGCAAAACCAGATGAGCTCATTAAGTTCATCAATAACGAATCAGCNTTAACCCNCACCNNCNACTTAATTGTAGCAAAATATACGCAATCNTGACCCCATGCCNATATCATGTATCAAAATATACAATAATTAAATCATTAACGTGCCTAAATTACAATTATATGCTGCCTGGTCATGGATCTTTCGCAGGTTAAAGCATTCCTAGCGGTTGCGGAACAGCGGAGTTTTACGAAAGCAGCTCAATCATTACATCTCAGNCAGCCGTCAATTAGCTTAAAGGTAAAAGCTTTAGAAAAACACCTTCACACACAATTGATTAAGCGTGATCAAAACAAAGTATACCTATCTGAGGATGGCGAATATGCATGCGAGAAGTTCCAAGCNATCATCAAGGATCTAGAATCNCTTGAAGATCATTTTATAAGTCGAGACAAAAANAAGGGGCTTACAATCANAATCTTGCATGAATNAGACATNAAAATTGATGCAATTAAACATCTNATCGAAAACACGAAGTTACATTTTCCTGATGCTTTAATCAATACAGTAACTTGCAAAAGCATAAAGGAGATTACTGACAAAGTATCCAATGACATCTANTCAATTGGATTGACGAANCAATCTACGTCTCTTCAAAATNTTAGAACATCTCATTGGCTTACTGAAGAGTTCATGCTTGTNTGCCAAAAAGATTACATTNACAAAGATTTATCCGTTGATTTGTCAACTTTACTNGATGAAAAAATCTGGTTGCCTGAACTTGAATCTGATAATTTGAAACTACTAGCATCAAGATTGCGTCCTTTTGGTCTTGATATTAATGATTTCTCGCATCGTAGTCATATCGACGAGGCGCTGATACCTGACTTGGTTGGAGCAGGAGATGGTATTGGCATCCGTTTATGTAACTCAAAGGAATCTAATCTATGCAACTACATTCGAATCAATGAATTCGCAACTCCATATGGACTATTTTTACATATCAACAATAAGCTATTTAAAGATAATTCCCTGTTTCTCGATTGTCTGTTTCAATCAAAGCCTCATTCTAAGCAAAAATTAATTCCCATAATAGAGCGGGACAAGAAGCAATTCAATGAAATTCTCTCTCAAAATAAGGACAAAAGCAACAACAGCAAGCTAGTCCAAGTTGGCATTCAAAGCAGAACAATTCAAACCGTTATTTCAGGAAGAGCNATGCAAAAGCTTGGTTTATTCGAATCATTTATTAGTCAAAGTAAATCGACAGAAGCTAGAGGCATGGTAGCAAAATGGAATGATTACAAATCTGCGGCTCCTATTCTCGACGCAATGCAAAAGGGAGAGTTAGACATTGCAATCATAGGAGATTATGCAATTAGTCACATGGCTAATTCCATATCAACGGAAGACAAGCCAATTCTTGTCAGCTTTGTTAGTATTAACCCTTGTGGAAGCGGATCAAGCTTACTGATCAGAAAGAACACAGGAATAACTGGTTTGTCTAATCTCAAAGACCAATCTATTGCAGTGCCTTTTTTGTCAACAGCACATGGTAGCTTGCTTTACAATATGGTCCAAAATGACATGATGAATACGACGCGATTGATCAATATCAATCTCGAAAACAATGGTAGGTTAAACACATTTGAATTTCAAGCAGACGGTCTAGCATGCTTTACCCCTTTCGATCATTTTATGGCAGCAGATCAACACTTCCAAAAATGTAGTGATGAAGTTTCTACACCTTTTTCATACTATGGTGTTGTTGTTCGTGAGAAGTTTGCAATTCAGCACTCTGATATTGTCGTTGCATTTCTAAAGGCGATGCTTTGTGCAAACTACTGGTTCCACACGACAAATTCTGCAATCAACCATCTCAGTCGATGGACAGGCGTAAGCACAAGATTTGTGAATTCAATCCTTGGTGAAAGGAGTGGTAATGATGGTCACTACATTCCTGACATGACAATTCGACCAGACTGGATTAAAGAATATACGGAAAATATCTTTGTAAGCGCTCAAGAAACTAGCCTTGATGTCAATGCAAAAAAAATGCCACAAATTGAGACAGAATTTCTCGACACAGCCATGAAAGAACTCGGCATGGTTAATTATTGATCAGAAAAAAAGACGAGCCAACAAGAACGAGGGATGAAAAAATAGCAAAGCAGATATTTTTAATATCGTTTTTGTTCAATTCAAAACGGCATAAAAAGCCGATTGCAAACATGGCAGCAGCCAAACAGTATTTCGAAATTGACGATAGGATTGGCTTTAGTTCCAACAATAATTCAAACAAAATATTATTGTCAGAGTACGAAGCACTGAACAGATCAACAAATGCATAGACAACTGCAATCAACGAAAATCCAAAAATAAATAAAGGAAAAGTTTGCAGGAATCCGCGGAATGCCATNATTTTAGAATTTGGCATAAGTGGAGATGAGACTTGCCCCTTTTTACTGTTATTTGAAGAGAGGAGTTGAAGAGTAAAGACTAAAGGTAATAGTAATAAAATTCGGAATGATTTGATTAAAAGCGCAATATCTGAAGACTCATTTGAATATAATGATGCACTTGTTATAACCTGTGCTGTAGACTGAAGAGAAGCACCNGCCCACAACCCAAAATTAGATGGATCTAGATGAAGAGTTGTTGCTAAAAATGGCAACAAAATCATTAAAACAAATCCTGTTAACGTGTTAATCCAAATTGCCTTGGCGATATCTTTTTTTTCTCCTTGAAAAATCTGAGCAGCAAAAGAAATTGCCGTAGGTCCACAGATACAATTACCAACCAACAACCAGATCATCATTGAATGCCTAATTTTTAAAAACGAATTAATTAAACATCCGATGAAGCATGTTGCAGCGATAGCAATCAATATATTTGAAAAAGTTCGCCAAGATAAAGCGAATAAGTCTGCAAATACAAATTGTGCACCGAGTAGACTTAATGCTATCGAGAGAAATCGTGATGCATAAAGATCAGCTTTCTCAACCCAATAACTACGCAATGGAACCAAACAACGCATAAGAAATCCACAAGCAAGCGATAGGAGAACAGGCTGAAGCAGAAGCAATCTAAACAGTGAGTCGTTAGGATTTTTCGTGCCACAGAGAATAAAGATCGCAGTATTAATTGCGATCAAATAGAACAAAAACATTGAGATTATTACTGTAAAACCATGAGTTTGTCGGTCTCCTCGCGAATCGATCGAAGGACTCTTAGTTTAATCTCTCTGAATTCATCAGACAACGTTGAATCGGCGGAACGTGGTCGCACGAGTCCAACATCAAAAGTGGCTTTGATATGACCAGGATTCACACCCATGACGACAATACGGTCCGCAAGCAAAACTGCTTCATCAATATCATGCGTAACGAACACAATTGTGATACCAACCTGGGCCCAAATACGCAAAAGCATTTCTTGTAAAATTATTCTGGTTTGAGCATCAACAGCACCAAAAGGCTCGTCCATCAATAGAACACTTGGCTGAGTAATCAACGCTCTTACAATGCTACCCCGCTGCTGCATTCCGCCTGACAATTCATGGGGATAAGAACTTCGATACTTTGATAAACCGACAAGATCAAGATAGTGGTCAACTTTATCAACAATATCTGCCTTTTTAAAGCCTTTAATTTTTAATCCATATCCTACATTTTGCTCAAGTGTCATCCATGGGAGCAGAGAATTCTTCTGGAACACAAAACCTCGGTCAGGGCCTGGTTTTGTTACACGCTTGTCGTTGACGGAGACGAAACCAGCATCCGGTTTAATAAAACCAGCGATGGTATTCAAAAGCGTCGATTTTCCACAACCAGAAGGGCCAAGCAAACAAACAAATTGTTTGGGATTAACCTCCAGATTGATGTTTGAGAGAACACAACGTTCTGAGCCTTTTTCGCCAAAGTACTTGCTGACTTGGCTAATTTCCAAAAAACTTGACATTAGAAAATGGTTAGAGGCTATCTTTAGAAATCTGACGCCAAGGCATCATTTTATTGGTTGTATAAAGAATTAATTGAGAGGATAATGCTCCAAGCAAGCCAATTAATATCATACCCATAACAATTGGAGGATATTCTGAAATAACATATGATTCCCAGGTTTTATAACCAATCCCATACTTACCAGCGAGGATTTCGGCAGTTACCAAGCAGAACCAAGCATTGCCCATCCCGATGACCAAACCAGCGCTGATTCCAGGCAGCGCTGAAGGAATAATGATGTCTCGAAAGAGTTGAAGGTAGGAAGCTCCTAAACATTGCCCAACTCGAATCATTAACAGATCAGACAATGATGATTCAACTGATTTTTGAGTACTCACCAAGATCGGATAAAAAGCACCAACAAATGTGATGTAAAACATNCCAATCTCAGCATCTGGGAACATCAAAATAGCCAATGGAATCCANGCAACNGCAGGGATTGGTCGCAGCAGTTCCAGAGGTGTGGCAAGTAACTCCTCGATCAGATGAGAGGATCCAACCAACAATCCGAGCAAAATACCGAGCAAAGAACCAACAAAAAAACCTCCTATGACCCTCGTAATACTCGACTGAAAATGAATCCAAGGAGAGGAAGCAATGAAATCAACAAATGCAGAGAAAACAGCTGTTGGCGCAGGAATAAAATAAAAGTTAAATATGAAATTTACTTTATTNTCACTTAAAACTTGCCATAAACACAAAAAGAATATAACGGAAGCAAGTCGTCTTGAATAAGAAATGAAGCGAGACCGCCACACCCGCCGTGTTGACACACGGCGGGTGGACGATGCAACAGTCGATGACGTATTGAGAGTTTTTGAAGAAACAGACACTGTCAAGGAGGCTGATGAATCAGATAACGGTCAACGCATGAAGTTANTCAATCATCAAGTCATNGACTGGAGATTNGTAAAGTCGATGACGGTACCACCAGATTTGGCAGCATAATCATCAGCATCTGCTTTNAGTAAGAAAGCTGTAATAACTCCATTATTGTCAACATAATAAGCAGTTTGTGCAAAAAGCTTCCAACCCTTGTTCATATCATGGACGAATAAAGCACTTGGCTTTTTACCACCAGCTTCAAATTCCTTCACTGCCTTCGCCATCGTTAGAGGGCTCGAATAGTTCTGAACCTTGTCCTCACCCTCAATCCATATTTGTCCTGCATTCTTAGGATCTGTTATCTCACTACCGTCAAGAGCATCCTTACCAGAAATCTGGTATTCCTTACCTTTTTTGATCTGCTCAGCAATTGTGGTGTTTAGATTTGCAGCCGCTTTTTCAAGGTAGCTGCTATCGATCCAACCCCGCACGTCTGATGGCTTGATCTCTTTGTTCTCGATTTTTCCGAGACTCATCAATGTTGCGATACTATTTTCCAAAGCCTGAAGTTGAACTTCTTCAATCTCTGGTGACAAATACTGAAGGCCGGATGGNCCCAAGAACATGTAAACAACTTCTTTATCAATTCCGCTCCANTCTTCGATTTGAGCAGAGATGGTTTCAGGGCTGTCTGTAAACTTCTTGTTTGCCTCGAGTACTGATTGCATGAATGCAGTCACGACTTCTGGGCAATTTTTTGCAAAATCCTCACGTACTGTGATGCCATGAAGTGTCGGAACACCTGTCTGAGCGCCGTCGAAAATCTTCTTNGCGAATCCTCGGTAAGGGAACAGTTCACCAAAAGGAACGAAATCAGCATGCGCTTCAATTTGTTTCTTTTGAAGCGCTGAGCCACCGACTTCAGGTGCCTGACTAATCAACGTCAAATCTTTATCGGTATCAATGCCTGCGTCCTTCAGCGCCTTAAGCACCATGCCATGTGCTGCTGAACCGAAGGGCACGGACACTGTCCCACCTTTTAGATCCTCGAGGCTGGTGGCGTCACTGTCGATCGGAACAACAACTGCATTACCAGCTCCGTTCGGACTGTAAGCCAAAGTACCAATAAAGACAGTTTTCGTTTCACCAGTTCCTTCCCGGCCTTTGATGAGATTAATCACAGCGGGGAAATCACCCATCAAACCGATCTGAATCTGACCCGCCATCATCTTGTTGGTGATTGGGGGACCAGAGGTATAGCTTGACCATTCGACGGTGTAATCAAGATCCTTGTATTTGCCATCTTTGGGCAGGAGATCTTCAAACACCTTCAACTCACGCACAACAGCTCCGCCAACGGCTGTATTGATCACCTGATCCTGAGTACCAATGTGAATCTTTGAACACATCGAGGCGTCTCCGCCGGAATCGGCAGTCGTAGCAGTGTCCTTACCACCGCATGCAAGCAAGGTCGTTCCAACGATTCCTGCCGTTGCAAGGATGCCAACACGGTTCAACAGACTCTTGTTGCGGTCAGTGAGAGACATGTGATTCGTGGCTGAAAAAGACTCTCACCAACAAATAGTTTTTGCAAATTCAGCTCGATGTACGTGTTGATACAAAGCGACTGAGCTTTCATTGGGGAAACCAATGGCACTAGATCGATATTGAAAAAATCAATACGCCCGTTCCAGCACCCTGCTGAAGGGAAAGCTGGCCAAAATGATTAAAATGGATGTGATGAAATTTTGTTGATGCACGTTCATCAACCTCCATGCATCTCAGCCCGCAGGAAAAGGACAAGCTCCTCATCGTGACGGCCGCTCTGCTGGCAGAGCGGAGGCTCAATCGTGGGTTGAAGCTGAATCATCCTGAATCGGTTGCATGGCTCAGCTTCCTTGTCTTGGAGGGGGCCCGTGATGGGAAATCCGTNGCCTCCTTGATGCAGGAGGGATCCACGTGGCTGAGTCGTGATCAGGTGATGGANGGAGTGCCTGAACTGGTGAATGAAGTGCAGATTGAAGCAGTGTTCCCTGACGGCACCAAGCTCGTCACCCTTCACGATCCNATTCGCTGAGGCCTGCCCCGATGTCACCCATGATTCCCGGCGAGCTCTTTCCCCAACCNGGCGAGATCGAACTCAACGTCAACCGCCCTGTCACCACTGTGCATGTGGCGAACACAGGCGATCGTCCGGTGCAGGTTGGCTCCCATTTTCACTTCTTCGAAGCGAACGCCGCACTGCAGTTCGATCGAGACACGGCCCGAGGCCAACGGCTCGACATCCCCGCCGGAACGGCGATTCGCTTTGAACCCGGTGACAGCCGTGACGTGCAGCTGATTCCCTTTGCCGGTCACCGACGTGTTGTCGGCTTCAACGGCCGCATCAACGGACCCCTCGACGCCTGATTCATGCCCTACCGCATTACCCGACAGGCTTACGCCGAAACTTACGGCCCCACCACTGGCGACAGAGTCCGTCTTGCTGACACCGAGCTGATCCTCGAAGTTGAAAAGGACTTCACCGTCTATGGCGATGAAGTGAAATTCGGTGGTGGAAAGGTGATCCGCGACGGCATGGGTCAGTCGCAGACCTCCCGCGCCGATGGTGCCGTCGACACCGTGATCACCAACGCCCTGATCCTGGATTGGTGGGGCATCGTCAAAGCGGATGTGGGCCTCAAGGACGGTCGCATCGTCGGCATCGGCAAAGCCGGTAACCCCGACACTCAGGAAGGGGTGACGATCGTCGTGGGACCTGGAACCGAAGCGATCGCCGGAGAGGGTCACATCCTCACGGCCGGAGGTATCGACACCCACATTCACTTCATCTGTCCGCAGCAGATCGAAACCGCCCTGGCCAGCGGCGTCACCACACTGATGGGGGGCGGGACCGGACCCGCCACGGGGACCAATGCCACCACCTGCACCCCCGGCGCTTTTCACATCGGCCGCATGCTCCAGGCCGCTGAAGCCTTCCCTGTGAACCTCGGCTTCTTCGGCAAGGGCAACGCCAGTACACCCGAGGCACTTGAAGAGCAGGTGCGCGCCGGTGCCTGCGGCCTCAAGCTGCATGAGGACTGGGGCACCACACCAGCTGCAATCGATGCCTGCCTGTCGGTGGCCGACCGCATGGATGTGCAGGTGTGCATCCACACCGACACCCTGAATGAAGCCGGCTTCGTGGAGGACACGATCGCCGCCATCAAAGGACGCACCATTCACACCTTCCACACCGAGGGCGCGGGTGGGGGGCACGCCCCGGACATCATCAAAATCTGCGGCGAAGCGAACGTGCTGCCCAGCAGCACCAATCCAACCCGTCCTTACACCCGCAACACGCTCGAGGAGCACCTCGACATGCTGATGGTGTGCCACCACCTGGATCCAAAGATCCCCGAGGACGTGGCCTTCGCTGAATCCAGGATTCGCCGCGAAACAATCGCTGCCGAAGACATCCTCCACGACCTCGGAGCGTTTTCGATCATCGCCAGTGACTCCCAGGCGATGGGCCGCGTGGGCGAGGTGATCACTCGCACCTTCCAGACAGCTCACAAAATGAAAGTTCAGCGCGGAGCGCTACCGGAGGACTCCAGTCGAAATGACAACCACCGCCTGAAGCGATACATCGCCAAGGTCACCATTAATCCGGCGCTTGCCCATGGGATCAGCGGTCATGTTGGTTCGGTGGAGACAGGCAAACTGGCCGATCTCGTGCTTTGGAAGCCAGGCTTCTTCGCCATCCGCCCGGAGCTGGTGATCAAGGGTGGCTCGATCGTCTGGGCCCAGATGGGTGATGCCAACGCCTCCATCCCCACACCTGGCCCTGTTCATGGTCGTCCCATGTTCGGCGCCTTCGGCAAGGCCCTTGCGCCTGGATGTCTGACCTTCGTCAGCGAAGCTGCCATCGATGCCGATGTTCAGACCCAACTGGGGCTCAGCCGCCAATGTCTTGCAGTGAAGGAGACCAGAAGCGTTGGCAAGAGTGCACTCAAACTCAACAACGCTCTTCCAAAGATGGACGTGGATCCAGAAACTTACGAAGTGTTTGCAGACGGCGAACACCTCACCTGCGAACCTGCAGACGTGCTTCCGCTCGCACAACGCTATCTGCTGCTTTGATTCTTCAAGGCACTTCCGCGAGGCCGGGCTCCACCTGCTTCAACTGGGGCATGGTCAGTGTGGACCGCAACAACAACGGCAACGGTTCCGATCCAACCACAACACCGGCCTCCGGAGAATGAATCAGTGGTGGTTCAGCGGTGGCCCCCAACAGATGACGGTCAAAGAAAAGCTTGGCTAATCCCTGAAGTTCTGTTCTGGCCAAGGGTTGATCAGGACCGATCACAACTTTCGGCAGATCAGAGGTGCCATCAAGGAAGGAGAGGTGGGTCCCGTTGTTCTGAACAGCCAGAACCGATCCAGGCGAGCGAATCGCCGTAAAAGGGATGAGTTGTTGAGAAATCGGAGGCGCAAAAATATCTTTCAAACCAGCGATCACCAGAAAAGGAACATCGACCTGAGCCATCGATCTGCTGCTGAAGATGGGATTGGTCACTGGATTCACCGCAACTGCCACCTTCACCCTTGGGTCGCGGAAATTCGCTCTCTTCACCACACGACCTGGAGCCGCACACTGCCAGACAACAGCAGGATTCAGCACCACCGTGGACGGGTCGTCCAGCTGCCGACAGACCTTGACGAGATTGGGCCAGTCGAGCTGCGCTCCGGCAAGCGCGGTCACGGTGTAACCACCAAGGGATTGACCAAGCAATCCCACCCGCTGGGTATCAACGCGGGAACCCCACCGCGAACGGACCTGATCAATCAGATCGCTGACGGTGATGGGTTGTCGGTACCACGCGTTGGCGGGCGGTATCGCACCACTCCCTTCAATCGCTGCCGTCACCGTGTCTGCACTGGTAAAGGGGAAATCAAGCGATGCCACCGCATAACCATGACTGGCCAGGGTTTTGCCGACATAGAGCAGAGCATTCATGTCGGTGTTCAGCCCCGGAGCGAGGACCACCAGAGGGGACCGCATGGACGGGCGCGCTGACTCAGGCAGAAAAATCCCTGCCTTGATGCGGTCAACAACTCGTCCCTTGAATTGAAATGGAATCTCCTTGAATGTGATGGAACCGCTGCGTGCAGCCGCTGAAAGATCCGGGCCTGTCCCGGGCGCCCCATTCAAACTGGACAAACGACTGAACAACGTGTTCTGAAGATTGAACTCACGAGAAAGGGTTTGAGCCAATGAACCGACCGCACCGAGGTTGACCGGAAGACTGGGAAGCGGATAAGCCTGGAGCACATCAATGAGCCGAAGGCTGCCGTTGTTGGATGCAGCCAGAATCAATGCCGATGAAAGTGCATCTAAAGCAACATCCGGCGGTTGATTCAACAGCTTGACCAATTGCTCAATTGAACGTTTGCCAAGTGCTGTTCCCAGAAAGTTAGATGCCATCACCCCGTCTACAGGAGCAGCCTGGTTGAGTGCTTTTTGCAAAGCCTGCCGCTCCGAAGGTTTCAAAAAACGCAATGCTTCACGAAGATCGGAACCCGGAGCCTTGCCAGCAGCGAAACTGACAAGCTCTGCAATCGGTATCGATCGCTCGAATTCACCAAGCTGAAAACGAACCAGCTCAGCGGCAGAGCCTGGAGTGGCGACTGCTGCGCTGGCAAAAACTGCGAAGAGAAATCGCTTCATCCAACACCGATCCATTAGGAAAAGAGTAAGGAAACATCGCAAAATTTTTTGTGACGACCAAACTCCTGGTGCTGCAACATGTGGATCGGGAAGGTCCAGATCTGATTGCGAATCTGGCCATCTCCCGAGGAATGACCATCGAGACCCTGCGCCCCGATCAGGGGGATCCTTTGCCGGATCCGGATGGATGCAACAACACGATCGCACTGATCCTGGGAGGACCGATGGGAGTGTCAGATCGAAACCGACCCTCCATGGCCTGGCTTCAACGGGAGTTGGATTGGTTGACGGTCTGGCATCAGAGGAGGCAACCGGTCTGCGGGATCTGCCTTGGTGCACAGCTGCTGGCCACAGCAGCCGGAGGCTCAGTGGAAACGCTCACGGTGGGAACTCCTCCACAACCGTTCATGGAAGTCGGCATCGGAGCGATCCACTGGCTGGCTGATCCAAAAGAGCATCCACTCCTTCTGGGCATGAACCCAAGCGACCTTGTCCTGCATTGGCACGGCGATCGCATCCAACTGCCCACGGAAGCCGAGCTGCTTGGCTCATCCCTGCATTGCCCTGAGCAGGTGTTCAGGATTGGTCGGCATGCCATCGGCTTGCAGTGCCACCTGGAAACAGCCGATTCGAGCGTGAAGCGTTGGATCGCAGAAGACCGCGACTACGTGGTTCAAGCCCTTGGTCCCCACGGACCCACCCAGCTTCAGGAGCAGTGGGATCGTCTCGGCCCACAACTGCAACGGCAGGGGCGGCAATTGTTCAACACCATTTTCGATGCGCTGAGCAAGTCGCAACCATGAGCACTTAAGCTCTGTATCGGTTGCTACCTCTAGCGCTAGAATGTTGAGACGAGGGAGTCAACAGCATGAGCCAAGTTTTTTTCAGCAAATTGATTGATGCCTGCGAACGCGATTGGATTCCCGAACAGGACGATGTTCTTTTCGGCGAACGCTGTTCAAACAAAGCGGTCTCCGGTGACCTGAAACGCCTCATCTACCGCCACAGAAACAATCCGCGGCCGACCGACGCACAATGGACCGTCAAGGGATTTCAATCATTATTGTCACGTCAACGCTGATGAACTTGATTGGGATCGACTAAGCGTATTGAAGCTGTTAAGCAACCAACCGGTTGAGCATCGGTAGTTCTGAGAGCTCATCGCGCCATTGCTGAGCCCAGAGATCTTGGCTGCGTTCATAGAGCTCCATCAATTCATCAACAGCCTTTTCGCGGAAATCAACCCGTAGATCAAGCAATGGAAAGGCTGCCTCACCGCTGACCTGTACAGCGGCGGACGTGGATGTTTGAGCACGATGATCGCCTCCAGACGCTTCGCCGGCCTGCAACGCCAGCATCAATCGTCGGCCCAGTTTGAGGCTTGGATTGCTTGTCAAAAAGGCCTGTTCCATTGCCTCCAAAACGGATTCATCGGTCAGATAATTTCCTGCAACGGACAGATTGCGACGATGTCGATGTCCCGCCCATGCTCCGCAGTCACAGCCTGTCCAACAGGCCGTCCTGCCATCAAGGTCGATGAGATGAAATTGGCGCCGATCCCGATGCACATCATCCGCCAGGAGACTGTTCAGAACTTCATCAGCATCAGCACTCTGTTCAAGACGCTCCAGTCCACAGATCCCCAAATATGGATTGGTGTGAGCCTGCGTTGCAACGGCCCCAACCCCTGATCGAATGTGGGGAACCGTGGAACCAACGGCCAAATGGCACGTTGCCACGGCCACCCCGAAGCGTCCGTTGTTGGGATCACGTGCAACGATCGAAAAGGTCATGCGAGGGAGCGATCCAATCGTTGCAAGACCTCCAGCAACACCGCAGTCCCTTCCCAGCACTGTTCTTCGCTGGTGAATTCCGCTGCCGAGTGGCTGAATCCGCCCTTGCTCGGCACAAAGATCATTCCCATCGGCCAACGGCGGCCGACTTCTTGAGCGTCATGGCTTGCACGACTGGGCAAACGACTGTGACTGAGGCCGAGAGATTGGGCTGATGCCTCAATCATGGCCATCACATCAGCATGGGCTGGTGTGGGTGCCACCTCAAACTGGGGATCAAGACAGATCGCACAGCCGGTCTGCTCCCCGATGGTCTCGAGAGACTGCATCAGTTGGGTGACGAGCTGATCCAGCACTGATGGATTCAGATCGCGCAGATCAACCGTCAACGTGACAGAACCAGGTACGACGTTGGCGGCGTTGGGCCACACCTCAAGACGACCGACGGTGGCGACCGGGTCTCCCGGATGCTCAACAGCCATCGATTCAATGGCGAGCACAATCCGCGAGGCGGCAACAAGTGCGTCCTGGCGCAGGTCCATCGGCGTGGTCCCCGCATGGTTGGCCTGACCACGCACTCGGATGCTGAAACGACGCTGACCAACAACCCCTTCAACAACTCCAATCGAATGGCCGCGCTGCTCAAGAACAGCACCCTGCTCAACATGCAATTCCAGAAAAGCAGCGACAGCTGTCTCTGCCCGTTGTGCTGAAGACAACGACGGCCAGTGACCACCGATCCGAGCAAGGTTCGCTTCAATCGACTCGCCATTGCTAGTGGCGTAGTCGCTAGGGCAATCAGAAGCCGTACCAACCAGACCTTTGCAGCCCACCATCGTGGACTCCTCGTCCGCAAAGGCGATCAACTCCAACGGATGGCGGAGCTGAATGGCGTTGTCCTGCAGACTGCGAATCGCTTCAAGGCCGGCCAGGACACCCAGTGCTCCATCAAAACGTCCACCGGTCGGAACCGTGTCCAGATGGGAGCCGGTCAACAAGGCGGGCAATTCAGGATCAGAACCCTCAAGACGCCCGATCAAATTGCCGGCTGCATCAATACGAACGTTGAGACCGATGGCGGCCATCCACGCCGCCAACTGATCACGACCCTGCACATCCGTCTCTGAAAAGCCGCGACGACACACGCTCCCATCGGTTTGTAGGCCGATGGACGCCATCTCATTCAACGAGCGAACAAGCCTCGTTTTGTTGGGGCGGACAGCTGTTTTGCCTTCGGAAGTAAGCGCTGGTGCACTCTGCTGACGGAAGGAAAGCAACTGTTGCAAGAATCTGCCCCACTCATAAGAAGACCTCTCACAATTGCTGAAAAGCTCTGAAAGGCCTGTAGTCAGCGCAACTGTTTAACTCTCCACAAAGAATTCAGGCAGCCTGCAGCACCCGCCATCCAAGACGATCGGCTTCCTGACGCGCCAGAGCAGGAACATCATTCGCGATGAACATCCGGTGCAGCATCTGCACCCCCAGTAGATGGTTGATCACCGCATCCATCTGCACGCGTTCAGCATCACTGGTGGCAGGGTCTTCATGGCGTGCAAACAAGGAACGCACACCCTGGAGACTCAGAAGACCTGCCGACTCGATGGCCTCATCACTGAGGAAGTCATCGGCAAGACGCTTCATCTGCTCCCACTTCTCGGGCTCGGTGTGAGCTGGTGGTGCCATGAAGGCGAATTTCTCGCGTTTGTAGAGCACTTCCGGAAGCAGCCCTGCCATGGCTTCGCGCAGAATGTATTTCTCGGTTTTTCCCTTGATCCGCAACTCAGGGGGAACCTGAACCGCCGCGGCCGCTAGGTGGTGATCGAGAAAAGCCGGCCGAGCTTCCATCGAGTTGGCCATATCCACGCGGTCGCCTCCCCAGGTGAGAATCTGACCCTCGAGCATCGTCTTGATCCAGACGTACTGCGCTTTGTCCAGGGCATGGCGACCGTCCAACTGCTGGGGATCCAGCTGTTGCGCAATGGCTCGACCAGGGGAGTAGTCCCCAAGAGCGTTGCGATGGTTCTCCGCCAGAAGATCCGGCACCAAGGGGGCGCAGGCCAGCCAGGGCTGCAGACAACTGGGTGTGAACCCCACCACCGAGTCGAGATCGGGATCATCCACTTGATCCGCGGCCAACATGGCCCCCTGAACGAGGGAATTGGACTGCTGCAACAGGCTTTCCCAGCTCTTCTTCTCGTCCGCAGGGAGATCCTCAAGGCCATGGAGAAACATATCCCGACGAAAAGCTGGGTAACCACCAAACAATTCGTCTGACCCTTCTCCAGTCATCACAACCTTGTAGTCGACTGCATTGACATGGCGGCTCATCAGGTATTTCGCCACAGCCAACGTGTTGTAAATCGTTCGCTCCGTATGCCACAGAGTGCGCTCCATATGGCCGTAGAGCTCCCGACCGGAAAGACGCATCAAGTCCTGTTCCGCTCCCGTGGCGTCGGCCATCTCACGGGCAATCGGTGATTCGTCGTAACGCGCATCATCGAAACCGATCGTGAAAGCCTTCACAGGCGACTGGCTAACCGCTGAGGCCAAACCGAGGATCGAGCAACTGTCAATTCCTCCAGATAGATAACAACCAACCGGCACATCAGCGACCATCCGCATCTCCACAGCCTCCAACAGTGCGGCTCGCACAGCTGCAACATGATCAGCTTCAGTGAGACTTGAATCCCGTTCACTTTGGCGTGGGAAATTCACATCCCAGTAAGCCCATTCTGAAACATCCAGATGTTCATCAGTGCGCTGCACCTTCAGCACATGACCGGGCTTCACCTGATGCACTCCGGCAAAAGCGGTGGTCCCTGGCACCATCGTCTGCATCAGTTGATGGAACAACCCCTCGGAGGTGAAACGTCGCTCAACCGCCGGATGGGCAAAAAGAACCTTGAGCTCGGAGCCGAACACCAGCCCATCGGGTGTCATCGTCCAGTACTGAGGCTTCACCCCGAAACGATCACGCACCAGGTAGAGACAGTCCTCATCCCGATCGAACAGGGCAAAGGCGAATTCCCCCCTCAAGAGGGGAAGCGTGCGTTCAAGACCCTGACGTTGATAGAGCCGCAGCAGAATTTCAGAATCACTCTTGCTGCTGAACCGAACCCCCTGTGCGGTGAGATCCGCTCGAATGCGCTGGAAGTCGTAAAACTCGCCGTTGTGCGCCATCAGAACCTGAGCGTCATCCGTGAGAAACGGCTGACGGGCTCGCGACTCATTCAGATCAATGATGGAAAGGCGGGCATGGCAGAAGCCGACGCCCGCTTCGTCCACGCATTCGACGCCGAATCCATCCGGCCCACGGTGGGCCTGAATCGCTGCCATGTTCACCAGCAGCTGCCGATCAACCGTCTGCTGACGGCTGGCGTTGAACACTCCTCCGATACCGCACATAAGTCTGATTCAGATGACGTCCATGACCCGCTCAGCACGGTTCACCATGCAGGTGAGCAGTGCCATCCGTAGAAACACCGCTCCACGGGCCTGACTGAAATACCAGTTGTGAGGTGTGTCATCCAGACAGGTGCTCAACTCCGGACCCCGTGCCAACGGGTGCAGCACGATCGCCTCCGGCTTGAACGGCATCTCCCTGGTGAGACGGAATCCACCGCCATGCACCTCATAACCATCCCCAACCCAGGCAATGGCATTGATGTAAACGACATCAAGATCCGGAATCTCCGCCTGTAGGTCTGTGCTGCAACGAATGCTCAGACCGGCACGATTCAAGTCCTCCAACTGGCCTGGATCAAAAACAGGTGCATCCACATCAATCTCTGGGGCATGAATGACAACCACCTCTTCAACAATCTGAGGGAATTTGGCCAGGATCCGCAACAGCGACCGCACCGTGCGCATGCGGGACGGCAGACCGATGATCCCGATGCGGATGCGTTCTGTGCGGGGCACCTCCGCTTGAACAAGTTCTGGACGCCATTTCAGGATCGTGTACAGATCCGCCATCGCCTGGGTCGGATGCTCATCAATGCCATTTCCCGCGTTGATGATCGGAATGCGCAACGTGGAGGTCATGGCGTAGATCGCCTCAGGATTGTTGTCCCTCAGCACCACGCAGTCGCCGTAATTGTTGAACATGTGTGCAACGTCCTCCAGCGACTCACCTTTCGCGATGCCGGTGGTGCTGCGATCCGTGATGTTGATCGAATCGCCGCCGAGGCGATGCCAGGCACTGTCAAAGGAGAGTCGGGTGCGGGTGCTCGGTTCGTAAAACGCGTTAATCAGGATCTTTCCTGTCAGTGGCGTGTTGTGGCGGCAGTAGCGATCCGGATTGCTCTCGTACTTGGCAGCAAGACGAAACAGCTGAAGAAGCGTTTGAGG
Source organism: Synechococcus sp. MED850 (assembly GCA_002700765.1). Next base: position 31,950 of record PAEP01000034.1, read on the forward strand.
ACGGAACGCCTGGATCGAAATCACATGCTGGTTCACCAGGTCCAGCAAGGGCTCTCCGTCTTCGGTGATCGCAGCGAGAAGCTCCTGCGGCTGATTCCGACCGAACACATCAGGCCCCATCGGGTTGAAACGGATCGGAGCCTTCATCGTTTCAACAACAGCTGTGTTGGCCTGTGCCATAGCGGAATTGCATCAACACCCCGTTTGCCAGACCGGGTGCTTTCGGCGGGAATCACATCATCCACGAGTAACAAGCAGTTCTTTCCTGTGTCCAACGAAACACACTTTCTTAATCAGATCACTCCAAAAAGTTCAGCCGAGAACATTGGAAAAGCATTTGTTCATCTCAATTGACTACCAAACGCTTCCCTTGCGCCATTCGATCCACCAGATCACCAAAAGCACCACAACAGAACTCACAAGCGCAACCTGGCTTCCGATCAACACGACACGGAACCAGCTGGCGTCGATCAAGAACGAGGCCTGAGCCGTCATCAAAGTCATGCCTCCTCCTGAAGCAGAGCGAAATCGAACCGTTCAGGTTTGAGGCGACTGCCGACCACCATCACGATTGCGGAGATTGCGGCGGAGAACACCGCTGCGCAGTACGGCGCGATCAGCACATAGGCCAGAAGGCCAACGATGCTTCCGCTCAGCATGGCCACGATGGCGGCAGTGCGACTGGCGGTCGGCCAGTACAGACCGCAGGCCACAGGCCACACCGTTGAAGCAACCAGCGACCCGGTGAAGAACAGCACCGAGGCCAGAGAATCCAGCCGCGGCCAGGACAAAGCCAGGGTGACCACGGCCAGGCCGACGACCATCAGGCGAGCCGCCTGCTTGAGCTGAGCATCGGTGGCCTGCGGTCGCAGCAAGCGGAAGTAGACATCCTCGGCAAGAAGATCAGCGGTGGAGGCCAGCAGGGAATCCAGCGTTGAGGTCAACGACGCGAACACAACCACGAAAACAAGGGCCGCTCCACCAGCCCCCAGCAGATCAGCAGCCATGACTGGGAACACCATGTTCACCTGCTCAAGGGGCAGATCACGCGCCAAGGCCACCAGTCCGATGGAGCCCGTGACCAGAGGAACACTCATCCAGGCAACGCCACCCAACACGAACGACGGCATCACCACCCGGAGACGGCTGGCGAACACCCGTGACCACCAGATGTTGTTGTGGAAGACCTCACCCATCGAGAACAGGGCGGAATTCCAGGCGATCAACAGACCGGCCGGCAGCAACAGGTCGAGCCGATCCGGATGGCGATCGATGAGCTGTGCATGCACCTCCGGCATCGGGAACTGGCGGAAGGCCAGCACCGCCACCACCACAAGCAGCACCATGATCAGCATGGACTGGATGAAATCAGTCCCGATCACAGCCCGCATTCCCCCGAACAGGGTGTAGAGGGTGGCGACCCCGATCACCACCACCATGCCCACGTGGTAATCGAAACCTGATAAGGCATTCAGCAGCAGACCGGCCCCCATGGCCTGGGTCATCAGAAATCCCAGCGTGTAGACGGCCGTGATCACCATGAACACCAACCAGGCCAGCCGTCCGTAACGGAGCCGGATGAAATCACCGCTGGTGCGCCCGCCGGGCATCAACCGTTTGATCCGTAACGCCAGGGGCGCGAACAGGATCAAACCAAGACCGGCCAAGCCGTAACTGAACATCCCCCAGAGGCCGGTTTTGTAGCCGAATTCGGGAGCCAGAAGCGTTGTGTTGCCAGTGACCCATGAGGCCATCAGCGTCGCTGTGCTCAGAGCCAGGCCGATGTTGCGGCCAGCCAGCATGTAATCGTCTGCATCGTTCTGGCCACGTCGACCCCAGGCGATCCCAAGCGCAACCCAGAGCACAGAGAACAGAACGACCAGAGCCCAGGCAATGCCTGGAGCCAGAAAAGGAGCGGGATCAGCGGACATCAGCACCATCCCGAATCCGCCAGTAGAGGTGGCCGCGCACGATCATGACCACGGTGGCTCCTGTCACCACAGCGCCGAGGCCAAAAATCAGGCGTGCCCAGACAAGATCATCCAAAGCGAACGTGCCCAATCAGCATCAAACAGGCAAGCAAACAACGCGGTTGCGTCCGCTCTGAAACGGCGTGATGAACGTCTTCTGAGATACCCAAATTGCAATCCGTGACTCGGTTTCAGCCTGAATTGCGGAATGTGTAGCAACAGCAACGCAAGGAGAGTTGGGCTGAGTTTCTGATGACTAGGTTCCAATGCTCAGTCGATGTTCACCCAATACCGACCGAGCACCGGGTATGACGAGTACTTCTGCCGGGACAGGTCAGCCCCTCGTGCTGATCTCGAGCCGCTGCTGTCCTCATTGGGCGACATGGGCCTGGCGGAACTGAACCGCAGTCATGCCTCCGCAAGCAAGCTGCTGCGACGACTGGGTGCCACCTTCCGACTGAACGGCACAGGCCTCAACGGTGGCGAACGCATCCTTCCATTCGATCCTCTGCCCCGATTGATCCAACGCAGTGACTGGTCTGTGCTGGAGCAAGGACTCCTGCAACGGCTGGAAGCCATCGATCGATTTCTGGCCGACATCTACGGCCCTCAGCTGATCACCAAAGATGGAGTCATCCCTCGGGAGGACGTGGAAAGCTCCCAGGGTTGGCGACCGCAAATCCAGGGCATGACCATGCCCCTCAACCGTTGGTGCCATGTGTCCGGTCTCGATCTGATTCGAGACGGAGATGGAACCTGGCGCGTGCTTGAGGACAACCTCCGCTGTCCTTCCGGTGTTGCGTACTTCCTTGAAAACCGTCGCGTGATGAAGCGACTGTTCCCGAGCCTGTTTGAAGGGCGCACCGTGCAGCCGATCGATGACTACCCATCCCATCTTTTGCGCACCCTGCAGGATCTGGCGCCATGGAGTGATGCACCTCGCGTTGTGCTGCTGACCCCAGGCGTGTTCAACAGTGCGTATTTCGAACACAGCTACCTCGCTCAGCAGATGGGGATTGCTCTCGTGGAAGGGAGAGATCTGATCTGTGAGAACGGCCGGGTCTGGATGCGCAGCACCGCAGGGCTGGAACCGGTGGATGTGATCTATCGCCGCATCGATGATGACTTCCTCGACCCCACCGTGTTCCGCAGGGATTCCCTGCTCGGGGTACCGGGCCTGATCGACGCCATGCACTCAGGCCGCGTGTCCATTGCCAATGCACCTGGCACCGGAATAGCCGACGACAAGCTGATCTATGCCTACGTGCCGGCCATGATCCGCTACTACCTCGACGAAGAGCCGATCATCCACAACGTTCCCACCTATCTGTGCTCCCGCCCCGATGACTGCCAGTACGTGCTGGAGCATCTGCCGGAACTGGTGGTGAAATCAGTGGCCGAAGCCGGTGGCTACGGAATGTTGATCGGACCACATGCCACAACTGAAGACATCGAAAACTTCGCTGCGAAGATCAAGGCTCACCCCCGAAATTTCATCGCCCAACCCACATTGCAGCTCTCCACGGTGCCCTCACTGAGCGAGGGGGAACTGTTCCCCTGTCATGTGGATTTACGCCCTTATGTGCTGCGCGGAAAGAGCAATTGGGTCAGCCCCGGAGGCTTGACGCGGGTGGCGTTAAAGCGGGGTTCGCTCGTGGTGAATTCCTCCCAAGGTGGCGGTTGCAAAGACACATGGGTGGTGAGTGAACAACGGGAGGCGGTGAAGTGCTGAGCCGGGTTGCCGACTCGCTGTACTGGATCAATCGATATGTGGAGCGGGCCGAAAACATCTCCCGCTTTCTCGAAGTCAGCGAAGCCATGGCCCTCGACTGCCCACCCGGTAGCGCTGAACCATGGCTGCCCCTTGTTGACGCCAGCGGTGATCGCCATCGCTTCGACATCACCTACCCCATGGGATCACCGAGAGATGTGGTGACTTTTCTGCTGCTGGATCGCGACAACCCCAACAGCATCGTGAGCTGCATCGCCACTGCCCGTGAAAATGCTCGTCAGATCCGAGATGTGATCACAACGGAAATGTGGGAGCAGCTCAACGACTTGTACTGGAATGTTCAAGACGGAGAAGCGCTTTGGCAGGAACCGGATCAAGAACAACTGCGCAGCATCCGTCGTGGTTGCCAACTCTTCTATGGAATCACTGATGTCACGCTCAACCGTGATCAAGCCTGGCTGTTCAGTCAGCTTGGGCGACTGCTGGAGCGAGCAGACAAAACATCACGCATCCTCGATGTGAAGTATTTCCTCCTCCTGCCAACACCGAGCGAAGTGGGTGGTGTGCTGGATGAACTGCAATGGATTTCGTTGTTGCGGACTGCTGGTGCTTATCACATGTACCGCAAAAGCCTTCAACAGGCGATCACCCCGGCGTCGGTGGCGCGATTCCTGCTGCTCAGTCCGATCTTCCCGCGATCGGTGCGGTTCTGCTTGAAGCAGATCAACGACACGCTTCAACAGATCCAGCAGATTCCTCAACCGGGGTCTGCAGACGAGATCGAAGCCGTGGGTGGCCAAATTCTGGCGAAATGGAATGACGTTCAAATCGATGCACTGGTCGAGCGAGGCCTCCATGAAGCGATCGATCAACTCCAGAACGACCTCAATCAACTCCACGCGTTGATTCACAACCGCTACTTCACCACCACCGATCTCGGCTCGATTCCCACCGACCCGTCATGCGCGCTCAGCTGACCCACAGCCTCGTTTACAGCTATGAAACACCGGTCAGCCTTGGTGAGCATCGGCTGTGTCTGCGACCCCGTGGGCAGGGGCATCAACGGCTGATCGATCATCAATTGACGATCACACCAGAGCCATGCCACACCCGAGAGTTGCTGGCTGCCAGTGGTGATGCCATCCAACGTGTTCGTTTTCTGGGGACCACGAAGCAACTGCAGGTGCAAGCGCGCAGCTCCGTTGAAACGCAACCGGCGCCATCTCTCCTGGAATGCTTCGACGGTCTGGAACCACCACTGCCTTATCCGAGAGGGCATCTCAACGCTGATCTTCATGGTGCCCTTGAGGGATGGCTCCCCAATGGCCAACACGATCCATCAGCAGTGGAACTGGCCCAGGAAGCTCTGATGGGGAGCAATCAACAGATGCTTCCGTTTCTGGGGCACCTCATGGAAATGATTCTCAACCGGGTGAAATACACCCAGCGCCACATTGGCCCCGCCTGGCCTGCGGGACGAACACTCCGGGAACGGGTGGGCTCCTGTCGAGATCTGGCGATGCTGATGATGGAGTGCTGCCGAAGTGTCGGTCTTCCTGCCCGATTTGTGAGTGGCTACCACCTGCAGGAACCGGTGCCCGACCAGTACGACCTTCATGCCTGGACCGAGGTCTACCTGCCAGGAGCGGGGTGGCGGGGCTTTGACCCCAGTGCCGGACGAGAAACAGACACGCGCTACATCGTTCTGGCCAGTTCATCACGTCCTGAACTGACTGCTGCCGTTCAAGGCACCTTCAGTGGACCTCCAGCAACACAAAGCCTGCTGAGCTGGACCATCGATGCAGAGGTGGACTCAGTGTCCACGGAAACGGCTTCCTCACCCTTGGTTCAAGCGGCATGAGCCACGGGCTGGGTCGCATGAAGGACCGGCTTTGGCGCAGTGATCACCGTTGCAGCGTGCAGTGCAGGGATCCGTGCGCTGTTGTATACGCGAAATTCACGAACCAACGAAACCCCTGTTTCGCGTACTGCCTGATTCAGCACAACAGACCCATCTGGGTCAGAAATTGAACGGTGAAACGTTCCAGGGGGGATCCGCAAAATGTCTCCACCGCTCTCCAGCCGAACAATGTGAAACGGCTTTGTCCAGGAGAGATTGACCAGGTAAAACGTTCGACCCCCACTGGCAGCCAGAAGGTTGTCCTCTTGATGAGGGTGCAGATAGAACTGCCAGGCTCCCGTCTCGGGATCATCAGGGGGGCTAACGGCAGGACCGGCATGGGTGACCAGGTCGCGGGCATTCGATGTCTCGACGGTTACGTCGAAAAAGCGAACGGAGGGTGTGTCCCGAAAACGCTTGCAGGGCAACCGCTCGAACATCGTTCTAAAAAACCTGAATAACCTCTTCTCCATATCTAAAAGCTGTTCGTTCAGCGAAACGTTGTGACGGCAACGGTTTGCTGGATGTCGCCATTTTTTTTGCACCACATCACCCATGAGCTCAGGCCTTGATCGCCGTTCCTTTCTCATCGGCACCAGCCTGACCGCATTGGGGTTGATGGGGAGCTCCAAACCAATCTCCGAGGAGCCAACCTCCGACTCCGATCTCGACACAGCTTCCATTGCATCGCCAGTTTCGAACCATGAATCCCCCCGCTCCTGCCGCCCTGTTGATCCGTTATCGGCGCTGAGTGAAGGCAACGCACGGTTTGCTGCCGCCTGGCAGAACAAAAACAGCGCTTTGAGTGCCACAGCCCGCGCTGAAGCGATGTCCAACCTCTGGATCGACAACTGCTACTTGCCAGCAGCCGTTCTGAACCAAGGCCAGGCGCCCTGGGCCACGATTTTGTGTTGCGCAGATTCGCGCGTGGCACCGGAATGGATCTTTGACGCCGCTCCCGCTGATCTGTTCGTGATCCGAAGCGCTGGCAACACGGCCTTTGACGAGGCTGTGGCGTCGATGGAGTACGCCGTTTCCGTTCTTGGCACACCCCTGATCATGGTGATGGGCCACAGCGGCTGCGGAGCTGTGAGCGCAGCACGCAACAGCGATCCCCTCACACCGCTGCTGGAGCAGCTGGTCACCCCGATCCGCGCCAGCCTGAACGACGACGAGACCCTGGAAGCCTCGATCAAAGCCAATGCCGTCCAGGCCGCGAAACGTCTGACCGAACGCAGCACCTTGCTGAACGCTGCCGTCTCAGCGGGCAACCTCAAGATCGTCGTGAGCTATTTCGACATCAGCAGCGGTTCCGTCAGCTTGATTTGACTGAATCGAGACATGACCTGGCGGCTCAACCACCCAGATACGCCATTTCAGCCCGTGGTTGCAGACCAACCTGTCTGGTCCGTTCTTCGCTGAAGCGATCAGAGCGGTCCTGCCAAAGACCAGCCATCGCCCGGTGGAGTCCTTCGCAGTCCAGTGCGGGTTTCAACCATGGCTTCAGATCGGTGCCCTGACCGGAGAACAGGCAGGTAAAGGCCATGCCATCCACAGTGATCCGCAGGCGATTGCAATCCCCGCAGAACGGCTCTGTGATCGACGCAATCACGCCCAGCACGCCACAGCCATCTTTGTAGGTCCAACGTCGGGCCGTCGCAGAGCTGGAGCGTCCAAGAGGAACAAGGGGCCATTGCTGATGCACACGAGCCACCATCTCTGCAGCTGAGATCACTTGATGCGGCCGCCAGCCATTGCGTTGGCCCACATCCATGAATTCGATCAAGCGCAGCTCCACCCCGAGACGACGCGCCAGACGAGCCAGAGGAATGATCTGATCGTCATTGACGTGCCGTTGGATCACGCTGTTGAGCTTGAGCGCTCCGCAGGAGGGATCAAAACCGGCATCGCGTGCTGCCTCCAGGCCGGCCATGACACGGTCCAGCAGGAATGAACCCCGCTCGGGCATCCCCGTCATGGCCCCGAAACGCTGACCCGTCGCCGCATCAAGGCTCACCGTGATCCGATTCAGGCCGGATTGCATCAACGCCGTCGCCCGTTCCCGGGTCAGGAGGACGCCGTTGGTGGTGATGGCCACCTCGTCCAACCCAGAGAGTGGATCCCGCGGATCGCAACGACCAGCGGACACAGCCTCCAGCAACGGCAGCAAGCGGTCACTCAACAAAGGCTCGCCACCGGTGAGGCGGAGGGAACGCACGCCGAGCGCGCAGGCGGTGCGAATCAGGGCCAGTTGATCGTTGCAATCGAGCCGAATCTGGGGCTCAACGTTGTCAGGGCGGCAATAGGTGCAGGCCAGATTGCAACGCGCCGTGAGCGACAGCCGAAGAACTCCAAGGGGACGTCCCAGCCGATCTCGAGAGGAATCGAGAACTGTCATACCGGGAACGTTGCCAGATCCTCCGGACAATTGGCATTGAGCAGTGCATGAGAAGGAAGCAGAACCCTGCGATGGGGAATCCTGCCCAGCCAGTTCTGCCAGCGATGGTCACCACGGTTCAGCTGATCCATCAACTCCCGTTGGAATGGCGGACCGGATGGATAGATCCCCAGCAACGGTTGACAGACATCACCGTCATCAGCGACTGCTGCTGTTGATGGATCTCGCCTCCATGCGTCGATGAGCTGATGCAGCACAGCAGTTGTCAGGCATGGCATATCGACAGGCAGCACGAGAAGCGGATCTCCTGGATCTGACGAGAGAACATGGGACAGCGCCTTGAGCGGACCGTTCCAAGGAGCAGGTTCAGGGAGCAACCTGACTCTTTTGAGTTTGTTCACACAAGCCTGATGAGCGGGTCGACCGCTCACCACAACGACCGGCAGATCCATGGACAACAGCCGCTCGATCAAGGCTGTGAGCCAAACACCACCGGCCGCGCTGGGCAACAGAGCCTTATCGCGTCCCATGCGACGACTTTCTCCACCACAGAGAACACAGGCTCGAAGCTGAAGCAATCGGATCAGGACTCAAGGGATCAACCATGGGACACCGAACACCCCTTGATGTATGCATCGCTACGGAAAATGACCGAAACAACGTTCAAGTGCCAAAAATTGGAATGATGACCATTCGCCGGAAACAACAACCGGCGTTTCTGTAGCAAATTTAACGTATTTTGGCAAAAATTTTCTGTTAACTGGAAAGGTTGGGCGGAATTTCTTTCAGGACCGTCTCGTCAAACCCTGAATGCTGAATTTATGAAATTCAGGGCTCAATTCCTAACAACTTCATGCTTGGAGACCTTTGGTCCTTCCAGGGGAGATTTCGAACGCTCCATCTCACCTGGTTCGCTTTTTTCCTGACGTTCGTCGTCTGGTTCAACCTGGCCCCTCTGGCCACCACAGTCAAAGCTGATCTTGGTCTCGACATTGGCCAGATCCGCACCGTGGCCATCTGCAACGTGGCCCTCACGATTCCTGCCCGTGTCCTGATCGGGATGCTGCTCGACAAGTTCGGGCCACGCATCACCTATTCGGCAATCCTTGTCTATTCGGCCATTCCCTGCCTGCTGTTTGCCTCGGCTCAGGATTTCAATCAGCTGGTGGTGGCCCGTCTTCTGCTTTCCATCGTCGGCGCTGGTTTCGTGATTGGCATCCGGATGGTCGCTGAGTGGTTTCCTCCCAAGGAAATCGGCCTGGCTGAAGGCATCTATGGGGGATGGGGCAACTTTGGCTCCGCCTTTTCGGCACTGAGCATGGTTGCGCTTGCTGGATACCTTTCCTTCTCAGGTGGATTTGAACTGCCCACTGGAGCAGTGCTCAATTGGCGTGGCGCCATCGCCCTCACCGGAATCATTTCCGCTGTCTACGGCGTTTTTTACTTCTTCAGCGTCTCTGACACACCACCTGGAAAGACATACCAACGCCCGGAACGCACCGCCGGTCTGGAAGTCACCTCGATGCGTGATCTTTGGGGCCTGCTGGGCATGAATGTTCCTTTCGCAGGCATTCTTTGCGTGCTCTGCTGGCGGCTGCAGAAAGTGGGTTTCCTCACGCCATCCACCTACCCGCTGGCTCTTGGTTTCGTTGCTGCGTGGTTTGCCTTCCAAACCTGGGGCATTCTTCGCACCAACAGCGAATTGATTGCCGGAACCAAGGTGTATCCGAAAGAGGACCGCTATGAGTTCCGCCAAGTGGCGATTCTCGAACTCACTTACATCGTGAATTTCGGCTCCGAGCTTGCCGTTGTCTCGATGCTTCCCACCTTCTTTGAATTCACATTCGATCTGCCAAAAGCAACCGCTGGAATCCTGGCGTCCTGTTTTGCCTTCGTGAACCTGATTGCACGTCCCGCGGGAGGCTTGATCTCCGATCAACTCGGCAGCCGCAAAAACACCATGGGCTTCCTGACAGCCGGACTGGGCATCGGTTACCTGGTGATGAGCATGATCAAACCCGGAACCTTCTCCGGCACCAGCGGCATCATCGTTGCCGTGGCCATCACCATGCTGGCGTCCTTCTTCGTGCAATCCGGTGAAGGTGCCACCTTCGCGCTGGTGCCTCTCGTGAAACGGCGTGTCACTGGTCAGGTGGCCGGACTGGTTGGTGCCTACGGCAACGTTGGTGCTGTGACGTATCTCACCATCTTCAGCCTGCTGCCGATGTGGATGGGTGGAGGGAAGGAACCATCGCCTGAAATCATCGCCAGCTCCAACAGCGCCTTTTTCCAAGTGCTTGGCGTGGCCGGTCTGATCGTGGCGTTCTTCTGTTTCTTCTTCCTCAAGGAACCCAAGGGCTCCTTTGCTGAACTGCACGAAGGGGAGGCCGCAGCAGAGGCCGTCTGATCACCGTTCAAACACACCGTTCAAACGCCGACGCATTGTCGTTGCGCCAACCCGGGGCTCCGCCCCGGGTTTTGTTCTTTTCTGTTGTTCCCCCCATGTCCAACACCCCCCGCAGTGTGCGCAGCCAGTGCCCTTATTGCGGAGTGGGCTGTGGTCTGGCACTGATGCCACCGGCCGAAAAAGGCCACGCTGTTCGACGCGATGCCGAGGGCAACCCGATGTGGTTAGCCCGCGGCGATCGTCAGCATCCTTCAAGCCTGGGCCAGGTCTGCATCAAGGGAGCCACGGTTGGTGAAACCCTGGCCCGGGGGCGGCTCGATCAACCGCTCTTCCGCCGCAGCATCAACGATGACTTCCAGCCCGTGAGCTGGGACAGGGCTCTCGCGACGATCACCACGCACATCAAGAGCAGCCTGCAGCTGCGGAACGGAGCGGATGGGATCGCGATGTATGGCTCCGGCCAGTTTCATACGGAGGACTACTACCTGGCTCAAAAGCTGTTGAAAGGTGCCCTTGGCACGAACAATTTCGACGCGAATTCAAGGCTTTGCATGAGCTCGGCCGTCGCCGGCTACACCCGCAGCCTTGGCTCCGATGGCCCACCTTGCTGCTACGACGACCTCGATCACTGCAGCGTTGCCTTTCTGATCGGCACCAACACCGCCGAATGCCATCCGGTGCTGTTTCAGCGCCTGATCAAACGCAAGCGCCGCAAACCGGGCAGCCTCACGATCGTGGTGGTGGACCCACGCCGCACGGAAACGGCCAAAGCGGCAGACATCCATCTGCCGATCGCTCCTGGAACGGACCTGGCACTTCTTCATGGCATCGCCCACCTCGTGCTGCGGGACAACGGCCAGGATCCCGCTTTCATCGACAATCACACCGAGAACTACGACGCCTTCTTTGACGTTGCAGCCCGCTGGACACCGCGGCGTGTGGCTCTGTTCTGCAACATCCCTGAAAAGCGTCTTCGTGAAGTCGCCCAGCTGTTCCATCGACGGGAAAACGTTCTGAGCCTCTGGTCGATGGGCGTGAACCAACGCAGGGAAGGAACCGCCGTTGTCAGCGGATTGATCAATCTGCATCTCTTGACCGGTCAGATCGGCACAGAAGGTGCGGGTCCCTTTTCCCTGACCGGTCAACCCAATGCCATGGGAGGCCGGGAAGCGGGGGGCCTCGCCCATCTGCTGCCTGGGTACCGGCTGATCACTAATAAGGAGCACCGCCAGCAGCTTGAACAGGGCTGGGGATTCCCCGCCGGCAGCATCAAGGCCCAACCGGGTCTCGCCGCATGGCAACAGGTTGAAGCGATGGAGCGGGGCGAACTGGACCTCTGGTGGATTGCTGCCACCAACCCCCTGGTGAGCATGCCGGACCTCGATCGGGTGAAAGCTGCCATGCAGCGATGCCCACTCGTCGTTGTGAGTGAGGCCTACGCCAACTCGGAGACATCGCACTATGCCCATCTGCTGCTTCCTGCCGCGCAATGGAGTGAAAAAACAGGAGTGATGACGAACTCCGAGCGCCGGGTGACCCACTGCCCTGCATTTCGCCGCTGCCATGGCCAAAGCCGACCGGACTGGGCCGTGTTTGCGGAGGTTGGCCGTCGCCTCGGTTTCGACGATCAGTTCAGCTACGGCTCATCAGCGGAGGTTTACGCCGAATTCACACAGTTGACGAAGGGGCGGTTATGCGACGTGTCTGGACTCAGCCACGACCTTTTGATTCAGGAAGGTCCGCAGCAGTGGCCCTTCCCCACGGGCAGCGAGCCCTCTACGAAGGGCAAACGTCTTTACTGCGACCGCCAGTTCGCAACGCCAAACGGTCGCGCTCGATTCTGCAGTGATCAACCCCTCGGGCTGGCCGAACCTCCCTGTGATGCTTATCCCTTGGTGCTCACGGTGGGCCGCTATCTCGGGCAATGGCACACGATGACCCGCACAGGAAAAGTGGAGCGGCTGATGAAACAGCATCCCGAACCACTGCTTGAGATTCATCCCGACGATGCCCACGCGCTGAATGTGATCAACGGAGGCCTCGCAGCGATCAGCTCCCGACGCGGTCACCTCACCGCACGAGCGAAGGTGACGGATCGGATTCGCAAAGGGTTGGTGTTTCTCCCGATGCACTGGGGCTTCACTCAGGAGTTGGCCTGTGAGGCGAACAGCCTCATGCACGATGTGTCCTGTCCTGTGTCCAAACAGCCGGAGCTGAAGGCCTGCGCAGTGATCGTTGCTCCGGCTGTTTCAGTGGTGAAGCCGATCGAGCACAGAGGGAAGAAACGAGAGGCGTTGAGGCGTCTTCTCAACGAAGCACTTCGATGAATGCCGCCTCGAGATTGTGGTGGTCATGACCGGGACGCGCCAGCTTGCAAAGCGCAAAGCGCTCGAGTTCACGCAAGTCAGCCCACGCCCTGTTCGTCAGTTCCACCGAGCGCAATGCTGCAGCCTGCTTGAGCTGATCGGGCACGACATCCAGACATTGCCAAGCTTCGTTGATCGCCACTGGCAAATCCTTCGCCATTCCCTCTGGCATCGACTTGGTCAGATGGCGTAAGTGATCTCGCAGCCGCTGCAGAGACGTTGCATCGTCCTGCCAATCCACAAGCTCCTGGCGTTGTTTCTGAGGCATGGCCAGCCAGTGCGTCAGCTTCAACTTGAGGCCAATCAAATCAAGTTTGCGGCGCACACAGAGCGGAATGCAACGCCACTGGCCGACAAAATCCTGCTCAAACTGGAAACAGTGGCTGGCCTGCGACGAGACTCCCATTCAGAAAAAGCTGAATCGTGTCAATCGTGACAACGGTGCAAAGGATCAGCAGCGAGATTCGAATTCTGATCTGAAAGATTTCTGAAGCCGATGCGTCTAGCCATGTCCCTGGGAATGCTTCTTGGCATGACCCATGGTTTGATCGCTGTGGAGACGCCAGCGATGGCCGGAAGCTGGTGGTCGGAAGTTGTAGAAACCGTTAATTCTGATACAGATTTTTCTCCTTTTGGTTCCGCGAGTCCTCAAGGGTTTCCATACTGATTTTCAGATCGAGTGTTCAGTTCATGACCAGCAGCGCTTCACGCGTCGTCTCACGCAGCCCAATCACCATCGCTGCTGGTTTTATCGGTGCGTTCATCGTGGGCTCTCTTGGCGTCCAGATGGTCCGCCACCAATCCGCCGCCCTCGCCACGGCACCAAGCTCTGGCGTGGAACCCGTGATCACCAGCCAGGCCGTTCTCTGGTCCTCACTTGGGGAGCGTGATTTCAGCTCCGTGCCTGCGAAGGCGGCTGCAACAGCTACCCCTGCTGGCGTTCAGGTCATCGTCGGTTCAGAAGCAACGCTCTGGTCCACCCTGGGTCTGCGCTGATGTCAACCAGACGGTGATTCAGAACGATGAGCGAATCGCTGAGTCACCTCAATGCGTCTGGCACCGTTCACATGGTGGAGGTGGGGGANCGACCGATCACCCGGCGAGAGGCGACCGCCGAGGGTTCCATCCGAATGGAACCCTCCACCCTTCAACTGGTCCAACAGGGCGACACACCGAAAGGTGATGTGCTGGCTGTGGCAAGGGTTGCCGCCATTCAAGCCGCGAAACGAACCTGGGAACTGATTCCTCTTTGTCATCCCCTGCCGATCAGCGGCATGGAGGTGACGATCGAGCCTGATCAAGCCCTGCCAGGTTTGTTGGTGCGCTGCAGCTGTCGAACAACAGGCGCAACCGGCGTCGAAATGGAAGCGATGACCGCCGTTTCGGTTGGGCTGCTGACGCTCTACGACATGCTCAAAGCGGTGGACCCAGCCATGACGCTCTGCCAAATCCGCTTGCTGGAGAAAAATGGGGGGCGGCATGGCCACTGGAGCCGTTGAACCCTACGGCCGGGAAGGACTGAATCTCGAGGATGCACGCCACACCATCCTTGAATCGCTCAAAGGACGATCCCCGCTTCCAACAGAACGCATGCCGCTGAAGAGCAGTCTTGGTCGGGTCTGCGCTCTTGACGCCATCGCTGCAGCCGATGTGCCTGGGTTTCGCGCCTCGATCATGGATGGCTATGCACTGGCGCAAATCACTCAACCAGAGCCGAGCCAACGCTGGAGATTGCAGGGGCTCTCAGCTCCTGGGCAACCGTATNTACGACCTCTCAACCGTGGAGAAGCGATCCGCATCCTGACCGGCGCACCCTTACCCGAGGGCGCGCACTGGGTGCTTCCACAGGAGGTGGTCACCGTCGATGACGGCATCTTGCACCTGGATCAACGCGTTTCCGACCAGAGCTGGATCCGTGCAGCTGACGAAGAATGCCGCCAGGACGATGTCTTGATTGAGCGCGGCAAACGANTGACAGCAGCGGATCTGGGTCGCCTGGCCAGCTGCGGGATCCAGTCGATGCANGTGCATCGCTCTCCCCGCATCGGACTGTTGATCACAGGAGATGAGCTTGTTCCAGCAGGCGCAAGACGACCGCCAGGATCAATCTGGGAAAGCAACAGCATGCTGCTGGGGGCTCTCCTCAACAATCTCAATCAAACGATCACAGACCAGCGTGTGGTCGCAGACCAGCCGGATCAACTGAAGCAAGCCCTCGAAGACTTGGCACAGCACTGTGACGTGATCGTGAGCACAGGAGGAATCTCGGCAGGGGACAGCGACTGGATTCGAACCGTCGTCGAACAGATCGGCACGATTGCGTTCTGGAAACTGTTCCTGAAACCCGGGCGTCCGTTCGCTTACGGAACACTGAACACCAACATTCCATTCTTCGGGTTACCCGGCAACCCAGTGGCTGCAGCGATCACAGCTCTTCAACTGCTGTGGCCTGCCTTGCAGTTGATTGAAGGCCAGCAGGTGCCCGAGACATTTCCGAGACTTCGCGTTCGCTTGGCCGCTCAATTGCAACGTCGTCCCGGGCGACCTGAACTGGCCCGAGCACGACTGCATTGCAATGCGGATGGCAACTTGTTCGCAGAGCTGGATGGATCGCAGGCGTCATCTCGCATTGGATCCCTTGCCCATGCGGATCTCCTCTTGGAAATCCCAGCAGAGGCAGATCGTCTTCCCATGGGCAGCGAACTCTGGGCCCAGTTAATCCGCAGACCACTGTTTTAAAAAGNCATCCAACTAGAGAAGCTTTTTGCGGACATGGCTACTTTGAAGCAACGATTGATTTAATAACAGGATGCGCCCACTCCATCCAATAGCCCTTCTCGTGATGGGCGCCATTCTGTTCAACGTCTGCAGCGCCAGAGGGGCCTCNCAGACCATCAAAACGTCAACCAACATCGTCAAAAGCAACAGCGACCGGTTGAAACAACAATCTTCAATTGGCAGTTGTCAGGGGCTGGCTGAACGCGTGGACGAACTTGCAGACGGGTTTCAATACACCGAAGGCCCCGCATGGGACAAACGGCGTGGACGTTGGATGTTCAGTGACGTCACTGGCGACACCGTCTATGGGATCACGCCTGATGGTGCGTTGACGCGGATCCGAACTCAGGCAGGGTTCCCCAACGGGCGGGCTTTTCGCGACGATGGAAAGGTTGTGGTCGCCCAGCACGATCGCACACTTAATCTGGTTGAGGGTGATGGAACGAATTTCACGCGTCTGATCGATTCCTACAAAGGCAAAAAGCTCAACAGNCCCAATGATGTGAGCATCGCCAAAGATGGAAGCACCTACTTCACGGACCCAATGTTCGGAATTCAGGGGTATGGCCCTGAAAAAGCTGAGTCCGAGCTGGGTTACGCGGGCATTTACAAATTAGTCAATGGGCAACTGAGTCTTCTGAACAAAGATCTGGCTACACCAAATGGCATTGCCATCACCAATGATCAGAGGACTTTGATTGTGTCAGACACGTCCACCGATCAACTCTTCTCCATCGACCTCACAAGCTTTAGCGGAAAGCCCGTTGCCGCAACATTGCTCACCACACTGAACAAGTTGAACGATGGTGGCGACGGGCATGGTCCAGATGGCTTGAAAATCGCAGCTGACGGATCCATATGGGCAACTGGAAAAGGCGGCATTCATGTGCTTGAAGCTGATGGCACATTCAAGTGCGGCATTCCATTCCCTAACCACGTTGCCAATCTGGCTTTCGGCGGAAACAACAACGAATTCATACTCGTAACCGCAGGAGATAAAGTTTACAAAATCACTCTTCGATAAAGTAATGGCATTCAAGCTTNTTTGAACAACAGCTAACTTNGCAAGCAACCAGACTCAATATCCAACTCTTTCCCATACGGAACCATTCAAACGGGGCATCCATTCCGCTCGACGGGGCCAACCCCGAACCGTTCAAACAACAAAAAAGGCCTCTCAGAGAGCAGGCCTTCGGGGTGTGTGAGGTGCTGGTTCCTTGTGTGAGGATGCCAACGCTACATGTGTAGCACTAACTCGATAGCAACGACGGGCTGAATCGAAATATCTGTCACTGTGACAGTACGGAGCGATGAATNGATCCTGCGAACTGCAACTGGAACAGCTGTNGATATTGATCACCAAGAGCGCTCGTCCCAGCAACCTCGTGTCAGGTGGGCCTTCTCAAGGTTTCTGATGTGCTCCTCTGCCTCCCAGAGATCCGTGAATTCTGTGCAGGTCCCGCGCGTTAAACAAACTAGATAACTGCCATGTTCTGTCTGGCTGAGTGTGGTCTTCGGTCGCATTGGTCCATGGATGTATGCCTTACTTTTCGCTCCATGCATGAGCACGTGGTGCATCACCCGTCACAAAAACGTAAAACTCCCAATCCAACGTCCTGGCTTCGAGCCAACTGTGTTCAAACAATGATCAGAACGGCAACGCTCACAACGGCATTGATCACGCATTGCAATCAANGTCGATCTGACGTGAATTTCTTCCGCTCCCAGCATGTGAGCTCTCCAGACTCATCAAACAGAATGCTGATCTGCTGAAAAAGATCTGGACTCAACAAACACCCAACCTCAAGGCGAAATGGCCCAGAGGTCATTCGCTCCGGCACAGAAAACACCAACCCGTCAGGCATCACAGCGGAACAGGGGTTGATCAACAACTCCTCCGGCACAAACCGAACCTGTTCAGAAGCACTGGGTTGGCTGTCGACGCCTGCCAATGGGATCAGACGCTGAACACTGCCGCTCCAACCGCGCAATGGCTCAAGCAGCTCTGGCAGTGACCTGCACGGGGGACGCTCCGGTTCCTGAAACGAAGACGCCTGACAGCGAAAGCCCACAGCACCGACCACCTGCAACAGCCACTGCTCTCCTGATCGGATCCAGATCAGAACAAGCATCGAACGCGATCGCCCCTGAAACAGATTGATCTCATGCCCAAAACGAGGCTGTTGAACATCAAGCCGACGGCTTGATTGCCCGCCAGTCCCGTCGAATTGCCAACAACCACCGCCCGCGTTGTAGGTGGATCGACTGATCGGATAGCGCGCTTGTCCCCCAGGCGCAAAAAACAAACCCGATCCATCCCACAGGCCGGTCTCAGGGTCACTGAACGTGATCTCGTATCGCGTGGGATCAATCAGGCGACTGGGTTGGAGCAGGTCCATCGGTTCGTCACCGTTCCGCTCAAACCAGGACCCCTTGCCCTGCCAGCAACCCTCGAAATTGCTGCGATTGAGACTCCATTGATCCGACACAGCACCTTGATCGCATGTCCTCATGCTTAGGCTCCCGGAGCCGTTTCAGCAGCTTCATGCGTCTGACGATCGTGGGTTGCGGCTTCGTCGGTCGCGCCCTTGNTCGGCACTACCGTCAGCGCGTCGACAGTCCGATCCGGCATGTGACGGTGACGACAACCCGTGACAAACAACTGGTTGATCTCGGTCCCTTGGCTGATCGGGTGCTGCTGTGTGATGCAGGTAACCCAGATCAGCTTTTTCAAGCTTTGCAAGATGCGGATCTCGCCGTGTTCTGTCTAGGCCCCAAAGGAGATCGACAGGTTGATGGAGCTGGTTATCGGCGAACGTTCATCGACAGTTTCATCTGTCTTCAGGGATTGCTGCCACGCCTACCGGATCTTCAGCAGATCNTTTACACGAGCAGCTGCTCGGTGTACGGCAATGCCAACGGGGAATGGGTGGATGAGTCCTCACCAGCAGAGCCGAGAGATGAACATGCTGCCGTTCTGCTGNAGGCTGAAGCTCTGATCAACGCCATGGCCATTCCACAGCGGAGGCGGACCTGCATCCTTCGTCTCGCCGCTTTGCACGGTCCAGGTCGGGACCTGGATCACCGCTTCGACGGCCTGGCGGGATTGGAGCGATCCGGTGATGGCCGGCGACACACCAACTGGGTGCATGTGGACGATGCAGCGGGGGCATTGCACGCAGCCATCCATGGCGGCTGGTCCGGTGTGGTGAACGTGGTGGACGACCAACCGGTGCGTCTGGCGGATCTTCTGGACAACGCACTGCGTCGCAACGGACTGGAACCCATCCGTTGGACCGGCGGAGCAACTCCAAGCAGCTGTGACCGGCGTGTCTCCAATCGCAAACTGAAGCGCCTGGGCTACAGGCTCATCCATCCGACAACTGCCGATCAAAGCGGTGTATTGCCTTCGAGCCAGACACCTTGACCATTCCGCCACTCGCGCTTCCAGAACGGTGCGTCGTGCTTGAGCGCCTCAAGCAGGGCTGCACAGCAGCGCTGGGCAGATCCACGTCGATCCGCCTGAACCGCCACCAGAACAATCAAATCGCCAGGACTGAGCCGACCGACACGATGCAGAACCATGGCGGCTGAAGCTCCGTGCTCGATCAAGAGCCGGCGTGCTGACGATTCAATGCATCGTTCGCAGAGCCCGGCGTAATGCTCCACCTCAAGAGCTTCCAGATCTCCCCCGTCCAAGGCCGTANCACGCACCTTTCCGAGAAAAACGGACATGGCAGCTGCATCNCGGCTCCAGGCATCCAGTTCCTGCCAGGGCGAGAACGGCTGCCCNTGGATCTCGACCAGCACCGTTGAGCGCACGACATCATCCACCGGTGAACGGCGGCAAGAACGCCAATTCGTCCCCGTTGTTCAGCACCTGCTCAGGTCCAACCAACTGCTGATTCACGGCAATCATGACTGAACCGAGTGACCCGAGCTGCAGTTGATCCCAGATCTCGCCAGCNGTCACCNCCCCTGCCGCCAAGGTCANACATCGGTCCTCCCAGCCGGCTTGATCTCTTAACGAGGCAAAAAGAAGCACACGAAGCACGGGTCACCATCCACCCATGCGGTTCTAGCGTCCAAANGAGATGCCAAGGCACCGTGGCCCTGAACGTTGCCCTGCTCACCATTTCGGACAGCCGCACCCTGGAGGACGACCCCAGTGGTGATCACCTGAAGCGACAACTGCTCGACGCAGGTCATCACGTCATGGAGCGAGCCATCAGTCCCGACGATCGTTACGACATCCGCGCCGTGGTCAGCCGTTGGATCGCTGATCCGCGTGTGGATGCTGTGATCACAAACGGTGGAACGGGTCTTACGGGTCGGGATGGCACGCCAGAAGCAGTGACACCCCTGCTGGACAAAACGATCGACGGTTTTGGAGAACTCTTCAGNGTGCTGTCATTCCAGACGATCGGTACNAGCGCNCTGCAAAGTCGTTGTCTGGCCGGCGTCGCGAACGGCACNTTCGTGTTCGTGCTGCCTGGATCTCTCGATGCCGTGAGCACAGCATGGAAACAGCTGATCCGAGCGCAACTGGATGGATCCACCCGTCCTTGCAACCTGGCTCAGCTGCGCGCTCGACTGAAGGAACCGCCTGATCAACGCCTCAGAAAGGAATCGGCATCGTGACGGCAGCAGGACGGGGAGCACAGGATTCAACCTGCTGATCAATCACAGCGCCGACGAGCACGATCGAAGGAGAGCGAAACACCTGAGCTTTTGCCTGTTCTGCGATATCACCAAGCGGCGCTTTGAGACAACGCTGACCCTCCACGGTTCCCTGCTGAATCACGGCAGCCGGCGTGTCCGCAGGCAGGCCTCCGGCCATCAACTCCTTGGCAATTCTCGGCAGGTTGTGCAGACCCATGTAGATCACCAACCCATCACTGGCTGTGGCGAGAGCCTGCCAATCCACAGATGGACGGCGTTTATCAATCTCCTCGTGGCCGGTCACAAATGTGACTGAAGATCCCGCGCTGCGATGCGTCACGGGAATGCCGGCATANGCGGGAGCAGCGATCCCGGATGTGACNCCAGGAACAACCTCAACATCCACGCCGCGCTGCACGAGATGCGCTGCTTCCTCACCACCACGGCCGAACAGAAAGGGGTCTCCCCCTTTCAGACGCACCACACACTCACACCGATGAGCCAGTTCAACAAGAACAGCGTTGGTGCTGGGTTGGGGAACGGAATGATGGCCCCGGCGCTTACCGACAAAATGGCGCTCACAGGATGCGGGAGCGAGACNCAGGACCTCTTGGGGAACGAGGGAGTCGTAGACAAGTGCATCGCAACGACTGATCAGACGTTGCGCCTTGACCGTGAGCAATTCCGGATCACCCGGCCCAGCTCCGACCAAATAGACGGTTCCAGATGGGGGGTTGGTCACGGCAGCGCTACGAGGAGATCGATGAGTCCCTTGCGAAGCCGGGTGCGTTCCAGCAGTGTGTCCATCGAATCGGAATCTTGCAAGGCTTCGCTCATGCGATTTGGAGCCAATGCCAACGGGTACGGCACCCGTTGAGGATGGTCGCGGTGAAAGGCGGGAAACTGGTCGAAAGCGACCAACGGCTGCAGAAGACGACGGGACAACACGTTGAGAAACCGGTCAGCAATCCCTGGTCTCATGGGATGGTGAACAAGAACGGATGGAGTGTCTGAACGCTCCATCGCTAGATCTGTCAAAACGAGATCCCACCAATGTGGCCAACTTCCAAGAAACGGTAATGCTGTAACACGACAACCCTCTCGGCGCAGACGAGAACGAATGGCGGGCACATCTTCACAGACATGGGTGCCTGGCAACAGGAGCAAAGGAACCAACCAGGTGGGGTGACTGGAAGCAGGAGGCCGATCGGCGGACGTGAGCACATCGAGAACAACAGGTGCTCGGCGATGGGCCTGAACGGCATCAACCAGATTGGAGAAGCAATGGGGAATCACGCCACTGGAGCGACCGTGAATCACAAGCCGCAGCGCGTAATCCTCCTGTGAAGAAGAGCATTTTCGTAGCAACGGCCACGGATCAATCCCCNTCTCACCTGATGTCATCGNCTCGTACNGTCAAGAACAGACTGCATGACCCGACGCCGATACCGCGATCGTGTTCCATTGAACAGCTCCGACAATCGGGTNATGACTCGGCCAATCCGGAGCGATTTCGACCGTGATCTCGCAGCGATGAAACGCGTTTGGCAGATGATTCGCCAAGGGGCCGTTCGCATGGTCGGCGAAGTCGGTCGCCAATACTGAGCAGACATCAGCTGCTGACCACTTGGGCTCTTTCAACCTCTGACATCGCCGGTCCGACGAAGAGGGAACGAAGAGCTCAAACACCGCAAATCACAGAACTGTTCAATTCGCTACTGAAAAGGACACGGTCAAAGCCTTAAACGGAGTTTGAGCGTTCTTGTTTTTGAAACGCTGCACGCCGAATGGCCATCTCAAACTGATCAGCGCACTTGATTTGATCGATCAGCTCGCCCTATCATTAATTTGATCATGACCATTAGCTCACCTTCCAGGCCTTATCTGGACGGCAAGAAGCTCAACAAGATCGAGCAAAACAAGGCGGCTAAAGATGGCCTATCCGTCGGCAGCGAATTAGAGAAATTTGCTGAAGTTGGCTGGGAGCAGGTCGACGAAACGGANCTTCAGCTTCGACTCAAATGGTACGGAATGTTCTGGCGTCCGAAAACGCCAGGAAAATTCATGCTTCGGCTCCGTGTTCCGAATGGTGTGATTTCAGCGGACCAGCTGAGAGTTGTCGGCTCGATTGTTGAGCGGTATGGCGACAACGGCAGTTGTGACATCACCACCCGCCAGAACCTGCAACTGCGAGGAGTNCTCTTAAACGATCTGCCGGAAATTCTGAAACGGTTGAATGAGGCTGGACTGAGCACGATCCAATCCGGATTTGACAATCCTAGAAACGTGACAGGCAATCCTTTAGCCGGGATCGACCCAGATGAGATCGTTGACACTCGCCCTTACACGACAGAACTTCAAAATTTCCTGACCAACAACTGCCAGGGAAACCCTGAATTTTCCAATCTTCCTCGCAAGTGGAACACAGCCGTTGCCGGAGCGAAAGACAATTTCCTTCTCCACAACGACATTGTTTTTCACCCCGTTGAGAACGATGGCGTCCTTGGATTCGGCGTGTGGATCGCTGGTGTTCTGTCCTCTCAATTGAATGCTTACGCTTTGCCCCTCAATGCCTGGGTCAAACCAGATCAGATCTGCGCCATCACCGATGCTGTGATCAAAATCTGGAGGGACAACGGCGAACGGGACAAGCGACCCAAAGGCCGCTTCCGCCTGTATTTGGACCAGATCGGGCTTGAAGCATTCCGAAGCATGGTGGAAGAGCGCTTCGGCCCATTAACTCCCGATCCTGGATCCGTCTTTGATGCAACCCCACGCTCCCACTACGGGATCCACGCGCAGAAACAGGATGGATTGTCTTTTGCAGGCCTCCATGTTCCTGTTGGGCGCTTAAAAGCTGCTGACATTCAGGAGCTGGCAACAGCAAGTGTGAAGTACGGCTCCGGCGAAGTGCGCCTAACCGAAGATCAAAATGTGATCATCGTCGGNATCCCAGAAGCAAATCTCAGCGGATTAAAAGCTGATCCTCTGCTGCAGCGATTTCCTCTGGAACCCGGCAGCATCGCTGCAGGAACAGTGTCCTGTACAGGGAACACATACTGCGGCTTTGCACTCACGAACACCAAAGATCAAGCTCTTGAAGCCGCNGCAGAGCTCGATGCAGAACTGAATCTGCCTGAAGAGCTCAAGATCCATTGGACAGGATGTCCCAACAACTGTGGTCAGGCCAACATGGGTGCGATCGGACTGACGGGCACGAAGGCCAAGAACAGTGAGGGAGAAATGGGACAGGGCTACACCATCACCCTTGGTGGATCTCAAGGATTTGATCCCAAATTAGGAGAGACTTACCGCAAGGCCATCCCAGCCGATGAAATCAAATCGGTCCTGAAGGAGGTTCTGGTTGAGCAATTTGGTGCCACGCCCAAGACATGAGTTCTGACCGACTTGGTTCCTTTGATCGTGGCGCTTTTTTCTGAAGCCACGGCTGAAAGACCCAATCCGAGTCCTTCATTCCACTTTTGAGCCATAGGCAACAGCAGCGGAACTCATTTCCGTTGTAACAACAGGCTCAGCATCAGCGGCCGTTACGAGAATTCCAAGATTCGTCAGGGCATGGGCCCTGACAAGTTTTCTCATCTGATGCATCACATCAGCGGCTGAATTCTGATCTTCCGTTCACCTTTCCCACTCATCTGATGGACTACGTCCTTCCCAATGAGCTCGTCGACGGCATGATTGCCGCCGGGGGCAAAAAATCAACAGTCAGCGTCAAGAACCTGCTGCTCCGCGGTTTCTATTCAGGGTCCATCCTTGGCCTTGCGGTGATCCTTGCGCTCACCGTTGGTCTGAAGAGCGGTCAGCCATGGCTTGGGTCATTCTTGTTCCCCTTCGGTTTCGCCAGCATTGTGCTGTTCGGCATGGAATTGGTGACAGGCAATTTCGCCTTGCTGCCGATGGCCACCTGGGCAGGCAAATGTTCCTGGGGTGCCACTATNCGAAACTGGTCCTGGGTGTGGTTAGGCAACTGGATCGGAACNGCCGTTGTTGCCCTGTTGATGGCCATCAGCCTCACAAGCGGTTGGACGGTCGACCCAGCTTCTGCCGCAGACGGTGGCGGAATGTGGCAACAAGTTGCGGCAAAAATCATTGCCCTCAACAAAGCAAACGTCGTCAAAAAGTACGAAGATCTCCAACTGCTTGGTTTCTTCCTGGCATTCGTTCGCGGTGTAATCGCCAACTGGCTGGTCTGCCTTGGTGTCACCATGGCACTGGTGAGCAAAAGCGTTCCTGGCAAAATTCTTGCTTGCTGGTTGCCGATCACGGCTTTCCAATCAATGGGCATGGAACACATCGTCGTCAACCAGTTCCTGCACACAGCAGGCCCGATCCTCGGCTCAGGTGTGAACTTCGGTCAGGTCATCCTTTGGAACTTTATTCCAGTCACTATTGGCAACATCATTGGTGGAATGGTGTTCATCGGCATGCTCTTCTACAGCACGCACCGGACGCAAATGGAAAATGTTCTTCCAACCGAGCATGATGACAAACTTGAGCGTGAACTTGCTGCTGAACTCGGCGCCCGCTGAGACACTCATTTGATGCTCAATGATGAAGCCGCTCTCTGGGAGCGGCTTGCTCACTCTCGANGGGTTCCTCTGGACCCAACATGGCTGGGTGAGATCTATTCTCCCAGCCTTTCTGACGATCTCCGCATGGCGATCGCTGAAAAGCTTGGAATGTTCGCCGAAAAGGGCTGGCCCTTCATCAAAAAGCTGCTGGACGAGCATGGCGCTCTCCCAGAGCTTGTTCTCGCATCAGGCCTCTGTCACCAACCTGAAGCCCGTGATTGGCTTCTAACGCAAGTGGAAAAGAGCCATGAGTCAATGGGACTTGTTGTTCTTGAAGCACTCGCATGCTGGGGTGCTGACGTGCCCGAATCTCTTGTGCGACAGAGCATCCAACATCCCTCACAACAACACCGTCTGGCTGGATTGCAACTGCTCCTCTTCAGAGCACATCTTCTGGACGATCAAACATTGTTGCAACTGTGCGAAGAAGCGCTCCATGATTTCCGTGATCCAGTCGTGATTTCCGCTGTCCGTGTACTGCAACGAAGAGATGGCCCCTTGATCAGCGATCGCCTTGCCAAACTCTGTCATGAAGGATCCGATGCTGTAGCCCGCTCAGCCCTTCTGGCACTGGGCTGCATCGCGACAAGCCACAGTCGGCATTGCCTGCTGGAACTCAGCGCAACCCTTCAGGAAGGCGAACGGCGAGAACAAGCCAACAAAGAGCTTCAACAGCAATTCCGCCAATAAGCAACAAAAAAAGCCTGGTTGAAACCAGGCTTTGGACTTTCTCACAACACTCACCTTGAGCAGATCGTTACCACTTCTTGTAAGGCAGGAACTTGCCACACATGGTGATTGAAACACGATCGCCCTTGGGGTCTTCAACTTTCTCCACGTCAAGAGTGAAATCGATGGCACTCATAATGCCATCACCGAATTTCTCCTGAATCACATCTTTCATCGGCATTCCATAAACCTGCATGATCTCGTAAAAACGGTAGATCAACGGATCGGTAGGAATGACAGGGTCAAGGCTTCCTTTCGTGGGGAACTCCTGGATTGCGGCAGTTGTCTCGGCATCCAACGAAAGAATTTCAGCAAGCTTTGCTGCTTCTTCAGCAGAAGCTGTGGCTTGACCATAAAACAGGGAAGCAATCCAGACTTCATCGAGNCCAAGAGATGCTTCGAGGTCAGCAAAGCTGAGGCCTTTGGATTTCTTGGCCGCCATTAGAGTGGCAGTAACAGTCATGGTTGTTGCATAGAGGTGCTCACTGCCTTTCAGCAGCTGTTCAACACTCCCGAAGACAAGCCAACTAATTTGCAGCAGTTGCTACCAAACAGCCAGAACCCACGTTNCTGATTTTGCATCAAGNNGAACAACACATTTCTGTTGGCAGGGATGCAATAAAAAAGCTGCTGGATGACTGAAAGCCATGCATCAAATGTTCCAGTTGGTCCATCGTTCTTGGTCCCGCCAACTGATCACGGCCTCGACAACAACGCATCTTCTGCTCGAGCGTCTCTATTACGCTGAAGGCCGCCACAACCCCCTTCATCCCCGTCACGGCAGCTTCGTCGATCTTGACCAACACAACAGGGGCTGAACACTCTGTATCAATTGTTACTTCAGTGGTGCTGCGTGCTGCTGAACACTCGCCCCATTGAGGCTTGGTGCCGTGATCGTCAGCCCACCATCCGGTAAGGAGCGCTTCAAAGCGCACCTACGCAAGGTGGGAAGCGGTGAACACACCAGCAAAGGCATGACGCGCGCTGAAGCCGCAGATGCCCTTGATCTGATCCTGCGCGAAGAAGCCACTCCAGCACAGATCGGTGCATTTTTGATCGCGCATCGAATCCGTCGGCCAGAGCCCCAGGAACTGGCAGGAATGCTGGACACCTACAGACAATTGGGCCCTGTACTGACATCCAAGGACGCTGCTGCAAAGCCGATCTGTTTCGGCATGCCATTTGATGGACGAACCCGGACGGCCCCGATCTATCCACTCACCACGCTGGTGCTGTTGGCCTGCGGAATCCCCATCGTTCTTCAAGGGGGCGCTCGGATGCCGATCAAATACGGAATCACGGCCCAAGAGTTGTTTCAAGCGCTCGGCCTGGATCTAGCCGGACTGACGCTTGCAGAGGTGCAGCAGGGATTTGACCAGCATGGATTTGCGCTGATTCATCAACCCGATCACTTCACGATTGCCGAATCGCTGATCACCTACAGAGAGGAACTTGGAAAGCGTCCGCCAGTGGCGAGCCTCGAGCTGTTGTGGACACCCCACCAGGGAGACCATCTGCTGGTGAGCGGATTCGTACACCCTCCCACCGAAAGCCGAGCTTGGGATGCACTCAAACAAGCAGGCGAATCCAATCTCGTCACAGTCAAAGGGCTGGAGGGTGGAACTGACCTCCCGATCGGTCGAGCCTGCATCACAGCCACGGTGAAATCCGGTGACGCAGTGCGAAAGATCCTCCATCCACGGGACCACGGTTGTCATGAACAGGATGTCGAGTGGTCCGATCTGGACAACTGGAGTGTGGAGGCGAAACAAGCTCTCAAGAATCAGGGTCCTCTGCGCTGCGCCCTGCGCTGGAATGCCGGTGTCTACATCTGGTTCAGCGGCAGAGCCACCAGCCTGGAAGATGGGATTCAACGCGCGGAGACACTCTTGAACGAAGGCAAAGCTTTGGATGTTCTCGATCAACTTGTGACCTGGCGCAGACCTTTAGCCATCCGATAACGCTCGAACAACACGCCTCCAATTGCGATCGTTTCAGGTGCAATCAACTGCCATCCACGTCGTTCCAATAAGGGACGACTCAATTGACTCGCTTCAGTGGTGAGGCGATCGACCCCTGTCCGCAGGGCGTCCGCCTCGATCTGCTCCAACAGAGCTGTGGCATGGCCTTGTCGAGCTGAACGACCACGGCAGTACAGCAAGGCAAGACGATCATCGGGATAGCGGATCGCAAAGGCCTCGTCGGCCCCACTGATCCAGCCTGATCCCTCCGTCAAGGTCCGATCCAGGGCGGCCGGCAACCAGGCGAGCGCAGACCAGGCACGCACCTGATCCTCTGTGTACAACAGCGGCGCCAGGGTCTCAATCGCATCCTGGTAGATCTCACGCAGGAGATCGTGATCGACGGATTGAATCGGACGCAGAGCCATGACCAAGGTCCTGTGGGAGGTTGAGTCTCCTGTGGCGCACGATTGCCTTGCTGCGTTTTCGGATTCCGACGTTGCTCAGTGCCTTCCTGACACTGCTCAACGATCGGCTGAGCGAAAGCATCGTTTTCCCACTGCTCCCGTTCCTGCTGGCGCAATTCGCTCCAGATGGACGAACTCTGGGACTTCTCGCCGGCAGCTACGCCCTGGCGCAGTTTCTGGTCACCCCGCTGATCGGGGCTCTAAGCGACCGGCACGGTCGACGACCGGTGATGGCGATCTGCGTCAGCGGATCTGTGCTTGGACTGGGTCTCTTCGCCATCACAGTGAGCCTGACCTGGCCTGGGTCAACAGCCATTCCCCTGGTGCTGCTTTTTGTAGCGCGCATCATCGATGGCGTGAGTGGGGGAACTGCTGCGACAGCAAGTGCCGTTCTGGCTGACATCAGTGCACCGGAACAACGCGCTCGCAGCTTCGGCCTCATCGGTGTGGCCTTCGGACTCGGGTTCATCCTTGGGCCAGGACTGGGGGGATGGCTTGCCACGTACAGCATTGCTCTGCCTGTCTGGATCGCGACCGGTTTTGCCCTGGTCAATCTGATGGTCGTGCTGACGCTCCTCCCGGAAACCCATCCACCTGAAGCTCGGCAGACCTCGACACAACAGGCGGAGCTCAATCCCTTTGCCCGTATCAGTCGGGTGATCAGCCAGGGCTCAATCGGGCGCTTGTCCGCCGCATTCTTCCTGTTTTTTCTCGCCTTCAACGGATTCACGGCCATCCTCGTGCTGTATTTCAAACAGCGCTACGGATGGGGCCCAGAACTAGCGACAACAGCGTTTCTCGTGGTGGGGATTGTCGCCACCGTTGTTCAGGGGGGTCTGATCGGCCCTCTTGTTCAACGTTTCGGCGAACGACGCCTCACCTTGATCGGACTGGGGCTGGTAATTGTCGGCTGTGTGCTGATTCCCTCGATCGGCAGAGCCGATCAACCGGCCAGCGTGATGATCGCCGTGGCTCTCCTTGCCCTGGGAACAGGTCTTGTCACCCCCAGCCTTCGCAGTCAGGTTTCAAGACGACTCGGGGACGGCGGACAGGGCGCCGCACTTGGAAGCCTGCAGGCCCTGCAGAGCCTTGGCAGCTTCCTCGGACCACCCCTGGCAGGGCTTTCCTATGACCTGCTTGGACCAACCAGCCCATTCATTGGAGCAGCCCTGGTCTTGATCATCGTGATTGGACTTGTCAAGAACAACTCATCGCAGCTGTGATTGCTACGGTCAACTCAATGCTTCATCCAGCACTGCTGACTCCATGAGCGCAGATTCGCTGTCTCCAGATCTCTACATCAACCGAGAACTGAGCTGGATTGCCTTCAACGAAAGGGTCCTGGCGCAGGCTCTTGATGCTCGTACACCACTTCTCGACCAAGCGAAATTCAGCGCCATCTTCAGCAACAACCTCGATGAGTTCTTCATGGTGCGCGTGGCATCGCTGAAGTCTCAAGTTGAAGCAGGAATCACCACACCAAGCGAAGATGGAAAAACACCACTTGAGCAGCTACTCACAATACGAGAACGTCTTATTCCACTATTAGAGCAACAACAAAATCACTACCGTCATCATCTGAAACGTAACCTGCAAGAGCATCATGTTCAGCTGCTTGATTATGAGCAGCTGAACCATCAGCAGAAGCGTTGGATTGACGACTACTTCATCGCCTCGGTCTTCCCCGTACTGACACCATTGGCTGTCGACCCAGCCCATCCATTCCCATTCGTCAGCAATCTCAGCCTGAACGTTGCAGCTGTGATCCGGGATCCGGACACCGATCGCCATCAGTTTGCACGGGTGAAAGTTCCGCAGAAAAATCTCCCACGCTTCATCGCGCTACCGATCAATCTCAGCGATTGTGATCCCAGGCCGATTCACACTGCCGTTCCCCTGGAGCAGGTGATCGCCTTCAACCTGGGAATGCTATTTCCCGGGATGACGGTCGAAGGTCATTATTTTTTCCGAATCACGCGCGACGCGGATCTCGAACTGCGTGATCTGGAAGCGGATGATCTGATGCTGGCGCTCGAGCAAGGACTGCGCAAGCGCAGGGTTGGAGGCGAGGTTGTGCGCCTCGAGGTTCCCAACGAAATGCCGGAAAACGTGGTGCAGATGTTGATGACAGGAATGGCCGTTGAGGATGAGGACCTCTACCGAATTGACGGTCCACTGGGCTTGGATGATCTTTTCGGCCTGATGAGCCTTCCTCTACCCCATCTCAAGGACAAGAGTTACACAGGCCAGACCCCAGCTGTGCTGGCACGAACTCAGCAGCATCTGATTGAAGAGGGATCAATCAAACCCGAAGAATTCGAAAGCATCTTCTCGGTGATGCGCACAAAAGACATCCTGTTGCATCACCCCTATGAGCTGTTTTCCACCTCTGTAGAGGAATTCATCAGCCAAGCCGCCGATGATCCACAGGTGATGGGCATCAAAATGACGCTCTACCGAACCAGCAAGGATTCNCCNATCATCGATGCTCTCATCCGAGCTGCAGAAAACGGAAAACAGGTCATGGCGCTGGTGGAGCTCAAAGCAAGATTTGATGAAGACAACAACATTCAATGGGCACGTCATCTCGAGCGATCAGGCGTTCATGTCATTTATGGNGTGTTGGGTTTAAAAACACACACCAAAATTGTTCTTGTCGTACGCAAAGAAAATGACAAGTTACGTAGTTACGTTCATATTGGAACAGGCAATTACAATTCAAAAACCTCAAAGCTCTACACGGACCTCGGACTTCTCTCCACACGTGCAGAGCTGGGACAGGATCTCGTCGAATTGTTCAACTATCTGACGGGCTTCTCCAAGCAACAGAGTTTCCGGAGACTTCTTGTAGCACCAGTGACCTTGCGCAAAGGCATGGAATCCCTGATCAGACGGGAGATAGAGCACGCGCGCGAGGGTCGTCAAGGTCACATCCGTGCAAAAATGAATTCCTTGGTTGATCCAGAAATTATTGCCCTTCTATANGAGGCATCACAGGCAGGAGTTCGCATTGAATTGATTATCAGAGGAATGTGCAGCCTTTATCCAGGACGAGAAAACCTGAGCGAAAACATCAGTGTTATCAGCATTATTGGTCAATTTCTTGAACATTCGCGAGTCTTTTGGTTCGGAAATGGTGGAAATCCTGAGGTTTATATCGGCAGTGCTGATTGGATGCCCCGCAATCTCGACCGAAGGGTCGAAGCGGTCACTCCAGTTGAGGAACCGGATCTTCGAATCAAGCTGGAACGCCTGCTCGAGCTTTATCTGGCAGACAACAGGGGAGCGTGGGACATGCAAAGCGATGGGAGCTTCGTCCAGCGTCAACCAGGAGAGCAGGAGGAGCGCAATTCCCAGGTTCAGCTCACCGAGCTTTGGCGGCAAGGCTTGCAGAACAATTGATTTTTAGGACTAAATCAGCAAATGAACACTGTTGCATGCGCTACANGCTGAACAATCAATTACGTGTGCATTGTGCAAAACAAAATGTGTCCGAGATAACTACCACTCCAACCTGATCAGCCTCCCGAAAATCTTCGGATTCAAAACTGTTCAGCTGCAATNGCAGTGCTAAATTCTGCTCAAATTCATTCAGGAGACCAGGGTGATGGGGATCCCTCTGGAATCTTCCGGTTCGGCGAAAGTGTCGAAACGGAAAGAACCTGCGTTGCCGTCTTCTTCACGGCGATCATCGTCGCGTCACAACGGTCGGCTCGCAACCGATTCAATTGGCTTTTATCTCAGCAACATCGGGCGAATACCGCTTCTCACGGCGGCAGAAGAGATCGAGTTGGCCCATCACGTGCAGGCCATGAAGGAGCTGCAACAGCTTCCGCCTGATGAGTTGACAGCTCGGCAAAAACACAAAATCCGCATGGGAAAACGAGCCCGTGATCGCATGATGGCGGCCAATCTCAGACTCGTTGTCAGCGTGGCGAAGAAGTATCAGAATCAGGGTCTTGAGCTTCTTGATCTTGTCCAAGAAGGAGCCATTGGTCTTGAACGGGCCGTCGATAAATTCGACCCAGCAATGGGATACAAATTTTCCACCTATGCTTACTGGTGGATTCGTCAGGGTATGACGCGCGCCATTGACAACAGTGCGCGAACAATACGACTTCCGATTCATATCAGCGAAAAACTTTCGAAGATGCGTCGCATCTCGAGGGAACTATCCCACCGTTTCGGTCGACAACCGAACAGGCTTGAGCTGGCAAGTGCCATGGGCATCGAACCACGTGAGCTCGAGGATCTGATTTCTCAGAGTGCACCCTGCGCCTCGCTCGACGCTCATGCCCGTGGAGAAGAAGATCGCAGCACGCTGGGCGAGTTGATTCCTGATCCCAATGGCGATGAGCCCATGGAAGGAATGGACCGCAGCATCCAGAAAGAGCATTTGGGGGGCTGGCTGGCTCAACTCAATGAGCGTGAACAGAAAATCCTGCGGCTCAGGTTCGGCCTCGATGGAGAGGAACCACTGACGTTGGCTGAAATCGGTCGACAAATCAATGTTTCTCGTGAACGTGTGCGTCAGCTCGAGTCCAAGGCGATTCTGAAACTTCGAACCATGACCAATCAGCAGCAAGCAGCCTGATCTGATCTTGCCAATTCCCAGCAGTCTTGCGGTACTTGCACTGTTCATTGGGTCCTTATTCCTTATAACAAACTGGATCCAATCTGTCTGGCCAGACGCAAACGAAGTATCCAGAAAGGTCATTCATATCGGCTGTGGTTTTTTGTTGCCATTGTCGTGGTACCTTCAGCTTCCTCAATGGATCGCGTTAACTGCAGCCATATTTGCAACGGTGATGGTGAGTTTGAATCACCANAGACGCTGGTTNTCATTGATTGAAGATGTTGAACGAAAAACTTTCGGAACCATTTTTTANTGNCTGTCAATCTGTTGTTTNATTTANTTTTTCTGGAGNTCANATCCCGNCGCCATGTTGACTGGGGCCTTGGTGATGGCAATCGCAGACGGCTCTGCAAGCCTCATTGGACGCCATGTCAAGTCTCCACAATGGCATCTGAAAGGTCAAACNAAATCACTCGCTGGTACTGCAGCGATGCTGATNTCAACAANCAGTGTGTTNGGATTGATGCAACANCTGTTTCAACTTGATTTTTCAATCGCCAGCATTNTAACGATCAGCCTGATCATCACAGCACTTGAACAAGTGAGTTTTTATGGTGTAGATAATCTTAGTGTTCCAATTTCAACAGCATTTCTCACAAGCATTATGCTGAAATTGAATTAAGGTTAATAACTGCCAAAAACGGTACCTCTAAACACGCTACTGTATTTCTTTAGAAGTTCGGGATTATCACTCAACAGCGTTTCCAATTCTTTGTATTTGTTTCTCACAAAATCCCGGCCTTGTTCGATTTCATCAACCAAATCACAATCGCCAATGAAGCGTTTGAATCCTTTCTGATAATTCCGACATATTTTTGGATTAATTGAGTATTGCATGGGTGGTCCAATGACTCGATTATTATCATCCATCGCAATAAAACCATTGCGATTGTCCTTGATCGGCGCATCGTTCGATCGATGCTTGCGACCACGCATCAAACTCGCACAGTATTCATCATGACTCCTGTAAACACGATGAAAGACAAACCATGGTTCGATCGAATCAACGGATCTGTCAGCATCTTCTTGGCTGAGTCGTTTGCCAAGACCCGAATATTTAATGGAACACCCATTACTCATTTTCGCATTAATTTTATCTGGCTTACGCTGAACACCTTTAAAATTATGGACCATAGGATGACCAACATTGGATTTTAAGCGGCCAATAGATTTGATAATAGACATTTTCTGAACCATTTGCGACTCACAAAAAAAGCGCGCAAAAGGCTCGATTTCAGAAGGCAGGTCTGTATACCAAGCATTGGAAAGTATATCAAATTTACCAGCCGAATCAAACATCGTATTGATATTTTCCCCGAAGGAGGATGAAATCAAATATTCATCAATATCCAAGAAGGCAAGATGAGAAATATTTTTTCTACACTTTTCTGTATTCCAAGCAAAACGATAAATGACCTGCTGAAAAGAACGTTTAGAACGAATACTAATACCAACCAAATAGTCAGCATTGTAAAATTTTACATTNTTATGNTTNGCATTNATCAAACGCATTAATCGATAACTATTATCTGTTATTCCATTCAAATAGACGTCAATTTCTTGAATACCAATACTTAGGTGATGGTAAATCCACTCTGCGAGATAGGCGGCTTCATCCTTGGCAATTGCCACTAATTTAATTGAAGCCATTGAAAATTTTAAAACACCTTTGTATATTTATTTTATCATACAAAAGCTGAGTTCGACAAAACTAACAATTCAATATTGCGAAAGCAAGCTTGTTATCAGGCGTAGAGTTGATTAATTCAAGGAAAAGTGTTACGCTTGGTGTAGAATTTATTTTTTACAGTGCGAGGAACAGGCTTACCTAAAGTTTTTGTGATTGGACATCATAAAATTGCCACACGCAGTATTCATAGACTTTTCAGAATAGATGGATACCGAGCAATCCATTGGAAGGGTGGGCGAATTGCTGATACCATGCTGAAAAACCTAAGAACATCACAACCATTGTTAACAGGAATTGATAAGTCCAATGTTTACTCTGATATGGAATGTCTTCACAAGAACGGAGAGTTTTTCTATGGCCACCGACTCTTTCCGATCCTCGACCTGCAATACCCTGGATCACTTTTTATCTTTAACACTAGAAATTTAGAATCATGGATCAAATCGCAGCTAGCACACAAATCAAAAAAATATGGTTCTTATGTTCGTAGGATAAGCAAAGGTTTGAGCGCATTGAATCCAGACCGACAAATCACTACAGAAGATGTCATTGAGATGTGGCGCAAGACCTGGCATCAACATGAGGAAGAAGTGAATAAGTACTTTTCAGACAAATCAAACTTATTAAGAGTTAATATCGAAGATCAAGACAGCAAAAGGCTCTTAATCCATTCGCTCAAGCAACACGGCTATCAACTTACAAGTGATGACCTCCCATACGTTGGTGCAACACCTGAGAAGAGGAAAACATCAAACAGCTAACGCAAGTTCACGAACTGAAGTTGCCAATGAATCCAAAAGAGTTGCAGTCGTTTCAATACTGATGCATGCATCGGTAATGCTCTGTCCATAGGTGAGCTCAGAGAGATCTGAAGTCAGCTTTTGATTTCCCTCCACCAAATGACTTTCGAGCATCACTCCCATCAACTGGATGGATCCCCGACCAACCTGATCGGCAACCGACGCCAGCACATCTGCCTGCCTGCGGTAGTCCTTGTTTGAATTCCCATGGCTGCAATCAATCATCAAACGATTGGCCAAACCTGACTTTGAAAGCTCAGTGGATGCTGCCAATACATCTTCAGGGTGATAGTTGGCGCCTCGGTGTCCGCCACGAAGAACCAGATGTCCATCAGGATTACCGGTCGTACTGACAATCGAAGCATGACCTTCTCGATTAATGCCGAGAAANTGATGGGGCTTNGATGCCGCTTTCATCGCATTGATCGCAATGGTTGCACTGCCATCTGTGCTGTTTTTGTAGCCGATCGGCATCGACAGTCCTGATGCCATTTCCCGATGGGTTTGGCTCTCCGTCGTGCGCGCCCCGATGGCCGTCCAGCTGATCAAATCTGCGATGTACTGGGGCACAACTGGGTCCAGGAGTTCCGTCGCGGCCGGCATTCCTTCCCTGGCAAGGTCCAGAAGCAAGCTGCGTGCACGCCTCAANCCCGTGTTGATGTCATAGGAACCATCCAGATGCGGATCATTGATCAAGCCTTTCCAACCAACCGTGGTGCGTGGTTTTTCGAAATANACCCGCATCACCACTTCCAGCTCATTGCGATGGGCTTCACGCAGTGGAGCTAACTGACGGGCATAGTCGCGAGCCGCATCAACGTCATGAACCGAGCAAGGACCAACGATCACCAGCAGGCGGCGATCCTCNCCGCTCACAATCGCCTTGATTCGCCGTCGNGTCGTTGAAACGGTCTCCGACGCAGCCGCGTCNATGGGCAGATCTCTGTGCAGCAGTGCCGGTGCCACCAACGGACGGGTTTCCACCACATGCAGATCGGAAGTGGTGGCCATGAACGTTGCAGTGAATTCGNTCAGGCTACGCAAGTTGATCCGATTCAACCGGAGGCCGTCCGGAAGAATGGACGTCTTCCCCGCAATCACCCTGCATGCTGAGCGCTTACCGCGAGCTGGCCGCCGCCCGGGAAGCCCAGGGCGTTCCCGCTCTTCCNCTCAACGCCGAGCAGACCCAGGGACTGACCGCACTGCTGCAGAACCCGCCTGCCGGTGAAGAGGCGTTCCTGNTGCACCTGCTCAGCGAANGGATCCCCCCAGGTGTCGATGAAGCCGCTTACGTGAAGGCCACCTGGCTCAGCGCCGTGNCCCAGGGAGAAGCGTCCAGTCCCCTGGTGTCACCGCTGGAAGCCACGCGCCTGCTGGGGACGATGGTGGGTGGATACAACGTCGCCGCCCTGATCGAGCTGCTCAAGCACTCCGACGCTGCACTGGCCGGCTGTGCTGCTGAGGGACTCAGCCGAACGCTCCTCGTTTACGACGCGTTCAACGACGTGATGGATCTGGCGGCAGACAACCGCTTTGCCCAACAGGTTGTGGAGAGCTGGGCATCAGCCGAGTGGTTCACCTCCAAGCCCGAACTGGCCGACAGCATCACGGTGACGGTGTTCAAGGTCGAGGGCGANACCAACACGGACGATCTCTCGCCGGCCACCCACGCCACCACACGCCCGGACATCCCGTTGCATGCCTTGGCGATGTTGGAGACCCGGGACCCAGAGGGGCTCAAGACGATCGCTTCCCTCAAACAGAAGGGCCATCCCGTGGCCTACGTCGGCGACGTGGTGGGCACCGGCAGCTCCCGCAAGAGCGCCATCAACTCGGTGCTGTGGCACACCGGCAATGACATTCCCCATGTGCCCAACAAGCGGGCTGGCGGGGTGATTCTCGGCGGCAAGATCGCCCCGATCTTCTTCAACACAGCCGAGGACTCCGGTGCCCTGCCGATCGAATGCGATGTCAGCGAACTGAACACCGGTGATGTGATCACAATCCGACCCCATGCCGGCACGATCGAACGCGACGGCACCGTGGTGAGTCGGTTCGAGCTCAAGCCCACCACGATCAGCGACGAGGTGCGCGCCGGCGGTCGCATCCCCCTGATGATCGGTCGCGCCCTGACCGACAAGGTGCGCGCCAAGCTCGGCCTGACCTCTTCGGATCTGTTCATCCGCCCCTCGGCACCGGCGGATACCGGCAAGGGCTTCACCCTGGCTCAGAAAATGGTGGGCAAGGCCTGCGGCCTCGCCGGCGTCCGACCCGGCACCAGCTGCGAACCGCTGATGACCACCGTCGGCTCACAGGACACCACCGGCCCGATGACGCGGGACGAAATGAAGGAGCTGGCCTGCCTGGGCTTCTCCTCCGATCTGGTGATGCAGAGCTTCTGCCACACCGCCGCCTGTCCGAAGCCGGTGGATCTGCAGACCCAGAAGGACCTGCCCGACTT
>PAEP01000035.1 GCA_002700765.1 Synechococcus sp. MED850
TAGCTGAGCACCATGCGCATTGTTTTGATCGGCAGCTTCGGTAGCAGCGGTGATCAGCATTACCGCATGCATCAGCCCGCTGCCGCCCTGGCCGCCCTGCCAGGAGTGGAGGTGTTCGAGGTGCATCCAGATGCCCGTTACCGCGACGCCGCCGCCCTGGCCGCCGACCTGCTCGTGCTCACGATGACCCTGGATCTGGAGGCCTTCCGGCTGATCCGCCAACGCCGCCTGCTGGGCCGGCCCACCGTGGTGGAAGTCAATGACTATCTCCCCGATGTGCAGGCTTGGAATCCTGCTGCCGGCTCCTGGCGTGATCCCCGTGGCCAGAAGCTCTTCCACGGCCTGATTCACAACGCTGATGCCTGCCAGTTCAGCTCCAGCGGACTGGCTGAACGGCTGCAGCAACAGGCCCGCTCGGCCGTTGTCTTCCCGAATCACCTGGATGCCATCCCCGGCTTCGATGCGCTGAAACATCGTGCTGATGGCCGGCCGCTGCGGATCGGCTGGGGTGGATCGATCGGCCACTTAGANGACCTGCGCCACATCGCACCAGCGCTGCTGCAGTGGTTGCCTCAGCAGAGCGATGTTCAGCTGGAGATCATGGCTGATCCATCNCTGGCAGCTGTCTTNGAGGGAANGGCNGAGGAGNACGTGCTGATCCGCANNCCNGGAAGCCTTGATCACTACCGNNNCTGGCTGAACAGCCTGCACATCGGCCTGGCNCCNCTGCTGCCCACGGACTACAACCGTTGCCGCTCCGATGTGAAATTCCTGGANTATGCGGCGGCCGGTGCAGCGGCCGTGCTCCAGAACGAAACCCCCTACCAGGCCCTCGCTGCAACTGATCTAGCGAGCCTGTTTGACAGTCCNGANNCGNTGATCCAGCAGCTCGAANGCCTGGTGCAGAACCCAGAGCAACGGCTGGAACAGGCCCGCCGTGCCCATGCCTACGTGAGCACCAACCGCGACATCCAAACCGCCGTGGTTGAACGCCAGACGTTTTATGCAGGCCTGCTCCAACAGAGCAATTCCGTGCCGGGCCCCTTGCCAGCTCCGCTTGAGCAGCAGCGCGAGCGGACGCTCACGCAAATCCCCGGATGGAAACGGATCGGCGAGCGCCACTGCCGCCTGAAACTGAGCAGCAATGCTGATCAGGGCTTCGCCAAAGGCCTCAAGGCGCTGCAGGGCGGCCACTGGTCGGCAGCAACAGAACACCTCCAAGCGGCGATTCAGAATGAACCTGACCATGCCCCTGCCCACACCTTCCTGGGGGTGTGCGCCGAAAAACAGGGCCAGTCAGAACAGGCCAGCCGGGCATTCCGCACTGCTCATCAGCTCGATCCCCTGGCGCTGCGGCCCCGGCGCGGGCTGGAGCGGCCGCATCAACGAACCTTTGCTGCGGCGCGCCTGCTCGAACGCCGGGGCAATTCAGCCGCTGCAGAGCGGCACTACCGCGCGATTCTCGATCAACTCCCCAGCCACAACGGCGCCCTGCTGCAGCTGGCCACGCTGCTGCAACGCCAGGGAAACAGTGAGCAGGCCGCGTTCTGCCTGGAGCGACTGCTGCATGCCCATCCCGATCACGTGCACGGCCACACCAACCAGTCGATCCTGCTCAGCCGTCAGGGCCAGTGGCCAGAGGCGCAGGCCGCCTGCCTGCGCGCCCTTGCAATCGATCCCAGTTTCCTGCCGGCCCTACGCCAGCAACACCATCTCGCCAGACATTCCTGAGTGCTAACGCGACGCCATGCAAGTCACGCAGATCTATCTCTCCGACAACAACGCTGAGCCGCCTGCGCTGCTGCAGCGGTACATCGCCAGCGTAAGGCGCGCTTTTGCTCACTTACCGCATGTTCTTTATGGCGACAGGGACATCCAGGCCCTGATGAATGAACACTTTGACAGCCGCGTGAGTGCTGCATACAACAAGCTGATTCCATATGCCTACAAATCAGATTTAGCGAGACTTTGCATTGTTTATGTCGTCGGAGGTTGGTATTTCGATATTGGCTTTTACTGCCCTTTTCCAGGTGTTCAGTTTGAGCCTCGAATCAAACTTGCTGCGTTCAGAGAAAACCCAAGGCTGACCCACTATGCCTCTTGGTCCGTCGCTAANGGTTTGTTTTATGCACAAGCAGGCCACCCTGTCTTGCGACGGGCGATTGACATCATCACGTACAACTGCGAAAACAACTTCTACGGCTGCACACCATTCTGCCCAACGGGCCCAAATGTCTGGGGCCGTGCCATTTGCGAAGAAGGAGTTGCCAGCTCCACCGTCTTTGGAGACTTCATCGAGCTCAGCCCGCAGCACGAAATCAAGAACCGCGCCATGGTGTTACCGAATGGCCAGATCGCAGGTTTTTACAAACCAACCAGCAGACAAGGATTCCGCCAAACCCTTGAGCAAATGGGAGCCATCGGCACCAATGATCACAACGCGCTCTGGGAACAGAAAGCCATCTACAACGCAAATTGAGCCAACCGATCAGTCTGATCTCCACACCCGTCACCCGCTAACACGCTTCAAAGCCACGTGACCCTGCAGACCCCAGCCAGCTTCAACCCGGAACTTGCAACCTGGCTGAGCCAACAGGGCATCTCCCTGGCCCTCTCCACCTACCGCGCCAACCGGCTGATCTTCCTTGGCGTGGATCACAGTCAGACCCTCCGCGTTCATGAGCGGCTCTACGACCGCCCGATGGGATTGTTCACCAGCGGTCAAAGCCTCTGGATGGCGGGCCGCTCCCATCTCTGGCGTTTCGACAACCTGCTCGCACCAGGCCAGCACCATGACGGTGCCGATCGCCTTTACACGCCTGCGGCCAGCTTCCTCACCGGCGAGGTGAATGCCCACGAACTCGTGCTCACCGCCGAGGGGNCACCGCTGTTTGTGAACACGGTGTTCAGTTGTCTGGCGGAGCTCACACCGGGCTGCAGCTTTCGGCCGGTGTGGCAGCCGCCCTTCATCGATGCCCTCAAACCGGAAGACCGCTGCCACCTCAATGGCGTCGCCCTCAAGAACGGCGAGATCACCTGGGCCACAGCATGCAGTGCCGGCAACACACCCACCAGTTGGCGCAACACGCGCCAGGAAGGCGGTGTGGTGGTGCACATCCCCACCGGCTCCATCACCACCAGGGGGCTCACCATGCCCCACTCACCCCGCTGGTACCAAGACAAGCTTTGGCTGCTCAATTCCGGCACCGGCGAGCTGGGATGGATCGAGCAGGAGCGCTTCCAGCCGCTCTGCACCTTGCCGGGCTTCGTGCGGGGGCTGGCCTTCGCAGGTGGCTGCGCCGTGGTGGGGCTGTCCAAGCTGCGCTCGCCCCAGTTCACCGGGCTGCCCCTGGAGGAACGCTTGCAGACCAGTGGCCAGCCCAAGGGATGCTGCGGCATTCGCGTGATTGATCTCGCCAGCGGCAACGTGCTGCACAGCCTCGATCTGCCGGAACCAATCGACGAGCTCTTCGATCTGGCCGTTCTGGAGAACTGCCGGCAACCCAAGGCCCTTGGCCTGGTCGATGACGGCATCGACTGCCTGGTGAAACTGCCCCAGCAGGACAACCTGGTGCGCATCAA
This sequence comes from Synechococcus sp. MED850, assembly GCA_002700765.1. The sequence goes on from PAEP01000035.1 coordinate 3,583, forward strand.
ACCCTCCATCCCCAGCGGCACACCCCACCAGGGCCCGGCAGTGGAGCGCCTTGGCCTGCCCCAGCCCACCCCAGCAGACGGCACCGCCGTTCACTACCAGCGGGTCTTCCAGCTCACAGAAGCCACCCTCGCCCCCTTCGCGTCCCTCACCTATCCCTCCCTGGCACCAGGTTCGGCTGCGTGGCGCAAGCTCAAGGGCGAACTGCTGGGGATCGCCGCCAACCAGAACGGCACCCTGGTGGGTCTGGCTCTGGCGGAGTGCACACCAGAGGGCAATGCACGTCTCGTCTCGCTCTGTGTCAGCCCACCCCAGCGGCGCCAGGGCATCGGCACCCGTTTGATCGCCCACCTCAGCGTATTTCTCACGCAGCAGAGTCAGACAAGTCTCTCGGTGAGTTATCAGGCTCCCCATCGCCAGCCCGGCCCACTGGATCGCCTGCTACCACGGCTCGGCTGGTCGCCGCCACGGCAGACCTTTCTGCTGCTGGAGGGCCAGGCCGCACAACTCGCCTCGATGAACTGGCCCGAACGCTTCCCCTTCCCTGCGGGCTATCAACTGGTGCCCTGGCGCGCCGACTACGCCGACGTCGCAGCGCAGTTTCCGGCTGGAGACAACCTCACCGCAGCCATGCAGAGCAGCCAACTGGAAGCCCAGGCCTCNNTGGCNCTGCTGCACCACGGCAACGTCGTGGGATGGGTGTTGGTGGATCGCACCAGCGCCAACGCCACCCGCATCAGTTCGCTGTTTGTGGCCAAAGGCCACCGCCCCCGCGGCCAGGCGTTAACGCTGCTCNTCCATGCCTTCCGCCAACAGCACGCTGCCGGGATTCCCATTGCGCGCGCGGCGGTGGCNCCCCACAGCCAGGCGATGCTGCGCCTGGTGGATCGTCATCTCGGAGNACACCTCAAATCGGTGACGGCNGCNCGCTCCNGCCAACTCACCCTGAAGACCGCCGGAGCTCAGCAACGATGAGCCTGCGCCTGATCAGCGCCAGCCGCCTGAATGACGCGGCCTTCCCAGCCCAGAGCCTGCTGGGGCAATCGCTGCAACACCCTGCCCACGCCGATCTGCCCCGCACGATCCACACCAACAACAGCACAGGGTTGCCCGAGCTTTACAACCAGGCCCTCCANANCTGCAGCGAGGAGATCCTGCTGTTCTGCCACGACGATCTGGCCCTGCCGCCTGAACCCTTGGAGCCGCTGCTGCGTCCGCAGCTGGANCGGTTTGCGATTGCCGGCCTTTGCGGCAACAGCCGCGATCAAGGACACCTGAGTTGGCATTGGCGTCCCAATGGAAAGGGCTGGGACTTCCCCTACCTGCGGGGAGCCATCACCACACTCACGGCCTCGAGCAAACGCAAGGACGTGTTTGGGACCAGCAACGCGCCGGTGCAGCTGATTGATGGCGTGCTGATCGCCGTGCAACGCCAACAGCTGCTGGATCACGGGGTTGGTTTCGATCCCCGCTTTCACTTTCATTTGTACGACCTCGATCTCTGCCGCAACGCTCGCCGCCAGGGGCTCTCCATCGGTGTGATCCGGCTGGATTGCATCCACGCCAGTGGCGGCGACTACGACAGTGCGGCTTGGCGAGAGGAAGCGGAANGCTTCTGCGAGAAGTGGCAACAGCCCTTCTATGAACCCAACAGCAACACCAACANCNCTCCNCCAACCACAGGCNACCAAAGCCAAACGCCAGTTGCCTTTCAGCAGGGCCGCATCGCCTACCGCGCCGGCCGCTACGCCGAGGCAGAAACCGCTTTTGCCCAAGCGGTGACCCAGGCACCCGATCACCTCTGGAGCTGGCTGCAGTGGGCCAACAGTCAGCGCCGCCAGGGGCAGATCGACGCCGCAATCACCACCCTGGAGCAGCTCACCGAACAGTTGCCGGGCGCCGCTGATGGTTGGCGCAATTTGGCATTGCTGCACCAACGGAAGGGACATCTCGCCGAGGCCAGAGAAGCCCTGGAAAACCTGTTGGCGCTTCAGCCCAACAACCTGGAGAGCATCGGTCTTCTCGCCGATGGTCTCGTCCAGTGTCAGGCCCTTGACGATGCCGAATCGCTGCTGCGGGCGGCCACCCATGGCCTCGGCCAACAACCCAAGGCTGTGGGCCTGTGGCACCGCCTCGCTCACCTGCTGGTCCAACGCGGAGACAAGCGAAAAGCGTTCAAAGCACTGCACAACGGCTTGCTGGTGGATCCGTCCAATTCGGCCTGTGCACTNGCCCAAGCCACNCTGTTGCTGGAGGCCGGNCANCCGGAAGCTGCTCTCAAAGCAGTGAATGCCTTGCTGNAGCACCAGCCCGAGCAGATCGCGGCGTTGCAACGCAAAGCCGAGATCCTGCAATTCATGGGTGAGTTGGAAGCATCCCTCGCNTTGTGCCGACAGGGCTTGCAGCAGGAGCCACANCGCTTNGAGCTGCTACTGCTGGAGATCTACGCCTGNCAGGCACTCTGCCAATGGGAGACGCTTGNCGTTCAACTCAACCGCATCATCCAGCAGCTGCATGAACGGGGTGCTGCAAGNNTNGATTCAGGNNCCCCCATNCACCAGCCGCTTCCACCGTTTGGCTTGGTGACACTGCCACTCCCCCTGGCGCTGCACCATCAGGAACTGGACCGCTGGGTGCTGGCCAATGGCCATTGCCCGCCTGAGGATCACCATCCGCGACTGCCGGCAGTGCATGGCCAGCGGCGTCCCCTAAGGATCGGATATTTGTCGGCCGATTTCCGTACCCATGCGATGGGGCTGCTGCTGGANGGGCTGTTCGAGGCCCACGATCCCAACCAGGCGTGCACCTACGCCTACAGCACCAGCCCAATTCAAGACAAGCTGACTGAGCATTACCGCAGCTCGGCAAATCACTTTTGTGATCTGCACCACCTGAACGACACCAACGCCATTGATCAGATCCGAGCCGATGAGCTCGATGTGCTGATCGATCTCACNGGACTCACCACCTTCTCCAGACCAGCCATCGCCTGCGCCCGCCCGGCGCCCANNGTNCTNAATTANCTCGGCTTTCCCAGCAGCCAGGGCNNTTACTACGTGGATGGAATCATTGCCGATGCAGCGTTGATTCCTGCTGAGCAGGAAGTCAATTACCCCGAACAGATATGGCGGCTACCCCACACCTTCGCTAGTCGCTGGCGCCAGCCCATGGCTGGCATCAGCCGCAGCAGCTTCGGGCTACCCGATGAGGCAGTTGTGTTCTGTTGCTTCAACAGGGGNGACAAGATCACTGCCGGCATCTTCTCCAGCTGGATGACGATCCTGGAGGCGGTTCCCGGCAGNTTGCTCTGGCTGGCGGTGAAACCCAAGGCGCTGCAGAGCCTTCAGGCCCAGGCGCAGAAACGCGGGATCAATCCTCATCGCCTCGTGGCAGCTCCCTACCAGAAGCCGGTGCAGCGTTTCATCGCTGCCATGGCCTGCGCCGATCTTTTTCTCGACACTGCCGGCTTCAATGCCGGTGCGATCGGCGTGCTGGCGCTCAATGCCGGCCTTCCCTTGATCACCATCGCCGGCGATCGCTTCTGCGCCCGCATGGGCGCCAGCCTTTGCAATGCCGTTCATCAACCGCAGTTGATCACCACAACACCAGAGGCTTATCAACAAAAAGCGATTGAGCTGGCCACCACTCCAGGCGCCATCGCTCAACTCAGAACCCAGCTGCACAGCGACCCCCAGGGGCTGCCGCTGTTTCAACAACGGCTCTGGGTCAGCAGCCTNGTTGCTGCTTTGAATGGATGACGACTTCGCGAGCCTCGTTTTTTAANCAGNACAAGTCAAACAAAAACGAAATATNTACTACACACTNTTGAATTTTAAGTAGANTAAGATTATAAANATTTGAATAAAGTTTGTGTTCAGCAGCTTTTCNCTGGTGAACACAGGCAAGTTTGCCTCTTTCACCGCAGCCAAAGCGAGTGAATTGATTGTTGCNGACGGCGCGTGTCCTCAAATCCGCAAACTNCTCACGGCAACAGAAGCACTGGTGCTCTGGCTCGATGGCCAGGAGCTGCCCCTAGAAACCGTGAGCCGTGCTCTGGCCGAGCGCCGAACGCTGGGCCAGCCGGTGGACACCCTGCATTGGGTGAGCCATGGCAGCCCAGGCGAACTCCACCTGGGCGACAACCGAATCAACAGCGCCTATCTACTGGCCAACGCCCAAAAACTCGCCAACTGGGAGCTCAGCAACCTGGCCCTGTGGAGTTGCCGCGCTGGCGCTGATCACAACTTCATCGCCCTTTTAGAAGAGCTCATCGGAGCCACGATTTGGAGCACAGCCAACACCCTCGGTTGCCACGAGGATGGCAGCTCCCATTGGACTCTTGCGACTAGAAACGCGAGCAGCGCAGCAGCATCGCCGGCTCTACCCGTCGAACCGGCACGACGCCAGGCCTGGCCCCATCGGCTCAATGGAGCACCCGTTGCCAGCGGCAGCCCCTCCCTCGCCGCCATCTCAGAAGACGCCACTGATCCAGCCGGTGACACCGTTGCCAATCTGTTTTCCTCCTCGTTCTCCGATGTCGACGGCGACAGCCTTGTTGGCATCGCC
>PAEP01000036.1 GCA_002700765.1 Synechococcus sp. MED850
TGCTGACAACGATCCTGGTTCTCCTGAGAGCTTTTCTGCACACCGGGCTGTTCATCGTTGCCCATGACGCGATGCATGGAAGCCTGGCGCCAGGTCGATCGGCAGCAAACCGGATCATCGGTACGTTGTGCTTGATTCTTTACGCAGGATTGTGTTTTCAGTCCTGCCTGAGAAATCATTCACTCCACCACCATGCAGCAGAAACTTCAGATGACCCTGATTTTCGCTCCCAACCAGAGCAGTCTGTTATCAGCTGGTACTGGCAGTTTCTAAACAATTATCTCAACACGCGTCAGATTGTCACACTGGCAAGCATCTGGTTGGTTTATTACAAACTGGCTGGATTCACAAATCCACAACCTGTGACCAATCTTCTTGTGTTTTGTGTGTTACCGCTGATCCTGAGCTCACTCCAATTGTTCATTGTTGGAACGTGGCTGCCTCACAATGACAACGCGTCCGAAAGCGGGACGAATGGACCCAAAAGCCTTCGACTTCATCCTGTTCTTTCATTCGCAGCTTGTTATCACTTTGGCTACCATTCCGAACATCATGGTTCTCCCTCTACCCCCTGGTTTCTGCTACCCCAACAGCAGCATTCAATGCCTCACGCCAGCTGCAAAACAGAATTGCTCGGCGCACCGTCTTAACCAAAAGGATCAATCATGACCCCTCCAGATTGGACGCAAGCAGAAGAAATCATCGCAAGAAATGCCTTCAATGTGGGCAATCAGCGTTCCATAGACACTCTCATCGAAGCGCTAAAAATTCGATCACAGTCACTAGAAACTGTCGATTCGATCTGGGATTTTCACGACTTTCTCAGCACGGAGCGTCATTTGTATGAAGGCCGAGCTGTCTTCGATTTCAGCAACATTCTCTTCACCCTCGCAGATATGTTGAAGCAGCAATTGATTTCTTTGGATCAGTTGGAAGGTCTTGATCCGAAGAAGCTCTCCAAAATCAAATCCATGACCCTGTTTTGACCAAAAAAGAGTGTTCTGATCAAAAAGGCTGTTCTTGATCAAGTAAGGCTGTGCTGACCAAGAAAGGCTGTTCTGATCAAAAAGGCTGTTCTGACCAAAAAAGCTGCAGTGCCTGAATCCTGGCTACGACTCAGAGAGCCGGTTGAAAGATCCGGTGCTCCTCTGACTTGAAGCGATGCCCATCGGATCCATTCCTCCTATCTCGGGGAGGGAACGTGAACTCCAGGACCTGATGCAACGGAAACGTTCCGTGTGGCAGCAAAACTCCGACATCAAGCTCGACCAGATCCGTTCCGGCTTTGCCTGCGCGCTGCACATGCATCAACCAACCATCCCGGCAGGACCGGATGGTGCGTTGATCTCCCACCTGCAGTACATGTTTGACCATCAAGGAGAGGGGGATAACCACAATGCCGAACCGTTTGCCCAGTGCTACAGGCGCCTCGCCGAGCTGATTCCACAACTGCTGGCTGAGGGATGCAGCCCGCGGATCATGCTCGATTACTCCGGCAATCTGCTGTGGGGCGTCGGCCAGATGGGGCGACACGACATCAGCGGAGCACTGCACTACCTCGCCTGCGATCCAGAGATGCAGCGCCATGTTGAGTGGCTTGGCACGTTCTGGAGCCACGCCGTTGCACCCTCCACGCCAATTCCAGATCTCAAGTTGCAGATCAGCGCCTGGCAGCATCAATTCGCCGACCTGTTCGGAACCGATGCCTTGCAACGGGTGAAGGGTTTCTCACCCCCGGAGATGCATCTTCCCAACCACCCGGACACGCTCTATGAATTCATTCGGGCCTTGAAGGAATGCGGCTACCAATGGTTGCTGGTTCAAGAACACAGTGTGGAAACCATCAGCGGTGATGGCCTGAGCCATGAGCAGAAATACATCCCGAATCAGCTGATTGCCCGTAACAGCCTTGGCGAGAGGATCAGCATCACGGCGCTGATCAAAACCCAGGGGTCCGACACCAAATTGGTGGGCCAGATGCAGCCCTGCTACGAAGCGCTCGGTTTGCAACGGCAACAGCTGAACGAACAGACCATCCCGCCCGTTGTGAGCCAGATCGCCGATGGTGAAAACGGTGGCGTGATGATGAACGAATTCCCACCCGCTTACCTCCAGGCCAACCGGCGGATCAGAGATGACGGCGATGGAACAGTGGCCATCAATGGGACGGAATACCTCGAACTGCTGGAGGCCTGCGGTGTCGAGAATGAATCATTTCCGCAGATCCAAGCCACCCAACAGCAGCGGCTGTGGCAGGCCGTCGGAGACACCTCAAGCCGGGAGGCCGTTGCGACAGCCATCGAAAAACTCCAACGTGAATCGGATGGTTTCTCGATGGAGGGAGCCTCCTGGACCAGCAACCTCAGCTGGGTTGAGGGATACGACAATGTGCTCGAACCGATGAATCAACTCAGCGCCAGGTTTCATCAAACCTTCGACAACAAGGTGGCCGCTGATCCATCAAGCACTTGCAGCGCTCCATACCAATCCGCCCTGCTGCACCTGCTGCTGCTGGAAACAAGCTGCTTCCGCTACTGGGGGCAGGGAATCTGGACGGACTACGCCCGATCGATTCATCAACGCGGTGACGCTGCGCTGAGCATCAGCGATGGCACGACGCCCTGAACCGATCAGCAGAACTGGTGGCCTGATGTTTGGTTCTTCGACCGGTGACACGCTTGCGCCACATCCGAAAGGAGGAGGCTTTCATCTCCTGTCGCATGAGCGCGATCACATCCTTTTCCCGCAGACCGAACTGGTATTCGATCGCTTCGAACGGTGTGCGATCTTCCCAGGCCATTTCAACAACCCGATCGATCTGTCCGATCGTCAGTTCATCCATACTGCTCATGCTGCTCAGCTCTTTCCATGGCTGCGGCTCCACGAGCGCTCCAAGCGCTGACGGGCCGCCTCAGATCCCATGGGTGCCTGCTGGAGCTTGCTTCGGTAAGCCGCCGTGAGCCGCCAGAACTTCCAGATGGAGGCAAAGGCCACCACACCCCAGGCAAGCAGGAACCATGAGGAGTGCACCAGTCCAGAAGCAAAGGAAGCTCCATGATGGCGGGATGCGCCGACCGATTGCACCCTCAACGATCTGGAATGCCGGCGTTGTGCTGATGGCGTTGATCGGCGTGGTCCATTACCTGATCAATCGCTGAAGCCGATGGATCCTGAGGTTCGCTTGTTCGTGATCTCCCAGCTGCTGGTGATCGTGGTGCCCGTCGGCCTCCTGTTCTGGCTCTGGCTCGCCATGCTGAATTGGGGTCGTCAGCGCTGACCTTCCACAACCGCTACAACGTTGTTCCAGGTTGGGTTCACAATTCTGTAGGTGCGCAGGGTGGCGCGGGACTTGGTCCGAGCGCTCACAAAGGCCTTGAACTCAGTTTTGAAACAGATTTCCTTGGTCCAGTGGCCATCGGCATCGAGCCGCTCAATGCAGTACATCCAAGAAGGTCGTCCTAAATGAATTGAAGTTCAGAAGCATCGGTGTCGCTCATAAACATCACGCTGTCTTTGGGATCACATCAGGAAGTGAAAGCACAAAACATGTTGAAATTGCATGGCTTCAATTGCAGCCCTACCGATGGCACTGCTCGCATCGATGCTCCTACCGCTGCTGATGCTGTTCCATCTGGTGGGACCTGTCCCAACAGATCTGGGAGTGCATGGAGGTGAACTGAGTCCATGCCCCGGCCCTGAGCACTGCGCTCAGGCCCGCTGGAGCTCCGACGATCTTGCTCGAGACTGGTCTTCTCTCACCGAAACCGTGGAAGCCCTGCCACGAACCACGGTCGTGGAACACACGGACACTTATCTCCATGCCGAAGTGAGCAGTGCCCTGTTCGGGTTTGTGGATGACCTGGAACTGCACGCCACCGAGGGAACGATTCAGGCCCGTTCGATCTCGCGCCTCGGCGACTCGGATCTGGGCGTCAATGCTCGACGACTGGCCGAACTCAGATCTTGACCTTGCGCAGATTGCGTAGGTCCTGAGCCAGCTCCTTCAGCCCGGTGAAGAAACCGATCATTGCCAGGGACACAAGACCCACGACGATGATCGTTTCAAGCAGAGCATGGGGGTCCGCCAGAAGCGCGGGCCACGCGGATGTGACGGTTGTCGTGGCAGCGGCGGATATGGCAGCAGTGGTCATGGCAGCGGTGCCCGTTGCTGGATTGGTAGCAACTCCCCGATAAGGTGCCGTTACGGGACGACATCAATCTGCAACAGATCATTGCGCATGCATGAAATCATCTGCCCGAACTGTGGGAAGGCATTCAAGGTTGATGAAACAGGCTATGCCGATATTCTCAAACAGGTTCGCGATCGAGAATTCGAACAACAGCTGCAAGAAAGACTTGTGCTGGCCGAGAAGGACAAACGCACTGCGGTGGAACTTGCAGCCGAAAAAATCAAAGCTGAAATGCAGCGTGTCACCGCAACGCAACAGGCAGAAATTCAAGCCTTGAAAGCTTCTCTTGAAGCAGGTGAAATCAATCAGAAACTCGCCATCACCGAAGCGGTGAGTCTGGCAGAGAAACAGCGGGACATGCTTGCGAGCGAACTGCAACAAGTACGCGACAACAACACCACCGCATTGCGACTTGCTGAAACAAAATTCTCGAAGGAAATCCAAGCCATCACAATGCAGAAGGATGGTGAATTGAAGGATTTAAAGACAAAGCTCGACACCAGTGGAATGCAGCAGAAGCTGGCGATCCGCGAGGCTCTTACAGGTGTTGAAAAGGAGCGAGATGCACTGCGCAATGAGCTCAGTCAAACCGAGTTAAAACATCAATTATCAGAACAATCCCTCAAGGAGCGTTACGAGATCCAGATTCAGGATCGCGATCAGGCTATCGAACGTTTGCGCGACATGAAGGCGCGCCTCTCAACCAAGATGGTGGGAGAAACGTTGGAGCAACACTGCGAAACAGAGTTCAATCGAATCCGGGCAGCAGCCTTCCCAATGGCGTACTTCGAGAAAGACAACGATGCACGATCAGGCAGCAAAGGCGACTATATATTTCGAGATTTTGACACTGAAAAAAATGAAATCATTTCAATCATGTTTGAAATGAAAAACGAGGTAGACACCACCGCGACGAAAAAGAAAAATGAAGACTTCCTCAAAGAGCTCGACAAAGACCGACGTGAAAAAACCTGTGAATATGCCGTTCTGGTTTCATTGCTAGAGCCAGACAATGAGCTCTACAATTCAGGAATTGTTGATGTTTCACATCGCTACAACAAAACCTATGTGATTCGCCCGCAGTTTTTCATCCCCTTTCTCACCCTGTTGCGTAATGCAGCTCTTAAATCACTGGAAGTCAAGGCGGAACTTGCTCTGATCAAAGCCCAGAATATTGACGTCACAAATTTTGAAAATGACCTGGAGGCCTTTAAAAATGCATTTTCCCGCAATTACGACTTGGCATCCCGACGCTTTCAAACAGCCATCGATGAGATCGATAAGTCAATCGACCATTTACAAAAAACCAAGGATGCTCTGCTGGGAGCAGACCGAAACCTGCGCCTTGCCAATGACAAGGCACAGGACGTATCAATCAAGAAGTTAACAAAGAAAAATCCAACCATGGCCGCAAAGTTTGCTGAACTCAGCGACCGAGATCATCCAGAATGATCAGACAAATTTACGTTCGTAAGGAGTGGCGCCACCCATAAGTTCAGGATTGATCTGCTTACAGATGTTCATCAGCGCTCCAAGGCCAAAATCAGGCCCATTTGGTCCATCGATGAACTCCTGAAACTGTTCTGCAGTGATCTCCTCACGAGTTTCCCAAATGCAGTACACAGGCCCTTCTTCAGCGATGCCATTGGCCGAATGGTTGTAAAAGCCGGCCTCGAGATTTTTGGCAACGGCCTCATCCCAACCACCACCAGGAGCAAGAGCCTTACGGACCGTCTCCCACCAGACCTTCGACTGACCGGCACGGAATTCGTGTTGAACCAAATAAAACTTTGATGCCATGATAAACAAGCAAAAACGAGGTTAGTAAACTCCAGGCCTGTCAACCTTCAAAATCACTGTGGAACCTCGTGAAGTGATCAAGATCACTTCAAAAGAGGCCGACACAACAAATTCAGGATAAGGAACAACACGAGACCTGAATCACAGGGTTAAATAACAGGGTGACGGACCCAGCAGAACAAAGAGGAGACGTCAAAATGTCATCTCCAATCCTTAGCTGTGGGCTCAAGCGGCGATGCGCACACCCTCCTTCGTCACGATTTCAACAACCTTCGCCATATCGGAAAGAGCATCCTCATTGGCCTTGAGCGCCTTGAAAACAGACTCCACGCCACCAGGCTGACCCACCATCACGTAACGGCAGAACTCTCCTGCGGGAGTCGGTGCATGCACGGTTCCTCCTTTGACTTGATGGGTCTCACCGGAACTGACGATGGTGCTCTCCCCGTTGATGTTCAAGTTCAGTTCGCCTTCGAGCACGAGATAGGTCTCATCCCAGTCATGGGTGTGTGGCGGCTGGCCAACGCCACCAGGCGTTGCAAATTCAGCGACGGAATACTTACCACCGGTCTGATCGGCTGTGAGCTGCAGCGTGATCGAGTCTCCGAGGACATTGCAGATCTCAGGCTGATGATCGGACATGTCAGATGAAATGAACGAGGGAGCGTCGACACTATCGTTCCTCTGTGCTTTTCGACGTGGTGTCGGTCTAGACAATGCCATCGAAGCCCAGAAATCGAATCGGTGAGGTCTACGGAAGGCTCACGGTGGTTCGCAGTTCCGAGCGGCGCACGTCAGCAGGGAACGCTTACTGGTGGTGCCGTTGCAGCTGTGGCAATGAGAGGGAAGTCCCTGGAGACAAGTTGTCCCACAACAGCAGCCGAAGGAAGGCAACCGTGAACGCATGCGAAGCATGCGCACGCGAATGGCAAATCGAAGGATTGAACGCCAAAAACGATCGCGATGAACAAAAAAGACGCACGGAAGCTGAAGCAATCCGTGCTGGGCTCGTGGGCAAGGTTCCCATCCGCTGGCTGAAACTTCCCCTAACGGATGCCCATGCTCGCGAATTGGGACAAAAGCTGTTTTTCAGAGGAATAATTTGTAGCCATGGCCACCTTTCTCCCTACAGAATCAATGGCGGCTGTCTGAAATGTGCAGGAACGGTGCCAAATGAACCAATTGATCTTGAAAAGTCAGATAGTTAATCCTGAGATCGTCGTACGTTTGCCATCATCCAGGCCCAAAGAGTGCTTACGGAAGCACCGAATGCAAGCAGGGCCAGGAGTTTGGTTTCCATTCAGAGAAAATCGAAATCGTCTTCGGAGTCACCCGCGAAAGCATTCATCACAAGTGCCGAGAAGGGCACAAAAACAGCGGCAATCACGAGGATTTCCATGGAATGACCTATCGGCGTATCCGAAATGTAATTTACATGTTTTAACAAAAAGTGGCGGTCACTACCGACCTCCTCAGTTGCGCAGAAATACCCAAGCGATCAAACCGGTGGCAAAAGCATCGGCCGCTTACCACAGTCACAGCCGCTACTGCGGACATCCGTCCATCTTCTTAAAACAAATCAATCTCAAAACCTTCAATCCATGTCCGAGCCGCAGATCGCCGCCCAGATGGAAATGGATCTCAACGCGCTTCGGATCCTTCATCGCGTGGTCGTCGACGCCCACACCAACTGGAGCGGTGGCGATCCGGAAGAACAGAACCTCCTCGCTGCGATGAGGCAGCAGCTCTATGCCGCACTGATGGAGAACCTTCTTCGTACAGGACAGATCTAAAACCGGCCCGACCAATCAAGACAAACAACGATGAACCTGAGCGTGACAACTTGTTGTCAGCAGTTCAAAACAGATCAGACTTGGATCGCGATGCAAGGAAAGAGAGATGCTCGATGGTCTTCCACTCACCCGCTTGCCTCGGCTGTTGCGGGACGACAAGTCAACGGAACAGCCGCCATTGCTGCTTGACACGTCACTGAGCAGTGAGGAATGCAGGCTTCGCAACGATCGGCAGAGCTACCTGCACATCGTGAGACAGCTGGTGAAAGCTCAATTTGTGCTTCAGGACAGAGAACTCACCATCCGGCTTTGGCAGGAGGTCGCGGAGCGGCACATGGACCTCGGCCGGATCGTCAACCTTCTCTATGGCTGCAATTTCCACGACGTTGAGTCGATGCTCGTGGCTGATGAGAAATACCTCGCTTTGCTCGTTCCCGATGAGGCAGCCCGCAGTTGAGCAGCCATCACGCCATGAGCGAGAAAGCGAACTGCAGAGAGGAGTGCCAGTCCGATGCAGAGAGGGCAGTGCGTTAATCCCATGGCAGGAGCATCCATGGGCACACGATGCGGTGGGGGCAATCCACTGAATTCGTGACGAAACGCAATTGACTCCCCAACCAGGGCGGGTGCAAGACAGAAGAGCACGCTGGTAAAGTGGTTTTTTGCTCTGTTCGGAGAACGGATGAGTCAGGTCACGGTCGGAGAGAACGAAGGAATCGAGTCAGCGCTGCGTCGTTTCAAGCGTTCGGTTGCCAAGGCAGGCATCTTTTCCGATCTGCGTCGCATCCGCCATCACGAAACCCCTGTAGAGAAGTACAAGCGGAAGCTCAAGCAGCGTTCACGCAACCGTCGCCGCTGATTTCGTTCTGAGTCGGCTGAACACGTCGCCACAACAAAAACACTGGTACTTTCACCCAAGTGAAACGTGGCTCCGTGTTGAAAGGACTCCTGTCAATTCTCGCTGTTGCTCTGCTGTGGGTGCAGGTTCCTCAGTGGAGTGACGATTGGTCTGGTTGTGCCGTTGACGTTCCCGATGTTGATTGTCACTGGTATGTGACCGCTCCAGACAGCACCTTCGGCGAAGGCTTCGATTGGGCAACAGCCCCCTGGTTCGATGTGAATGGTCTGATGGACATCGCTGAATTGAAAGACACTGTTGCCTCTCTTCAGAGTTGAACCCACAGGTGTGACCACTCAATAACAGGGGCTGAACAGGCATCCATCCGAACTGAAGCGAAACGGCGATATCCCCTTCAGCGTCCATAACGTTGAACGTCACGCGCATTTCTGCTGCAGCAACGTCTCGCTGATTCAAAGAATTCCTCACGAAAGCACGGTTGGTTTCGCCAGACTCCACGGGCTTGGCAAGTATCGATGCTCCTGCCGAATCCGTTCTGTCCGATCAGCGCGGCGAAAATCGCCGGTCTCAAGGCGACAGTCTCGCTGTTGCTGCTTCTCCTGATCAAATCAAAGATGTTGCGGCTGAAAATGTCGCTGCTCGGCAGTGTGCTGGGGTTTGCGATGTTGATCGGTTTCCTTATCACGACTGGACTTCTCACCGTGGTCGCCGGAGGAGCCATCACTTACGCAGTTGTTCAAAACAGCAATCGCAACGAATAAGTCATGCAGCGACTCGGACTTTTAGGGGGAATCGGTCTCGCCACATTGGGCACCTTGGGTGTTGCTGGAGCAGGGATTGTCTGGAACTTTCAGGGCAAAACATTTGGATTGAGCGCAACCATTGCTTCGCTGGTTTTGCTTTCGATCGGAGTGGTTCTGCTGAGGCCACTGCCCCAGGAAACATCAATTCCGGAAGCGGATGACGTCGATTCAAAACAATCGACATCGAAAGGGATCTCCGTTCAACGGCCCCAGGCATCCTTGATTGGATTGACACTGGCAGCCTTCGGCACATTCACGCTGGCTGGCTCAGGGATCCTTTGGAACTTCAAGGGAATTGCCTTTGGTCTAACCGGAACAATCACCGCCCTGGTGGCGCTGTTGCTCAGTCTGCCGTTCTTATGGCCCATTGGCAGAAGGCCTGTCGCCGCAGCAGTGACGCCCAAACGCTCCATCCCAGCGGTCGCCGTTCAGGTTGATCCGATCCAAGACAACACTGAAAAGACTCTCGAGAGTCCGATTACCACAGCGGAAGCGATTGCTGCTCAACTTGCCGAAGCGCAGAAGAATGCCGCCGAGGTGGATCTGGTGACTTTTGCCCCAGATCATCTCCTTCCTGGACGAACGCTTCCGACCCGCAGCCGTCGACCAGGTGCTTCGATCCGTAACGGTTACAAAGGAATGGTGGAGGACCTCTTCCGCAGCTGATTGCTCGCCACGATGCCCCACCAATCACTCCCCAGCACCGGAGCGGTCACCGGACTGTTCGAAGCCGTTCAGTTCTTTCGTGACCCTGATTTTGCAGACCGTCGCTTTCAGCGCTTTGGCGATGTCTTCGAAACAAAATTGATCGGGCAGCGCCTGGTCTTCATTCGAGGTGATCAGGCCATCAACGACCTGTTCAACCAATCGGATTCACTTGAAGGATGGTGGCCGGAGAGTGTTCGACAGCTGCTGGGGAGCCGTTCCCTCGCCAACCGCAACGGTCCCTCCCACAAAGCGAGACGACGCGTTGTCGGCCAACTGTTCACCAGCGCAGCCCTTCGCCGCTACAGCCCGTCGATCGTCGACATGGTGAACCAACTGTCAGCGGAGATCAACACAACGGACACTCCGCTGCCACTGGTTGATCGCATGCGCCGCTTCGCCTTCGCCGTGATTGCGACCACGGTGCTCGGGCTGGAGGGAGAGGATCGGGATGCCCTGTTTGCGGACTTCGAAATCTGGACCAGAGCTTTGTTCTCTGTACCGGTCGCCCTGCCAGGAAGCCCGTTCGCAAAGGCGTTGGCGGCACGCAATCGTCTTCTCGAACGTCTCAAGATCGTGCTCGAGAATGCAGACGCCAGTCGGGGTGGGCTCGACTTGCTGGCCGGCGGTCTTGATGAAGCTGGTATTCCCTTAAGTGATGAGGACCTGGTGGAACAGCTGCTGCTGTTGCTGTTCGCGGGCTACGAAACCACCGCCTCGTCTCTCAGCTGCCTGATGCGGGCGTTGCTGATCGATCCTCAACTGATGCCATGGCTGAAGGAGGAAGTCAACTTGATCCAATGGCCTCCCGAAATAGATCCTGTGACCGCATACGACTGTTCCAAGGCGCCAAGGCTGAATGCGCTCGTGACCGAAGTGATGCGACTGACTCCTCCTGTTGGAGGGTTCTTCCGCCGCACAACTCGGACAGTGACCCTGAATGGCGTTGAAATTCCGCAGGATCGCGTGATTCAAGTTGCTCTTGCAGCCTCGAATCGTCATGGAATCGGTGATCTTGAACGCTTCAGACCTGAGCGACACCTCGATGGTTCATTTCAGCAGTCCCTTCTTCCCTTCGGAGGAGGAGAACGTGTTTGCCTTGGAAAAGCATTGGCGGAGCTCGAGATCCGCCTGATGACAGTTGGATTGTTGAAACAGGTTCAACTGCAGCTCATCGACGACCAGAACGTGGACCTTCAGCTGATCCCCAGCCCTTCGCCGAAGGACGGCCTGCTTGTGACATCCAGCCGTTCACCACTTGCCGATGCCAGGGCGTGACATCCACGGTTGGTCGATGCGGAACGTCCACAACGCCGACGTCTTCAATCTCCCGCTTCAAACGACGCAGAACGGGAATCATCATGACGGCGAGGAGGAGCCCCAAGAACAGGAGAACCGGCAGCAACGCCAACATCCAAATTGTTGCGACAACAGTGAGGAGTCCACCCGCCACCAGCCTGATCCAACGGGGAGCGCGACGACCCGGCAGCTGCTTGATCACGATCAGGATTGAGCGGCTTTCAGAGCTTGCAGACTGAGCATCAGGTGGGTCCGGAAACTGCCTAAAGCCATCATCTGCTGTGGAGAGTGGTGCTGTCCGATCACATCACCCTCTTCCACGATGCTCTGGAGCAGCTGTTGCGTCAGCTTCGACCAGGTGGATAGATCTGCGGTGAAAGCATCCAGCACTGGATCGGAGCGCCGGGACTCCACCGGTGCGGATTGAATCATGGCCTTCAGCTCACCGTGACTGATTCGGTCTGGACATGACGGAGAGTTGTTGCTGTTCATCGGTTCACAGTCTTCATGACCTGACGGTATGGAGAACAGACCTCTGCTTCCAGTTCGGTCAGCGGGGGGATCACCGTCCTGCCTGTCAGGGACTGTTTCGAAAGATGCGTTCGAGCTCGTCCTGGAAGGCTTTACCACTGAGCGGCTGAGCCCCCCTGCGGTGCTGGTTGCGTTTCAGCAGTGAGCCGATCCACCAGATCTGTAAGGCTGCAAACAAGATCCCGCACAGGAGCAGGCTTGACGTGGCAGCGTTCAACTCCATCCTNCGCTGCTCAGTAGCTGGACTGGGGAAGGGTGAAGCCCGACTGCATATGGCCGAAGTCGAGCATCACGTACAAAAGCCACAGCAACAGCGCTGCAACACCGGCACCAGCCGCAATCTTTGCCAGGGAGCGTCCGATCATCTCGAGAGGACTGATCTCTTTCATCGACGCTGAAAAGCAACAGGTCGATTCTGCCTGGGGAGCCCTCGGACTGGGACGCCATGCCAGCCTTTTCCTGTTGCGAATTCACCCATGCCTTTGCTGCCCCGTTGGCGGTACATGACACCGCAGGCAAAAGCGAATGCGCGTCGAGCCGGGATCGCGATCGGGGTGGTGCTGATCGCCACAACACTCAGGGTTCCATGGCTGTGGCTCGCCATTGCCGGAGCGACCTGGTGGGCCTGGTCGACGGCCAGACGGTGAAGAACATAAAAAAAGCCCCGCCGAAGGCAGGGCTTTTCATTCAGACGTGTGACCTTGTTTCCGCGTCTGAANGATTCCTCACTCTTTCAAGATGCCAATTGAGGCAACCTTCCGGTACAGCGACAGTGAAAGAACCGCAAGTGTCACATCAGCGAGCCTTCAGAACGCTGAGCCGGTTGCAACAAGNTTCAACCGAGACCGAGGAGTCCAAAGCTGATCTGGGATGCAATTCCGTGACCCGTCAGCGCCTCGGTGAGCAAACCAATCAGAAAGCCGATCATGGCGACGCGCCCATTGAGAAGCTCTGCACGGATCATTCGCTCGGCTTTGATCTGGGACTTGGCGGCGTCCTGGTACCAGCTGTCGCGAGCCTGGCTGGGGGAATTGGTCATCTCAAAATCAAATGTAAACTTATTTTACAGGATCAAGCTTTGGCTTCGGGATTCAAGCCATAGGCACATCCCGTTACCACCAGAAGAGCATTCGAAAGCACAGAAAAAGATTGAACAAAAAAATCCGGCAATGTCATTCTCGACATTGCCGGTGCTGCAAAGCAGCCGATCAAGAAATTTTAAATCGTAGAAAGATAGTCTGATCTAACGAGCAACTGGCACGTCACTGAGTTCGGGGGTTGAGTCAACAACCGAAGCATCCTCAAAAGATGAAATCTCGTATTGAGGCTCTAAACGGCGAGCAAGCAATTCGTCGATTGAGAAGCAACCGGGGCCGCACGCAAGAACCGCAATGGCTGCAGCGAAGTAAAGGCCCAAAAGTTCAAGCAGATAGATGTTGAATCCAGCAGTCACGATCGCGTGGTAGATCGCGACAGAGATNGTTCCAGCCACAGCCAGAGCGCCCATACGGGTCAAAAGCCCAGTAATCAGCAGCCAACTGCCGACAACCTCGGAGAAAGCAGCGACGTAAGACAGAAGAATGGGGAACGGCAGATGAAGCGGTCTCACAAAGGCGTCCGCAAAATTTTCGATATTGGCGAGCTTCTCGTAGCCGTGATGAATGAGGAGTGAACCAGTGAACACCCTTAAGAGGAGGAGGCCGAGATCTCCAACGATCGGCTTGGTCAGGATGGTGCGGATCATGAGTCCAGCCAACAGCTTTGCAATACTTTAAGAAGTTTCGTGTAGCAGCGCGAAGGNAAGTCGCTANGACAGCCGTTTTTGCTTAGGTAAAAATACTTAAAATGTCACCTGACTGGCCTGAGTCAGGCGTGGTCACTGGGGTCTTGTTCCCGTTGGAGCGAAAAAGCCACCTCCAAGTCCTCCCAGGACAGATCAACCCACGAGAGTCCTTCGACGATTTCAGTTTTCAATGCATCTGCATCCGTGGCGCTTCCCTGGTCCACAAGAGCAAGATATTTTTGATATTCGGCAATCCAGACCAGCAAAGAAGGGGTGCTGTTGGTCATCAAGAAACTTGGATCACATCAAAAATTTAACTAACACTAGCTCAGGCCATCGAAGCAATCATCATCATTTCATCAAAAAGATCGTGAAAACAAGCTCGTTCAAACAGACGCAGCATGATTTCAGACAGGCAAACCGCGAAGCGGATGAACAGAAATAAGGATGGCAATCAAAAAGCTGACGCCATCCCATTAAAAATCCATTCAGTCAGCTAAAAAAGCCAGACGAAACAGAATTCCGAAATTCACTTCACTCAGCTTCATCAAGCTTGGCATTATGTTCCTTTTGCATTTCGACCATCTCCGCACAGGTCAGCGCAGGGCAGTACTCAAATTCCAGCCCGAACATGGAACGCCAGAACATGAAGTGGCGAAATAATGCTTTCGCGTCAGTTGCTTTACAAATCACACAAACACGTCCCGACTCTGGCATGTGCAAACGAGCGACCAGCTCAAAGCCATCCGCTTTGTCATTGGGAGCTCCCTTCTCCATGTAATCGATGAAAGCTGTGTAGCCCTCATCCTGCGTCTCCGAAGGGATTTGACCATTGCAGACGTAAAACTGGGATGGAGCAGCCATGATTCAGTGGTGATAACCAAGCACCAAGTATGGCAGCAAAACACGTCTTAATTTCCCTTTAGGATTCATTAATACCGCTCGATCAAAGTCCAGAAAAGATTCATAAAAGAGGCAGCTTCGAATCACTGAGTGACCCATTCAATGACCTTATTCAAGCAATCATCCTGGATCAAAATGAAGGATGCTTGACCTTGCATCTTGTCTGACTAGGAGAGGGCTTCTGCCATGGTGCGAAGGGGAAGGTCGGGACTGCTGGTGACTTCGATGATCTGACCGATTGATGCCGGTGTGAAAAGAGCATCAACACAGCAACGGGCAACCAGACGGCGAGGAATCGAGCGGCTCTCCTGCTGGTTCGGCCCACTCCAGCGGATGCCTTCCCTGTCAAGATCCGTCTCCCGCTCTGACAGACCACCGGGACGAATCACGGTCCAATCCAAACCGCTGGATTCCAATGAACGCTCGCCAACGCGCTTCCACACCAGAATCAACCCGAAGAGGTTGAGCGGATGCCGCCAACGTCCTGCACAGAGCGAACTGACAAGGACGATCCGTTTCACACCAAGTCGCTGACAGGATGCGACCTGACGCTCTACACCCCAAGCATCGACCTGCATTGGCGCCGTGAGGTCCACTGAAGGACGTGCTCCAGTGGCGATCACCAGAGCATCCGCGCCCCCGAGCGCTCGATCAAGCGCTTGATCATCAAAGAGGCTGAGCCGGTGCTGTTCACAGCGGTCAAGGTTGCTGGGCAGCTCGGAATTCGGCCTCAACAACAGTCTTGGCTGAAGGCCACGACTGAGCAGCTCTTCAGCAAGTCGAAAGCCTGTCTTACCAGATGCACCACTGACAGCGACGGTTTGCATCCCTCTGACCCTTCCTTGCCGAAGCAGAGACTAGGAACGTGATTTGGAAACGGTGGGGCGTGTCACCGCCAAAAGCAACCCGCCTGCGAGTGAAACATTGCGGATCAGACCTGGGTCTTCCACAGAGGGATGAAACAGGAATGTTGTGGGAACCAGAAAAACCAACAGCAGGACGGCACCGAGTCTCGTTGTTTGACCAAAAATCAACAACAAGGACCCAAGGGAAAGCATTCCGATTGCACCAGCAAGTAGTAGAGCTGCCAATGGTGAAGGGATGCCCTTGGCAGCAATGGATCCGGCTGTTGCAGCGAAATTGGTGATCTTTCCAGGAATGGCATTCATGAAGATCGCTGCCAAAGCCAGACGACCAAGCCTGTCAAACAGATCAGTCGTCATAGACCAGACACTCTGGTTCGTCAGGGTTTTGTTCGCAGAACAGCTCGAGGGGGGTTGGATCGTGTGAATCGTTCGGGAATTGCTTTTTGTGATCAAGAAGCCATTGCAACTCTTCTGTGAGATGCCGAACCTTGCCGTCGTTGTGATCAGCCAACGCCTTAAGGAATTCTTCCTGATCCTTTTGAATGTGTTCGTCGATGGTTCTCATGTCGTTGGATTCGTCAACTGATCTCCTTTGATTGGTAGCGAATCGCCCAGGGGATGATCAGTCGGTATTTCTACCTTTATGACTGAAAGCACACATCCAGTGGAAAGCATGCAAAGTGGCAGTGAGCCTGTGGCCGGTGCCCTTTCAAACATGCAACCTTCTGAACGCGTGTTGATGACAGGAACAATCCTGTTTGCCCTCGGGCTTGTGATCGGTGTTGCAATCGGCTCAGCAACAGCAGTGACCGCCCTCACGCAGGGATCGCCCGATGTGCTTCAAAGCTGGTCAGGTGTGGTGGCATTGCCATAAAGGCGTTCAATCCATTGACGTTTTTAAGAGATGGATCTATCAGACGTCGAAAGGATTGGTTTCCATGGCAAGCAGCTCAAGCCGAAGGATCTTCCGGAGAGAACCCCATGGATTCAAAAATTTTTTAAAAACACTTCGACAATTCATTTTCGGTTGACTCTCTTCTTGGAACAACGGACACAATAATTTTTGAAATCCCCTCATCCAGGTCAGGAGACGATCAATCAGCGGGACGTTCGGTCCCGTGATGAGACATGGTGGTGGGGTCCCACGTACCGGGTCAATGACCGTACGCAAGCCCTACACAGTGCGGTTCCGTACTTCCGAGAACACCACTGACGAGAACTGCTTCTACGCACCAGACGCTTATCAGGCCAGGCTTTTGGCAATCGAATTCAACAACTACATCAAGGATCACCCGAACAGAATCGACAGAATTTTTAGCGTGCCCCAACACTGATCGAACCACTGCTGATCAGATGTTCCAGACGGGCGGATAGCTTCTGCTCCGTTCGGTCGAACTGATCATGATGACCCGCCAGATAAGCCAGCTCTTCACTGGTGATCACTTGGTGGGTCACCGCGTCCAGATAAATCTGAACAAGAGACATCGATCACAAATCAAGACCATGCCATCCTGGCAACAACGGTCGGTGATCCGCGGGTGCCGGCGATACCCGCTTCTGTCACAAGCAAATCCTTCATGGATCAAACCGAGATCCAGACGCTCGTTCGACAATGCGCTCTCGGACTGTTTGACCTCGCCTGTGCGGTCAGCGGGCACCCGGAATGGGACCTGTCGCTGCCCGTCGGTGTGATTGATGCCAGACGCACCAAGCCGAAGCTAATGGTGACAGCGGTCGGCACCATCAATTCGATGGTGAAGGCGTCCTCCACCATCGGTCACCCACTGATGAAACGGTTTTTCGAGCGTTTCAGCGCGTTAGGGCTCGATGAAGCCCTGCGTGAAGCGCGTCAGCAAGATCACTCCGGAGCATTTGAGGAGATCTGGCTGACCTACAGAGAGGAACGCCGAAGCGGAGAACAGGCGATGTGGAGCATTGAGGACGCCACCGCCTTTGTTCTCCAGTCGAAAGAAGCGCACACCGACCGCGAGATCTCATGCGTTGCCATCCTTCCCGGAGATCCACACCGGATTCTCACGTTTTCAGTTCCCATCGCATTCCTCACGCATCCAGGTGATTCACCCCGTTGAAACCAATGCTGATCACGGTTCGGTGGTCGCGTTCTCGGGGCTGCCCTTGCGACAGACCCATTCCGGAAGAGGCTTTCCATCTTCGTCTTTGCAGTCCTTGAGATTGGAGGACTCAACGTTCTTCTTCAGCTCCTCAGCACTGTTCTGAATGGATTCGATGTCGAGAGAACAACCGGCCATCAGCGAAGAAAGCAGCAACAGAATCCATGGTCTTGTCATTTGGATGGTCCTTGATGAGCGTTTCGGACCTAGTACAGCAACTCACGCTTGGCGTGATCTCTCTCATTGCCAATACTCTCTCGGCTTTCGCAGGCGGTGGCGCAGGTCTGGTGCAGCTACCGGCGTTGATTCTGCTGGGGTTGCCATTCGCGAAAGCACTGGCAACCCACAAGATCGCCAGTGTTGCTCTTGGCTTAGGAGCTGCGAGCCGACATTTCAGAGCTGGAAGTCTTCACCTCAAGCTTTCCCTGCTTGTGCTGTTGTCCGGACTGCCCGGTGTCTGGATCGGAGCCAATGTTGTTCTGAGGTTGCCGGATCAATGGGCAACGACTGCTCTCGGCGTCCTCACCATTGGGCTT
Organism: Synechococcus sp. MED850; assembly: GCA_002700765.1. The sequence goes on from PAEP01000036.1 coordinate 18,201, forward strand.
GGTCTCTACTCCGCCAAACGACCCGATCTTGGCGCCGATGACGCGATCCGCCCCCTCGATCGAAGGACCAGTCTGATCGGCTCCATTGTTCTGTTCGCCATCGGTGTTCTGAACGGCTCGCTCACCTCAGGCACAGGATTGTTTGTGACCCTTTGGCTGGTGCACTGGTTCCGCATCGGTTTCACACGGGCGGTGGCCCACACCCTGATCCTGGTGGGATTGTGCTGGAACGGGACTGGTGCGGTTGTGCTGGGGATCAGTGGAGAGATTCAATGGACCTGGCTGCCCATGCTGATCGCAGGCTCGTTGCTGGGGGGGTACATCGGAGCCCATCTCTCGATTTCAAGAGGCAACCGCATGGTGAAATCGGTTTTTGAATGGCTCGCCCTGGTGATGGGGACTTCACTTCTGATCCGCAGTTTCTGAGTCCTCGGCATCAGGTGCAATGGCCTCTGAGCCGGAAGCCGTCAGAAACCGACTGGAAAATCGCGTCGCCAGGACCACCGTTGCTGCTGCGTAGGCCAGAAAGGTGACGGCCTGACCTGAGGAACCAGTCTCGTAGACGTCCCCGATCAACAGCATGGAATCCATCAGCGAAGCCACTGTTCCCCAGATGAGAACCCAGACGGAAACGTAGACAATGCCTCTGACGGTGGAGTTCACGATCACCCGGTCCCAAAACCAGAGGCTAAAGCGATCGGTTTTGGAACGATCGATGTCCACTCGGGCGATCCAGCGGCAAGGCAACGGGGACTCTCGTAATGTCAGCCCCTGACCAGGACAGGGCTATGCCCAGAAAGCGGCGCAAACTCAACAAGGAGATGGAGGCAGAAATCGCTGCCGCAAAGCGGAAGGTCGAGCTCGTCACCGCGCTGATCAACGACATCAGGGATGAAGACATCCAGGGCGAATACCTGGATGCCTTCTCCCAGATCCGAACTGCTGTGGCGCACCTTGCTGCCACTTACGTCACTGATGGCTTCTGCGAGGAGACAGAGGGAACCCTCGCGCTGTACAGCGGCTTGATTGAGCGCTTCGAGGAGGAATACGAACTGTGAGATCAGAGGCTGTAAGCCACACCCCGATAGCTGTAATTCCCCTGGCGGATCACAATGCTGGCTTGTCCTGAAACGTAAGGGCATCCCCGGTAGGTCAGCTGATGGGACCGACCTGCGTCCTGCTGACGCTGGGAATAGACCTCACGGTCGTAACGCAATTGGTTCGGGCTGGAATCAGCAGCAGAACGCTGCTCGTAGGCTTGGCCTCTGTAGAGAAGTGTGGTCATGGTTAGCGTCCGAAATTGGCCGACGTCCCCGTTCCATGGCGCCGGTCAAGCTGCGCTCCGCATGTAGCGGAGTGAACGTTTTGTAGCTGTTGCTACAAGCCTGTTATAGGGCAAATCGGGGTTGTGTTGCTGTTGATTCCGTTACATCAGGACAACCCATGAGAAGCATCGACATGGTCTTTCGCGAATCAAACCATCCGGGTTTGGCAGCATCAGAAGAAAAAACCAAATTCGCACTTAACCTTTCCGCAACAAATTTCATGCCATGGCCTTGAGGCAGAGCGAGCGACAGGTTTCTCCGCTGAGATTGAAAATCACACTGTTGCTTGCGGGCTTCGGCCCCCTCGTGGCCCTTGGCTTGTGGTTGCAATCCAAAGGTTTCTTCAGCTGATGCCTCATCCCAAAACACTGCTACAGGCCTTGATCTGCTTGAGCCTTGCCATGGGTTCATCAGCGCATGCCGAAACGGTCAAGTACACCCTTGTGAATGGGGACACCGTCAGCGGCGAGCTGCTTGAAGACGAAAGCACCGACGACGTGCGGGTCTTGCTCAGCCCTGTGCTCGGTCGGATTGAGATCAATGTGTCTTCAATCAAAGTTCCAGAGACTCCACCCCGTTGGAAGAGTTCAATCACCGGCGGATTCAGCGGCAACAACACCGACTCATCCACCTCATTCGGTGGCAACTTGAACGCATCCTCTTTGTTCAAAGATTCAGAACAGAGCCTGAAGTTCACAGCAGGGTTTAACTACAACAGCTCGAAGAAGCAGGGAGAATCAACAAAAATCAGCGCAAAGAAGGCCAATGCTGGAGTGCTATATGACAAGTTTTTGAATCCAAATCTTAACCTTTATGCGTCAACTGATTACAATTACGATCGCTTAAAAGATGCCGGAGCCGACAATTTACTTGCCTCGATCGGCGTCGGCTTTCCAATTCTCGACACAGACAGCACATCCTTGACTTTAAGAATAGGACCTTCCTTGAGCTGGAGCGGAGGCGGGAAGGATTGTGACACAGATGAATACTGTGGGAACACCTATGGAGGTGGAGCCTTCATTGCAGATTTTGGCTGGAAACCGACAACCTGGCTTCGCCTTGGAGTGATGAATCAGTTTGCGGCAGCTTTTGCTTCAGAAGTCAAACCCACCAATACCTTTACGGCCACTATCAAGTTTTTCCCCTCCGCCAACAGCAATCTTTTCACATCTCTCAAATACCAGTCGATTTATCAGAGCATGACCACTCCTGCCACCAATAACACACTCTCAGGGCAAGTTGGGGTTGAATTCTAATTTTCAAACCCGAGTAATCTCACCTCTATCTTGACCCAACCGATCAAGCAATACCTGGAGATACGACCGTCAAATAATGCACAATCAGTTCAACCAATGGGCTGGACTTTATCGGTTGACATTGGAACTGAGTGTTATTTCATCCGACTTTTGGTCGTTCATTGCTTCAGCATCCACACTCCTACCAGTTCAGCGCGATGATTGGTTGGATCCGCTGTCGGGTGGATTTTCAATGTCTTGGGCCATCAATCCATGCTGAACCCTCCACTGGATGAGCAGAAGCTGCGGCAGCTGTTTACAAAACCCTATGGCGATGCAGGCCCTTCAGACGAACAATGGAAGGCCGTTTATGCAGATGATGTTGAGTTTGTTGACCCCACCCAGGAAAAAAAGGGTGTTGAGTCCTACATCCAGGCCCAGGAGGGATTAATGCGTCGTTGCGACGATGTGTTCCTCGAAACAAGTTGCGTGGCCGTTCAAGGAGAGGTGGCCTTCGTGGAGTGGCGTATGGGCCTGAAAATCAAAGGTGTTGAGTTCATCTATCCCGGCACAACACGATTGGTTTTTGGTGAAGATGGAAAAATTGTCAAGCACAGGGACTACTTTGATTTTGTAGGGCCGACATTTGCTCCGGTGCCAGTGCTTGGAAGTTTTGTGGATTGGATGTACAAACGCTTCGTGTCTTGACAGCTACATCAATACAGGCATCATTTGGACAATACTTATTTTTTCGATGACTCTATGGACGATGAGCTCGAAAAGTTAATTGCTTGGATTGACGACCGTGATGCTGCTGCAGAAGAATGGCTGAATGAACAGGTTGCGGAACGTTTCAATCTGCGAGCTGAATCTGAGATGACGGCTTACCTCAACGCGGTTCTCTCATCCGACCTGCTTCCTGACTGACACTCTTCACTGCCATCTGCTGATCGGACCACCCGCCAGTGGCAAATCACGGCTGGCCCAAAGGCTCGCTGTACCGCTTGGCGCCACAGTTATTTCAACAGACGCCATCAGAGCTCAGCTTTGGGGATCAGAGCAGTTTCAAGGAGACTGGGCTGCCATTGAAGAGAGATTGGATCACGGCGTCAGGTCCAGCCTCAAGAAGAGAACGCCCGTGATTGTTGATGCCACCCACGCCAGACGGCAATGGAGGGAACGGCAACTTCAGATCTCAGACATTCCTGAGAACGTCTCCTGGATTGGCTGGTGGTTGCAGACTCCTCTGGACGTCTGTCTGCACTGGAACACGACACGACCAAGACATGTTCCAGAGGACGTGATCCTCAAGTTGGCAGCCAGTTTGTCGGATCCATTGGAACAGCCGACTCAGCACGAAGGATTTGACCTGATCATGACAATCAACCCAGCAGCAGAGGATCTTGACCAGCAGATTGATGCCGCCATCTCCCGCATCACCGAAACAGCCTGATCACCGAAACAGCCATGGCGTCGTGACGAACTGGAACAGGTGCCGCGAACTTGAATATTTGAACAGGATCAAAATCCAGGTGACCAGGGTCAACGTCAGAGCAATCAAAGCTGGCATCACATCACGACGGCACAGCATGGCCTTGACACCCAGAACGGCACCCGTACTCGATAACCACAAGCCTGTTCCCCAACAGGGCAAATAGATCAAAACGCGCAGGATCAGTGGCTGCAATGCGGTCTCCTCAGGATGCAGCGGCAAGGCAAGCTCCATCAGCAACCATGGATAGACAAACCAAACACCGGCATCACGCAGTCGAAACAACGCGACTCGCCCGGGATGTTGTCTTAGGGAACGGATCAAGTTCATCACCCTTCATGACAGCGCGGCCCAGTCACGCTTGGATGTGAACAGCCTGAGTTGAGGATGAGCACTCAATGAGACAACAACGGCGATCTCCTAAAAAATTTGAAGGCAAGGGCAAAAATACTCAGATCAAAACAACAGTGCGAACGGATCTTCGCCATGTCGAACAAACCGATGACGGTGAGGTGATCTCCGCCAGCACTCTGGAAGAACAACGCGTCATCAACAAGAGTGTTACCCGCGCTCATAACATTGATCTTGAGTTCAGAAATTGCAAACAATTTCTTCTCAATTGGATCAATCGCCAACATTGCATCTATGGATGCCAGATGCATCTTTGGGATGACGACATCCTCAAGGCACTGGCAGCAAAACAGCGCAACTGCATGATTGCTGTGCCCATTACAGACTGGATGACAGCGCTTCCCCAGGATCTCCAGGGCCAGGAAGCCAAATGGCGAGAGGTCGTGGAATCCTGGTATCCACGCATCTCCTGCAGTTCAGAACAGCTGCCTGAATCACCAGGAGTGTCATACACACAAACCATTGAAGATTGCCTGAAAGAGGCGCAGCGTTTGAATAACACAGCAACTTCACAGACAAAAGCCTTCAACACCGAACATCTTCATCTCACATTGAAGGGGCAGACCACGTATCCAGAGTTTGATGCACTGCTCAGAAAGTTATGCCACGACAACAATCAATATCAAGCACGGTTCCCTGGCATCATCCTCGTCAAGGGCAGTCAACAAACCAGCAAGGAACTTGGCCTGATGCATCACAAGTTCTTCATTGGTTATGGACATCCCTTTGCTCATAACAGCAAAGATGAATTGAGTTTGATTGTTGGCACCTTTAATTGTTCCTGGGGTGCTGGCAATAACCTCGAAAGTCTAATGATCTTTCGGCGCGAAGATTACCGTGAAATCATCGATGCATACCGAACAGAATTTTTTGGCATCATCTGTTCTCAGGAATTGGCCTGGGGCTACTGGCCTCTGGCGTGAAGAACGATCCTCGCAGTGTGCAGCCTGTGGGAGATCAAGGTGCAAGGCGACGACCACCCCGCCGACGCCGATGGAACTTCATCATGCGTCCGGTTGCAAACCTTGCCCGACTCAACTCAATCTGATTCCAGCGCCACCCCAACACAGAAAGCAGCAGCAGCACAAGAACGACGAACAACACAACCATCGGAGATAGAAGCGAGAACAATCAAAGTCACGGACAAAAACTGCTCAACCACAACTCTTGCTCCTCTCCAAGATGCTTGCGCATGCAGGTTGTGACGCAATTCTCCGATCCATCCACTGGACAGCGCATCACGCAGTCAAACCAGGCATCCACCGCATCCCAGTGGCTGATGCCGGAACGCAACTGTTCGTTGGCCTGTTCCATCGTGCCGTCTCATCCTTGTTCCGTTGTAAGACGCAGATGACGGCTTGTCGTCGTCTCGATGAAGAGCCGTTAAGCCTGCTCTTCCGAGCTTCCCCTCTCACCGTCCTGATCGAAGGAGCATTCGAGCAGGGCGGCATAGAGCAAGGTCTGAAGCCTGTGCAGATCCTCCTGTTCGCGGGGATCAGGCCCACCGGGCCATTTTTCAAGATAAAAACGCACCGATCGGTACAGCAGACGGATGGCGTCGGCATCCAGCTCGAACTGGAGGGTGGGGCGGAATTCAGTCATNCCTCCATCCTCCACGGCCCGACAGTTGACGCCAAGTCCCAATGCAGCTAGTACATACGTACTGAACAGATCGCATGGCTTTCGACACCACAGAGCGGCCGTCCTGGCCTCCGATCCACCAGACAACCCTTCGTCCGAGTCGATCGCTGATGGTCTGCATCACCTGCCAATGCTTTCAACATCAGGCCGACGGCGAAGGAGCAACCCATCCNGCATGCGAACTGCACCAGGCAAGCCTTCCCCAGGGGCACCATCTGAACCACCGATGCCACCAATGGTTACCACGGCTGGAACTGAAACTTGGCTGGTGCCCGGAAGCATCATGAGGCCATGTCGTGCATTAAGTGGTTCAACTGATCAATCATCATCGAATCAAACATTCAGATAACACCAAGACAAATTGGGACATCAGTCAAGCAGTTCACTAAAACATTATTCAGCATCAATTAAAATATCAAGAGCTTCAGGATCAAGAAGGCACAATCGAGCGTAGAGATCATCAATTTCCTTTGCTGTCGGCTCATGTCGACAAGCCTTACCAAGGAATGATTCTGCGACCCGACGAAGCGCCTTCTGCTCATGAACAGTCAGACTTTTCGTCATCGGCATCGTTAACACCTTCACATCCTCGCGTTCAACCCCTTGAAAAGCCTTAGGAAATCAGGTGAATTTCTGGTGAACCCTCCTCAGGCCGATGGCCGTTGTCACCCCTCAAAGACAGAAGACATGCTCTCCGCAAAGGACTTTGAGGCGACGGAACATGCATTCNATCTGACATCGGACCAAAGCCAGCCTGGCCCTCCACGGGTTTAAAGCCAACCGATGAAGGCTGGAATCAACACCGCATTAACAAGATCCAGGAAAAAGGCAGACACCAGCGGAACAATCAGAAAGGCACGGGTGGATGGTCCGTACTGCTGGGTGACCGCAGTCATGTTGGCCATTGCCGTTGGGGTTGAACCAAGAGAGATTCCACCGAAACCAGCACAGATCACNGTGGCGTCATAATTACGACCCATTGAGGGGAAAACAAGCAAGATATTCACTACAAGGGCAAACAGAAATTGAACAACAAGAATCACCAAAAGTGGCAGCGCCAGCCCNACAAGATTCCACAACTGAAGACTCATCAAGGACATCGCTAAAAAAATGCCCAGGGACAGTTCACCGATGAGATTCAATGCAGCGGAGCGTTTTGGCCAATGGAAAACAACACGTTCCGAGTGACGATCAGGTAGGAGATTCGAGAAAAGAATTCCCACCAGCAAGCAGGGAACAAACAATGGCAATTTCAATCCCGCAGCTGCTATGCCGGAATTCAGGAGTTTGCCGGTGAGAATGCAGATATTGATCGCCAGAAGAGCCGTCAGGATGCTTGAAACGTCGATCGCCGNAATCTCTTGAACCTGTTCCTTGCTCTGGGATTGCCCACCATCCTCAGCATCCTGTGACCCTGCGGGTTCAGGACAGCGAACGTTGAAGCGGTTGATCAGGAACTGGGCAATCGGGCCACCACTTGCACTTGCCAGAACAAGGCCAAACGTGGCTGCAGCAATGCCGACCTCCATCGCATTTTCAATCTGAAATTGATCCTGGAATGTCTGAGCCCAGGCAATCGTGGTTCCGTGGCCACCGATCAGTGAGACTGTGCCGACAAGAAGTCCAGTCGCGGGATGTAACCCAAGAAGAGAGGACATGCCGACACCTATCAAATTCTGAATCGTCATGAAACCGATGGTCAGCCCCAGNAGAATGAACAGGGCGGGACCTCCACGGATCAGATCTGCGAAACGNGCATTGATCCCAACTGTGGTGAAGAAATAAACAAGTAAAAAATCACGCGAATCAAGCTGAAATCCAACCTCAGGACCTCCAAAACTGTGCAAAAGGGTCAGCAGGACAGCCACCAGCAGACCACCGGAGACGGGTTCAGGAATCGAGTANTGNCGCANAAATGGNAATTCCAGATTCAGCCGTTTACCAACAAACAGAACGAGAAACCCTGTCGTGATGGACATCAGGGGAGTGAGCTCGATCGGCTGCATGGTTCATCACGAACCCTTNAAACGTATGGGGNATTTCGGAAGGANAACAAAGGCAGGGACAGGTTTTCCTTCGTCATGAGCACCCCTCACGCCTCTTTGCATCAAAAAGCCCCCACCGAATGGTGAGGGCTTTCCGATTCAGTTGATCTGAATCGTTGGATCTGTNCCAGAAGGAACAGGTTGATTCCAGATCAACCGATGGCAGGTGCCTGCAGAGCCACAGGAGTGGACTCAGCAGCAGCCAGGTCNAGGNGGAAAATTATGAGCATTACGCTCATGCATCACCTCTAAACCAAGACCAGCGCGGTTCAGAA
>PAEP01000037.1 GCA_002700765.1 Synechococcus sp. MED850
CATGTTTCATTTAATCTTGCGGACGATATCGATTCCAAGGAATTTTTCTCGAAGCTGATTGAAGAAACAAAGGACATGAAATATGTATCACTCAACAAACCCGATCTGCACCAGCTTGGGCCCGATGGAGATCTGGGCGGTTGGAACTGTTTCTTCATGTCAGGACCAAACGGCGAACGGGTTGAGTTCAATCAAATCCCCAAAGGCAAATGCAAGGCCGATATCAACTTCGCCGCAGCAGCGGAGAAGTTCCGCACGTCGATCGATTGAAACCACACCCCAAGCTCAACCCACAGGCATAATAAAATAGTCACATCATGCCTGTAGTTTTATAGATATTTTTCCGCAAAACCAAACAATCGCGCTTTTCGGCATCATTTTATCTTGCGCTGCTCAAGGATAAGCGTCTTGCCTATTTTTGCGCCTAATTCATAACTTTATTACTCACCCGCTTGGCTTCAATGACAATTTCTGCGTCTAAAGCCATTGTCTGAGCTCCAATTGCGCATCAATTACGACCATCACTTAGACCAACAATTAAGTCTTGCCAAAGACACTTGTGCGTACTGGAGATACCGGCTTCGATAGAGATGTCGTCACCCGGGAGCCCCCGCTGTGATTGGACTCACAAGGTTCTACTGCTATCAAGGCGAGCAATTTCAACTTGTGGATGTTCCCTCGCAAGATGCAGCGGATGAGACCGCTGAACTCACGGAGCAGGGTTGGGACATTGAAGCCGCCATTCCTGTTTAACCCCACACAACCAGGGAGCTCCAAGCCAAACGCCGGACAGTGGCAATGGGCGATCACAGGATCGAACTGTGGACAGCCTGCTTGTAAGGCAGGTGCTCTACCGCTGAGCTAATCGCCCGATGCATTCATTTTGCCTCAGCGGTGCACGCTGACACCATCACGGCAGACGAATCAAGCATGGCTACAGGCCGTGACCACGACAGAACCAGCTTGATTCTGAGTGCGCCAATGGGCCTCCTCATCGCGCTGCTGCTCGATCCGACATGCGGTCTGATCACCACAGCAGCCTTTGCCTTTGGTGGCCTCTGGCTCTCTCCAGATCTCGACACCCGGTCCAACGCCCTGCGGCGTTGGGGGATCCTGCGTTTCATCTGGTGGCCCTACCGTCGCGTTCTTCCACACCGTTCGTTTTGGTCCCATGGACCGCTGCTTGGAACAACAGGACGCCTGCTGCTGTTGATCGCGTGGCTGAGTCTTGTGAGCGCGTTCTTCCCTTGGACGGAGACATTCGTGGTGATCAACATGCTGAAGAACGTCTGGAACGCACAACCACAGCGCGTGGCAGCCTTTTTGATCGGGCTGGAAGCCAGCGTTTGGCTGCATCTGATTCTCGATGGAGATCCTCTACCGAAGGAATGGAACCGTCGACGGAAGAGATGAGAAGGTGGGCGCGCTTGCCCTCTGTTGTCCATGGCCGAGTCCACCAGCGCTGCGCTCCAGGAGCTGATTGATGTGGTTGCCCGCCTGAGAGATCCGAAGGGTGGCTGTCCCTGGGACCTCGAGCAAACGCACCAGACCCTCACCCCCTACGTTCTGGAAGAAGCCCATGAGGTGGCTGACGCCATCCGCCACGGCGAAGACGCTCACCTCAGCGAAGAACTTGGGGATCTGTTGCTGCAAGTGGTGCTGCACGCACAGATCGCCAGCGAAAGCGGGCGTTTTGATCTCGAGCAGGTGGCACGCGGCATCAGCGCCAAGTTGATTCGGCGGCATCCCCATGTCTTCGGAGAAGCACAAGCGCGTGATAGCGATGCCGTGCGCCGTCGCTGGGATCAGATCAAAGCCGAGGAACAGGCGCACACTCTCGCCGGCTCCAGCAGTCCACTCAGTGATCTGCTGGCTAACAAAGTACGCAGCCAACCCGCCTTGGCTGGCGCCATGACTATTTCCAAAAAAGCCGCCCAGGCTGGCTTCGAATGGGATTCGATCGCCGGGGTGTGGGAGAAGGTGCAAGAGGAACTGGATGAACTCAAGGAGGCCGTGGCGAGCGGCGACAAGACACACGCCCAGGACGAGCTGGGGGATGTGCTGTTCACCCTGGTGAATGTGGCCCGTTGGTGCGGATTGGATCCTGAGGAGGGACTCGCAGGCACCAATCAACGCTTTCTCGATCGTTTTTCCCGGGTGGAAGCGTCCCTCCAGGGGAACCTGCAAGGACGCAGCATCAACGAACTGGAAGCGCTTTGGCAGCAGGCCAAGGCTCAGATCAAAGCTGAACAGAACGGAGCTCACGCCTGAGAAACGCCATCACAACCCCCCAGGCCTGATCGGCAAGCTCCGGATCCCAGCGCCAGCCATCGTCACGCATGAAGGTGTGATTGGCCTCGAACAGCAACGTCTCGTGGCGGAGGTTGATCAGAGCCGAACAAATCTGCTCCCGAGCTTCCGCTGGCACGTGCGGGTCCTCCGAGCCGAACACCGTCAACAAGGCTCCCTGGATCTCTTGGGCCCGCTGCAGGGAATCAGCACTCCCGCGGCCGAGTCTTCCGTTCTGCAAACCAGTCGGATAGAGGCAAGCCGCGGCCTTCACGTCAGAACGGAACGCAGCACGGAAAGCAAGATGACCACCAATGCAAAACCCCACAGCACCAAGTCGCTTGGAGTCGGTTCCCGGATCCGCCCTCAGCCACTGCAAAACCGCATCAGCATCGGCGTCATAGGCAGCAATCGCTGTGCGACGGGCCGCATCATTGCCACGCAAGCGTCCGATCGCATCGGGTTCGATCACCGTGCCCACCGGCTCAAGCCGATGGAAGATCTCAGGGGCTGCCACCACGAAGCCATAGCCAGCCAAACGGTTCACGAGGCGCAGCATGGGATCTCCGAGTTGATAGATGTCGGAGTAGAAGAGCAGCCCCGGAAAGGAACCATCCTCCACGGGTCGCGCCACATGGACACGCATCAGGCTGTCGTCGACGGTGAGGCCGATCGTCTGCTGCTCAATCCGCATGACTTACGGAGCATCACTCATCAAGTGTTGGTCGGTTCCGACGTTGGCGCTTGAGATCGCCGCGCTTTTTCTTGGCCTCCAGACGTCGCTTCACCGCCGCTCGGCCCGGCCGTGTGGCCTTCCGTTGGGGTGGAGGCGGTTTCAACCCTTGACGCAACAGATCGGCCAGCCGTGCCATCGCCGCCTGACGGTTTTGCCACTGGGATCTCTCTTCCGCTGCCACCACTCGCAGACAGCCATTCAGCAGGCGTGATCCCAGCTGCTGCTTGAGCCGGGCCCGGCGATAGGGCCCCAACACAGAACAAGCTTCCAGATCAAGCAACAGCTCAACTCTGGAATCTGTGGTGTTCACCCCCTGTCCTCCTGGTCCTGAAGCGCGGCTGAATCGCCACTGCAACTCACCAGCAGGAATGACGAGGCGATCGCTCACAACAAGATCTTGAGTCAATGGCCTGGCCGATTGATTGCCGCTACTTGAACGGTCAGATCATCTCAACCAACCCTATGTTGAGTCGGTTTTTCACTCAGAACTCAGATGAGCCAAGGGGTGCGCAGTCTGCTTCTGAGTTGCTTGGCCTTCAGCCTGATGACGGTCTGCGTCAAGCAGTTGTCCCAGGGTGGGATACCAACCCAACAGACCATTCTGATCAGAGCGCTGATCAGTCTTGCGCTCTGCCTGTTTGCATTGAGGCGAGAGAACATTTCACCTTGGGGACATCAAAAAGGATTGCTGGTGGCCCGAGGCGTCACCGGCATCCTGGCGTTGTTCTGCTTTTTTGAAAGCATTGCGAACATGCCTCTGGCGTCAGCAACTGTGCTGCGTTACACCTACCCAACCTTCACCGCACTGACGGCGTGGTTGTGGTTGCGAGAACCACTGAAGAGAAACATCCTTGCTGCGATTGTGGTCGGCTGGCTTGGGATCACCCTTGTGGCCCGCCCGGACTGGCTGAACACGGAGGTGTCTCGGCTGACGCCCCTTCCAGTCCTGGTTGCCGTGCTGGGGGCAATGCTTGCGGGCGTGTCATTCGTGACGATCCGAAAGTTATCGAAAACCGATCACAAATTGGTGATCATCCTCTACTTCCAATTGGTTTCCATTCTCTTCGTTCTTCCCTTTGTCATCACTCAGGGTGTTTGGCCGAACTTTAATCAATGGTTGCTGTTGTGCTGTGTTGGAGGGTTGACCCAACTCGGCCAGATCTGGCTCACAGAGGGACTGGGCTTCATCCCAGCCGCTCGTGCAACCTCAATCAATTATGTGCAGGTGGTTTTCAGCGCTTTATGGGCCTACTGGATTTTCTCAGAGCAGCTAAACAGCGGGATGATACTTGGCGGCTTACTGGTGCTTGGATCAACGTTGATCAGCATTTCAGCAACCAACAAAGGCGAGACGACGAAAACCTAAACATCTCAGTCTTCACAAGACGGTGCACTGCCATAGTCTTGAATCAATGCTTTGATCTTGTCATTAACAGGTGTTGGAAAGACTTCATTTTGTGGCTCAAAACCCAATGCACCCTTGCTGAGTCCATCAAGAACTGCTTGATCAGTCTTGTTTTCACGATCAAGATCAATGATGGCTTTCTGCAAACTCCGTTCCAGCCGACCATCATCCTCACGACGGAGACGCTCTGAAACAATAAAATAGTTATTGCGCTTCACCTCGGGGCTCTTCCAGGCGACATAAATACTTGGCAAATACTCATCCTTAACACGGCCCAAAAGGGACACTGAATTACCCTTAATAAAGGCATAATCGAGTTGACCCACAGCCACCATGGCAGGCAGATCATATTGATTGGTCACATGTTTGCAATCTTCAGTGTCTGCGATCACGACACCTTGACTGCGCATGTCCAACAATGGATGCATAAAAGTTGAGCCAGAGTACAAACTACCAAACCCAACACGCTTTCCTTTGATCACTTGAATGCCCTTATCGTTCTGCTGATCAGCCTTCGGACGTAACTTCTGGTTACCAATCAAGACAGACACATAGGACGGCTTTTGAATCGCGAGCGTACTGGCATCACTGTTCTGTTCAAGCACTTTATAACCTCCATAGATTCCAACCCTAATCATATCAATTTCACCCGAACTAAACAATTGATAAGCATGCAAGTAACTGATCGCCGGCTTATACGTGAATCGGACGCCAATTTCCTTGGTTAAATAATCAGCGAACGCATTCATACCTTTGTTCAAGGTCTTCTGATTGCGTCCAGGCTCTGTTGTGAAAAAGATTTCGCGTCCTGAATCAACTGAATCACTGCTTGATGCACCGAAATCCGTGGCCGGACGAGTGCACGCCTGCATCAAAACAACGCCTGCAAGGCTTCCAATAACGAACGAAAAGCGAAGCGATGTTTGCATGACTATTAATTTCATCGTCAATAATCAATTTTAAATTAACTCAAGATTTGATTCACCGTCAAGACGGCATGATTGATCTCAACACAAGAGTTTTGAACCAATCAAGCTCATGGGATCCATGGCGCGGCGGGACGATGAAGTCCTTAGCTGGAAGCCTGCCGTCTTTCCCGACCATGGGCTGGATCGATGAAGAACATCGCGGTGTGCGTTATGGCCTCGCCGGAGAGGTGCTTGTGGAGGAAACCAGTCCGTTTCAACGCATCAGCGTGATCAGAAGTGAGCGCTATGGCAAAGCACTGCTGCTGGACGGATGCTGGATGACAGCGGAACACCAGGAAAGGCACTACCACGAATCGCTTGTGCATCCGGCGCTGTGCGGAGCCAGGTCGATCGAACGGGTGCTGGTGATCGGCGGCGGTGATGGCGGGACCGCGCGCGAATGCCTCCGGCATGCCGGTGTTCAGCATCTCGACATGGTGGAGATCGATGGACGCGTTGTCGATCTGAGCCGCCAACACCTTCCCAGTCTCGGAGGCACAGCCTGGTCAGATCCCCGCTTCCATCTCTCCGTGGCAGATGGGATCGCCTGGGTTTCTGATGCAGCCACAGCCAGCTACGACGTTGTTCTCGTCGACGGCTCAGATCCCGCCGGCCCCGCGGAAGGCTTGTTCAACCGTCCATTTTTTGAGCACTGCCGTCGCCTGCTCAGGCCGGGTGGCGTGTTCGCCACCCAGAGCGAATCCCCCGAAGCGTTCCGGGACGTGCACATCGCCATGGTCCAACTGCTTCGAGACGTCTTCGACCATGCAGATCCGCTCTACGGCTGGGTGCCGATGTATCCCAGCGGATGGTGGAGTTGGACCTTCGCCGCCATGCAGGAACCGCACTACCGCGTTCCGAAACCACAGCGCACTGAGACGATCGCCGGCGATTGTGAAATCTGGAGCCCCCGCTGGCAGGACGGTGCATTCCGAGCCATGCCGGTCTCGATTGAGCGGGAGCTGGACCGATGAAGCACCTCTTCGACAACGACGGTGCGATCTTCATGGGAGCCCAGCGCGATCCACAGGACTGCCAGGTGGGGGTGTTCGGCGTTCCCTATGACGGAACCACCTCCTTCCGGCCGGGAACCCGGTTCGGGCCCGCTGCCATACGCAACGTCAGCGAGGGCCTGGAGACCTACTGCCCCCAGCTGGACCGAGATCTGGACGACATCGCCTACGCCGACCTCGGTGCCCTTGCGATCCCCTTTGGAGCCCCAGAGCCGGTGGTTGAACGCGTCAAGACAGCCACGGAAGCTGTGCTCGACCTTGGACTGAAACCGCTGATGCTGGGAGGAGAGCATTCGATCAGCTCTGGAGCAGTTTCAGCAGTGGCCGAACGCCATCCCGATCTGGTGCTGGTGCAACTGGATGCCCATGCCGATCTGCGGGAGGAATGGCTTGGTGCTCGCCACAGCCATGCCTGTGCGATGCGCCGCTGCTTGGAGGTGCTCCCCAGTGGAGATCTGCTCCAGCTTGCCATCCGCAGCGGCACCCGACTTGAATTTCAGGAGCTTTGGCACAGTGGACGCCTGATCCAGGACTGCCCAGCGCTGGATCAGGCGATGCAGAACTTGGCAGGCCGGCCGATTTACCTCACGGTGGACCTGGACTGGTTCGATCCTTCAGTCCTTCCCGGCACGGGAACCCCAGAACCGGGGGGATTCCATTGGTCTGATTTCGCTCAGGTCTTGCAAGTTCTTCAAGATCACCGTCTGGTGGGAGCCGACGTTGTCGAACTCGCTCCCCAGTTGGATGTCAGTGGAGCAAGCGCCGTGCTGGCCGCCAAGGTGGTGCGCAGTCTGGTCCTGTTGATGGCAAGCGAAACAGCAGCCAACAACGACCGATGAACAGCGTTTCAGTAGAAATGGCAAGCATCGATGCGCTGCTCACGCAATCGGGCGTGCTGCCGTTCCAGCAGATCGAGCACGAGGGTTGGGTGCTGAAGAATCAGCGTGAGAAAACTGGCACGGTTCAGACGGAACAAAAGCAATGGCGTCAAGGCTTTGGCATCACGGCTGTGGAATTCACTGGACTCCACCAAATCCTCATAAAAGAACAGCTCTCCCGGGCCATAGCGAATGCGATCGCGAGGTCCACTGATCAGTTCAACCAGTCCCCGCTGAGACACATGGACAGCCTGAACTGGCTCACCTCGCCGAAACACCAAGGCACCTGTCGGAAATGTCAACCGATCGCACTCCGGATGCTTGGCGATCAACTCAAGCGGTGTTGCTTTGCTGCTCAGAGCTTGGGCCTGCAATACAGACACTTAATCAATCTTCCAATCTGAACATGGACTCGCCGAAGCAAGGTTGTTTAGGACACACCCTTGCGAATGTTCACCGTTAATTTTTTCACTTAAGCCAACGCTCGATCCAGTTCAAGCTGACGATCCAGATCATCGACGGCGACACTGGCGAGTCTGGGAAGTTGAGGAGCCCTGGGCGTCCAGTGATGGCAGACAATCAGGTCAGACACCTCAGGATGAACCTCCAGCCGCCGCAACCGACACCAACCGGGATCCATCGCACTGCTGCTGCAGTGCTGACAGGTGCGGCAGCAGTGTCTGCTGGGCAAGAAAAAGACTCAGACAGAGTGCTCAGGGTAAGGACGGTTTCAGGAATGGACCGGACTGGGCACCGGATCTGCCAAAACACTTCCATTTGCTGAAGAGCTCCATAAGATTGCCGGTCTTGACCTCCAGCTGATGCCATTGCAGCGCACTCCGCTTCACGATCTCTGTCTGAAGAGCGGCGGCCGGATGGTGCCTTTCGCCGGGTGGGAGATGCCGGTTCAGTTCAGCGGTCTTGTGCAGGAGCACAAAGCAGTGCGTGAACAGGTGGGCATGTTCGATATTTCGCACATGGGGGTGCTGCGGCTGGAGGGGCGGAACCCGAAAGATGCTCTTCAACACTTGGTTCCAAGCGATCTGCATCGCGTCGGTCCCGGGGAGGCCTGCTACACGGTTCTTCTCAATGAAAACGCCGGCATCCGGGATGATCTGATCGTTTACGACTGCGGCGCCATCGATGCGGAGCGTGGGGTTCTGATCGTGGTGATCAACGCTGCCTGCGCCGACAGCGACACCGCCTGGATCAGGGCACGGATGGAACCGGAAGGGCTCACCGTGACCGACCTCAAAGCCGGAGGTGTGCTGTTGGCTCTGCAGGGTCCCCAGGCCATTCCCCTGCTGGAAGCGTTGAGTGGCACGGACCTGACAGGCCTGCCCCGCTTCGGACACCGCGAACTGACCCTGGAGGGCATCAAACAGCCTGTGTTCACAGCCCGCACCGGTTACACCGGTGAGGATGGCGTGGAGCTGCTGCTGTCAGCCGACGATGGTCAGACGTTGTGGCAGCAACTGTTGTCCAGAGGCGTGACGCCCTGCGGTCTCGGCGCCCGAGACACCCTGCGTCTTGAGGCTGCGATGCACCTGTATGGCCAAGACATGGACGCTGCTACGACCCCGTTTGAAGCCAGCCTTGGCTGGCTGGTGCATCTCGAGATGCCGGCTGATTTCGTCGGTCGTTCAGCCCTGGAGCGTGCTGCTGAAACCGGTCCGACAAAGCGATTGGTGGGGCTGAAACTTCAGGGACGGGCCATCGCTCGCCACGACTATCCGGTGCTGCACAACGGCGAGACCGTCGGCGTGGTGACCAGCGGCACCTGGTCTCCCTCGCTGGGGGAGGCGATCGCCCTGGCTTATGTCCCAACGGACGCTGCCAAAGTCGGCACCGAACTCAGCGTTGAGATCCGCGGCAAGGCCCAACCCGCCACCGTGGTTAAACGCCCCTTCTACAAGCGGTCCTGACACGGTCCTGAGCTGTGGGAAACTCGCCTGTCGACGGCTGAGACATCCCGATGCGCAGCAACGGTTGCGGCGACCTGCGCGAAACGAACATCAATCATTCGGTGCAGCTTTGCGGATGGGTGGACCGGCGCCGCGACCCCGGCGGCGTGATCTTCATTGACCTCCGCGACCGCAGTGGCACCGTCCAGATCACCGTTGATCCTGATCTGGGAGCCGAGGCTTTTGCCGTTGCGGAACACCTGCGCAGCGAAACCGTGCTGCAGGTGAACGGCAAGGTGCGTGCCCGTCCTGCTGAATCCCTCAACGACAAGTTGGCCACGGGAGCCGTCGAGGTGCTGGCCAGCGGCATCACCGTGCTCAACAGCGTGAAGGGCAACTTGCCCTTCCCCGTGTCGGTGCACGACGAGGAGAACACCCGCGAAGAGCTGCGACTGCGCCACCGCTATCTGGATCTGCGCCGCAAGCGCATGAACGACAACCTGCGGCTGCGGGCCCAGACGATCCAGGCGGCCCGTCGCTTCCTGGAAGACGAAGGCTTCATCGAGGTGGAAACCCCGGTGCTGACCCGTTCCACGCCGGAAGGCGCCCGCGACTACGTGCTGCCCAGCCGCGTCTGCGGCGGCGACTGGTTCGCCCTGCCCCAGTCCCCTCAGTTGTTCAAGCAGCTGCTGATGGTGGGCGGCATCGAGCGGTACTACCAAGTGGCGCGCTGCTTCCGCGACGAAGACCTGCGCGCCGACCGCCAGCCGGAGTTCACCCAGCTGGACATCGAGATGAGCTTCATGGATCAGGAGGAGATCCTGGAGCTGAATGAATCCCTGATCTGCGCCATCTGGAAGGCCGTGAAGGGCATCGACCTGCCGCGGCCCTTCCCGCGCATGACCTGGCAGGACGCCATGGAGCGCTACGGCACCGACCGGCCGGACACCCGCTACGGCATGGAGCTCACCAACGTGTCCGACATCGTCAAGGACATGGGCTTCAAGGTGTTCAGCGGCGCCGTGAAATCCGGCGGTGCGGTGAAGTGCATCGCTGTTCCCGGCGGCAACGACGCCCTCTCCAACGTGCGAATCAAGCCCGGTGGCGACGTGTTCAGCGAAGCCCAGAAAGCCGGCGCTGGTGGCCTGGCCTTCATCCGCGTGCGCGATGGCGGTGAGATCGACACCATTGGCGCCATCAAGGACAACCTCAGCGACGCGCAGAAGCAGGAGCTGCTCAGCCGCACCGCAGCCGAACCCGGCACCCTGCTGCTGTTCGGCGCCGGCGACACCGCCACGGTGAACAAGGCCCTCGACCGGGTGCGTCAGTACCTGGCCAAGGAGCTGGGCATGGTCAAGGCCGACCGCGACAACGACCAGTGGAACTTCCTCTGGGTGGTGGACTTCCCGATGTTCGAGTTCAACAGCGACGAGAACCGTTACGAGGCCCTGCACCACCCCTTCTGCGCTCCCAACACCGACGATCTCGGCAGCGATGCGTCGAAATGGGCC
Organism: Synechococcus sp. MED850; assembly: GCA_002700765.1. The sequence goes on from PAEP01000037.1 coordinate 10,705, forward strand.
GACACCCTGCCGGGCGCCCGGGCCCAGGCCTACGACCTGGTGCTCAATGGCCTGGAGCTCGGCGGCGGCTCCCTGCGCATCCATGACTCCGCCCTGCAGCGCCAGGTGTTGCAGACCGTTGGCCTGCCCCTCGAGGAGGCCCAGGAGCAATTCGGCTTCCTGATGGATGCCCTCGATGTGGGTGCACCTCCCCACGGCGGCCTGGCCTTCGGTGTGGACCGAATGGTGATGCTGCTCGCGGGTGAAGAATCAATCCGCGACACCATCGCCTTCCCCAAGACCCAGCAGGCCCGCTGCTTGATGACCAATGCGCCTGGAGGGGTGGCCGACAAGCAACTGGAGGAACTGCATGTGGCCAGCACCTGGGTGGATCCTTCTGAAGAAGACGGCTGAACCGAAACAGAAGCCGGACAGATCCCNAAGGGATTCAGCGCTTTTCAAGCACTGATCGAGCCGGATTGGAACCCTGGAGGGGACCATCTTGTGCTCTCTTTTGCCCCGCCAACCCCGAAGAACAGGGGAAACCCGTGAACGCCGCAGCGGTACGACAGACCTGCTGCGGTTGTATCTGCAGGACATCGGCCGGGTGGATCTGCTCACCAATGAGGAGGAGGTGACCCTGGCGCGGCTTGTGCAACGTCGGGAAAAGCTGTTGCAACAGCAGCGGCATCTGGCGGATGAGCATGAGGCGATCGGGGAGCTGCATCGGCTTGAGGAACTGCAACGCCGAGAAGCCAATCAACACAGCCACTGGCCGACCCGACAGGAGTGGGCAAAGGCCGCCGGGCTCAGCCTGCAGGAGTTGCAGCAGCGGATCGAGGCCGGTTACAGCGCCTGGGCCGACAAAGCTGAGCTGGAGCCGAAAGAACTCAAGAACGCGCTCCGCAATGGCCGGCGGGCCAAAGATCACATGATCCAAGCCAACCTCCGGCTGGTGGTGGCNGTCGCCAAGAAATACCAGCAACGGGGCATGGAACTGCTGGATCTGGTGCAGGAAGGCACCTTGGGTCTGGAGCGGGCGGTGGAGAAATTCGACCCCACCCGTGGCTTCCGCTTCAGCACCTACGCCTACTGGTGGATCCGTCAGGGCATCACCCGGGCCATCGCCACGCAGAGCCGCACGATTCGCCTGCCGGTGCATGTCACCGAAAAGCTGAACCGGATCAAACGGGTGCAACAGGANATCGCCAGCAACGAGGGGCGCGTCGCCTCCATTGCTGATCTGGCCCGGGAGCTGGGGCTCAGTGAAGACACCGTGCGGCAGACCTTGGCCCGCGTTCCCCGCTCGGTCTCCCTGGACACCCGCGTCGGCCGGGATCAGGACACCCAGCTCGGCGATCTGATCGAGGACGGCAAGGCCACCCCGGAACAGACCCTCACCCATGACGAACTGCACAACGACCTCGAACATCTGCTGGACGAACTCACCAGCCGGGAAGCCGCTGTGCTCAGGCGTCGNTTCGGACTGGAGGACGACACCCCTCAGACNCTGGCGCAGATCGGNGAAGAGTTGAAGCTCTCACGCGAAAGGGTCCGTCAGATCGAAACNCGCGCGCTGCTGAAGCTGCGCCAGCCCCAACGTCGCAGCAAGGTGCGCGACTACATCCAGGGCTTGGATTCCTGAGCCACAATCGCGGGGATTGAANAGCAGATCCATGGGCAGCTCCATCGATATCGGCATCAGCGATCAGCAACGTCAGCAGATTTCTGAGGGTCTGAGTCGNGTGCTGGCTGATACCTATGTGCTTTACGGCAAGACCCACGGCTTCCACTGGAACGTCACCGGACCGATGTTCAACACGCTCCACCTGATGTTCATGGAGCAGTACACCGAGCTGTGGAATGCTCTCGACGAGATCGCAGAACGGATTCGCGCGCTTGGTGAACCGGCGCCGTTCGGCAGCACCCTCAGCTCCATGGCCTCTCTTGAGGAATCATCAACCCTCACACCAGCAGCGATGCAAATGGTGCGCGAACTCGTTGCCGGTCACGAGGCTGTGGCACGCACCGCCCGCAGTGTGTTTTCAGTGGCGGATGAAGCCAACGATCAGCCCAGTGCTGATCTGCTCACACAGCGACTGCTGATCCACGAAAAAACCGCCTGGATGCTGCGCAGCCTGCTGGAGGAGTGAACGGATCGGTGCTTGATGACCCTGGAGCGGCAGGGGAACGACAGGTACGTTGAAGTATCAGCCGGGACGTTATGGCCAAATTCGTCTTCATCACCGGTGGAGTGGTTTCCAGCATCGGCAAGGGGATCGTGGCCGCCAGCCTTGGACGGCTGCTGAAATCGCGGGGATACAACGTTTCCATCCTCAAGCTGGATCCTTACCTGAATGTGGATCCCGGAACGATGAGTCCGATCCAGCACGGCGAGGTTTTTGTCACCGAGGACGGCGCCGAAACCGATCTGGATCTCGGTCACTACGAACGCTTCACCGACACCGCGATGTCGCGCCTGAACAGCGTGACCACCGGCTCGATCTATCAAGCGGTGATCAACAAGGAACGCCGTGGTGACTACAACGGCGGCACCGTCCAGGTGATCCCGCACATCACCGGAGAGATCCGTGAACGCATCCACCGTGTGGCCGCCAACAGCAACGCCGACGTGGTGATCACCGAGATCGGAGGCACGGTGGGTGACATCGAATCCCTGCCCTTTCTGGAAGCCATCCGCGAATTCCGCGGTGATGTCGGCAGACGTGATCTGGCCTACGTCCATGTCACCTTGCTGCCGTACATCGGCACCTCNGGNGAACTGAAAACCAAGCCGACCCAGCACTCCGTGAAGGAGCTNCGCTCGATTGGCATCCAACCGGATGTGCTGGTCTGCCGCAGCGATCGCACCATCGCTGAAGAGATGAANCGCAAGATCGGCGGNTTCTGCGGCGTGCCCACCCGGGCTGTGATTCCTTCCCTGGATGCAGACAGCATCTACGCCGTGCCNTTGACCCTCGAGCAGGAAGGGCTCTGNCGGGAAGTGCTGGATGTGCTGGACCTGACGGACCANGANAGCGACATGGCGGACTGGGCNCAGCTGGTGCACAAGCTGCGCAATCCTGGGCCGGCCGTGAAGGTGGCGCTGGTGGGCAAATACATCCAGCTCAACGACGCNTACCTCTCCGTNGTGGAAGCNTTGCGCCACGCCTGCCTGGCACAGGATGCCTCCCTGGATCTGCATTGGGTCTGCGCGGAGAAGATCGAAACAGAGGGGGCCGAGTCTCTGCTGAAAGGCATGGATGCGGTGGTGGTGCCGGGGGGATTCGGCAACCGTGGCGTGGATGGCAAGATCGCAGCGATCCGCTGGGCACGGGAACAGCGGGTGCCGTTCCTGGGTCTATGCCTTGGGATGCAGACAGCCGTGATCGAATGGGCCCGCAACCTGGCGGGGTTGACGGAGGCCACGAGTGCGGAACTCGATGCCGGCACTCCCCACCCGGTGATCCATTTGCTGCCAGAGCAACAGGATGTGGTGGACCTCGGCGGCACCATGCGTCTGGGCGTGTATCCCTGTCGCATTGCAGCGGGAACCCTGGCGCAGCGTCTCTATGGCGATGAAGTGGTCTACGAACGCCACCGCCATCGTTACGAATTCAACAACGCCTACAGGAATCTCTTCCTGGAATCCGGCTATGTGGTGAGTGGCAGCTCACCGGACGGACGCCTGGTGGAACTGATCGAGCTGAAGGAACACCCCTTCTTCACAGCCTGCCAATACCACCCCGAATTTCTCTCCAGACCAGGACGCCCCCACCCGCTGTTCCGCGGCTTGATCGAAGCGGCGCAGGAGAGGCTGCCCGACTCACCCGCCCAGGCTCTACGGCAACAAAGTGAGGCGGCAACACAGCAACGGGGATGAGCGACACCCTGCCGGTGGTGGAAACCTTTCATTCGCTGCAAGGAGAAGGCCACCACACGGGCCGCAGTGCTTTTTTCATTCGACTGGCGGGGTGCACGGTGGGTTGCTCCTGGTGCGACACCAAACACTCCTGGCCGGAGCACGCCCATCCGACGCGTGATGTGCGGGAACTGGCCGAAGAAGCGGCTGAAGCGCGGGACAACGGAGCAGCTTTCGTGGTGATCACCGGTGGAGAGCCGTTGCACCACAACCTGCAGGCGCTGACGCAGGCCCTGGATCAGATCTGTGGGTTACCTCTGCACCTGGAAACCAGCGG
>PAEP01000038.1 GCA_002700765.1 Synechococcus sp. MED850
AGCTTGTACATGAGCTCGGATTTGCGCCGCAGCATCTGCGTGACGGTCGCGCCCGAGTCGCGTCCGCGGTCTCGGGGAGGCGGCGGCCGATCCGACGGACGCTCAGCGCTGCGCGCACGCATTCGAGCTCGATCAATGGTTCGATCAAAACGCGGCTTTCCATCTGGAGGCTTTGGTTGGTCAGACTTCGGTGTGAATCTCGGTTTGTGCCCATCTCCCCCACGGCCGACGCCCTGCGTGGCCGGGTTGACACCGAGATACGGCGCGTTCGCGCGGTTCGTGGCCTGCCCTTGCATNGCCGTGAAGCGGCGCGGACCGCCGGGACCGCCAGCGAGAGACTTGAGCGGACCAGAAGTCGGAGGATGTTTGCCCGAATTGGCGACGTTCATGGTGTTGTAGAAGAGGGATTCGTTCAAGTGCGCGGCCTCGTCTCGGATGAACGCGGACGAGCGAGCGAGCGTCTGCCCCGACGCTTCGAGCGCGTGCGTGACGTCGAGCTCGCGTTCCAACAGCAGCAACGCGTCCTTGGCCGCGTGCCGCTGCCCGTCCACATCGTACACGACCATCTCGGGATCGACCTCTGTGAGCTTGAGATCGAGCTTGCCACCCATGGTGATCTTGCGCGAAGCCTTCGGNTGCCTCGCTTCGATGTGGTACTCGGACAGAAAGTCGAGCCGGTCGCACTTCTGGTTGTTGTTGCGCACGCGTCGCGTCATCTCGACGATGGCGTCGAGATTGGACCAGTCGCGTTTGAACGCCAAGTTGCGTTTCTTCGGGCTGGTGTCCTCTTCCCAGACTGGACTCACGGAATAGTCGAATCGCGCAAAGTATGTTTCGACGGAAGCATGAATGCCTCGCGTGTAGCCATCGGACTTGTACGCGTCAATTTCGCCGAACTTGTCAACAACCTCTGTTTTGACCGTCTCGTACAGCGTTTCGAGACCCACGCCCTTNTTGTTGTACGTGACCTTTTGGAGCATNGTGTCGGCCTTGAGGATGGAAGCGATGAAGTAATCGACGTAGACCTTGTCGTTATAGCGAATGCTGCGGATGAAATCGCGAAGCTCTTGTTCCCAAGCGTCGTCCGGCTCGCGGTATTGATCCGCAAGGATGTGAAGGAATTGGTACGACGTGTAGTGACACAGCGTTGGGTCGATCTCGGTGATACGCGGCCAGACCTCGAGATCAGCTTTCTCGTGTGGCTTCATGTCCAGACCGGTACGGATGATGGTGGAGACCGCCATGTCATACGTATCCCACTCTTGTCGGCGCATGGCGCGACCAGGTTGAAACGCGCCAGTCACGTCAGACTCATCGAACGCGGGCTTGATAGGATATCGGTTCACCCAGTGTGTGGGCGATGTGTGGATGAGCAAATCGTGATCAGCAGGAGCGTCAACACCGCCACGGCCAAAGCGCACGTTCAGTCGAAAGTGCGGGAGCGTCGACGCCGTGTGCGTGCGCAGCTCAAAGTTCCGTGCGGTGAACAGCCTGCCCCAATGTCGAAAGGTGATGTGATTGTCGGTGGTCGGCACAATGGGCAGCTGTATCGGCTCTTGCAAAGCCTCGANGAGTGTGAATTCGTTAAAGCTGTCGTACTGCGTTTCCAAGGTTCCCGGCAGAGCTTTGGACTTGTTTTCGCGGTGGAACAGCTGAAGTATCCGTTTCTTCGCGACATTTGTCTGCACCATATACGCGAGGAGCATTCGGCTCGGCTGATCGATGGCATCAACACGCCGTGACCCAACACCAGTCACATGAGCGAGAGAAGGATGTTGTAGAAGTCGAAGATCGTTGTCGCGCACTCCAAGATCGCGGTCATAGATCCACCGCAGAATGAATTCGAGTGTATCCTTCCACGGACTGCCGTTGTTGAGGTCCCACGCCGGGTCCGCATCCGTGCCGATGGCCCGAGCGGCAGTGTTGATTGTTTCGACGTCGTATGTGAGCTTGATAGGAGAGTAAACGAAGCCATGAATTTGTCGAAGAGCCATCTTTCGCAGAGCAACAGTCTTTGGACCAGGTTGTCGTTGCGCGCCATTGATGAACAGGTTGATGGCGTCAAGCTGGTGTTCCGACTGGTCCGGGCGCGGCGCAGGCACTTGCGCGCGCGCGTCGAGATCCGCAAAGATCTCCCCCCGACACTCAGCGCGTCCCCAGCAGCTCGAGTAGGTCTGCTCCAAAACATCGATGAGCAATTTGTCGCATTTGAGAGCCATCTCAAACATATCGTTCGACTGTCGAATGTACGATTCGTAACCGGCCCACTTGAGGACCTCTTGAGAATTGACCGAGAGAAGCTTCTCACTGATGTCCGTGCCCCAGATCTCCGCCGAGTTCTTGACGGGATCGAAAGGGTTGTCCTTGGCCCATTGCATGGCCTCCTTTTCGGTCTTGAGCACGGTATTGAGGCTGTCACCTCGATCGTATCGGTGCGGCGTGCGCTCACGATGGTCGGCGCCGCGAGAGATGGCGCTCGTGAGCGAGTCGACGTTCCGCGCGTTGGCGGCGCGGTCGGCGGCGGCGGTCTGCTCTTGCCGATTGAAACCATCGCCAAGTCGACCAAGCAGTGTNTCGAACTGTTCATCGGTCAGNATAGCCATGGTGAAGCAGAGTAAAGCGTAGAGATTGCGAAGTGAAGTAGAAGAGCTTGGGTCGCACCGACGTAGCGCTGGAAAAGTCTACCGCACGCGGTATCACTCTCCCCCAACAGCGTAACTGTCGGAGCGCGCAAAGCCTCGATGAAAGGTCGAGACAGTCGGGGACCGGCTCGCACCGCTTTTAGGGACCACACCTGCAGAAGGTCAAAGTCCGGTAGCGTATGCGTGCCCACACGCCTCGCTACCTCGGGACTGAGGGAGCGCGAGCGGTGCCGGTAGCCGCGAGGCGGCTCCTAGGTCTTGGTACTCTACTTTGCTTAAGGCGGTTTCGGCTATGACGCATGAGAGTTGCGTAGGCGCCCCCGGGGCTCCTTTTAGCCTTCACCTGCCTTGTTCACACTTCTGCACTCCCCCATGATTTGAACACAGGGCAAATCATCAACAGTGTGAACCAGAACCTTGAGCTGAGCTTCAAAGTCTTTTGAGCGGTGTAAAGTCCTGCCGTCCCATGAGAAATGCGCGGAGTCGATTGAAACTTTCATTGCCCTGTAGTGCTTTGGTGAAAAAGTCGGCAATGTTGTCCCCTGTGCGGATGTGTCGCACTTGAATCGACAGGTCCTTGATGTAGTCACGGATGCGGAACCAACGGATCTCCAGGTGCTTCGAGCGTTGAGANGTCTCAGGGTTGTTGCTCGTAAAGATAGCACTCTGGTTGTCCCCGAGTAGCCAAGTTGGCGCAAGTGCCTGCTGCTTGGGGAGATGTTCCGGACGCATTTCCGCTACCCACTCATCAGTAAGTTCATCCGGGAATCGATCAACACTCGTAGGATCGGTGGGACGAATATGGTGAATAGCTGGGATGGCGAATCCAATCTCCATCAGCAATCGTCGAGTCCAGATTGCCTCATCCGCTGCGAAACTCATGGCAATAAGCTCAGCTTCATGAGTGGAGGCCGCAGTGATGGGCTGGAGTTTGGACTTCCAGGAAACAAGGTTGCAGTACACGAAGAAGCAATAGCCAGAGATCGACTTGCGGCTGTCTTCGCGAGTATTGGCGTAATCAGAGTCGGTCATGCCAAAGAGCGGTTCCTGTTTGAACGATCGGTCGGAGATGGTAACCAGCGCGGAGTCATTCTTTGATAGGTGAGAAAGATGTTGCTCCACCGAGTTGCCACTACGCTGGTAAACAAGTTTGAGGTGAGGATAAGCCTTGAGGTACCCACAGAGATATTCAAGCATGCGAACGTGTTGTGGCTGAGGATTGTGCATGCCTCGGCTCGTGCGACCAATGGCGAAGGCAATGTCGGGTCGGCATGTGATGCTCATGTAGATGAAGGCTCCAACAATTGACGCGTAGTTCTCGCGAATGTAAGTCTGTAGAGGAGTCTCCGGAGCGTCCGCAGAGATGACTTTATCCTCCTTGGAAGGAAGCGGAGTGTGTCGGACTCGAGCAGTCTTGAGAGCTGGGTGCTTCTCGAAAGTTTTCTTGACCTTGTCCTCGACGTCCATCTCGAGTCGTCCAGCAGTCATGTCATAGTTAATATTGATGCCGAGAAAGCTCTTGATGGGATCATCCCAGTCCTTGAGCTTGAACTTCTCCGTGAAGTAAGTGCGCGCCTCCGAGATCTTCTCGGTGTTGGTGCCAGTGATCACCAGATCGTCGACCTCGCTGCAGAGCATAACCCAGCCTTGCTCGTTTTGGAACGTGTAAATGCAGGGGTCGGCAGTACCACGTGTCATGCCCAGATCGGTTTCGAGGCACTGAGACAATAGCTTGTTGAAAAGCTGAGGCGCGGATTTGAGTCCGTAGATGCTCTTGAGGAGCTTGACCACGCGGTTGTCCCAGCCGTGAGTATTGATACTGTTCCACAGCGCGTTCTTTGGCTCAACGGTGATGCCTTGTGGTAACATTAAGAACTGTTCGACATCGATCTCAGATTGAAGGAAGGCGTTTGGAATGTCACAATGAATAATGGAGAGTCCATGGTAAACCGCACAGGCAAACACNGTGCGAACTGTGGTGAGAGAAGCCATAGGAGCAAACGTGCCGAAGAAGTCAATGCCGGGGCGACCTTCAAAACCTCGGGCAACCAGTCGACCTTTAAACTTGTCGAGCTGGCCATCGGCCTTGTACTTGATTTTCAGTACGAGTTTGCTTGACATCGCTCGTCGATCATCGGGAACTTCGACCCACGCGAAAGTGCCCAGTGCCGCTAGATCGCGGATCTCCTTGGCGACAGCTTTAGCCATCTGTTGCCGTTCTTCACCGGAGTATTCCTTCAGTTCTCTGATCGTCAACTCGTCAATCTTGAAATCGTCAGGCTCGAGCTTGCCTTCGACTGGAGTATCGTTCGTGGTCTTAACGTCTCGATCCACGGCTGCTTGTGAGTAGAGTAGCGCGTCGTTCGGGCGCATGCGCGACTCACCTTCAAGCACGAGGACAAACTCATTGACGCGCTCATCCGTCATCCAGAATAGAAGTTGATCGTCCAGTTCCTCGTTGACATCGTGCATGGCGGCATAAGAGTCGTTGTGAAAGCCTTCGAATCCATTCTCGGGTCGGTTAGTGTCCCACGTTGGGTCCACGTGCGATGGCTTGGTGCCGACGTGACGTACGAACGCGTGCGCGAGTTCCGAGTAAACGTCCGACTCAAGCTGTAGCATCGTGGCGTTGTCCGTGTCTAAAACGGAATTGAACTTTTGGACTTTGACAAAAGGGAGATTTTTGACCANCTTGTAATTGAATTCGGTCTCGAGCATCTGTTTTTCCTGCTGAATGAAAAGTGCTCCCCCATGCGAGTGAGCCAGCGCGTGAGCGTTGAGGTAACCGAGACGCGTGCGCAGGCGCGTGCGCTGATACGCCGAGTCGGCGGCGTGAGCTCGCATTACCTGATGCTGCAGAGAGCGATAAGGCTCCTCGGTAAACGTGAATATTCCNCGCTTGAGATCGTTATCGAAGTGCTTCGTAGCAAGCCTGCCACCTTCGTGCGCGTAAAACTCGCGAGTAGTAGNAGATTGCGAGTAGATTTGGTATTCGCGGCCACTTTGGGTTCCAGTACGCTTGGCTTTGGCAGGGTGCCAATGGATGGGGATATCCTTGTCCTTGAAGAAGTTGGCTCGCGGCATTCGCTCGTGTAGAGCTCCCCCACTCGACGTGCCTCCAGGGTCCACAGGAACATCTTGCGGAGGATCAGCAGGAGGACGTGGAGCAATCGCGGGAGCGTCCGGAGCAGGCACGGGCGCAGGGACCACGGGNGCAGNGCGGGAGGGACCGGCGTCCGGCACAAACACTGCTGGAGCTGGTACAGGCGCGGGCTCTGGCGGAGGAGGATCGTCGGGACTCGGCGGAGTTGGAGCGTCGGNAACGGAGTCGGCAGCGTGAGGTGGAGCGGCAGGAGCGGGCGGAGGCGACGGTGGGCGCGGAGCGTCCTCTGGGTCGTCGTCCGCGGCTTGCTCTTGGCGCCGACGCAGCTGCTGGTAGCCGTCGTAGAGCTGTTGCACGCGCAAAGTCTCGTGGTCGGTAGCTCGCTCGAGCTCGTTAACAGTCTTAGCACGGTCCTCGTACTGGCGCGGATCAATCGTGTCGTTCGCGCGATCCCTGTGCCGACTCAGCCGGTCATTGGGGAAGACCACTTTGGCCGTGACGGAAATGGAGCCGTTCGGACGAAGAACAACGTGTGCGCGAGGACAGTCAGCGAGCACGTTGGTGATCGGATTCCACCCAGCGTTGAACATGTACCTGCAAAGCTCGGCAGTGTCATTGAGCTTCGAATGTCGCTTCTCCTTTTTGATGATCATATAGCACGGTTCGCCGAACGTGTGCACATCAAAGGGCTTGAGATTGGAGTCTCCGAAGAACGCCTGCGCGGGTGTGATGGGATGCCCGTGTTTGCGTTCGAGAGGCGCGTATACACTGTTATTGTGAGCTTGAGTAGCGTGTTCGTTGGCGAANATCCACCATCGCTCGTGATGCTTGACTGGCTGACCTTTGATCTCAAAGCCTTTGAGGTTTGGAGTCCGAACGCGCATGGCGCGTGTCTGAGAGTGCACTGTTTCCTCCGAAACGCCGTTCAGCCAGTGACAGTCAGGCGGACAGACCTCGAGTTTCGTGCCATGATGAGATAGAAAGTCGGTGGCTCGGTCAGATAGAAAGCTCGTGGCGTAGTCAGTGTAGATGCTCTTCACATCGCGGCCTAGCGTCATCTTGGTAAAGTTGATGACNTACCGAAATGCGTCGAGCGTTTCAATCGCGTTTGCCGTACGCACAGGGAAGCTGATGCGGTAGTAGCTGGTACTGTCGGTAAAGTGAAGACATGATCGAAAGCTCCCCCATTCGGTGTAGACGGTAAGATCGTTTCCATCGAGTAGCCACTTCTCACCTGGAAGGGTGGTGAGGTCGCGAGTTGATACCTCCCGAGACTTGTGATGCCTGTTGATCCTGTCAATGCCAGTGGACATGCAGATGGGACAAGGAGTGAGATATCGCGAGTCTCCTGGTTTGCACCCTGTGCCAAACGTGTTGCCTGCAGCGATGTTCTTCTCCATCTTGTCTGCGCTGTGATGCGTGATCTGATGATACTTGTCAGCGCGCTGTACCGCATTCCTGTACTCCGGACTTTGATGGTCTGAGATATAGGCACTCCACGCGTGCTTGGCGTTGGGAGTGACCCGCCCAGGCTTGTGAACAGCAGGACGCACCGTGCTACTCTCGTCATCGTCGTCAGAGTCCTCGCGGTCGTATGTGGCGACCATCTCGCCCAAGAAGTGCATGTCGTCTCGCGTGAAGCACGTGCCGCGCGTGAGCGTGCGCTGTGGGCAGCACGTCGCGCAGTGCACCAGGAACAAAGCCGGCAGTACCGAGGAAGGAGCTCGAGCAGTGGTGTTGCCAGAGCGTGTTCTCTGCGGTGACAGTACATGCTTGGACAGCTTGTCGACAGCGGAAGTATTCGTCGCATCGTGAAGAAGGTTGTACTCGGAGATGTTGCCCGGCGACAATTCAAACTGGTGTACGCCGACGTACGCGTCGAGCTCCACGTCGAGCGTGTAGTTGGTGTTGACGCCGTGGCTCTTGAGCAGCTCGTAACAGCAGATCCTCATACACGTGTGAAACATGTTGCGCGGGATAGCTCCTGCGATGACGGCAAAGGCTCGCGGTCCTCCATCCCAATCGTTATCGTCCAGCGAGCGAAGCCACTCAATATCATCGTGAAATGAGGCGGCGCGCGCGTACTCCGACATGGACATGAGTCGGAGCTGTCTACCCGAGGCAGGAGCGCGGCGATCCACGATGATGTCGTTCGCGAAACGTGTTGTGGTTGGAAGAGGACCCTTCCAGACATCGATGATCTTGGTGCCCTTCTCAGACATGTGCCCCTCGAGGTGTCCAAAGCGATACGCGTGCGTGATGAACTGGCCGACGTCGGCGGAGGTAATGTTCTCCAGTGGCATCTTGTTCTTCATCCGGTACTCGTCCCAATAGGTAATTGAGCCGTCAATCCAAAGACGAGGATCGACATCTTCGAGCGGGTCCAGGATCGAGTGAGCAGGCTGCACTTGCTTGTCGGCCCAATCGGCGATGTTCAGGGAGCCAACAGGATTCAGTCGCGCGATCATGATCCACCGATCACGGTGAGTGAGATCACCGCAGCAATCCGATGGGAGGCGATCCGTGACCGTGACCTGATAGCCGAGCGCCTCAATCTTGCGCGCACACTCCATGTGGTCCTCGAAACACATATCGTTCGGTGGCGTCATCTCTCCCAGTACGATGTCTGGCTTGGTAAGCCTCACGAACTCGACCATCTCGTCGAATAACATGTCGTCTGGATTGTATTCGGATCTGTTGTAGTCTTTGAGAGATGTCTTGTTGATACACGGAGTGGTGATGATGGCGCAGTGCGCGTGCCATAGGTCGCGACTGATGGTGCCTTCGCGTAAGCCTTGGTTGAGCTTGAACATGTCGTCGTGTGACTCGGCCATCGGGTTGAGCTCTTCAAATCGCTTTCGAAGATCGAGTTCCTTCTCACATCCAGCNTTGATGTAGAANGGNAGNGAATCGTCGCGGTTCNTNCCGAGTGCCATGCTTGACTCCGTGGACTTGCCGTAGCAGAGCGTGACGACGCTCAGGAGCAGTCCGAGCGATGCTGCCCAGTTTCGGAGTTGCCATGCTTTCGGCTTGGANGAAGACTGTGCGGAAGAAGCAGTATCACGGTCTTTTCGCGGAGATATGCGCGCTTGACTCACACGGTGACCACTTTGGGTCCGTCNCCAGGGCCCAGCTCGGGTACCCTTTCGCGTCCGTGACTGCGCGTCTCGAGTCGTCGCCATTCCCGGAACGGGTTCCGTAGACGGCGAGTAGTATATCTCGTANTTGTCGCTGAAGTGCTCGACGGATGGATTCGGGATATCGTCCCACATGACCTCGTGTGAGGACTTGGCATCGTGGAACACATCGTTGTCGTCGGTGTCGAACGTGACCGTCTTTTTCGTGGTGTCAATGCTGATNCCGCGAAGCGAGTCCTGCGCGTCCGTGACGAGCGTGACGGCGTCCATGAAGTACGCCTCGTTGCCGTGGGACGCCAGNGACTTCGTGAGGTTCGCGAGTGCTTCCTCGTAGACATACGGCTTCATCGAGTAGATGTCGACCAGCGTGTAGCCCTCGGCGATGGCATCCTCGACGCTCATCGTTTCCGTGTACGGCAAGCCGCTNGGCATGCGGAACACGGGCGCCGACGCGCGCTTGAGCTCGTCGGTGGCTTTCGCGTAGTTGTCGCAGATGTTGCCGTCGATGTCGAGCGGTTTGGTGCTCTTGTGATACAGATAGTTCGTCTGAGGACCAGTGCGCATCCCTCGTTCGTAGGCAGGAGTCATGCCCTTGATCATGAGGTTGCTGCGCAACTTGGGCGCGATCAGCGTGATGTCGACGTCGACGAACGCGACCTTGTCCTTGGATCCCGTAGCAATAGCGCGTTCAGTAATGCCCACCTCGGTGGCCAGGGTATCTGCGCCCTCGGTGCCTTGCGCGACTGATGCTGGCCTCTTGAGCTTGATCTTTTTCTTCACGCCATTGTACCCGCCCTGGATTGTGCGAGTGGCGCCAGTGTCCTGGATCAGCGGAGAGCGCTTGCGCTCCTTCGTCTGGTTCAGGAGAAGAGCATGATCATGGAGCAGCTCCGACGTGATGTGGACCAGCATGGAAGGTTTTGAATCGTCGTGAGAGGTTGCATCGCGATGGCTCGCTTGGAGGTGCATGAACTGCTTGAGGCTATCGGCTTTGGCATCGGTGCTTGCGCTTTCGCTGAAGAGAACATCGAGCACTTTGCCGGTTTCCTCGTCAGAGTCGCCGTCCACCATGGAGAAGGAGCTTCCGCGTGACGACGCGTGCGAGTGCGCAGTTATGGCGTCCGCATCCGAGTCGTAGTGAGGGATATCGTGAATCATGACCTCGGAGCAGATTTGCAAGAACTTGTCGATTTTCGAGCTTGTGAGATCAAAGTCTTTCGACTTGAGAGCTTCCTGTGCGTCGGTGCCGAGCTTGTACATGAGCTCGGATTTGCGCCGCAGCATCTGCGTGACGGTCGCGCCCGAGTCGCGTCCGCGGTCTCGGGGAGGCGGCGGCCGATCCGACGGACGCTCGGCGCTGCGCGCACGCATTCGAGCTCGATCAATGGTTCGATCAAAACGCGGCTTTCCATCTGGAGGCTTTGGTTGGTCAGACTTCGGTGTGAATCTCGGTTTGTACCCATCTCCCCCACGGCCGACGCCCTGCGTGGCCGGGTTGACACCGAGATACGGCGCGTTCGCGCGGTTCGTGGCCTGCCCTTGCATAGCCGTGAAGCGGCGCGGACCGCCGGGACCGCCAGCGAGAGACTTGAGCGGACCAGAAGTCGGAGGATGTTTGCCCGAATTGGCGACGTTCATGGTGTTGTAGAAGAGGGATTCGTTCAAGTGCGCGGCCTCGTCTCGGATGAACGCGGACGAGCGAGCGAGCGTCTGCCCCGACGCTTCGAGCGCGTGCGTGACGTCGAGCTCGCGTTCCAACAGCAGCAACGCGTCCTTGGCCGCGTGCCGCTGCCCGTCCACATCGTACACGACCATCTCGGGATCGACCTCTGTGAGCTTGAGATCGAGCTTGCCACCCATGGTGATCTTGCGCGAAGCCTTCGGTTGCCTCGCTTCGATGTGGTACTCGGACAGAAAGTCGAGCCGGTCGCACTTCTGGTTGTTGTTGCGCACGCGTCGCGTCATCTCGACGATGGCGTCGAGATTGGACCAGTCGCGTTTGAACGCCAAGTTGCGTTTCTTCGGGCTGGTGTCCTCTTCCCAGACTGGACTCACGGAATAGTCGAATCGCGCAAAGTATGTTTCGACGGAAGCATGAATGCCTCGCGTGTAGCCATCGGACTTGTACGCGTCAATTTCGCCGAACTTGTCAACAACCTCTGTTTTGACCGTCTCGTACAGCGTTTCGAGACCCACGCCCTTCTTGTTGTACGTGACCTTTTGGAGCATCGTGTCGGCCTTGAGGATGGAAGCGATGAAGTAATCGACGTAGACCTTGTCGTTATAGCGAATGCTGCGGATGAAATCGCGAAGCTCTTGTTCCCAAGCGTCGTCCGGCTCGCGGTATTGATCCGCAAGGATGTGAAGGAATTGGTACGACGTGTAGTGACACAGCGTTGGGTCGATCTCGGTGATACGCGGCCAGACCTCGAGATCAGCTTTCTCGTGTGGCTTCATGTCCAGACCGGTACGGATGATGGTGGAGACCGCCATGTCATACGTATCCCACTCTTGTCGGCGCATGGCGCGACCAGGTTGAAACGCGCCAGTCACGTCAGACTCATCGAACGCGGGCTTGATAGGATATCGGTTCACCCAGTGTGTGGGCGATGTGTGGATGAGCAAATCGTGATCAGCAGGAGCGTCAACACCGCCACGGCCAAAGCGCACGTTCAGTCGAAAGTGCGGGAGCGTCGACGCCGTGTGCGTGCGCAGCTCAAAGTTCCGTGCGGTGAACAGCCTGCCCCAATGTCGAAAGGTGATGTGATTGTCGGTGGTCGGCACAATGGGCAGCTGTATCGGCTCTTGCAAAGCCTCGACGAGTGTGAATTCGTTAAAGCTGTCGTACTGCGTTTCCAAGGTTCCCGGCAGAGCTTTGGACTTGTTTTCGCGGTGGAACAGCTGAAGTATCCGTTTCTTCGCGACATTTGTCTGCACCATATACGCGAGGAGCATTCGGCTCGGCTGATCGATGGCATCAACACGCTGTGAACCAACACCAGTCACATGGGCGAGAGAAGGATGTTGTAGGAGTCGAAGGTTGTTGTCGCGCACTCCAAGATCGCGGTCATAGATCCACCGCAGAATGAATTCGAGTGTATCCTTCCACGGACTGCCGTTGTTGAGGTCCCACGCCGGGTCCGCATCCGTGCCGATGGCACCTATGCTCGTCGAGAAAATGTGGAATGCATAGCGGCACTGGCGGTAGACAGGAAGCAGCCTGTGAAACCGTTCGGCCCATTCCGACAGGTCGTTCTTTGTCGAACCCTCTCGCATGCACTGCGCGGTGACGAAGCAAGCCAACGCTTCCTCCGGCAAGTCCTGCAGTTGCGGGAACTGTTCCCAAACGCTTGCGCCCATTTCAATCTGTAAGTGGATCAGGAGAACTCCCATCGCAGCGGTGCGCAGACTGGTGAGCATCTTAGGTAAGGGCAGTGCCTGGGGCACAGCGGGCGGCGGATCGATGAGAACCACACGTCGTGGACTACCTCCCGCGCCCTTGGATGCGCGCCAAATATGCGACGCGAGGACTGCGCCAAAGGAAGCACCAATGAGATCAAACGAGGACGAAGCAAAGGCGGCCACCAGGGACTCCGCGTACTCCGCCACCATGTCGCATGCGCCAGAATGGTCGAGCGCGAAACCGTCGGCACCGCTCAGGCCGCGGTGCCTCAGCGCATAAACGTCGCTGTCCTGCAACGCAGAGTTCCACAGGCGGCCGTAGCCCCTGTGGTCGCCAAGGAGGCTATGCGCGATGACCAACGACGATCGGCTTCCTGATGCCATCTTGGCATAGCGAAGGAGGAGCAAGCAAGGGGAATGATCATCGACCACTGAGGGCTCTGGTCCAAATTGAATGGCTTCCGTCGGGCTGGTGACGTGTGCAGGCATGTCTCCACCGTGGTCTCCATACACAGCCATCAGAGCATCCAGTGGGGTTGCGTCCGGCTGTTCTGTGAGTGAGTCAGCGAACCTGGCAGCGAGCGCTGTGACTTCGACGCGCCGCTCGACCTTTGCCTCCTGATCACCGGAGATCAACGGGCTCGTTTGGTCAGCGCGGGCACCAGTGAGCAACTGCGCCAACTGCTTTTGTGCGTCTTCTGCAAGAAGGCAGTCTGTCATCTCCAACGGAGCATATTTCACGTCATTCCACGCAGGCACATGGAGATCATCGTCGTGATTCGCAATCCCCTCTGCTGAGAGAGCAGCTTGTATTGTTTTGCGAAGCTCGCTTTTTTCTAGCAGAGAGTCACCGCTCTTGAACACAACATCAGGCACCCCGACCTCAGTGGACACAGCGACGGCTTTAGCTTGCAGACTTCGCGCCTGAGCAAACGCATCCATCGTTGCGATGCACCGTTCCGACGGTGGCAGCTCTCCCGAAAGCGCCCATAAGTCAGTCTGGAGCGCGCTGTGCGCCTGACCAATCGATAATGCATATCGTCGAGCGAGCATATGTGCAAGCTGCTGAGCGACACTCACCGAGGACGTCACGGCCTGGACAAGTCCTTTCTCCCATGCTTGCTTTCCAGTGAGCTTGTCCTCGGCGAGGTAAAGCTCCATTGCACTATCCGTGCCGACTGCATCGGCAAGCGTTCGAGTGAGCAGGCCGGCAGGATAAATCGCGCGCGATCGTTCGCCAACCTGAAAAGTCGCCGCATCGTCACAAGTCACGAAATCGGTGAGCAAACAGATGGCTAAGCCGCCGCCGAGCACAGCACCGTGAGCTGCGCACACGATGGGCGCGGGCAGCGTGCGCAGCCGGCAGAACCCGTCAAAGAGATCGATGGAACCACGCGCTACGGCCGCCAAGGATGAAGCCGGAGCTCTCTTCCGGTATACGTTGCCTCCCGGACAGAAATGATCGCCAGCCCCTTGCAGCACCACGCCCCTGATTAAGCCGCGTCCCTGCGATGCGAGCCATTCCGTAGCCATTAACATGTCGCTGGCCATCTCCATTGTGAGCGCGTTGAAGTACGAAGGGTCATTCAGCTCGAGCAATGCCAAATGTTCCGCAGTTCGGACCCGGATGGCGGAGCCGGTGCTCCGAGGCAGACCAGACTTCTGCTCAGCAAGGAGCGTCTCCTCCTCACACGTGGGAGTGCGGCGCTGTTCCACGAGGGTAACCGTCGCGCCGAGCATGCCGAGCAGGTTCGATGCAAGTGGCGCCTGCGTTCGCTCCACCGCCGCTCTGGCGGGCATCAGGGAGTTGGAGAGGTACGCGGCGAACTCATCGAGCGAAATGGCGCCCATTGCGTTGAGCTGCTCCTGAGTGAAAGTGGTCGCCCCCATCCCGGCACCGCTCACGGCGGGAATTTGCATACTCGAACCGAGGACACCATGGCGTCGCCGAGACGATGCAAGCGCGTCAAGGTACGCATTGGCCCCCGCGTAATTGGCTTGCCCGACATTACCAAAC
Source organism: Synechococcus sp. MED850 (assembly GCA_002700765.1). Next base: position 14,302 of record PAEP01000038.1, read on the forward strand.
GTGGATGCCACCGACGAGAAGAGGCCTACCGCCTCCAAAGGCTTGGGTGCGAGGGCTGCGTTGAGATGCGATGCGGCGATCGCCTTGGGCGCAAACACTGCGCAGACATCGTACATGGCCATCGAGCGGGCCATCCTGTCATGCAGCACGCCTGCCGCATGCAGCA
>PAEP01000039.1 GCA_002700765.1 Synechococcus sp. MED850
CGTCGCCTTCCAGACAGCGGTTGAAACGGTCTGCCGGCAACGGCCAGCGGTGGGTCAGTTGCCTCTGGAGAGCCAGGACCTGGCGGCGTGAACGCGGCATTTCCACTTCTGTTGCGTGATCGCCCGGAATCGGAGCGCCAACTGTGGGCCCGATGGGTGCTGGGCAGCCATAGCGATCAGTTCCTGCCGGAGATGGTGGCGGCGGTCGAGCAGCTTGATCTTGAAGATCCGATTGCCTACGGCAAACCGGTGATCAATCCCGGCCCTCGGGCAGATGACCTGCTGGTGATCACCACTGAGCGCGGCAAACATTGCGTGGTGTTTGATCAGCCCCTGCCTTGCCGGGTGGTGCTCTTGGATTTCACCGGCCAGGGCTTTGCCGTTGGCAGCAACCCCCATGGCTTTGAAGAATTCAGCGTTTATTGTGAAGGCATGGGCGATGCCATGAATGCGGTTTGGCAGATGCTCGAGATGCCTCCNGAGGATNACTACATCAGCGTGATTTGTGATGACGTGATGTTGGCGACCAGTGATGTGGTCAAGCTGTTGGCTCTGGCGAGGCTTCATAACCTCTCGGCGATTCAACCTGCTGTTGCCCTCAATCATGAGCTCAGCCGCGAGTACGGATTTCTGCGTCAACGGCCCTGCGTCTCGATGCATCGTGTGCCGCTTGTGGAGGTCATGGCCCCCTTTATTCGGCGGGATCTCTGGGATCTCGTGATCCCCTTTAACAACGGGATTGGCAGCGCCTACGGCATTGATCGCTTCGCGCTGCCCCTGTGTGCTGCACACCTCAATGCCTGGCGATTCGCCGCTGCTGACTGTGCACCCATGACCCACATTCGCCGCGGACGCACCATCGAAAAGCGCTACCGCAATGGTCTATTGAGCAAAGAAGAAGAATTCTTGGTGCGTCAGCGGTTGATGCTGGCGATGGGGAAGGGAATCGATAGGACTAGCTACGAACACTTATCGAGATCAGCAGATAAAAAAATCAAACAAAATCATCTTAGTTAATGAAAAAAGTCGCAGTTATTACTCCCTACTACAAAGAAGATATCAAACAACTTCAACTATGCCATGAGAGCGTGCTTGCACAAGCTCCAGATACAAGCCATTTTTTTGTAGCGGATGGCCACCCAAATCCCGCCATAAATGATTGGACCTGCAAGCATGTGATCCTTCCTACCTCACATGGAGACAACGGCAATACACCAAGGAGCATTGGCGCCCTAATGGCCCTTGCTGAGGACTATGAATTTATCGCATATTTGGATGCAGACAATTGGTATCACAAGGAACACGTCGCAGGCCTTTTATCCCTGCATGAGAGAACCGGAGCTTCTATGTGCTGCTCCTTCAGGTCTTATCATGCTCTTGATGGTACCAAATTAAATGCAAGAGAGGCTGACGAAGAAAATCTCAATCACGTAGACACGAGTTGCATCATGCTTCATAGAAGCGCATCTAGACTCGCAACACTTTGGGCTCTCATGCCAAAAAAACTTTCGCCAATCTGTNATCGCATTTTTCTAGCTGCAGCCCGGCACTTCAAGACACAAATCTCAAGCAATCGAGCTAAAAGCGTTGCATTTCGAAGCAAATACATTAATCACTATATTCAAGCAGGCGCGCAACCGCCCGAACATCTCAAGGGACAGGAAGAAATAGAGCCTTCTCTCAANTATCTCTACTCAAGAGAAGGNATAGACGAGTGCCAGCGACAGCTTGGTTTTTGGCCAGGAACATACATTAATGGTATTTGAGGTCATGCATAAACTGTCCTCAGAAAAATGCATAATTAATATCAAGTGAGGGACACAAATCACCTAGCCTAGAACGAATAGGCCCGCTTAATCATGTGATCAAAAAATTGAGTACAGAAGCGATCCAAAAGGGTGGTCAACATCACTTCAACTATTTGGAACTCCCACTGAAGCACCGACACGGAACAGGAAAAACTTCAGCGGCATTTCTTGCGAATGATCTATGAAGCCGATTCAAAAATATAAAATAATTGGTCTGAGAAAAGCAAAGAAGACACAGGTATAAGCATGGGCTGGTGTTTTGATGCCGCTCATAAAACCACTCATGCCTCTGGCGAATCCAGCTGTAGAGATCAGGGCCGAACACCTCCAGCGCCCAGCTGGGCTGGGGCTGCACCTGTCGCCGGATCGTGTGATCACCAAACCCGCCATAAATCTCATCGTCTTCCACCGTGATCTGCCCCACGATGTTGACGTGGTGACCCTCGTCATAGGGCAAGTCAAGGTAGACGCACTAGCGCTCCAGCTCTTGGTGGGGATTGGTGCATAGCTCCAGGACGTTCACGCTCCGGTGGTGCTGAAGTCGTGCGAAGGCCTGTTTCGCCCCGCGCCTAAGTCAGAGTCAGCGCCTCAGCAGGGTCACGCTGGGGCCGTATTCACTCAGGCTCTGATCACAACTCAGCAGTTTGATCTGCTCATGCTGAGCCTGGCTGATCAGCAGNCGATCAAAGGGATCTTTGTGGTGCCAGNGCAGGTTNTGNACCGCTAGGCAGTGCTCGGCTCGGATGGGCAGCTCTTCAAATCCTTNNCGTTGGAATTGCTGGCGCAATTCAGNNGNATCGAACTGAAAGTCAGGACGGTTGAGCGAGCGTTTGATCGCCACCTCTCAGAGGCTCACCACACTCACGAAGAAGCGTTGCTGCCTGTCTTCCAGTACTGGAATCAACGCGACGGGTAGGCGCTCCGGTGCAAAGGCGATCCAGATCAGCCGAACATGGCATTGATGTCGTCGGCGAAGTCGCCTTTCAGGCCAGCGGTGGCGATGCCTTTCGTGCGCATGAACCCCAGGCGCCGATGTCGCGGTGTGGTGCTCACCGGCACCGGCTTCACCAACGGTTGGCCGGCCCGCGCGATCACGTTCTTATCTCCATCGAGGGCCTGCTCCACATAGCGGGAGAGGTTGGCCTTGGCGTCGTGGAGATTCACTTGCATTGATTCAGCTTTGCCGGGTTGGCGGCTAGGTCGTCTGGGCTCTCAGGGTTCCAGGTCATGCCACTGGAGCCACAGATCGCTGTGGTCGCTTGGACCCTGGCTGATGCTAGGATTGGGCACGTTAACGTGCTGATATTGAGCCTGAACTGTATCTTTATCGTGCCTATTCGCTGATCGCAGCCTTCGCGAAGGCCATCACCTGCGAGGCGGCGGTTCGGGCCTGCTCGCTGTCCTCAGCGTCAAAGCGATCGGTGGGTGCTTCGCTATCGCTCGGGTAGCGCGTTTCAGTGTTCATTCGGCTTAATGCCTTGAGCCGCACAGTCCGGATGGGCGACACGTCGACCCCTCCTGCTTCCACGCTGTCGACCAGGCGATCCAGCGCATGGCTGTAGGGCGGCAGCGAGCCCAGCGAAATCAACAGGGCCTTCAGTGCTTTCTCGGCCGATTGCCCGTAGTGGTAACAGGCCTGGCTGTGAAACCCTTGTTGGGCGGTGAGTTCAGCCACAGCCCAGTCGCTGTTGGCNTGNCGCATCCAGGCATCAACGCGAGGGGTCATGGCTGGTTCAGGCGCAGGGCATCCCGGCCGATGGCGCTCCANTANGGGTCGTCCNCCGTTGCGGCGNTCCTGCCATTCCNGNTCGNTNANCGCCAGCACGTCGTCGGCCATTNCNGCNTCGAGNNCNGCNTCNGCCAGGCGATNGGCCTCCCCTCGGCTNGGGGCAATGGCCAGCAGGTCAACATCGGAGAACGCATCCCAGTCACCACGGGCCCAGGAGCCGAACANCCANAGATGNGCNTTGGGGTGATCCATCAGCAGCGCGCTTGCCTGCTGCCGCAGCAGGTCGATCCGTTGATCACGCTTGCGTCGCCGGATAGCGGACACCGTGGTGGTTGGTTCATGCCCTTGCAAGCCGGCCGTCATTCGCTCTCCGGTTTCGGCACCTCCAGCGCGCCGACGCGTTGCTCCAGTTGTTCCCGCAGCTGCTTTGGGCTGAACAGGATCGGCAGGAAGTGGATGCTCTGGGTTTCGCGGAAATAGAACANTCCCGGCAGCCAGGGCGCAAACAACCGCCAGGTGAGCCATTGGTCGTAGGGGAAGCGGCGCAGCTCGCGGCCGTTCTGCCACACGATCAGGGCCCGCTCCTCAAACTCCAGCCGCAAACTCGCGGTTTGAATCAGCAGGAACACGCCAAACAGCGCNACCACCAGNGTGGGCCAGGGGTGCAACGGCAGCGGCAACAGTGCCGCCCCAAGCCCCACCACCAGCAACGGCAAGCGTGGGTCGGGCTGAAGCGTGACCTTGGTGGATGAAGAGCTCATGCGCCGAACAGCACCTGGGTGAGAACCACATCCATGATCGCCACCAGGATCAGGATCATCACNACAGCACCGGTGGTGCTGGTGCCCACCTCCTTGGGGCCCCCTTTGGTCGTCAGTCCCCAGCCACAGGANATGATCGCGATGATCATTCCGAACACCAGGGCCTTCACCAGCATGAACGGCAGGTCCTCTGGATCCATCCAGGTGCGCACNGACGTCCAGAACACCGCAGGCGGAATGTTGTANAGCTCAGTGCTGGTGATCTGGCCGCTCCAGATCGCCATGAAGAAGAAGAAAAAGCACTGCACCGGTGCCATCACCACCATGGCGATCATCCGGGGTACCACCAGATAATCCACCGGGTCGGTGCGCAGCATCGTGATCGCATCGATCTGCTCGGTCACTTTCATCGTGCCCAGCTGCGCCGCATAGGCGGTGGCCACCTTGCCGGCCAACAGGCAGGCGGTGAGCAGGGGGGCGATTTCCCGCGCCAGACCGATCGACAGGATGCCGCCCACCGTTGAGCCCGCCCCCTGGCGGGTGAGTTCTGCGGCCACCTGGATGTTGAACACCGAGCCCGCCGCTACCGAAATGATCAGCACGATCAGCAGGCTNCCGGGGCCNGCTTCCATCAGCTGATCGGTGAGATCCACCGTGTTGATCCGTCCCTTCAGGGTCGCGGCCACGGCCTGACCACCGATCAACAGGCTGGAGCCCAGTCGTTTCAGCCAGCGGGGAGTGGTCATCCGGCGATGGCCTTGCGGTGGGCGCCACGGTCCGGCCAGCTTCGCATTACCAGTAGCCCGCACACCACAAGCACAGCAGGCAGCAGGCCCATGCAGATGCGGATGGCGAGCAGGGCTGAGTCCGGTTGGGCGATGAAGCTGAGGGCGCCATTGCAATCCCCCTCACTTCCGGAGATGTAGCCCGTCAGCGAGAGAAGACTGCCAAACACAGACATCGTCAGCCCGATGATCAGCTTCTGACCGAACACCATCCAGGCGGTGTAGAGCCCTGCAGGCTTGCCGGGGTCCGCATCGATCGCATCCGGCAGCAGCGACCAGGGAATCAGATAGGCCGTCGCAGCACCCACACCCACCATGGTGATCAGTCCAATCAGCGGCAGGAGCTGCAGCANCCCGGCGCCCTGNGGCAGGGGCTGGAACAGCATCGAAATCAAGCAGGCCAGGATCCACAGGCCCGCTCCCCAGCGCAGCGTCGCCACCCGGCCGTTGCGATTGCTCAGCACGCTCCACAGCTGCAGGCCCAGCAGGGCCGCGATCTGGAAGGGGAGCAGGATCCAGGTGGAGAGGGTGGCCGGCACATGCACCACCTGCACCAGCCAGATCAAGGCCACCACCTGCATCAGCTGCAGGCTGAACCAGAGCAGCAGGTACAGGCCAAGCACCTGGCGGAAGCGNGGATTGGCCAGCACCCGCCGCAGTTGCTGCATCGGGGATTCGGCATTNGGAACCGGCCGTTGGGCNCGCTTGGCGAAAGGGGCCAGTCCCCAGCAGCAGAGCAGGGTGGTTACAGAAGCAATCGTGCCCGTGATCTGGCCCATCCGCAGGTAGCCGCCGCCGCCGTCGGTGAGCACCACCGAGGCCACGATCAAGCCGCTCAGTCCCGCCAGGATCGAGCCGGTGAAGCGAGCGGCATTGAGCCGCGTGCGGATCGCCGTACTGGGTGTCAGTTCTGTGGAGAGTGCGGCATAGGGAAGATTGACGCTCGTNTAGGCGGTCATCAGNAGGATCGCCATCAGCACGTAGTAGCCCGTGCGTTGCAACACATCACCCGGTGGAACCCACCACATNGCGGCCAGGCTGATGCCAAGGGGCAGCGCTGCGCTCAGCATCCACGGCAAACGCGGCCCCCAGCGGCTGTTGGTGTGGTCGCTGAGCCAGCCGATCAGCGGATCATTGAGGGCATCCCAAACCTTGATCACCGTGAGCAGGGAGCCGGCGATGAACGCCGGAAGCCCAGCGGCGCAGGTGAAGAAGGGAAAGAGGTAGAAGCCAAGNTGGGTCGCGGCCAACCCAGTTCCCGCATCGCCAAGGCCGTAAGCGACCATCAATCGTTGGCGGGAGCCTCCCTGGGGTGCTTCAGACGATGTCAAGCGGATGCAGTGGTCAGGCGGACCGTCATAATGAATGTGTGCTGACGCACTTTCCACCCCGCCAGGGCCGTGGTTCAGGTGTACCAGTGCGGGCGTTGTGTAATGGTAAGACCTCAGCCTTCCAAGCTGATGACGCGGGTTCGATTCCCGCCGCCCGCTTCCCGATCAGTCAGAGATGAAGGGAGGTGACTTCCTCCCGAGCCAGGAGCAGCACAAAACTGCGGCTACCCACGGTGATGTCCACATCGTTGAATAAACCCGGCTCCGCTGGGAAATCCAACGGACTGGGCAGAGAGGTGTCGATCACACGCATCCAGGGGGATGCGGACACCGGAAGTTCGAAGCGCATCGCTTCTTCATAAGCGTTGAATCCCATCCACAGCAGCGCCCCGCGGCTGCCCATGTGCAGGCTCGTCGCCACGCTGCGGGACCACTCGGCCCAGTCCGGCTTGCAGAGTTCAACTCCATGCCANTGCCGCCAGACATCTCCATGCTCATGGGGGTGCTTGGATGCGGTTTCGCGGGGCGCCATCAGGGGATTGAACAGCTGCGGGAGGCTGCTGCGCAGTTTCAGCAGCCGTTTCAGGAACACCTGCAGCTCNAGNTCGCATTGGTCGGGGTTCCAGATCATCCAGCTGATCGGACTGTCCTGGCACCAGCTGTTGTTGTTGCCGCCTTGGCTGCGGCTCACNTCATCACCCATCAACAGCATCGGAACCCCCCGGGAGAGCAGCAGGGTGCTGAGCAGATTGCGTTGCTGNCGCCGNCGCAGGCTGATCACCTCTGGATCGGTGGTTGGACCCTCCACACCGTGATTCCAGCTGTTGTTGTGGTTCTCGCCATCGCGGTTGTCCTCACCGTTCGCCAGGTTGTGCTTGCGGTTGTANCTGACCAGATCAGCGAGGGTGAAACCGTCGTGAGCCGTGATCAGGTTCACCGATCGTCCCAGCGTCACCGCCTTTTTGTTGTAGAGGTCTGGGCTGCCCTTGAACCGCTGCGCCAGNGTCCAAGTGCTGTGGTCATCNCCCTTCCAGAAGCGACGCACGCCATCGCGGAAGTGGCCGTTCCAGGTGCCGATGCGCCGTGCCGGGAAATCCTCCAGGCGGTACAGCCCCCCGCAGTCCCATGGTTCGCTCACCAGCTTCAGATCACTCAGCAGTGGGTCGGCTTCAATCGCCTCGAACAGGGGAGGGTTGTCGAGCGGTTTGAGGCCATCTCCGCGGCTGAGTTCAATGCCCAGATCGAACCGAAATCCATCCACACCGAGCTCCAGCGCCCAGCAACGCATGGATTCAAGAATCAGTTGCGTGCTGATCGGCTGGTTTGCAGCGATGGAATTGCCGCAGCCTGAAACGTCGAGATACTCACCATCCGTGTTCTGGTGGTAGTANGTGAGATCGGCAAACCCGCGCCAGCTCAGGGTGGGTCCATCCCGGTTGCCCTCGGTGGTGTGGTTGTACACCACATCCAGCAACACCTCGATTCCGACGTCATGACAGGCGGCGACCAGCTGCCGCACCTCCTGGCGCAGCTTGCCTGCATCCGCTTCAACCCCGTAACCGGGATGCGGGGTGAACCAATTCAGGGGGCTGTAGCCCCACACNTTGTCCCGGCCGGGGGGGGCATCGGCTGGATCAAAGGCGAAGATCGGCAGCAGTTCGATCGCCGTGATCCCCAGTTCCTTGAGGTAGGGCAGTTTTTCAATCAGTCCGAGGTAGGTGCCGCGCAAACGCTCATCCACTCCGGAGTCGGGGCGTTTGGTGAAGCTCCCCACGTGCAGCTCATAGATCACCGTGCGTTGCCAGCTGTTGCGCGGACGGGGATGCGCCTGGAAATCAAAGCCATCCCGCTCTGTCACCACCGCTTTCAGGCAGGCATGGGCATTGGTGCTGGGACCCGTCGCCAGTGGTCGGTCATAAACGTCCCAGCCGCAGATGCCTCGGGCAGCGGGGTCCAGCAGCACTTTGGANGGCCGGAACCCATGGGCNCCNGGGGCCAGGGGACCGAAGGCTCTGTAGCCGTAACAGCAGCCCAACCCCAGGCCTTCCACCTCGATGTGCCAGTAGTCGCCGGAACGATGCTTGCGGCTGTCCAGCTCAAAAACCTGATGGGGGGTATGGGCGCTGCCGTTTTCGAACAACAGCAGTTCCATTCGATCCGCGGCGGGCGCGGCGATCGAGAAATTCACGCCCCGTGCNGTGAGGCTGCTGCCCAAGGGCCAGGGAGTGCCTGGGTGCGTGGTGCTCACGACGTCAGAACCTGGCCATTTCAAAGTAGTGGTTTGGCCAGGGGCTGAACGTCATGTCGATGACCACGGCTCTGGAAGCGGGCCGACCACCGCGGCAGTTGCGCCCGGATCTCTGGTTGTTTCCCCCGAATCGCGACAGTCAGGGCGGCAGTTCCTGGTGGTTGGAAACGGGGGACGCCCCTGCACTGATCGACTGTCCACCGCTGACCGAGGCCACGATCACAGCCCTCGAGCAGTTGGCGCAGGGGCGCNCAGCGCGAATCCTGATCACCAGTCGCGAGGGCCANGGGCGCTTGCGGCGGCTTCAGGAGCGGTTTGGCTGGACCGTGCTTGTGCAGNAGCAGGAGGCCTATNTNTTGCCTGATGTGAAGCCTCTGATCACTTTTTCAGACACCCATGCTCTGGCTGGNGGCNTGNANCTGCTCTGGACTCCCGGGCCCACACCTGGCAGCTGTGTGGTGCACGCTGCGGCGCCGGCGAATCTGCTGTTCTGCGGGCGTTTGCTGACGCCGATCGCTCCCGGGCGTCTTGCTCCGCTGCGTCATGGCCGAACGTTTCACTGGCCCCGACAGTTGCGCAGTCTCCAACGGCTNCGCCAATGGCTTCCTTCAAATGCCAGTCCAGACCTGGCTTCTGGGGCAGGGCTCGGAGCGCTCCGTGGTGAGCAGTTGGTGCCCTTCAGCGGCTGGGACACCGCAATGGAATCGAGCTAAAGCGTTGCGGCACAGGACTTGTCGCTTGCAGGCCTCTCGCGACGTTCATACGATTGGCGCGCTTGGGGAAGGCAGCGGCTGTTTCATTACGCCGTTTTCNGCGCCGTCTCCGCCTCCACTCCCCCTTTCAAATGAACAAAGCTGATTTGGTGAATCTTGTGGCTGCTCGCACTGAGCTCACCAAGACGGATGTGTCCCTGGTGGTCGACGCTGCCATCGAGACCATCATTGATTCCGTGGTCGAAGGCAAAAAGGTGTCCATCCTTGGTTTCGGCTCCTTTGAACCCCGTGAGCGCTCAGCGCGTCAGGGCCTGAACCCCAAGACCGGCGAGAAGATCGCCATCCCTGCCAAGCGTGTGCCTGCCTTCACGGCTGGAAAGATGTTCAAGGATCGCGTTCAGGGTTGATCTGCTTNAGGCAGGACACTCGAGTCGGAGCGGTCCGGCGGGCCGCTCAAACGTTCATTGACTTCCCTCGCTCTCCCGCCTGATCACCTGCTTCAACCATTCAGCCGTGGACAGGCCCTGCGNGGCTCCGGATACCGCGGTCGATTTGCGCCATCGCCCACAGGGGTTCTCCATCTGGGCAACCTGAGCACAGCGTTGCTCTCTTGGCTGGAGGCCCGGCTCAACCGGGGTGTTTGGTTGTTGCGCATCGATGATCTCGACAGCCCCCGCTGTCAAACCGGAGCGGTTGAAGCGATTCAGCGGGATCTGCAGTGGTTGGGCCTGCACTGGGATGGCCCGGTGATCCTCCAGAGCGATCGCAGAGGCNTTTATTACTCCGTGCTCTCCTGGTTGAGGCGTTCCGGTGCCCTGTTCGCCTGTCGCTGCTCTCGACGTGTTCTGGCGGGCCACGCCATCTATCCAGGCACCTGCCGGGACCGGAATCATGGCTGGGGCTGGCAACAGCAACGCCTTCCCAGCTGGCGGCTTCGGGTGCCGGATGCCGATCCCCACCACAGCGGCGATGTGATTCTGCGGCGCGCGGATGGTTTCGTCGCTTATCAGCTCGCCACGGTGATTGATGAGATCTGNTTCGGCATCAGCGCTGTGGTGCGGGGAGACGATCTGCGGGATGCGCTGCCAGCCCAGTTGAGTCTGTTTTCAGTGTTGGGGTGTGCTGCTCCGCAATTCCGGCACGGCCCACTGTTGATGGATGACCAGGGCCGAAAGCTGTCGAAACGTGAAGCGAGTGCCGGGTTGTTGCCGCTTCAGCAGGCGGGGCTCGACGCCCCGGCTGTGATCGGCCGGATCGCGTTCCGACTTGGGCTGATCGACGCCCAGGAGTCGATCTCAACCGTGGAGTTGCTGCAGCACTTGACTCATCGAGGCTTTCGTGTTGGGGATTCTTAAGGAAGGCTTCGGGATCTTTGTGGTCAAATCACCTCACACTGATCACAAATGAATTTCAGGTCGTTGTGAGCACCTGCACTGTTATGCGCCCTTGCACCGTTTGCGGAGGCAGTGGAATCCAGAGGGTTTCAAGCCAACGCTTCAGAACATGCCTGGCCTGCCTCGGCCGCGGAGAGTTGAGTGCTGCTGTCAGCACAGCACCTTTGAACAGTCAACCTCTAAACAGCCAACCGTTGAATGGGCTCACCACGGCAGCTTCCGAGTTGTCGCGGCTGGTCAGCGTGACCAGCTCCGTCAGCTGACTGTTCTCAACGCGTCCATCCCTGAAGGCTGGGTTCAGCCAAGCGGTGCTTTCTCCTTGTTTTTGAGCACAAACACAGTTGCTGTGGCCACCACGGCAAGCAGAGGCACAGCGGTGAACAGCAGCAGAGCGATGGCGGTCCAGTCGGTGTACACGGAGATGCGGCGGAATTACGGCATCATCTCAGCAAATCTCCTTCTGAGGTCGTGACTGCCCGTCCCGTCACAGTCCTGTTGTGTCTCCTCTTCAACGGACTTGCCCCTGCAGCTGCTCTTGCGTCAACCATGGGGGCGCTTCATGCCAATGCCACCGGTTGTTTGCAGAACGATCATCTGCCGTCGTGTCAGGCGGCCCTTCTGCAGGCTGAATCCCTCGCCAGACGCGCAGCAGCACGTAGTGCTTTCCCCTGCCAGACCCTGTTNCTNGGGGTGCAGGCGGATCTGATCATGCAGCAGCTAGGCGATGGGCGTGGACCGGAGGCCGTGAACGACCTGGCTGCAGCAGGACGCGGATGTGCAGGCCTTTGAACGGATGCANTAATTCTTTTGGTCCGGAGCCGTGAGGCGGCCGGCAACAAAGCCAACGCCTCCGGCGACCACCGCAGCCTGCAATTGCCAGATCAGACGGCGGTTTCTCCATGCCGTGCGGTTTAACCAGATTCCGCTTGCCACCGCAGCGATGACCAAGGCGATCAATGCGGTTCGTGAGAGGAGTGTCATTTTGTGATAAGCACACGATCCTTGTGAATGATTGATCTAGTGAAATTCAAAATAAATCTTGTGCGCAGCATTTTGATCTTATTTGTTTTTTAGCATTCTTGCCAAGTGCCTCCATCGTGATGTCTTTCCGAACAAAATGGCTTGTTGCTCCGAAAAATCAACGTCACCTGGATGAGCTTGTTGTTGGGTCTGGCGAGATTCCTTACTTCATACGCCGCAAGGCATTTAATGGCATCTTGGAAACCGAATATGGAAATACTTTCACCTACAAGGTTAAAGGGGCTGCGCAGAGCAACCAAATCAGAAAGTGGATTAAAAAGTTGCTCGTTCATCTTGATGCATCTTTAGACATAGACTTCAGAGAGGTCAAGAAGGCTTCTAATGCTCGTATTCAGTTTCTAGCGGCTAAACATGTGAGTAAGCCATGGAGTAAAGATACGACAGGTGAAAGTATTTGGAATCCTAGGGGAGGTATTGATTCGTCAGGTCTGGCAACGGTTTTGGTTAAAAAGCAGCGGAATACATCAGATCAAATGGCAACAATCACGCATGAATTGGGTCATTCATTGGGATTGAAGCATCCAAAACAAAAGCCATACAGCCCAGAATTCAGTACGGCCAGTACAATTATGTCTTACAATGAAGCGCAGTATCCTGATTTCGTTTATAAAGAATTTACCATTAACGACTTAAATGCGTTGGCAAGTCTTTGGGATGTAGAGAGTGATCAATCATTACCACTTGCTACACGAGTCCCCTTCCCTATTGAGGAAGATTGTGATTTCCCAGATTTTAAGAATGATTTGTCTTTAGCCACGAAGCTTCCGGTCGAAATTTCCACCAAGGGAGATGATTACTTGATAGCTAATCGGCCCAATGCGAATCTCTATGGTGCAAGTGGTGATGACACGATCATTGGCTCAGAGGGTCGGGATACTCTGGGTGGTGGGGCCGGTGATGATCTGCTCGATGGTGGTCCAGGAAGAGATCTGCTCTATGGGCACGAGGGTAAAGACCACTTCGTGATCAGTGAAGGAGAAGGAAAGGATAAAATCTATTCCTTTGAACAAGGCATTGATATCATTCAAATCAAGCATGCTGGAGGGAAGCTTTCTTTGGCAGAAGTCAAAGGTGGATTATCGATTTTGCTTGACGGAAGCCACCTCGCAAGCATGAAGGATATTGAGTTTGATTTTGGCCCCTGTTCTGGGAAGCTGGCTGTAATTGACAACCAGTTTATTGTATAAAAATGCAGTTATTTTATATTTGAGCATTGCTACTTTTCTTGGTTCTAATCTTTGGTTGTCGTCAGCATTTATTGGAGTTGCTGTGGNCCCTGAGATATTGCTTGGTGATGATATTTGTTCGTCAAAGTCGATTGCTTGTCATCTTAGTACGGTATCAATTATCTTATCGATTTTTGGTGAGTTGTCTGTATAGGGGTGCGTAAATGCAAAGGCCTTCGTTTTAAGTTCTGTATCGCATTCCAGTTGAATCGCGTAAAGCTTTGATCTCTTCATTCCCCAAACTTTAACCACGGACTGGCCTTGTTTAAGAACTTGGGTTTGGAACCCATGTGAAGTCAAAGCTTGGACTGCTGATGACTCGCATTCTTGTATTGTTTCGCTGTCGAGTGATAATACAACCAGTCTGATGGAAGGTACCTCGGCTGCGATTGCGTTGGCTGTTGTTATTGCAGCCCAGCTGAGGGCCATGAATAGTGATTTCATTGTTTTGTTGTTGGCTTGAGTGCAGATTAAATGGATCGACGAATTTTATCTGAGTAATCAAATGATGTCTTGAAAGCCGTTTTTTAATCAACATCGACTGTTCTTTCATTGTTGCCCGTCCCCTCGCAGTCCACCTATGTCAACCATGGTTGCGCGTATGCCACGCCANTGGTTGTTTGCAGAACGATCANCTGCNGGCGTGTTAGACCCTGCTGCTTGGGTGCAGGTCTTTGAACAGACGCACTAATTCTTTTGATTCGAAGCAGTGAGGCGACCGGTAAAAAGCCAACGCCTCCAGCGACCACCGGAGCGATGACCAAAGTGATCAATACGGTTCGGGAGAGGAGTGTCAATTTGTTGCGGCTGCGTTCGCCGGGCTGCGTCCTGAAGACGTGATCAACATCACGGGAGAACAGATTTTTTTGTTCATCTGTCTGAAGGGTTGAAGACTGTTGTGGACGCTGAGTCCAGTCACCAGTAGCTGTTCTTNGCAACAGATGGATTGACGTCAGGTCGAGATCTTGTGAATGGAATACGTCCTGCGTTCTACAACAGATCCTACGTTTTAAGTTGGCNCGTTAAGGGGAAGGATGTGCTTCNAGTTTCTGATAGCCAAATACCTTGAATTCATCATCGAAGTAATCGTTGATGATCNTGAGTTGCTCAGAATCNGCGATGTCGAGAATGGCTTCAACGGGAAGATTCTGCCCCTTTTTAAGGTGGGGAAGGGTGACACTCTCTGAGATGTCGAGGCTGGCCAGGAATTGGTTGAGTTCTGCTTGAAGATGCTCGAACTTGAGATAGTCCACTTTCAAAGGAATTGTTGCGTCATGAGGTGGCTCGTAATGGCTAACGTTTTTGGGATAGGACTCTTTGTTTAGTTTGTTGATGAAAATCTTTAATGCTTCCTGCAGTTGATCCGGGGTTGCCCGAATGGCCTCTCCACTTTTTTTGTATTCTTTATCGAAGAGTGCAATGTGATTCAGGCGTGAAAGAATTGTCTCGTAAGGGTTTCTTGTAATTGCAATCACGCGTTTGCCGCTTAAGCGTTCTCCAAAAAATGCCCATGCTTCTTTGAAAGTGCTGTGGTTTTTGAAGTGTCCTTTGGGTAATTTGAGTTGGCTTAATTGATCTGTATCTGCTGTCTTTACAGAGTCGATATAGTTCTTAAGTTTNTCCGGNTCAGCCCCNAANTTCTGGGCNTGTCGGTAACCAAGATTAATGCGGTGCCGCTCATCCACCGGAGTGATTGGGGTGATGACGTCCTCAGCACCACAGATCTTTGACAATGCCACTTCAAAACTGGTGCTGGCAACTTTGCGCCCCTTGAGGAACAGAAAGTTGTGCAGCTCGGAAAAAATCATGGCTGTTGAGGAGGCGATGACGATCGAAGTCCAAAATCAATTTTGGACTGTCAATGATTGATATCTCAGGTGTCAGCAGAGAATACCAGCATCTCCAGGATGGCAATCACCGTGAGGTGTGATGACTGGCTACCTCGAGCTTGATCGCTCGCGATGCATCCANCTGATCCAATCGGCTGAGATCTCCTGAGGGCAGACCGCCTCGCACTCCAAATTGCTGCTGCAGCTGCCGAATCCTTCTGCAGTCATCTGGTCCTGCATCGCTTNGGTTCGGCTGGCACGTTCGGGCTGTCCCTGGGGCAGCTGGCCAAGGTGAGCCAGCTTGGCCGCAACGAACAAGCTCGCGGAGGCATTGCGGCAGCTCGCCACACAGGCGCCACAGCCGATGCAGGTGGCTGTACTGAAGGCACTTGTGGCCTGGTCTCTGCCAATCGGAAGCGCATTGCCGTCCGGTGCCTGCCCCGTGCCCGTTGAGCAGTAGCCGCCTGCTGCGATCAGTCGGTCGAAAGCAGAGCGATCCACCATCAGGTCCTGAATCATCGGGAACGCCTTGGCTTGCCAGGGTGCCAGCGTCAGTTCTGCACCGTCCTTGAACTCGCGAAGGTAGAGCTGGCACACCGAGGTCGCGGCGCGGGGGCCATGGGCCTGGCCGTTGACCAGAAAACCGCAGCTGCCGCAGATGCCTTCCCTGCAGTCATGTTCGAAGCTCACGGGCCGTTCTCCAGCCTGAATCAGCTGTTCGTTGAGCTGGTCCAGGGCCTCCAGCAGAGAGATGTCCGCTGAGACGTTGGCAAGTGCATGGCGCTCGAACCGGCCGGGTTGTTCGGCCGTGGTCTGTCGCCAGATGCGCAGGGTGATGTTCATCGATAACTGCGGGTGCTGGGTTGCAAAGCCGTGAACNGCAACGGTTCGGCGTGACGGATCGGCTCTCCGCTGTCGTTGTGTTCCCAGGCGGCGATGTGGGCAAACTTGGCATCATCCCGTTGGGCTTCGCCTTCAGGACTTTGGTGCTCCTCACGGAAGTGGGCGCCGCAGGATTCCTCTCGCGCNAGGGCGTCCCTCAGCATCAATTGCGCCAGTCCAAAGAAGTCGCTGACCCGCAGCGCCTTCTCCAGTTCAGCGTTGGGGCCACAGTCATCGCCGGGCACGCGCACGTCCGCGGCGAAGCGCTGTTCAAGTGCGTTCACCTGTTCCAGCCCGTCGCGCAGGCCTTCGGCATGGCGACTGATGCCGCATCGATCAATCATCACGGTGCCNAGTTGGCGATGGAAACTGTCCACCGATGTGTCGCCANTGTTGTTCAACAGACGTTTGATTCGCCCCCGGGTGCTCTCCAGCGCATNTCGGCAACTTGGGTGGTCAGGGGTGATCTGCTTGGCAGGTGTGCTGGCCAACCAGGCGGTGATTGTCGATGGCGCGATGAAGTAGCCGTCCGCCAGCCCCTGCATCAGGGCACTGGCGCCAAGCCGGTTGGCACCGTGTTCTGAATAATTCGCCTCCCCCAGCACGAACAGCCCTGGAACCGAACTCATCAACTGATAGTCCACCCACAGCCCCCCCATCGTGTAGTGGGGGGCTGGATAGATNCGCATCGGCTTGCGGTAGGGATCATCGCCACTGATCCGTTCGTACATCGTCATCAGGTTGCCGTAACGCGCNGCAATCGCGTCTCGGCCCTCCGATCGNATCGCATCNGTGAGATCCAGGTANACCGACCGACCTGCAGGGCCGACCCCAAGCCCTTCGTTGCAGAATTCACGGGCACGCCGTGATGCCACATCCCGCGGCGCCATGTTGCCGTATCGGGGATAGAGCCGCTCGAGGAAATAATCCCGTTCCTGCTCGGGGATTGCTTCGGCGGGCCGGCTGTCCCCCGCTTGTTTGGGCAGCCAGATCCGACCATCGTTGCGCAGGCTCTCGCTCATCAGCGTCAACTTGCTCTGAAAGGCATCACCGCTGGGGATGCAGGTGGGNTGGATCTGGGTGAAGCAGGGATTGGCGAACAAGGCCCCCTTGCGATGGGCGCGCCAGATCGCGCTGGCATTGGATTTCAGTGCATTCGTCGAGAGGAAGTAGACGTTGCTGTACCCACCGCTGCAGAGCACGACCGCTTGGGCGGTGTGCACCTCNAGTTCNCCACGTNANCNNGTNACGNGNCACNACNCCNCGGGCCACACCNTCNACNGTGATCANNTCCAGCANGTCNCGGCGGNTNAGNAGTCGTNACNCGNCCCAGCTCCACCTGGCGCATCAACGCCTGGTAAGCCCCATAGAGCAGCTGTTGGCCGGTCTGCCCCCGGGCATAGAACGTCCGGCTGACGAGGGCTCCGCCAAAACTGCGTGTGGCCAGGCTGCCGCCGTATTCGCGGGCGAACGGCACTCCTTGAGCGACGCATTGATCAATGATGCCGCTGCTGATCTCAGCCAAGCGCTGGCAACCGGCTTCCCGGGCTCGGAAATCTCCGCCCTTGAGCGTGTCCGCAAACAGCCGGTTGATGCTGTCGCCATCCACGGCGACCGATCGGGCTGCATTGATCCCGCCCTGGGCCGCCACGGAGTGGGCTCGGCGCGGACTGTCGTGGAAGCTGAGCACCGTCACGCGGTAGCCCTGCTGGGCGAGGGTCGCAGCGGCTGAAGCGCCCGCCAGGCCCGTGCCCACCACGAGCACATCCATTTGCCCTTTGCGCAGGGGGCTGATCAGGGGCAGCTCCTCCCTGGTGCGGCGCCAGGCATCAGCGATCGGTCCGGCAGGAATGCGCGGGTCTGGCAGGCCGCTCATGCTGCAAGCCCCCAAGCGATGCCAACACTGATCAGCAGAAATCCACCACCGATTGCAGCGGCGATCAAACGTCCACCCTGTCGCAGGATCATGCCGTTGGCTGGGGTCAGCCAACCGAGGCTGCGGTGGGCGGCCTCCGCACCGTGCAGCAGATGCAGACCCAGAGCTACCGCTGCTGCCGCATAGAGAAGCAATGAGCTGGGGTGGTCCAGAACGGCCTGAAGCGCAGCGCGTTCACCACCATCCGCAGGCCGCGGCCAACGCAGTTGCTCGAGATGAATGACCAGAAAAACAAGGGTCACCAGACCCGCAGCCAGCTTGCTGCGGGAGGCCATCGCAGCGAGCGGAGCTTGACGGCGGCTGCTCAAACGGGAGTGGTTGCCGCTGGAGCGGTTTGCGATCGTTTTGCTCAGCGTGAGTCCGACATGGACCACAGCGGTCGCTGCCAGTCCGATCTCAACAACTGGCAGGAAAGATGAGCGATGCAGTGCACTGGCGTAGGCCTCAAACGAGGCGGGTGCCAGGAACGCTGGGATCAGCCCAGCGAGGTGCGCAATGACGAAGAGCACCATGACGAGGCCACTCAAGGCTGACCCGTTGCGGATGAGCTGGGGCGACATCAAATTCATCAATCCCAACGTGAAGGATTTGTTGTGGTTTGAAAGCGGCCGAAGTCCAACTCTCCAGGAACGAGGTCTTTGCTGATCGTTGAGCAGATTCCGTTCAACGGCAATGAAAAGCTGCTTCCATCCCGATCAAACGGGCCTTCGACATAAGAAGCTATTCGCTCGGCAACAATGAACGTCACAAATAGCATGATGCCTGTAATTGGTGATTTGAGTTCCTTGAATGTGAGCATCAGTTCTGTCCCGAACACCCAGATGATCGATCGAACAACCATGTCGTAGGCGGCAGGAATGGGTGTGTTGCGAATGCGTTCCAGGCCTCCAGTTGCATCGGTGAATCGATTGCTGACCTCCACCAGCTGGATTCTTCCCCAATCATTGATCCAATCATCCTGATAAAACGCTTGAATTTCAGCTGCACGTTCCGATGACAGACTTCTCACTGTGCTTGTTGACGGCAGTTTCATCGTTTGCAACAGCTGATCCAGCATTCTTCTCAGATCGGGATGCCAGAAATTTCTTAACTGGAAATTGAGTTGCCAGACGAGAGCAACTTGAAATTGCACCATGCGATGTGTTCGCGCATTATTCCAATGGTCTGGACTGAGGTGTGAGCGGAGAACATCTGCCCACTCTCGGCTGATGTTGATGATGGCTCCCCAGAGTTTGCGTGCTTCCCACCAGCGCGAAATGGCATCGGAGGTACGAAAACCGATGAAGATCGACATGGCGATGCCAAGTCCGGAGACGGCTTTGTTGTTCAGCAGCCATCCTTCTGGAATGTCAATACTGATCAGCAGCGTGCAGATCGGGATGAAAAAAAGGAGATCAAACCGGAGTTGATACAGGAGCTGACTGAGGACCCGCCCGTAATCCGCAATCCTTGTTGTTGGAGGGTCTCCATAAGGACCCGACTGATATGGGACAACGGCTCTGTTGGTCATGATTCAGATCGCATCAACAACTAACCACGTCATAATTGTAATGCTTTGTGCTGAGATTGCGCTTGAATTGATCTGGATTTCATTGGCGCAAACTGTATGGTTCCAGGCTATGCGTGGGTTCTGTTGCGCTGAAAAAAGTTGGCAATATGGTGTTGGTTGTAGCTCAGGACGAGGTACGTGATAACGAGCGGAGCGGGTGGCATCAGTATTTTTTGACCGAATAACATCGGAACCCAAATAATGAGTGAGAGGAAAAAGAAGCAGCCTTTGCGCCACAGGTCTTTCGACAGAATGCGTAGCTCGGAGGGTGATGATTCGTTGGTGCTGCTGCGTGCCATGAAGGACATGGTGAAGAACATTGCAGCAGCGATGATGAATGTCACAAAGGAAAGGGATGCGTGGCTGTTGACCCATGTTGAAAACAATGCATCAACGCTGATATTTTTGCGAATTGCTTCAGTTGCCGACGCTGATTTTTCTTTTAAACTGACAATGATATTTCCCGCTCCTAGGCATGACAGAGAAAGCGCTAAGCCATTGAGGATGTTTTGCGCCTGGCACTTGAGGCCACCCATTTTCAGGATGACGCGGTGAATGCTCCATAGGTCGTAGAGAACGAGAAATGTTGCGATGTAAGCGATAAATTCGTAAATGACAAGCCTGGTAATCAATTGGTTGACAATATCGTTTCGAGGCAGGGCTAAAAGTGAGGTTAGTAATTCTGGCAGGTTAATGGCGATTAGTGTCATCGCAATTGCGTAGACGCCGTCGACCAATCCAACCCATGATGTGCCATCTTGACTGGAAAGATGCCTGATTGGATGCGGAATAGGCGTAGATTCTGTTTTTTCCATATCATTAAAAAATTGATAAGCCGATGACCTGACTTGAACAGGCGACCCACGCTTTACGAAAGCGTTGCTCTACCAGCTGAGCTACACCGGCTTCATAGGTAATTTAACACTGCATCGGTCATTGGTTTGGGTGTCGACATGGGTGGCGCCAATGATCAGGACGATCATGAGGCGTTTTGGTTGATGAGTGTTGTCGTGGTTTTTGTTGGCATGGCGATCTTGCATTCTTTTTGTTGTGCAAAGTCTTGAATTAGCTGTTGTTTGCCACACTGCAGATGGTGATATCTCTCGGTTTCTGGTTGTGTGTTCGGATCAGTTCTTCGTTTGAGGNGCGCGATGGATGAATGCAACCGGCACCGTTGAGCGAGAGTCGTGAGCTCAGATCGGGTTTACGCTTCTGCGTTCCAACGACGTGGGGGATACACCCATTTGTCCATAGCATCGCTCCACACAGCCAAGAAGCATTGACGAAGGATCTGAAAGGCAGCAAAGGGATTGATCCTCAGATGAGGGAACGCCTGCTTCGCGAATCACAAACTCCCTGGCGTGGGCTCAGACGTGTCCTCTGGTTCGCGTTGTTCGCCTCCGCTGGGCTCGGGCTCTTCACCATGCTCTTCCGGGCTTCCGCTGGTGTTTCCGTCAATCTCGCCGATATCGGCATCCAAACTGGTGCTTTGGTTCTCTTCGCTGCTTTGCTCTGGTTCGACCGCACCACCAGCGGTGGAGATTGACAGCGAGTCGTCGCCATCGTCTTTGGTTGCTGCGGCATCAGACTTGGATTGGGTTGAGGGTTCTGTCCATTCCAGTGGGGCGAGACGCANCAACTGCAAGCCAAAACTTGTTCGCTCTTCGTGGAGCTGTTTTGAGTCAAGCGGTTTGATGGGTTGGCTTCCCTCGCTGCTCAGCAGAATCACGGCCTGAACCAGTTGCTGTAGCTGCCAGACGATCAGAGCCAGCAGAGGGATGCACAGCATCAGGGTCACCAACCGTGAGCTGCCTTGAACCGGAGACAACTCATGGATCAATCCCGCGGAATCATCCAGGAACCAGATCACCGGCAACAGAGCTGCTGCACCAAGAGCAAAAGCAGCGCTGGAGCTGAACCCGCGTTGTCGGGTGCTCAGTTGTTGTTGCTCAAGGCTGCGGTTGCTTGTCGGCAAACGCAGAATCAACAGTGATCCCCAATCAGCTGGTCGTTTCCAAAGTGCCAGGGTTGGAGCCAGAACACCGACNCCCCAAGTGAGCAAGCGTTCAAGCGGCGGGATCGGTCCNGGGTCTGCAGCGGCAAGAACCATCCGAATCAGGAGAAGCTCCAGAGGAATCACGCCNATGGCGAGACATTGAAGCCAGAGCAAAGGCTCGCGGCGGGAGGTCACGGCTGAAGCGGATGTCAGGTGGAGAGCTTGCGGCGCTGGGTCACCATCTTGAANGCTTCGATGCGATCCCCGTCTTCCCAGTTGGCGAATCGATCGGTTCCGACACCACATTCGAAACCGGTGGCCACCTCTTTGACGTCGTCCTTGTTGCGCCGCAGTGAATCGAGATCGCCGTTGTAAACGACCTGCGAACCGCGATGGACACGCACCTTGCAGTTGCGCTGCAGCTTTCCGCTGGTGACGTAGCAGCCAGCCACTGCACTCTTGCCGATGGTGAAGACAGCCCGCACTTCGGCCTCTCCAAGAGATTCCTCGACCAGTTCCGGCTCCAAGAGGCCTTCCATGGCCAGTTGGATGTCTTCCAGCAATTTGTAGATGACGTCGTAATCGCGAACATCAACGCCGGTTGCATCCGCTGCTTTTTTGGCACCGGACGCCATTGAGGTGTTGAAGCCGACAATCACCGCGCCGGAGGCGGCGGCCAAATCCACATCGGTCTCGGTGATTTCCCCCGGGGCCGACAGCAGCACACGCACTTGGACTTCGTCCTTCGGGAGTTGTTCGAGAGACCCGAGGATCGCTTCGACGGATCCTTGGACATCCGCCTTGAGGATCAGGTTGAGTTCCTTCAGCTCACCCTCATTGGCCTGGCCGGACATGGCCGTCAGCGACACCCGGCGGGAGGCCATCTGCTGCGCCAGTCGTGTGGCACGTGCATCGGATGCACGCTCACCGACCACAGCGCGGGCTGATTTCTCATCCGGATACACCTCAAATTCGTCGCCGGCCGTTGGCACCTCGCTGAAGCCCAGCGCCTCCACGGCAAACGATGGCCCGGCCTGCTTCATCCGCAGACCGCTGTCGTCCACCATGGCGCGGACTTTTCCGAGCACAGGGCCTGCTGCCACAACATCGCCGGTTTTAAGGGTTCCGTTCTGCACCAACAGGGTGGCCACCGGGCCTTTTGCCTTGTCGAGGTGAGCCTCGATCACAGTGCCTCGGGCCAGACGATCGGGATTGGCTTGAAGGTCCTCCACCTCGGTCACCAAGAGGATCATCTCCAGCAGCTTGTCGATGTTCTCCCCCTTGATGGCGCTGACAGGCACCATCACCACATCACCTCCCCATTCCTCTGCAAGCAGGTTCTGCTCGGAAAGCTCCTGCTTCACCCGGTCTGCGGAAGCCCCTTCCTTATCGATCTTGTTGATCGCCACAACAATCGGAACTTCAGCTGCGCGAGCGTGGCTGATCGCTTCCAGGGTCTGCGGACGAACTCCGTCGTCGGCGGCAACGACCAGGACAGCCACATCCGTCACCTTTGTCCCTCGGGCCCGCATCGCCGTGAAGGCTTCATGGCCAGGTGTGTCAAGGAAGGTGAGCTTGCGCTCTTCATCGTTGTGTTCGATCTCCACCTGGTAGGCACCGATGTGCTGGGTGATGCCTCCGGCNTCTCCCGCTGCAACGCGAGCTTTGCGGATCGCATCGAGCAGGCTTGTCTTCCCGTGGTCGACGTGGCCCATGACGGTCACCACAGGCGGACGTCGAATCAGATGATCGAGATCCTTTTCCTCGATCATCTCAACGGTCTTCTTCGCCGCTTCCTCCACATCGTCCTGGAGCACCGGTACGCCGAATTCTTCGGCGACTGTTTCGATGGTGGGCATGTCCAGGGTCTGGGTGACCGTGGCGATGATCCCCTTGAAGAACAGGGATTTGATGATCTCGGAGCTCTCGACGCTGAGCATGTCGGCCAGCTCCTGCACCGTGAGGTTGCTTTCGGGAACAACCAGCATTTCCGGCCGGACCTGTTTGGCCTCGCGGGCGGCGCGCAGCTCCATCGCACGGCGACGCTGCCGTTGTCGCGTGGTTTCCTTCTTGCGCTTCCGCATTGCCGCCATCGGCTTCGGAGCGGCTTTGCGCTGAGCTTTCGGCTTGGCCGGACGCGCAAGGCTGGCGGAGAGCACCATCGCNTGCTGCTCACCGGCGAATCCACCGGTCTCCGCTGTNANGGCATCATCGTTTTCACCGATGATNTGCACCTTCTGGCGCTGCTTCTGAGGGGAGCGGCTGCGCAGTGCCTCGAGTTTGGCGCTGTCATCCCAGTCGGGGCGTCCAGGACGGCGTTGTCCACCCGGTGCTCCCGGTCGGAACCCAGGCCGGCGAGGAGCTGTCGGCGCTGTCGGCCGGGCAACCGGGGGTGTGGCTTCACCAGCAGGAGATGCTTTGGTTGGTGCATCAGGGCGGCGTGGCGGTGGTGCTGTTGGCCGCCCGACGGGTTTCTGGAGCTGCATGAGCTCGCCGGGTGCGACCGGCTTGCGCATCCCGCTTGGCATGCCTGGTCGGTTGGGGCCTCCCGGTCGTGGGGACGCCGGNCGCTGACCACCGCCGCCGGCGCTGCTGCCATCCCGTCGAATCGGTTTTCCCACCAATTCGAGGGTGTTCCCACCAGTCCTTGGTGCGCTGCCGGGTCGGCTTCCAGGTGGCTGCGGTCGTCCTTGACGCTGAGGTGCCCCTGGTCGTGTCGGTGCNCCAGGACGAACGGGTGCACCTGGCCGGCCTGAAGCCCCAGGACGGGTTGGAGCGCCGGGGCGACTTGGCGCTCCGGGACGCGGCGGAACGGATGGGCCACCGCGCTGAGGCGGAGCAGGTTTCTGACCAGCTCCGTCCTGGCCGGCACCAGCAGGCCGACGGGGTTGTGGTTTGCCCACGAGCTCCGGTCGTGGTGTTGGCCTCGGTGATCCACTGCCCGAACGGATCGGCGATCCAGGACGTGTCGGCGCCCCTGCCCCTGGCTTGGGTGCNGGTCTCGTACCCGGTTTGGAGATGATCTGTGGTCTCTGGCCTTGTGCAGGGTCCTGACGGCCAGGGGTTCCGGGTCGGGGTGCTGGTCGTGCTGGCGCCGGCCGTGCTGGTGGTGGTTTTGCTGCTGCTGCCGGAGCGCTTGGTCGCGGCGTGGGAGCTGTTGGGCGGGCCGTTTGGCCGCTCGGGCGTGCCTCAGCAGGAGAGGTTGGTTGCGGTTTGCCGACCACCTGGGGCCTGCTCTGACCAGGGCTCGCTGGGGGTGCTGGTCGAGGGGCCTGGCTTTGATCNGCTTTTTTGGCAGGGNTGNTAGCCGGTGCCCCGACGGGCCGTGGCGGTGGTGCTTTCACGGGTGCTCCAGCCGCTGTCGGTCTCACCGGTGCAGAAGGTTTGTCTGCTGCGGGTCTGATCGGGGTGTTCGNCNTTGCGCTCGTTGGCGTGGCAGGCGCCGGTTTTGACACCACAGGTCTGACCGGAACAGCCGGTTTGACCGCTGATGGCTTGACAATGCTTGGTTTGACCGGAGCCGGATCAGCTGGCTTGGCTGTCGCAGCCTGAGGCGCAGCTGGTTGGGCTGGACTTGGTGCTCGGGTGGGTGCAGCGGTTTGGGGCGCCGTGGGAGTGGAGGCCTTCTTGACCGAGAGAATCGCTTTGCCTGGCGNTGGTTTGATCGGGGAGGCTGCCTTGGAGGCGGCTGGTTTGCCGTTCTTCAGCAAACTCCGGATACGGCCGGCCTCGTCATCACTGATCGAGCTGCTGTGGCTTTTTGCTGCGATCGAGAGTTTCTCGGCAGCATCCAGCACATCCTTGTTTTCAAGGCCCAAGTCCTTGGAGAGCTCGTAGATTCTGACTTTGCCGCTGCTGGTCATTCAGGTGGGGTCTCCGGTCGTGCCGGGCACGAGGTGCCACGGTGGCCGCTCGCGAAGCGGGGCCAATGTTTAGTTTGCCTCAGCGGTTCCTCAAGTCTTGCGACTGAGTCGCTCTTGCAGCGTCGCGAGAAGTGCATCGGGCACCTGACATCTCAGGGCTTTTTGCAATCGTTTCCTGCGCCGCGCCTCTTCTAGACATTCCTCTTGTTTGCAGAGATAGGCCGATCGGCCCATCCCCGCATCAAGGAGGACTCCATCCTTATGNTCGCGGATCACACGCCAGAACAGGCGGCGGTCCAAAAGCTGGCGGCAGGCCACGCAGCGACGCAGGATGGGCTTCTGATTCACCGGGTTCCCTGGGTGTCGTCGTTCAGCATCGCTTCCGGCTCCTCTTCGGTGTGTTGCGCCTCGGCGTCGGAGGACATCGACTCTTCTGAATCCTGATCGACAGCCTCCTGTTCGATAGCGTCCTGATCGACAGCCTCCTGTNCGGACGTTCCGTCTTCAAACGCTGCAGGGTCTTCCGTCATGGCGCCGTCGGTTGAATCAGCCATTGGCTGNCNTTCATCCGCNGCAAAATCCTCCTCGACATAATCCTCTTCGTCTTCTGGAAGCGGATACAGCTCGCGCAGACGGGCATCCTCTTCGGCGCGGGCGGCCTGTTCAGCGGCAAGGCGTTCTTCCGCTTCTTGTTGCAGAGCTTCCTCCTGCTCCCTCTGAGAGATGAGGTCTGCCACCACAGCGTCCTCGGAGGCTTGGTCGTACTCGGTGGAATTTTTGATGTCAATTTTCCAGCCCGTCAGCCGTGCCGCGAGCCGCACGTTCTGACCTTCACGACCGATCGCAAGGCTGAGTTGATCCGGAGGGACCAGAACATGGGCATGCTGACCAACGGGATCGACCAGACGAACAAGCTCGACTTTNGCGGGACTGAGCGAGTTGGCGATGTATTGACTGGGATCCTGGGACCAACGGATCACGTCGATCTTTTCGCCGCGCAATTCGTTCACCACCTGCTGGATGCGGGAGCCCCGCGCTCCGATGCAGGCTCCCACAGGGTCAACTTCCCGTTCAATGCTGTCAACCGCCACTTTGGTGCGTGGTCCCACGGACCGGGATGGGGGATTGGCCTCCCGAGCGACGGCCACGATCCGCACCGAGCCCTCCTGAATTTCAGGAACCTCGTTTTCGAAGAGGTAGACCACCAGACCTGCATTGGAGCGGCTGACGAACAGTTGGGGGCCGCGCCTGGGAACCTCGCTCACCTCCTTGAGAAACACCTTGAAAGTGGCGTTGGCCCGGTAGTTGTCATTGGGCAGTTGATCCCTGCGGGGAAGTTCGGCTTCGACTTCCGGTCGGCCCAGTCCGGAGCTAACNGCCATGATCACGGATTGCCGCTCGAAGCGGATCACCCGGGCGGTCANCACGGGATCCTCGAGGTCTGCGAANTCCTCCTGNATCATTCGACGCTGCTGGTCTCTCAGCTTCTGTGCCAGCACCTGTTTGGTGGTGGCTGCGGCCATGCGACCGAAGTCCTCTTTCTCCGGGGTGACGTCGAGAACCACGGTGTCTCCCACCTGAGCGTCCTCCGCCACCTGCATCACCTCGGCTAGAGCGATCTGATGGTCCTCGCTCTCAACATCTTCAACAATGATCTTGCTGGCCAGCACCCGATATCCCTCTTCATCGAGATCGAGCCCGACATCAAAATTGCTGAAGTATTCCTCATCGAAGGGATCTTCACTGATGCCCAGATACAGGGTTCTGCGATACCGCTCATATCCCTTGAGAAGAGCCTCACGCAGTGCGGCCTCCACCACCTGAGGCGGCAGCTTCTTCTCTTCGCTGATGTCGTCGATCAGGTTGCTGAGACCGGGAAGAAGGACGAGAGCCATCGAAAGGAGGTGAGTGAGAGCGAGGTCTGAGCAGCGCTTATGCGCCAGGGTTGATCAGTTGGACGCTGATCACGTGGTCGCGGGGGATGCGCTTGATCCTTCCGCGAATGTTGATCTGCAGCACGTCATCGTTGCGCTCGAGCAGCAGACCATCCAGATGATGTTCTGTTGTGCCGTCTCGGTGAATGACCTTCACAGGAAATCCCCTGAACGTCAGAAAGTCGCGATCGGTGGTCAGCTGTTCGCCAATACCGGGACTGCTGATTTCCAGAACATAGGCCTCGGACAGCAACGCGTTGCTGTCAAGCGCCTCTCCCATTGCACTGCTGAAACGAGCGCAATCGTCAAGAGTGACGTCTGTTTCATTGGCATGTTGGATTTGAATTTCCACCGTCATTGGACAGGTGTGGGTGAGCACCTGAACGGCGCAAACCTTCATACCCTGACTAGTGGCAAGCTCACTGGCCAGGGACTCAATCGCAGGTAGCAGGGGGTGAGGCAAGAGGGCGGGTTGTCGGACGCTGTCCGACTGGCATTTCAGTTTTGAGCTGTCTCCCGAAGGAGGTGCCCGCCGAACATCTGATCAATGTAGACGAGTGGGGTTCACCGGTCAGGCCTTGCCCGAATCGAGGTCCATCGATGGGGGATCGGGGAAGGCATCACCCTGCTGCTCCGGTCCACGCAGATCAGCGTTCTGATTGATGCAAAGTTTTTGTTTTTCAGGATTGTCGAGGAAACGACAAACCCTGCTCCAGAGTTTGCTACGGCTGCCAGCAGGACCATTGCTGAAATGAACCCGATCAGGTAAGCCTTCAATGGATTCGATTTCAACCTTGCAGAGGTTGCAGCGCTGATTAGCCATATGTGTGCTGTTATTTGGTTAAACGGTAGATAATCGATGGGTGGAATGTTATGCATCCACCCACGGTTTTGACATGCAATCAGTTGCAGCCCTGGACGGAAATGCGGTAGCTGAATCCAGTGCCACCAGGATCATTGTTGGCACCGATCTTGAAGTTCACCTGGCTGATGCCCTGGCCTGGCGGTGGGGAGAAGGGGCCGAACTGGGCTCCAGTGCCGGTTGGTGGTTTCATCCTTTCTGCCACCACTTTCATGGACCCTCCACCGGCGAACTTCAGGAAAGCCTCAATCGGATATTCCCCGGGATTCCCATCGGTTGAATCCGCTGTGAAAAAAAGTTTGTAGCTTTTGTAGGGCTTATCCACCACAAAATCAGTGTTCCAGTTGGTACGACCAACGGCATTGCCGATCAGGCCCTTGGGACGTTCAACGCGCTTTTTCACGATGTAGGGCTCGGGTCCACTGCCGTTTCCTCCGAGAGGCATCAGAAACTTGCAAGCGGCAAGGCTTTCCATGGGAGCCAGAAAGGTAATCCCAACAGCGGCTGAAAGCAGAACAAAATTGGTGCGTTTCATTGAGACGGTCAAAAAGTGGTGGTGGAGAAAGAACGTTCAAACAGTCTGTTTTGAGGCCTCTTGTTGAAGAGGGGGGCCCGATTCAAATCGGTCAAGAAGAACCTGAACGGGGATTTTGGTTCCAAAGCGACAGGCATTGGTTTCGCTTGAAGCTAGGGAGCCGTGCTCCCAGAACTTGTTGCTTCCATTGCCTCCACCGCATAGACCAAAATATTCACAACCCTTCTGGCAAGTTTCAACTCCAGCGCTCATGTCAGTCATGAGGCGACGGAATTGTTCGGTCTTTGTCGACTCCACCAGCGAAAGATCGCGAATGTTTCCGAGGTTGAACGTGCCGTATTGATCACTCGCAACGGAGAGAAGTTCCGGGTCGAACGTTGAGAAATTACCCTCAGCATCAACGCTGAGAATGGAGAAGGGACGATTCAGCTCATTCTGAGCCATGCGCTCATTGTCCTGAATCAAGCTGATCACTTGTTCGAATTCTCTCAGGATCACTGGATAGCCATCCTGTTCGCTCAGTTGCCAGAACGCCTTGAGGAACTCTCTGTAACGCTCCTCCATGGCTTTGCCTTGCATGGACGAGGACGTGTTGATCCCCTCCTGCTCTTCAACGTTGAATCCAACATGCTGAATGCCGTTGTCGCGAAAGAAGCGGTACATCCGCTCCGGTTGATCCATGGCATCAGCGGTGACCACTGAAATGCAGTGAAAGGAAACATCGTTGCGGTGAAGAGCTTCGATTCCCTTCATCGCCAGGGCATGAGATCCTCTGCCGTTGCGGAAACGCCGATGAGCGTCGTGGATGTCCTCCGGGCCGTCCACGCTGATGCCCACAACGATCTGATTGCGCTTGAAGCAATCACACCAGCTGTCATTGATCAGGGTGGCGTTGGTCTGAACATGCTGGTCGAACTGCAAGGCCTGGGCGTCGTGTTGATCGAGCGACCTGTGGATGATCGCCGTGGCCTCGTCGTACCAACTGCAGGGAAGTGTCAGCGGTTCCCCGGCATGCCAGACCAGGGAGAATTCCGGTCCGGCATAGGGGCTCTCAAGAATGCGCTGCATCAGCAGCGGCAGCAACGAGAGATCGAAGACGTTCTTCTTCTGACGATCAGGCAGGTAGCAATAAGAGCAGTCGAGATTGCATAGGGAGGTGGACTGGACCACCACGAGTCCAATGGGCCCGAACTGGTTGAGTTCAGGCCGCGTTTGCGTCGATGTGATCACCAGTTCACAAAACCGCCGCCACCGTTCTTCCAGCCACCACCGTTGGCCCAGCCCCCGCGGTAACCGCCGTTGCCCCACGTGTTGCGGCTGTTGCTCCACTTGTTGCCGCCCTTGCCGTTGCCCCATTTGCCGGAACCACGGCTGTTCTTGAACTTGTGGCCGCCGCCATTGCCCCATTTGCTCTTGGCAACCAGTTCGCCGTCGAGGTCGACGGACTTGAGCAGGCTGCTCCAGTTGCCATTTCGCACCTTCTCGATGCGGGATTCCAGATTGCTGGTCTGGTCAGGAGCGTTGTAGGTGGAGGTGGCATCTGCGCTTTGGCAGAGCACCGCGCTGGAGGCCAGGAGAGCCTG
>PAEP01000040.1 GCA_002700765.1 Synechococcus sp. MED850
GATTCTCGGAGAACCCTCCGTTGAAGGGCGCCATGACGTGATTTACATCGATGGCATCCCAACCCTGCAGTCCCAGGATGCCGGCGAGGCCAAGCATCTGCCGTGGCAGGAACCACCTTGCATTCTTCCGATCGATCCCCCCGGTGAAGCCGGGATGGATTGCCTGAAACTGGAGCTCCGCTTGGACGGTGAAGCACAGCTATTGGCAGAGATCACAGACCTGCGATCCGGTCGGACATGGTCGGGTGGGACGCTTGGAACCGTGCGCTGAATCACCGTCCGATGGACAGGCCGTCCACAGGACCTGGTCGTTCAGAACAGGATTCACTCAACTGGCAGAACGAAGTCCTGAGACCCGTGGCGCCCCGCCACCAACTGTTGCTGCGACTGTGGATCCTGGCCACCGTCGGATTGGTGGGATCCATTGCCGCAGGTGCCTTGTGGTGGGAGAAACAACTCCCCGGCAAGCTGAATGAGGCCGCCCGGACCGGTGATCTCGAGGCCTGTCTCCGCTATGGGGAGCAGCTGGCTGCACTGCGTTGGCTGGGACAAAGCGCTCCGGAAGAGCAAGCTCTGTGTCGCCGGCGTCAAGCGGAGATTCTCTGGGAGGACGGAAAGCACGAGGACGCGCTGAAACTGCAACGTCAACTGGTCCAGTCCAGCCACGGTGATTCAGATCGTCGATTGGCGGACAAAGAAACCCTGATGGCGTGGCAATCAGAACTGCGTGATCAGGCACTCAAGTTGTTCCGAAAGGGAGAGCTGGAGGCATCCATCAGAAAGCTGGCTCCCCTGGAGAACAGCAACAGTCCTGGTGGCACCGTGCTCAGCGACACCCTGCGCGAAACCTGGAACAGGAACCGGATCACGTTCGAACGACTCCAGGCGCTGGTGGACGACCAACGCTGGTGGGAAGCGCTCGACTCGCTCAACCGTCTGGACCATCCGTGGTGGCAAAACCGCTCAGAGCCCAACAGGCGCCTCATCGAGACGGCGATCCGACAGCTGCGGGATACCCAGGAGCATCAGCCCCATGGATCCACCGATCCGGATGTGATCAGTGGTGATGAACTGGAAACAACCGTGCAAACCCATCTGCAGGCCGGCATGGATCCCTGGAACGCCTTTCAGTCAGGCTGCGCGGACCTGGGAGGACGGGTCATCGAGGATGGTCCGGAGAGCTTCTGCCGCCGCGAGGCTCAAAACAGCCCGTGACAAAATGCCCGCAACATTGCTGTGGCATTCATGCAGGCGGGTGACAAGGTGACGGTCGCGTCGTCGGTCGTGGTCTTCAACCACCCTGAACATCGCGGCAAGCCCTTCGACATGCAGGGCACCAGCGGCGAGGTGGTGACAGTGCTGGACGATTGGAAAGGCCGACCGATCAGTCCGACCCTCCCTGTGATCGTGGCCTTCGGCCGCTACAAGGCTCATTTCCGCGCAGACGAACTCAGCCCGGTGGCGTGAACCGGCGCAAGAACACCCCCTCCTCGCCGTCAACATCGCTGAGCCTGAGTTCAATCGACTCGCTCCGCCGAGTGGGAACAACTCGTCCACAGAAATCCGGCTGAATCGGGAGCTCCCGGTGACCGCGGTCCACCATCACCAGCAGCATCACCCGTTGCGCCCGGCCCCAGCTCTGCAGGGCCTCCAGGGCAGCGCGGACCGTTCGGCCTGTGAAGATCACATCATCGACCAGCACCACCTGTCGCTCTTCCACACTGTTGGGAAGCGTGGTGAGCTGAGGGAGCCGGGTTCCGATGCGCTCAAGATCATCCCGATGAAAGGTCGGATCAATGGAGCCCTGAGCGATGGCATGACCACTAAGGCGCTCCAGCTCCCGAGCCAGAACTCTGGAGAGCTGCACCCCCCGGGTGGGGATGCCGAGCAGCATCAGGCGACGGCTGTCATCCACCGTCTCAAGAACCTGCGTCGCCAGGCGAACCATTGTTCGACCCAGTTCTCGATCGGAAAGGATCTCAACCCTTTCATCATCAGTCGAAGCGATCATGAATCCGTGACGTTGTGGTGATCTCCGAAAAGAGAAGTTGACCAGCCGGTGGAGGGTTAGGTTGATTTTGCATAAGTCCTTAAGAACCGACGGTTGCTTGTGAACCCGAACGGAAGCACTACCAACGGTTCAGGCCACTCCGGCAGCACGGCACCGGTCGTCCTCACCATTCTTGACGGTTGGGGGTATCGGGAGAATGGCGAGCACAACGCGGTTCATCACGCCGAAACTCCGGTGATGGATGCGTTATGGCACGCGTATCCCCACGCACTGATTGAAGCCAGTGGTTCGGATGTGGGCTTGCCGGACAACCAGATGGGCAACTCTGAAGTGGGCCATCTCACCATTGGAGCCGGGCGGATCATCCGGCAGGAGTTGGTGCGCATCAGCGACACCGTACGCAGCAATCAACTGGCCGCGATCCCCGGTCTGGCCGAATTGGCCGAACGACTGAAGCAGTCCAATGGAACGCTGCACCTGCTTGGTCTCTGTTCAGACGGTGGTGTGCACAGCCACGTCGAACATCTCTGCGGCCTGATCCGCTGGGCCAAACAAGCCGGTATCTCCCGGCTGGCGATCCACGCGATCACCGATGGTCGGGACACCCCCACCCAGAGCGCCCTTGGATATCTGCAAACGGTTCAACAAACCATCGCGGAGCAGGAACTGGGTGAATTAAGCACCCTCTGCGGCCGCTACTGGGCCATGGATCGGGATAAGCGCTGGGAAAGGATTGAAAAGGCATACAACCTCTACACAGACCCGGAGACTCCCACTAGCGCCCTCAGCGTTGAGGAGCTGTTGTCTGCCAGCTACGAGGCCGGCATCACCGACGAATTTTTGGAGCCGGTTCGCCTCACCCCCTCCTGCATGAGCGATGGCGATTCCGTCCTTGTGTTCAACTTCCGACCGGATCGAGCGCGGCAGATCGTGCAGGCGCTTTGCCTCCCCGCCTTCGATGGATTTCAGCGTCGTCACGACCCTGATCTGGACATTGTCACCTTCACCCAGGTGGAGCAAAACCTGCCGGTGTCGTTGGCCTTTCCACCCGAGCCACTGGACAACTTGCTGGGTCAGGTGGTGGCCGATGCTGGTCTGAAGCAATACCGCACGGCTGAAACTGAGAAATATCCCCACGTCACGTATTTCCTCAATGGAGGAATTGAGCAGCCACTGGTCGGCGAAGACCGCCATCTGGTGCCATCACCAAGGGTCGCCACCTACGACCTCTCCCCCTCAATGTCAGCTGAGCAGCTCACCGACAGTTGCATTGCAGCCATCGAGAAAGGTATTTATTCCTTGATTGTGATCAACTACGCCAATCCCGACATGGTTGGCCATACAGGTGTGATGCAGGCGGCGACCGAAGCGATCGGGACAGTGGATCAATGCCTGGGGCGTCTTCTTGATGCCATTGGACGGCAGGGCGGCACCCTAGTGGTGACCGCTGACCACGGAAATGCTGAGCTCATGCAGGGATCAGACGGCCAGGCATGGACCGCTCACACCACCAATCCAGTGCCCGTCATTCTGGTGGAGGGTGAACGCCGCAAGCTTCCTGGCCACGGCAACAGTATTAGCCTGCGCAGCAATGGAGGACTTGCCGATATTGCACCAACATTGCTGGAGATTCTGCAGCTGCCAAAACCCGATGCCATGACCGGAAAAAGCCTGATCGAGCCCTTCATCCCGGTCGACAATGAGCCGATGTCGGCCCGCATGCCTCTCTCCGTTTGATCACCATGCTTACCTCCGTTCTCTCCTGGATCTGGATCGGCACTGGCCTGCTGCTGATTCTTCTGGTGTTGCTGCACAGCCCGAAGGGCGATGGCATGGGGGGGCTTGCAGCAAGTGGAAGCTCGATGTTCAGCAGTGCCAGCAGCGCTGAAGCAACCCTGAATCGCATCACCTGGATTTGCCTGGCGCTCTTTTTAAGCCTGGCGGTGATTCTCAGCGCGGGTTGGCTGGCTTGATCCAATAGAAACTGACGCTTCACATCATGTCGACTGATCCCCAAGGACGCAGATTGACTTTCAGATGAAGGGCCGTGCTTCAATATCGAAGATTGTTCGAGTTGATCATTGGCGCTAGGTAAGTTTTTTATTCTTGGCATCGGGGCACAAAAATGTGGCACAACCTGGCTTGAAGCCCAATTAACCAAGACGCCATTCTTTTCCAATGGTGGCATCAAAGAATTTCATGTTTTCAATAAAATACACAGTGGAAGAGGGGCTATCGATAAAAAGCTAAGGCGTCGCCACAAGAAAGGTCAAGAGAATTTACTCAACACAAGAGAAATAATGCGCCTTTCTCCTCGATTTTATTTCGATCACTTTGATTACTTGTACTATCGCGACGAAAACATCAGCCATGTGGGCGATATCACACCCGCTTACTCCATACTGAACAGGCAGCAACTTGAATCAATTAAATCAGGAATTGAATCAAAAAAATTTCAGATCAAACTGGTGTTCCTGATGCGTGATCCTGTTGAAAGGGTCTGGTCGCATCTCAGAATGAGAAATCGCCTCTTAAATGAGCGCAAAAACAAGCCTCGTCGATCAGCACAGGAGGAATACAAGCAACTGAGTCAATTTTACAAAACAGCTTCATGCAAAAAGCGAACAAGCTATGAAAAGACTGCAGCAACAATCGAATCAGTTTTCAGCAAAAAATGCATATATTATGGATTCTATGAAAATTTATTTCAGAAGACTGAAATCAAGCAATTGGCAGATTTCCTCGAGTGTCCTTCGATTAATCCAGATTTCAGCAACGTCTTGCATGCCTCTCCCAAGCCAAGCGAACAAGTCGATGGCATGGAGGACCTTTTGTTAGAGATTCGCAAGTATTACAACAACACTTACCTGTGGGCACAGAATCGGTTTCAGGACAAGGTACCAGCTTCATGGAAAATCAACGATCGAGCATAATCAACAACAGAAAAATTCAGAAAGAGACCCTCAAGTCATAGACAAATATGCACATCAACTAAAAAGCAATAACTACTTATAAGATATGAAGAAAATATCTTAATGCAAGCAACAAGAGAACGTGTCGCCTTGTTTAAGTTGAGCAGTTTAACTACTGTTCTTTTTTCGTTCGAAGCAGCGTCAGCCTAAAACTTAATTTGAAATGATGCTATGAACTCTCAAGGACAAACTTGGCTGAGCCACAAGATCAAAGAGGATTCGGGATCCGAAGATGCACCAAAAGGAAGGCAACCGATGGAATCACCGCAGCTCTGAAGGTTTGCTCCATATCGCGGTGAACAGGGACACCACGTGGAGTGCATCATTTCAGCTAACCCACAACCAAGGTGGCAGGAGTCCACAGCAGCAGTCCGACTTTCAAAAGAGCAAATCGAACAGCCTCGCCAAAAACTGCTGCAAGATCAGCTTGCTGAAACACAGTCAAANCTGTTCCAGGCACGACGGAAAAGTTCATCGCTACAGCTTGAGGATAGACTTGATCTGCCGATACGCCTTGATTCAGCCTCAAAGCCAGACCAAAGTGGTTGAACATGAGNCCCAAAAGGTTGTCGNTGCTCACTGCGGCACCCTCAAAACCCAATCACCCAGACGACCCCAATACTTATGTGCTTGAATTATCCATGAGATTCGTTAACCCATGAATAGAGGAAAAACATTTATCCTTGGTATCGGTGCTCAAAAGGCAGGCACAACATGGCTAGAGGCTCAATTATCAAAAGAAAGCTTTTTCAGCAACGATCANATCAAGGAATATCACATCTTCAACAAACTCGCATGCTTCAAGCCAATAAAAACCAAAAAAATTATCAACAAAAAGCTCAAGGGAAATAAAAGAAAAAAGTCGAACATGAATTTAATCACAAAGCTACAAGCGATGCGCCTGATGCCAAAGCTTTACTTTGATCATTTTGACTACATTTTCTGTCGTGATCAAAACATCACTCATGTCAGTGATATANCCCCCGATTACGCTACGCTCCCTGCCGATACATTTCATTTCATCAAAAAAGGACTGGAAGAAAAAGGCTTCAAAATCAAGATCATTTTTTTAATGCGAGATCCAGTTGAGCGAGCGTGGTCTCACTTGAGAATGATTAACCGTCTCAACCACGAAAGGAATGGCACCTCGAAAATTTCAGCGGATGCTGAATACGAGCAGTTAAAAAAATTCTATAAAAGCGACCCCTGCTCTATCCGCACAAGATATCAAGATACNAGTTCTATCATTGAAGATATTTTCCCNAAAAATGACATTTATTACGGCTTCTACGAGACACTCTTCAATCAAGTAGAAATCAATAAACTTACAGACTTTCTTGAGGCCCCACATCTTACTCCGAACTTCAATCAGGTCGTCCATTCTTCTCCGAAACCACAAAAACCAGTCGAAGGAATGGATTCACTCCTTAGCGATATTAGATCTTTCTATGACTCAACATATTGCTGGGCAAACGATCGATTTCCATCAACGATNCCAGGGAGATGGATTGTCAATTCTTAGCTAGCCATTCTAAACATAGCCCTGCTCAATTTGACAAATTTCTGCTGANAGAAATACTAAAACTNCAAATTATCCTGCCAAGCCAACTTCTATTGCGAGCTATGGCCCAGCAACTGACAGACAGNCAGGAACGAATTCAGGCCTGAAGCAGGCAAGCAGCGTCTTCGCTTCAGGTGGAACTTTATNCTCCTCTCATTGAATATGCATTACGACCGTGCTTAAAGATCAAACAACGGTATACGCATGAAACAAAATACCATTATTCCCTGAAAATATATCGACAATAAATAAAAAGCCTGCGTTCAGCGATTTAAAGCCATTCATTTATGCGTTTAAACCCCTTTCATTCATTGATCTGTTTCAACAAATATCTTGGTTATGGATCCTGAATAACGTGCACTCGGCACGACAAAAAAAAGCGCCCCCGAAGGNACGCCAACAAGTCAATTGAGAGATTTGGAAGTGCGAAGAACCGCAGAAGACGATCAGTAGTCGAAGTCTCCGCCACCCATGCCGCCGCCGGCAGGAGCTGCTTCCTTCTTCTCGGGGAGATCAGCCACGATGCACTCGGTGGTCAGCACCATGCCAGCGATGGACGCGGCATTCTGCAGACCGGAGCGGGTCACCTTGGCGGGATCGACGATGCCGGCAGCCAGCATGTCAACGTAATCACCGGTGGCAGCGTTGTAGCCCTCACTGATGGCACGGGACTTGACGTTCTCAGCCACAACCGCACCGTTGGCGCCTGCATTTTCAGCGATGCGCATCAGCGGAGCGGTCAGTGCTGCAGCCACGATGTTGGCGCCGATCAGCTCTTCACCAGACAGGTTGCCGTTGGCCCACTCCTCCAGGGAAGGAGCGAGGTGGGCCAGGGTGGTGCCGCCGCCAGGGACGATGCCCTCTTCCACCGCCGCCTTGGTGGCGTTGATGGCGTCCTCGAGACGAAGCTTCTTGTCCTTCATCTCGGTTTCGGTAGCCGCACCCACTTTCACCACAGCAACGCCACCGGCCAGCTTGGCCAGACGCTCCTGCAGCTTCTCCTTGTCATAGGTGGAGTCGGTCTCGTCCATCTGC
>PAEP01000041.1 GCA_002700765.1 Synechococcus sp. MED850
CATGTGCGGAGTGGATAACCGCTGAAAGCATCTAAGTGGGAAGCCCACCTCAAGATGAGTGTTCCCATGGGGTAACCCAGTAAGGTCACGGGAAGAACACCCGTTGATAGGCTCTACGTGGAAGTCCAGTAATGGATGCAGCGGAGGAGTACTAATAGACCGAGGGCTTGACCAACTTTTTGGTTCTTGCCTGAAAGACTTTGTTTGATTCAGACGCGTGGCGAAAGCTGCAGATCCTATGCAGTTCTCAAGGTTCAATCCTTGAGAATGTTTAACTATCCTGGTGTTCATGGCGGTGTGGAACCACTCCGATCCATCCCGAACTCGGTTGTGAAACGCATCAGCGGCGACGATATTTGGGGGGTAGCCCCCTGAGAAAATAGCTCAATGCCAGGTAAAACATTCTTATTTAAAGGGGTTGGCGATGAGCGTTGATCATTGATGGTCAACCCATCACCATCCCCCTTCTGAAGAAACCACCTCGATATGAGGTGGTTTTTTTGTGCACCTATGCTCTTCTCTTGGTGTCAGATGTAACGTTGCAGAAGAAGTGGGCTCAACGTGAAGGTCTCTCTGTTGAAGCCAGCGCGATCGTTGCTGTATTTATGGAAAGCATATGGTCGATGGGCTGAATCAGGGTGTGTTGATCTCAGTGCTGCTTTTGCCTATTACTCATTGCAGTCGATTTTTCCGCTGCTCTTAATTGCTTTGTCTGTTGCCGCAAGAATTTACGGCAAAGGCAGTGGTGTCGATGAAGTCCTCAGGTCAATCAGCCCTTTGCTTCCACCCTCAGTGGTGGATTTAGTCGAGTCCACCCTGCTGGGGCTCGTGGCCCAGGGATTTGGTGCTGGTTTGCTTGGCGTGGCCGTGTTGTTGCTGACGGCCAGCAATGTCTATCTCACGTTGCAACGGGGGGCGGATCGACTGTGGTCAGAAGTCCTTCCCAATCCCTCTGATCAGGAGGGGATGAGAATTCAGTTTCTTGAGTTTCTGCGTAGTCGCTTACAAGCGTTTCTGGTTGTGTTGTCTTTGGCTGTGTTGATTGTGATTGAGCAGATTATCGTTGGTTTGAGCAAATTGCCTCAGGAGTTGATTGCTAACTTGGAGGCTTTTTCCCCTGGCTTAAAGCGTCTTTTTCACAACCAGCATGTGTTTGCATTTGGCTCCTTGATCGCACCAGCGCTTTGGCTGTCTTTGTTGGCATTTGTTTTACAACGGGTCTTGCCAAGTCGTCGAATCCCTTGGAGGCCACTGATTCCGGGATCAATTGTTATAGGCGTCGTTTTGTCGGTTCTTAATATCATTTTAAGTCTCAGTATTGTGTCTCTCGGTAATCGATTCCAGGCCTATGGAGTGATTGGAGGCGTTTTGGTTCTCACGCTTTGGGTTTGGCTGGTTGGAGTGATTTTGTATTACGGACAGTGTCTAAGTGTTGAGCTTGTTGAGGCTCGGATGCGTCGTCAGAATCGTGGACACCCGAACCTTGCTCAAGCTTGATCAATCATGCAAAAGATGGATGATGAGTGCCATCGTGTGTTGAACAATTTTTAAGACGCTCCACTGTTTTGATCTGTTAATGAACCGTTCAACATTTCTGCTCTGGTCTTCGCTGCTCCTTCTGATTCTGCTGCTTCCCACTGCTGCGGGTCGCGTGCTTCTGGATCTTGCCGGTGGTCTTGTGGTGGTTCTGTTGGCCCTCCCGCTGCTGTTGACCGGGCTTGGATGGATCGGATGGAAGCTGTTGCAATCCCGAATGGTCCCGTGTCCAGCTTGCGGTGCTGTCAGTTTTGGTCGCCAGGACCGATGTGGAGTGTGTGGTGCCGAACTTCAGGATCACGGTTCCAATGCATCAGCCGATCCCATGGTTCCCGCCAGTGAAGTCACCATTGATGTGTCGGCTCAGGATGTCGGCTCTGAGCCTTGATCGCTGTCCCCGGTGTTGCCTTGCTCTGCTTGCCATTGGCGCTCACGCAGAAACAAAAAGAACGGAGCTCCACAGGCAAAAGCGACACCCACACTCAAGAGAATTGCAATCCACCATCCTTTGATCTTTTGGCGAGGGCCCTCCACCGCGATCCAGATGCTCACGGCCGTTGCTCCAATCAGAAGATCTGCCGACAGTGAGCGTGCAGCTGCAGTGGAACTTGACTCCGCGATGAATCGCTGGAGATCAAATGCATTGCCAGCACTTTCGGCCATGAACTGCAGATTGGCCTGCCATGGCAGGACGGCTCCAAGGATCGCCAGCAACAAGTAAATCCAGGGCAACGCTTTACGCATCATCAAGAGGTGTCAGGGTCTGTGGATTGAGCTCAATGACCGCTTGTTCAGTTGATCTGAGCAAACTTTCACAGTGTTCGAGGTAAACCTGGCCGCGTTGGTAATGGCGTTGCAGTTCAGCCATCGGCACTGCATCGTTTTGAAGTTCTGCCAGCAGCAGATCCAACGCGGTCAGTGACTCTTCATAACTGAGCTGTTCAGCGTCTCGCTTCCAGCTCTTGATCTCTTCGGACAGGGGAGGGTTGCTCATGATGGAGGTTGGGACGGCGCATCAACGAATCGGTCCACCGTTGTTACCAATGTTCCATCTTGAAATTGCACGTTCAGACGATCGCCTGGGTTGGCTTCACTGGCTCGAAGCAAGGAAGACCCGTCCATCGCCGTCACCATGGCCAGACCACGCTTCAGCCAACGCTCGGGTGAGAGGGCGTTCAGCAACTGACGCTTTTGGGTCAGAGCGTTTCTGTGGCGTTGAAGCATCAGCGCTGGTGCCATCAGCTCCAGTTGGCGCTGTTTCTCCTTCAAACGTTGCTGCTCACGATTGAGCCACCAATGGTGGTGGTCGTGTAGTCGCTGACGTCGTTGCTGCAAGCCCTGCAGGGCTTCGTTGCGATCGGGGAGCAGCGCCACGATGGCCGCTGTTGGAGTCGCGGCCCGCATGTCCGCGACGAGGTCGGCCACCGTCAGGTCATCCTCATGGCCGATCCCCGTCACCACCGGCAGCGGGAAACAGGCCAGATCCCGGCAAAGGTCCTCGTCGTCGAAGACAGCGAGATCTTCGCGGCTACCTCCCCCCCGCGCCAGCACCAGCGCATCGAGTTGAAGCGATTTGTGCTGCGCAGCCAGGGAAGACAGCACGTTGCGGATTGTTGGCGCTACGGAACCTTGAACAGGGATGGGGATCACGAGCAAAGTCGTCAGCGGCCAGCGTTCTTTTGCGGTCCGAAGCATGTCCGCCAGCGCTGAACTCGGAACGCTTGTCAGAATCGCGATCACCGCGGGTTGGGATGGAAGAACCCGTTTCCGCTCAGCTCGGATGATGCCTTCATCGGTGAGCAGAGCCCGAACCTGCTCGAATTGCCGCAGAACCGTGGTGAGGCTCGGCCTGATGTCCAGCACCTGAACCGTGAGATTGGCTCGTGCTGCCCAGAAATTCAGCTTGCCCACCACCAGAACTCCATCGCCGTCGTCCGGGCGATAGCTGAGCTGCTTCAGTCTCGATGACCAAACCACAGCGGAAATGCTGGCATCACCGTCAGTGAGGGTCAGCCAGAGATGCCCCTTTTTGACTTGCGGCTTCAGAACACTTGCATCGACCAGGAAACGAGGCGCAAACCCCCGCTCGAGCAAGCTGCCGATAGCGGCATTGAGTTCGCAGACCGTGTAGGTCGGAATCGGATCAGCGATCAAGGCGGCGGTAGGCAAGACCCCAATAGAGACAAACCAAACCGCTCACAGCGGCGAGTCCGCACCCCCAGATTCGATGCATTTGGGTGGTGGAGATGGCGAAGATTACAAGTGCACTGCTCAGCAGCCTTGAGCCATCGCGCCGGTTGTGAACGTACAGCGGTGCCAAGACCGAAACCGATGTGTCTTGCACCACTGTGATGCATCGTTCGGTCAATTTGACAACAAAAAACCTCACCGGAAGACCGGTGAGGCTTTTGAAAGCGATGGTGAAGCAATCAGCCGAGGCCGATTTGGGACAGGATGCCCTGGCCGGTGAGCAGTTCGGTGCCGAGGCCGATGACGAAACCCATCATGGCGAGACGACCGTTCCAGGTTTCAGCGAAGTTGACGAAACCGAAGCGGGCCTGAGTGTTGTCGGACATTGAGAGAAGGAACCGGTTGGTTGGGCCAAATGTAACAAAGGTTGGAGATTTGTTGCCTGTGTTTGCGGAAACCCGTCTCTGTGCTTGCAGATTCAGGGACCTTTCACCGTAACTCTCTCCTTGGTGGAGGCTGTGGCAACAGCCTTGAGCGGATCCTGAGGCCATGGATGTTTCGGGTAGCGCCCGCGCATCTCACGACGCACATCCAGGTAGCTGCCTGCCCAGAAGCCAGCAAGATCACGTGTTCGTTGTAGTGGTCTGCCCGCAGGAGAGAGCAGTTCAAGCGTGACCGGCAGGCGTCCATTCAGAACGCACGGACCCAATCCACATCCGAACATCTCCTGGAGTTTGACGGCAAGGACCACTTGATCATCCGCGTCGTAGCGCAGCGCTGCTGAACGTCCGCTTGGAATGGGAAGGTGCGTCGGCAGCAGCTGGTCCAGTTGGTGTCGCTGCTGCCACTCCAACGCCCCCCAAAGGCAGGTCTCGAGGCTGGCCGCGTCGAGATCTCGCAAGCGGTAACAACCCTCCAAGGCAGGCCCAAGCCAATCCTCCAGCGCATCCATGAGGTGACCCAGATCCCTCCTAGGCCAGGGTCGTCCCAGCTGGCGGTGGGCCAGATCAAGGCGGTAACGCAGTTGGATCAGCTGCTCTGACCAAGGAAGCGCATCCAACCGACCGCTCTCCCGCAGCACTTTGAGCAGCAGGTCCCGGCAGTGTTCCCCCGAGGGCTTCGGCTGGGCCTCCCTGCGGACCAGCAGGGGTCCCAGGCTCAGCACCCGCTCCGCCCGGATCCGTTGATCCTCTGCATCCCACTCCAGCCTGTCTTGCCAACATCCCTCGCGTTCAGCCAGACGCTCCACGGCGTTGGCATCTAGAGGGAAGGCGAGATGAATCCTGGCGTCCCGTTGGCCGTTGTCCACTCTGGCTACGGCAAGCGCGTCGCACTCGATCAGAGGATCGTGGTCAAGGAGACGGGCACCTCGTCCCTGGCGCAGCAGGTATGTCCCCCGCTGCCCCTGACGCTTCAGGGCCAACCATTGGGGAAAGGCGTTGAGAATCAGTTCGGCCCCTGTGATCGCCAACGGTTCAGGCGACTGGGGTGGATTGAGTCGCCTGAGTTGTCGCATCAGCTGACGGCTGACCTGCCGCAGGTTGCTCAGTCGCGGCAGGCGGTGCATGGCCTGCAGCCGCTCATTCAGATCGCAGCCGACCTCGCGAGCCTGGAGAGGGTCGCGGTCGCTGAGCAACGCCGCAAGATCGCAGCCAAGTTCAGGGTTGCCACAGCGCCAAGCCTCCAACATCAAGATGCCGAGCCTTGGATGCACGCTGAGGCCGTTGAGCAGCTTTCCGGTTGCGCTCAACCGCCCAGACGGCAGCAAGACTTTCACCATTGTCAGCTGATCGCGTCCGTCCTGCAGAGCTGCGGCTGGTGGGGGTTCCAGCCAGGGCAGCTGCTCACCAAGACCGGCCCCCC
Organism: Synechococcus sp. MED850; assembly: GCA_002700765.1. The sequence goes on from PAEP01000041.1 coordinate 5,590, forward strand.
AAGCAGCCAGCTCGAGCACGATTGGCTGGGGATCGGCTCGTTGCAGCTCCGGTGGACTGAAAGCCGGGCGCCGCTGCTGGTTGGCCGGTGACCACAAGCGAACGCAACAGCCGGGACCTTGGCGCCCGGCACGCCCTTGGCGTTGATCGGCGCTGGCCAAGCTGGAGAGTACGGTTTCCAGTCCTTCCATGCCCGTGGTGGGGTCGTAACGCAGCTGTCGACTGAGGCCGCTGTCGATGACCAGACAGACGCCGTCCAGGGTGAGAGAGCTTTCTGCGATGGCACTGGCAAGGATCAACTTGCCGGCGAAGCCTGACTTGCAGCGCCCTAGGGCTTGATGCTGTGCGTCGAGAGAAAGATCTCCATGGAGGGGATGGATCTCCCAGTCCACCAACGAGGAGGCGTCCCTGAGCAGATTCAGGCAGCGGTTGATTTCTGTTAGGCCAGGCAGAAACACCAGCACTCCACTGGCTTCCGGCAGTGAGAGGGCATGATTTTCCACGGCTCGTAGCACCTGCCGCGGCAGGGATTCATCCGGTTTCGGAAGCTGATGGTGGGTCTCAACAGGAAAACAGCGACCTTCGCTTTTCAGCACGATCGCTTCGGGCAGACGCGGCTTCAAATCCGACAGATCGAGGGTGGCCGACATCAGCAGCAGGCATAAATCAGGCCTGAGCTCAGAACGGGCCTCCCGCAGCAAGGTCAGAGAAAGCTCGGCATCGCGCCGTCGCTCATGGAATTCATCGAAGACCACACACCCCACGCCGTCGAGGGATGGATCCGCCTGCAACCGTCGCAGAAACAGGCCATCGGTCATGATTTCGACTTGTGTGCTCTCAGAACGGAGCTGCTCTCCACGAATGGAGTAACCGATCAGTTGGCCGACGGGCTGGTCGAGGCTCTCAGCGAGTCGTTTGGCGGCGGCGCGAGCGGCCAGACGTCTTGGCTCAACGATCCAGATGCGCCCCTGGAAGGGTGGGCTGTCGTGCTTCGTTCCCAGCCGGTTGATCAGGGCCAGGGGGACACGGGTGGTTTTCCCTGCACCCGGAGGTGCCTGCAGGAGCACAGTTGCACCATCGACCAGCAGCTCACAGAGCTGAGGTAACAGCGCGTCGATGGGGTAAGTCCGCAATCGTGATGCGTTGGGCAGTGAGCGGAGATCTCGTCTTAGCGGACGAAGTTCAAGGCGCCGAACAGGAGAAGGCTGCTGATCGCCCCCAACGTCGCGAGCAGCTGAACCAAGGGACTGACGGACTGGGTGAGACTGGCCATAAAGTTTTTCTTAAAGGCCGATATCCCTTCGTCATAGATCGGCCAATTGTTGAGGCGCTGTAGTTGTTCTTACGCCTTAACACGACTCACCGCACGTGACGGGTGCCATCGACGGGGTGGTACTCCTCGCCGGTGAGCTCTTCAAACACGATCGCTGGAAGTCCTGTCTCGAACATGGTTTGCAAGGCTTCCTTGAGGTATGGATTCCAGCCACCGGTGCTGACCTGACCATGGCGAACAGTCCAGTCCCAGGTCCCTTGAAGATCCCTCGGAATACGGCCTTCACGATCGCGGCGGGCCACAAGATCAAGGGACTCCACCAGGCCGACCTGGATCGGGTCTTTGCCGTAGGCCGGCGTGAGGCTCAGCTCAAGCCTGACGGGATCTTCCTTGAGGAGCCGCAGCCGGAATCGGGGCGGGAGCTTAAGGCTCTTAATCACAGCGACAACAATGCGTGTTCTCTGGTCCACTCGGTCGACCCCTATCGAATCCGTGAAGGTGCCGGATTGGGCACCAGCTCTCTAACTTATTCAGGACGCGTTCCGGCTTCTTCCGAAGGTGGCTCTTCATCGGTGCTGAAGCGAACTGTCAGCAGGTCCTCCTCCGTGATCCGCCCGTCCTGATCCAGCAGTTCCGGATGGACGGTGACCTGTCCTGTGCGGTCACCGGCGCCGTTCGCACGATCACTGGAGAGCGGAGCACTGGCTGCCTTGAAACCTTTGCTCATCACACGAAAGGCCTGCCAAAGCAGGGCGATGAAGACAGCTCCGTAGAGCAATGGAAACAACGAGCTGAGCATGGCGAGCCGGTCCTGTTCCGACCCTTGCATCATTGCCAATCAGGTGGCCCGGTTGCACCCGGTCACAGCTTGGACGGATCTCCGTCTTTTCTGCATCGGGCGATCTGCGTAACTTCAGCACAACAAATCTTGAACTCTCCGCTGTGAAGTCGCTCTTGCATCCTTTGCGTCGCTCTGTCGTGGCAGGTGGCGTGGCGGCAGGACTTCTGGTTGCTGGAGGAGCCGCGTCCCAGTTGATGCCGCCGCTACGCGATGTCGCAGCACAGCCGGCAGGAGGGGCATCGCTCTCACGACAGTCCTTCGTCGCAGAGGCCGTGCAGCGCAGCGGTCCGGCGGTGGTCACGCTTGAAACGGCGCGCACGGTGCAAGGACCGTCGGTTTCAGGCCTCCCACAGGGCTTGTTGAGGGATCCGATGTTTCGTCAGTTCTTCGGTCTACCCGGCGGTATGAGTCCGCAATCGCGGGTGCAGCGTGGACAGGGCAGCGGTGTTCTGTTCGCTGAAGAGGGCTTGCTGCTCACCAATGCTCACGTTGTGGACAACGCTGATCAGCTCGCCGTTGGACTGGCGGACGGTCGGAGAGTTCCTGGACGGGTGATCGGCAAAGATTCGCTCACCGACCTGGCTGTGGTTCGACTGGAGGGGGATGGACCATGGCCCACCGCTCCGTTGGGCAATTCGGATCGCCTTCGCGTTGGAGATTGGGCGATCGCCGTTGGCAATCCCTTTGGTCTGGAGAGCACCGTCACCCTGGGCATTGTAAGCAATCTCAACCGCAATGTTTCTCAGCTGGGTATCTCCGGCAAGCGTTTGGATTTCATCCAGACAGACGCTGCGATCAACCCCGGTAATTCCGGGGGGCCTCTGCTGAATGCCGATGGAGAGGTGATCGGCATCAACACCCTGGTTCGATCTGGACCGGGGGCGGGGCTGGGATTTGCGATCCCGATCAATCGAGCTCGTGTGATCGCCAAGCAGTTGGTGGACAGCGGGAGGGCGCAACACCCGATGATTGGCATCGGCTTGTCAGATGTCCCTGCGCCCACCCCTGGAGCATCGGTGCCCGCTGGAGCGGTGATTCGATCCGTGCAACCTGATGGACCGGCTGCCCGTGCAGGACTTCGTCAGGGTGATGTGATCATCGCCATCGAGGGGAGACCGATGGCGAATCCTGCAGCGGTCGTGAGTGCAATCGAAAAACGTGGAGTCGGGGAGACGTTGACCGTGACGATTCGTCGGGGCGATGCGTCGAAGAAGGTCAGTCTCACCCCGGTGGATATCAATCAACTGCAGCAACGCTGAATCGATTCAGCCGTCGGTGTCCCTGAGTTGCTCCACGCATTTGGTGATGCAGTCACCGTCGTCCAGGGAGCAGGTGGTGATGCATTCGAAGTAGGTCTCCACGGCATCCCAGGTCTGGTCGTGCTGGTCAGAATCAGCTGCGCTTTGATGGCTGACACCCGGACGCGGACCCATCGTCATTGCATCGTTTGGATTGGTTTTGTCAGCCTATGCAGACGTAATGATCTGGTAAAGGAAAATGAGATTTTGTGCTTAGCGGGCTGTGAAGTTTTTCTCTTCCTTCTTCTGAAAGCCAGTCAGGCAGGCTTTTTTCGGCGGTCTTTCCGCTCTTTCTGCTTCGCTTGATTGGCCTTTCGTTTGGCTTCGCGTTCTCGCTCTTGCTGCGCTTGGTTGGCCTGGGCTCTTTCCTCTTCCTTCTTCTCGAGGTAGTAACTGTAATCACCTCGATACAGGATCAGCTCTCCATCGCGGAGCTCGACGATCCTGTTGGCGACCCGTGAGATGAAATAGCGGTCATGCGAGACCAGCAGTGCGGCACCCTCGTAGTCCATCAGGGCATCCTCGAGCATCTGTTTGGCAGGGATGTCGAGGTGGTTGGTCGGCTCGTCGAGGATCAAAAGGTTGCATGGACTCAGCAGCATCAGTGCGAGAGCTAGGCGTGCTTTCTCACCTCCGCTGAGCTTGCTCACCTGTTTGAAGACGGTGTCGTTGCTGAAGCAGAAGCTGCCCAACAGAGAGCGCACCTGGGTCTGGGTCCAGTCCGGCACGGCTTCGAACATCGTGTCGATCACGGTCTTGCTGAGATCCAGTGCTTCGGCCTGGTTCTGCTCGAAGTAGCTGGCCACAACGTTGTGTTCTCCCAGACGGGCGGAGCCCTCATCCGGAGACTCCAGCCCCATGATCAGCCGTAGCAGTGTGGATTTTCCAGCACCGTTGGGGCCGACAAAGGCGATGCGGTCGCCGCGTTCAACCTCCAGCTCGGCCCCTAAAAACAGGATCTTCTCCCCATAGCTGTGGGTGAGATTTTCGATCAAGGCCACCTGCGCGCCTGAACGGGGCGCTGCTGGGAAGCGGAAGCTGGGCCCAGCCACGGACTCGATCGGAGCCTCAACCAGGTCCACTTTGTCGAGAAGCTTTTCGCGGCTTTTGGCCTGGGTGCTGCGGGTCGCGCTTGCTCGGAAGCGATCGATGTAGGCCTGTTGGGTGGCGATCTCCTTCTGTTGACGTTCAAAGGCCGCCTGAGTGGCCTCCTGCTCCAGCTGTTTCTGTTCCAGGTGCGCTGTGTAGTTGCCGAGGTAACTGCGGGACACCCCGCGCTCGGTGGCCACGATCTGATTGCAGACCCGATCGAGAAAGGTGCGGTCGTGGCTGATCACCACCAGAGCTGCTGTCTGCTCCAGCAGATAGCCCTCGAGCCATTGGATTGTTTCCACATCGAGGTGGTTGGTCGGCTCGTCCAGCAGGAGCAGATCCGGATCCTGCAACAGGATCTTCCCCAGGGCGATGCGCATCTGCCAACCACCGGAGTAATCCCGTACGGGTCGATCGGCTCCATCGGCACTGAACCCGATCGTCGGGAGCAGTTTGTCGATGCGGGCATCCAGTTCGTAGCCATGCAGGGCTTCGAAGCGGGTTTGAAGCCTGCCGAGTTCCTGAATCAGAACATCGAGATGATCAGGGTCGTCGGCTGCTTTCTCTCCAGACATCTCGATCTCCACCTGCTGCTGTCGATTGAGAACGTCCGCGGCTTCTCCGAAGGCCTGGAACAGTTCCTGGCGGACACTGCGATTCAGATCCACGTCGAATTCCTGCTGCAGGTAGGCGATCCGCGGTTCTCCCTGACGGACGACCTGCCCGCTGCTGGGTTCCTCCTGTCCAGCGATCAAACGCAGTTGAGTTGATTTGCCGGCACCATTCACGCCGACGAGACCGATGCGATCCCCTGACTTGACTTCCCAGGTGACATCGCGCAGCACTTCACCAGTGGGATAAATCTTGCTGACGTTCTCGAGTCGCAGCAAAGGAATGGAGCATGGATGCCCATCATCGCCGTCCGCTTGATCGCCCAGGGGAGGTCGTGCCCGGCAGACTGGATAGCAATGACCTCGAGCCAGTGATGCTGAAGCTTGAACAGCTGGCTGCGGTAGTGGTCGCGGCCGGGCTGGCCATCGTCAGCTACTGGCTTTTCTTCAGCTGGGCCGGTGGAGGTGGGTACGAGCGTCGTGGACGCAGCGTGAATCAGGCCTCAGAGGGTGTGGAACTCAGAGCCCACCCCGCGCCTTGACCACCCAGCGGCTGGTGTCGGAATCGTCCAGGGTGTTGAGGTGGGATCTCACCTCATCAGCTGTGACCGGTAGGTTGAGCTGAGCGCCTAGGGCGCAGATTGCCTCCATGGCCCCGTTGGGATCCTGAAGCGCTTGCCGGAAAAGAGCCTGGGTCTGATCGGGGTTGCTGCGAATCCGCTCGTACAGCTCTGCGGCGTTACTTCCCATCAGCGATCAGAGGTCTTCAGGCACCGTATTCACGGTGAGCTCCAACGGCATCAAGCCGCCAGATCCACCTCGTCGTCGAGCTGTCCCAGGGCAGAGGCGTCCTCCATGCTGCGTGCATCCATGCAAAGCACCTTGCGCAACTGGGCGTAGTTGGATGCCTGGGATGAGCGGCCCTCCTGAGTAGCTCCGTATTCGGCCCGTTGCAAAACGTGGTGCAGGTGGGTGAGCAGGTAGGTGCTGATCACCGCCGACACGAGCACATCACTGGTTTCGGAACTGCGGCGGCGGCGTGCTGTGTTGGACGTTGAGCGGCCTTTGGCAGACCGACTGTTCTTGACGGAGCCGCTGGTTGCCGCTGTGCTGCCGCTCTGGGAGCGACGGCGTGTTCTCGGGGAAGCGGATTGAGTCATGAATCACTCCGAGACGGCCCGCTCGCAAGGATCGGAACCGGGTGGATCAATGCCATCAGCATAGTCTTGGATACTACCCTTGACCACCTCTGTACACTGATCAGTAGCTCATCCCATTTCTGGAGCACGGGTGTGCCGACCCGACAGACCTCATCCAGCGGGAAGTCCAAATCCCCCAGAATCCAAGTGGTTCTGCCGGAGGATCTCTGCGCCAGGCTCACGGCTCTGGCGGAGCAGGAATCAAGGACCGTGAGCAACATGGCAAGGGTCCTGATCCAGCAGGGTGTTCAGCGTCATGAGCAGGGACAGGCCCCCACGCCTTCGGTTCTCTCAGAGCAGGAACGGTTGAGATCCGCTCTTGAGGCGCAGCAGCCCCGTCGTCTCAGGGGTGCACCACGCCGTCTGCGCTTGCATCGCCCGGGTTGATCGGCTCCTCCAATCAGTCCGGCTTCACCAGAACCCCCAGGATCACCTCCCGCGAAGCTCCCGTGACCGCAGGGGCATTTCCTGGATGGCGTTGATGGTGCCACCAGGCCAGCAGCGCGAACACCAAGGCTTCCCGTGCTTCCGCTGCAAGGCCGAGATGATCACTGCTGAGCAGCTGAACTCCATGGCAGCGTTGGCGGAGTTCCCTCATCAGAACCGGGTTGTTGCGCCCGCCGCCTGCCACCACCAGTTCCAGAGGGCGGATCCCTGAGCGCTCGTGCAACCGCTCAAGATCCTGGGCAACGAGAGCTGCTGTGAACCCTGTGAGCGTGGCGACAGCGTCGTTCGGCGAATGGTTGATCAGCTGAGCCAGGCGCTGATGCAGATCCTCCATTCCAAACAGCTCCCGGCCGGTGGACTTGGGCGGTGCTGCCAGCAGATAGGGATGCTGCAACCACGCCTCGATCCATGTTTCCTGGCTTTCTCCCGCAGCAGCCATGGCGCCATCGCGGTCGTAGGTGTGTCTGCCGCTAGTGAAATGGCCAATGGCTAGGTCAATCAAGCTGTTGGCTGGTCCGCAGTCCCAACCCAGCACATCGGCGTCCCGGTCAGGCCCGCGACGCGGCGGTATCAGCGTGATGTTGGCGATCCCTCCCAGGTTCAGCAAGCCGCGCCAGCCGTCGATTCCCCCCAGAAGTGCAGCATCCGCTTTCGGCACCAGGGGGGCGCCCTGTCCGCCAACACACAGATCGGCGGCGCGAAAGTCGTGAACAACAGGGCGGTTGAGCAGTCTGGCGAGCAGGGGAGCTTGCAGCACCTGCCAGCTCGCCCCCCGCCGCAGCTCCTGGGGGGGGCGATGCCAGACGGTCTGACCATGGCACCCCACCAGCTCCGCGCTGGAGGCTGGATCACAGGCCCGGGCTGCGGCAGCCTGCACTTCGGTGATCGCTTCCGCCAGATCCAGCCAGTCTTCCCCGGAGAGAGGGTTGCCTTGGCCGGCGGCCACGATCCGACGCTTGAGCTCGCACGGGTAAGGCGTGTGCTGATGGTGCAATAGAGACCAGTTCGGTCGTCGCACGCGACCGTTGAACTCCGCCAGCACGGCGTCAACCCCATCGGCGCTGGTGCCGCTCATCAGGCCGAGACAGCGCATCAGCTCAGACCCTTGGCAGTTTCTGCAGGTCTTCCATCAGGCCCATCACCACCAGCAGATGGCCCTGTTCGAGCACATGCGAGGCCGGTGGATTGACGGTGAGGCTGCGTTGCGGTCCTGCGGCCAGCACATTCACCCGATAGTTCTTGCGCAGATTGAGGTCCCGCAGTGACTGTCCCACGAACGGTTCCGGCACCTTGATCTCCTCGATGCCGTGCGTTTCGTCCAGGGCCAGTCGCTCCATCAAATTGGGGCGCACCAGTTCAAGTCCCAAGCGCTCCCCCTGCATCCGCGAGGGAAAGATCACGCGATCGGCTCCAACGCGTTTCAGCATCTTTTCGTGCAGATCGCTCGTGGCCCGCGCGATCACCTGCTTCACCAGAGTCCCTTCACTGTCTTTGGCGATGAGCGTGGCGGTGATGCTGGCTTCGATTGGTTCGCTGATCGCTACAACAACGGTGCCCATATCCAGCACCCCTGCTTCCCGCAGGGATTCCTCGTCGGTGCAGTCCACGACACGGGCTTCGATGGAGGGCTCCAACTGGCGTAACTCTTCGACGGCTCTCGCTGACCGGTCTACGGCCAGAACATCGGCGCCGTTCTGCATCAATTCACGGCACACAGCGCTGCCGAAGCGGCCAACCCCGATCACGGCGAAGCCGAGCCGCTCACTGCCCTGAAGCGGGCTCCATTGCCACCACTCCCTCATTGTCGGAACGCGTCGTGAGGGCGAGGCTCAGACATAGAGATCCTCCCGTGGATAACCGATTCGATTCTGACGGTGAATGTGATTTTGCTCCCGCGTGAGCATTTCCCAGATCGCACTGAGCAGAAGCAGGATGCCGAGTCGGCCGACGAACATGCCCACCAGAAGGATGCCTTGACCGACGTGACCCAGTTCGGCGGTCACCCCCATGTCCAACCCCACTGTGGCGAAGGCCGAGATACAGGTGAACAGCATGGCCAGGAAGGTGAAATCGTCCCTGCCGTCCAAGTTGCTCGCCAGGCTGATCAGCAGGGCCATCCCCAACACGAACAACAGTGAAGCCACGGTGATGCCGACGGCCCGTCCCACCACTTTTTCGCTGTCCTTGATCTCACGGTTGCGGATCACCACAGCGTCTCGACCACGCAGAGTGGATCGTGTCACCGCCATCAGTGCTGCCACGGTGGTGGTTTTGATCCCGCCTCCGGTCCCGCCCGGGCTGGCACCGATGAACATCAGCGTCATCACCAGCAAGGCTCCGGATTCCGTGATGTTGTCGGCGGAGACCGGGACGGTGTTGAAGCCGGCCGTGCGTGCAGTGACCGACTGGAACAGGGCCGCAAGCCAGCGTTCTGACCAGGGGAGCGTGAGAAACATCTCCCCTTTGTTGAGCCATTCGGTGAGAACCAACCCCAAGGCTCCCAGCACCACCAGCAGAAGACTGGTTCGCAGCACCAGTCGGGTGTGAAGACTGAGTTGGCGGCGACCACGGCTCATCAGCTGCGTGGTGATGTCGCTGGTGACCCGCCAGCCCAGGCCACCCATCACGATCAGGATCATCACCACGGCGTTGACCATGCCGTTGCTGCGGTAGCGCTCAAGGCTGTCTGGCCAGAGGCTGAATCCAGCGTTGTTGTAGGCGGAAATGCTGTGGAAGAGCGAGGCCCAGAGCCGTTCACCGGGATCAGCAATGTCGCTGAAGCCATAGCCGTAGAGGAACGCTGCTCCGATCAGAATCACCAGGGTTGCGGTGATTGCAATGCCCCTGAAGGTGCTGCCGACGCCTCCGACTCCGAATTCATCGAGGGTTCGTCCCCGATCGAGCCGTTGGCTCAACGCGGTTCCTTTGACCACAAAGCCCTGCAGGAATGTGGTGATCGCCATCAGCCCAAGCCCTCCGGCAAGGATCATTCCGGCTAACACGATCTGCCCGAAGCCAGTCAGTTCCGTCCCGACGTCAATGATCGAGAGCCCTGTCACCGTGACCGCTGAGGTGGCTGTGAACAGGGCCTCCCAGAGGCCGACTCTGGAGCTCGAACACAGAGGTGTCACCAGCAGGAGTGATCCAGCAAAAATCACCAGCAGGCCAGTGACCGCGGTGAACTGGGGAACGGTCAGGCGTCGATGCCTGACCGTTCTGCGCATGAAGGCCTGGTTGCGAGGCACTGGGGATGGCTCAGTAGGTGAGCTCTGGGAGCCACCGGTCAAAAGATTGCCTCAGTTTGGTCCTGTTGTCGCATAACACCAGAGGATCAGCGCTGGAACCAGCAGGGTCATGATCACGGTGAGGCCGATGCCGTATCGGGTCACATCCAGAAAGCGGTAGCGCCCTGGGCCGAACACCATCAGGTTCGTTTGGTACCCAACAGGTGTGAGAAAAGACTGACTGGCGCCGAACAGCACGGTGATCAACATGGCGATTGGTGGCAGTCCCAGGCTCGGGGCCAATTGGACGGCGACAGGTGCCAGCAAGGCCACGGAGGCTGCGTTGCTCATCACCTGGGTCACCAGAGTGGTGCCGATGAAGATCACCATCAGCGAGCTGTAACTGGGCCATCCGGTCAGTCCTTGTTGCAGGCTTGAGGCCAGAGCATCGGCCAGCCCGGTTTTCTGCATGGCGACGCTGAAGCTGGTCAGGGATCCGAGCAGCAGGATCACATCCAGACGGATCGACCGTTGTAATTCCCCAGCTCGCAGGCAGCCACTCGCCACAACGGCCACTGTCGCCAGCAGCACCGAGGCCACGAGTGGCACCGGTGTGAGCGTGGGTAGGAGCAGCATCCCAATGGCGATGCTCACGGCGATGGGTTTGCGTCGCAGCGTTGGAAGATCCTCTTCCAGGCGATCCAGCACAAGCAAATCGTTGCTGGCCTGGAGGCCGCGGATGGAATCCATGGGTGCCTGGAGCAGCAGGACATCCCCCTCTCGAAGGATCACCTGACCCAAACGCTCCTGAACTGTTTCCTGGCCACGACGCAGAGCTAGCACTGTGGCGTTGTGACGTTGCCTGAAACGCAGTTCCCGCAGGCTGGCTCCGGCCAGGGTGGAGCCAGCGGGTAAGAGCACTTCGACGGTTTTCTGGCCACTGGCCCCCGCGTCGAGCAGAACCTCTCTGGACTGTTCCTGGGTGGTGAGCTGAATGGTGTGGTCCTGCTGGAGGCGCAGCAGGTCCTGGCGGGTCACGCGGAGCAGGAGATGGTCTCCGGCCTGCAGTTTTCGGTCCGCCAGAGGAGGGAGCAGCCGTTCGCGGCCTCTCTGCAATTCAAGAACGTCCACATCGAAGCGTCTCTGCAGACGACTGTTCAGAAGGGACCGTCCCACCAGTTCCGAGTCAACCGGAATGGTGACCTCCGTGCAGTAACTGCTGCGTTCTGGCGTGTCCAGCAGTTCGTCGGTGTCACTGCCACGATCCGGCAACAGAAACCGTGGTGCCAGGACCAGGTAGAGCGCTCCGGCGAGCCAGATCGGGATGCTGATCAACGTGAAGCTGAACAGACTGAGTGAGCCATAACCCAACTGCTGGCTGATGTCGCTCACCAGCAGATTCACGGAGCTGCCAAGCAGGGTGAGGGTGCCGCCGAGAACGGTGGAGAACGAGAGGGGCAGCAACACCCGCGATGGGGAGAGCCCGCGGCGGTGACACCAGTTCTCCACGACCGGAAGCAGAGAGGCCACCACTGGTGTGTTGGGCACCACGCCGGACACCGGGGCGATCACAAAGGCCATCAGTGCGATCAGCCGCCTGGGGCTGCGGATCCTCTCGGAGGCGATCAGACCTCGCAGTCGATCCAGAGCGCCGCTTTTGAACAGCGCCGCCGAAACAGGAAAGAGCCCCAGCAGCGTGATCAGGGCCGGACTGCCAAACCCCGCGAGGGCCTCTTCAGGCCCGAGCACGCCGGTGGCCATCAGCAGCCCCACACTCAACAGACCGGTGAGCTCAGGTGCGATAGCACCGGAGATGAACAGCACGACGGCCAGTGCGAGGACGGCGAGGCTGATCAGGGCTTGGGGGTCCTGGATCGTGCTGATCAGCTGGGCCATTCCGGTATGAACCCGGTCAAAGGAGCGCCTGATTCTGACGCTTGATCGAAAAATTGCTTAAGCAGCCACTGACGCAGGCCGCACAGGCCATCACCGCGCATGGCAGAAAGAAACAGGCTGTTCGGTTCACGCTCTCTGATCGCTTCGATCGCATCCAGTCGACAGCGGTCGATCTGATTGGCCACCACCTGTCTCAGGGCGTGGCAGCCGAGGGAATCCAGCAGTTGATGGACGGTGCTCAACTGGCCTGACCAGTTGGGATCCGCCAGATCCACCACCAACAACAAGACATCGGCGTCGAGGGTCTCCTCCAAGGTGGCGCTAAACGCCTCCACAAGGGGGCCTGGTAGATCACGGATGAATCCCACCGTGTCGGTGAGCAGGACCGTTCTCGGTGGAGCGCCGTGGCAAGGCAGCTCGAGGCGACGCGTTGTTGGGTCCAGAGTGGCGAACAGTTTGTTCTCTGCCAGAACGCGATCCTGTTCACGGCGGCCACAGAGGGAGTTCAACAGGCTTGATTTGCCGGCGTTGGTGTAACCGACAAGAGCGACGCGCGGCAGATCACGGCGTTGATCCCGTAGGCGGCTCCTGTGTTGCCTGAGTTGTTTCAGATCTCTCAGCAGACGATCGATGCGGCGCGCGATGGCACGACGGTCTTTTTCCAGTTGCGTTTCCCCGGGACCGCGGGTTCCGATTCCACCTCCCTGACGCGACAGGCTGCGACCACGTCCAAGCAACCTCGGTAGTCGATAGCGAAGCTGGGCCAGCTCCACCTGCAGGCGTCCGGCGGCGCTGCCGGCCCGCTGCGCGAAAATGTCGAGGATCAACTCGCTTCTGTCCATGACAGGACAGTCGAGCAACCGTTCGAGGTTGCGGGCTTGCACAGGGGTGAGTTCCCGATCAGTGATGACCAGCGAGGCCTGGCTGCGGCGCACCTGCAGAGCGGCCTCCTGAAGCTTCCCGGTTCCCCATAGGGTCTGCGGGTTGGCATGGCCAGGACGCTGTCGAATCACGGCGACTGGCGTACCCCCGGCGCTGCGAACGAGGCCCTCCAGCTCCGAGAGGTCCCGCTCGCTGCCGACGGGATCCCTCGTCGGCAATGTCAGCAGCAGCACCCGTTCAAGGCCTTTGTCCGGGCCAGTGGGAGGCGGAAGGCTCACTGTGTCGTGGCGGCCTGGATGCCAAGCACAGAGCTCGAAGAGATGGCGGCGCTCGATCAGAGCCCAGCCGTTCGCCGCGTCACGGTCCGGCTGGAACAGGGCTGCATGTCGATGTCCGTCAGGCGAGGGTTGGGTGTTGAAGATCAGCCAGGTGTTGGGGTTGAGGTCGAGCGCCATCACGGCGACGTGACGGTCCGGCTCGAGAGCCTGTCTTTGGCTGCAGCTGATCAATCTCCAGCCCCCGGATTGCCGGCGCCGCGCAACGGGGAGGTGCTGCAGCAAGGGTTCGGAGCCGGAGAGCGGCCCGACCCAGAGCACGCGGCACAGGCCGCGTCCGTCGAGCACAAGATGCAGTGGTTGCTCCAATTCTTTGGCCAGCTCAGCTAGACGCTCAAGGGTGAACAGATCGGCGCCGGAGCTGTCGGGATGTCTGCGATGGCTGAGTCGCTCGAGCTGTCGTTGCTGGGACGGCCGCAGCCCTCGAGTGCGTCCCGCGAGATGGGCCTGCTTCAACGACCAAGCAACCAGGCGCCTGCTGACCGCAGACCGAGAGAAAGACCTGGAAGGCGAGTGAGGTAGGTGGCCCTCCGGATTTGGAATGCAAGGGGTCCTGCCAGGGTGATTCCCATGCCCGTGAGCGTGGCATCACCGATCCCGAGACTGAGCATTTCTCCCCTGTCCTGAAATTGAAAGGCCGGAGCAATTCCGCCTGAGCGTGTGGCCTGAATCGCTTTCGCCACCGTTGCTCCCTGTTGCATCGCCACCTGCGCTGTGCAGGGCCACGCTTCCGTNTTGCAGTGGGCCACATCGCCNATGGCGAAGACGTCCTCGCTTGTCTCCAACCTCAGTTGGACGTCGATCGGCANGCGATCNGTCGTGGAGCGGGGCGAGGGATTGAGCTTCGGCGGGAGAGGGCGGTTTCCAGCAGTCCAGATCAACCCGTCATGGGGAAGGTGGTCGCTGTTGTTCAACAACACTTGATCTTCAAGNACNGATGCCACAGCCGTGTTCAGGTGAATGCAAACGTCTCGACGNTCCAANGCGGACAGCGCCTTTTCACGGTTGAAGGCGGCANTGTTGGCAAGAATCGTGGAGCCCCTCTCAACCAGATGGAGGCGTGCCGCACCCTGCAGCAGGTCGGCGAGTTTGCAAGCGAGCTCCACTCCGGTGGGTCCTCCTCCGACGATCACCAGGGAGGCNCGGTCGCTGCGTTGCGTCTGCAGGTCGCGGATGCGTTGGCGCAGCCGATTGACATCGTCCAAGGTGTGGAANCCCAAGGCGTGCTGCCGAACACCGGGGATCCCGAAATCATGGGAAGCCGAACCNGTNGCGATGATCAATTGAGCCCACTGAACGGTTTGNCCTGNGGACGTGCGCAGGGTTTTTGANGGTGTGTCGATGCTCNCGGCCCTGTCCCTGATCCAGCTGATCCCCTTGCTGGTCAGAAGCTGCTCAAGTTTTGGTGCGACTTCCCATGCCTGCANCTCTTCACTGAGAAGTTCGTAGAGAAGGGGCTGAAACAGGAAACGATCCCTTGGCTCCACGACAGTGATCGGGGGACGGGGGGTCTGACTGGAGAGCTCGAGGGCTGCTGTCAGACCGCCGAAGCCCCCGCCAACGATCACCACGGCATCAGTTGACGACGCAAGCTGAGGCACGTGTGATGTCGAGAACTTCGGTCACGTTAGGAACGGACTTAGGACCNTCGGCAGGGGAGAATGGAGTGATGAGGGAGACGCTTGCCGGGATGGTGCGAACAGCCGCGGTTCCAGAGGAACTGACCACCCCCTCCAACCGGGCTCTCGACGNGATGCGTCAAGCGCTTGCACCGATGTCACCCCAGGAGCGACTGGCCTGGGCGATCGACTCTCATCAACACCATTTCGCTCTGACCACGAGCTTTGGCATTCAGTCCGCCGTCTTGCTTCACATGCTGAGCCAGAACGCGTCCGGCTCAGAGATCCCTGTGGTCTGGGTTGATACGGGGTATCTGCCTTCCGAGACGTATCGCTATGCCGAGACATTGACCGATCTGCTGGGGATCCGCCTTGTGGTGGCCCAGAGCGATCTCTCTCCAGCGCGGATGGAGGCATTGCATGGCCGGCTCTGGGAAACCGGTGATGTCGCCGACCTTGAGCANTACCACCGCATTCGCAAGGTGGAACCGCTTGAACGTGCCTTCTCATCTTTGGGAACACGCTGCTGGTCCAGCGGAGTGCGGCGTCGCCAGACGGACCATCGTCAACGGATGACGTGGCTGGATCCGATCAGGACGCGTTTGGCGCTGCATCCCTTGCTCGATTGGACCAACAAAGAGATCTATTACTACATGGCGGAGCATGAGTTGCCGCAGCATCCGCTTTTTGATCAGGGCTATTCCACGGTTGGTGACTGGCATTCCAGTGCCCCGGATGGCGCTGATCAGAGCGGTCGCGAGACACGGTTCGGCGGCTTGAAGCAGGAATGCGGGATTCACGTGAGTGAGTCCGCCGGGGAAGGAATGATGGGAGACGGCATCTGAGGTGGTCTCCGCTCGCCGCGGTCTGCTGATCGGAAACAGCCGCTGGCATTGGGCTGAACCTGAAACCAAGGGGTGGCGTTTTCGTCACTCACCACCGGACCCATCGCAACTGTTCGGGGACTCCCCGACATGGGCTGCTGTCGGCAAACTGCCCGGCCGATTCAATCTCGACCCGGAGCAACGAATCAGCTTGTCCGACGTGCCCCTGTGCGGATGCCCACCATGGCTGGGAGTGGATCGCGCCCTGGGAGCCTGGTCAGCCTGGCGAATCAGCCAGCGGATGGAGCTGGATCTCAGCCATGGTCTTCTGCTCGTGGATGCCGGAACGGTGCTCAGCCAGACCCTGCTCAATCATCACGGTGCGTTTCAGGGTGGCCAGTTGATGCCTGGGTTACAGCTGCAGCTCTCATCCATGGCATCCGGGACCCAAGCGTTGCCTCATCCGACTGTCAGAAACAAGCCTTTCCCGCTGTTTCCCCGAGAAACAAGCGAGGCCATGGTTCGTGGAGCCATCCAGGCCATGGTCAGCTCTGTTCAGGAATCCAGTCGCCAGAGCCGTGCTTGTGTCTGGATCTGTGGGGGGGATGCCGACGTCATCGCCGGACAGATGGACCGAACGACACGACCGATCCATGTCGATCCGGATGTTGTGATGAAAGGCCTCGTCGCATTGATCAAGCCGTTGATCAAACCGAAGGTGCGCTCAAACCCAGATCGGTGAGGATCGTGTCGGCCATGGTGGCTGCCTTCACTTTCAGGTAGATCCGCTCGAGATTTCCTTCAGCATCCACAACAAAGGTGTGGCGCATCATGCCCATGTATTCGCGACCCATGAACTTCTTCAGTCCGTAACTCTCGTAGAGCGTCGCAACCGGGCACGGCTCAGGGTCGCTCAACAGGGTGAAGGGAAGTTCATGTTTGCTGATGAACTTGGTGTGGGAGGTCCCATTGTCCTTGCTGATGCCAAGAACCCGAATGCCCTGTTCGGCGAACACCTCCCAGCGGTCGCGGAAATTGCAGGCTTCCTTGGTGCAACCCGGCGTGTCGTCTTTCGGATAGAAATAGATGATGACCCTTTGACCTTTCAGATCCGAAAGTTTCACGGGCTCACCGTCTTGATTGGGGAGTGAAAAATCCGGTGCTGGATCGCCGATCTGGAGAGCCAAGGGACCTTAATGAATCTGTGAATTTTCGAAGCGTAACGGCTCTGTGGCTGGTTCCGTTCCAGCGATGGGATGACTGTGGACAGATTCTCTCGGCGGAGGAACATGCCTGGGCATCGGAACTGAGAGGACCGCGGGCCAACCAGTACCGCTGCTCGCGTCACTGGCTGCGCCAATGTCTTGGTGACCTGTTCAACCTTTCCCCAGAGATCATTCCCTTGCAGGCGCCACCAGGCCAGCGCCCTGCTCTGGCCAAGGGTTTGGGATACGTGAGCATCAGCCACACCAACGATGCCCTGCTGCTGGCATGGTCTGGCGCTCCGATCGGCGTTGATCTTGAGCGTTCTGATCGACGTTTTGCAGCTCTCGCCTTGGCGCGACGATTCTTCGATTTCCGAGACGTGGATGGTCTCGATGGGCTTTCAGAGGAGGACTGCCGGCGTGAGGTTCTGCGTCAGTGGCTGGTGAAAGAGGCGGCGATCAAATGGCAGGGAGGCCTGTTGGCGAGAGATCTCATTGGGTGGTCCTGGCCTGGCGATGCACCAAGGGCCGTGCACAGGACGCTTGATCTCTCCGTGAGGGTCAGTCTTGGGACCTGCCAAAGCTGGTGGATTGCTGTTGCAGGCGGTGCCGCGACCGCCGGACAGCACCCTCTGATCTGCCTAATTTGAAGCGGATTTCTGTCGGTTTGATGCCGAGCCGATCGCTCCTTGTCCTGATCAGCAGCCGCTCCGCTGCATCGATGTTGCTGGCTATCGGTTGCGTTGGTCTGGTGCAGCCCCGTCAAGCCATCGGTCTCGACGGTGGCTCCACGTTGAATCTTGTGTCCGATGCGGCCCCGCTGGCGTCCCATTTGCGCGAACGGGAGCTGGTGCTTGATCAGCGCCGGGAAGCGGAGTCGCTTCTGCAGGATTTCACCCGTGCCCAGATGACGCGGCATTACTGGGGGGAATTCGCTTCATCTCTCCAGCAGCTCGGGTTGATGGCCTCGGAGACGGTGACGGCCTCGGTTGAACGTGATGATGTGAGGTCCAGGCTCTGGCTTGTTCCGCGCCGGGGGACGGAGGCTTATCTGGCTGTGGTCGAGCGTCGGGAAAGCCGCTTGTTCACCCTGCAGTGCAAGGGCAGTCGAGAGCATGCTTTGAAGACTTATTCAGGGGATTGTCCACCGACGTGGACCGCTCTTGATCACAAGAACGAAAAAAGTTGAACCGCTGGCATTCCTGGTCCGAATCGAACTGATCTGAAAAGTCGTATTGGCGATTTTTCTCCACGCAGCTATTTTTCATAGGACGTCCCCTTTTGTCGTCCGTGTTCACTCGTCTCGCCGCCGGCTTCCTCGCCGGTGCTTCCCTCGCTGCTCTGGCTGCTCCTGCCGAAGCTGGTACCAAGCGCCCTGTGCGCTGGAACACCGGTGGTGCTGTCTGGACCACTTCCTCCAAGGCTTTCGCAACCTTCCTTAAGTCCGGTGAAATCACCGACCGCGCCCTGATGGCCGGTATCAACGGTTCCGGTTGGACCGCTGAGGAAGTTCAGGAAGGCATGACCAAGACCTATAAGGTCGATCTGGTCGGCGTGTCCCGCTTCCTTTACTCCAAGGATGGTGTCAAGTTCCTCAAGGATCAGACCCGCTCCTACTTCCCTTACTGGAAGATGAAGAAGACCGCTGTGGTCGCTCTTCGTTCCGCCATCATTCTCGATTCCGTTGACGGCAAGCTGTCTTCTGCCGGAATCATGAAGAACCTTCCTGTCGACTTCCGTCTGGCTGACACCTGCAACACCTACGACGGTGTCCAGAACGTCTGTGCTCCTGACAAGTGCGAAGGTGACGCCCAGTGCACCTCCCTCCTGTCCTGGTACGTGTTCCTGCCCGCTTGTGTCCAGGCCAACTCCCGCCTGCCTGAGCCTGCAGCCGCTCCTGCTCCCGCTCCAGCTCCTGCTCGTCCCCTCTGGTGATCAGGCTCTGAGCCCTGTTTCATGCAGCCCCGGCTTTGCCGGGGCTTTTTTTGTTGCCGTGGAAATGGCCCGTTAAAAGTTGGTGTCGCATGGGCAATGCCATTCCCTTGTCGGCGCTCCTGCGCAGCAGAGAGCGCAGGCGTTCAATCTGACTTGTGTCCAACCCCGTCATCACGTTCCGATAAGCGGACCCCTCGGCGAGCCACCGTTCTTCCAGGTCCGGGCCGCCCGGTAACCGCAGTGTTTCCGACCATTCGGTTTCGATGATCTGCCAGCCGATTTGTTCCAGTTGATGGCGCGGAGACTGTTGCTCCCTCAACCACTGCTCCTCCCTTTCGAGCAAGGGTGCGAGCGTTGTTTTGACGTCATGGTGTTCTTGTTTTACTAAGGCAGTCGCTGGTCCAGCAGTTGCTTCGCTCGTCAGCAGTTGCAAGGTCACGCCCGGTGCACAGCGGTCGCTGATCGCTTGCCACAGCGCAACCCAGTCCAAATCGCGCAGATCCGCTCCCGTCAGCCGGCCACCGACGCAGTCAAAGCGTTGACCATCCGGCAGCGTGCTGAGCACTTCAGCGCCACCACTGAGAAGTTGGGGCTGCAATTCGGGCTCCAGCATTTCAATTTGAGCAGCAATGCGGGCCTGGTCCCCTTCTTCGGTCAACAGCAGCGTCACTCCACCCTCAGGCACGCCTTTCAACGGATCGAGGGCCCAGACCAGAGAACGCACGCCCACCAGCAGCACCCGGTCGTTTCGCTTCCAGCTCACGCTNTTCCAGAGCTTCTGGCGCAGCCGATGCAGGCGTTCTCCCTCCTGGCCGAGCTGNCGCTGGATCCAGCGCTCCAGGGCAGGACTGTCTGGGCCGCTGCTCAACAGAAGCGGCTGCTCTCCAGCCAGTTCGGCAGCAGCCGCGAGCTGAGCAGCCCGTCGGTCCTCCATCTGCACCCGACGTTGTCCCTCCCAACCAAGGGGTCCCGGCCGCCAGAACAGCTCCCCCTGCAGCGCAGTGGGCAAGTACTGCTGCTCCACCCAGTGGTCGGCATAGGCATGGGGGTAGCGGTAGCCCACCCCATCCCCGAAGGCGGCACCATCCCGGTTGGCGTCCCGCAGATGGCTGGGAACGTCCTGGCGGTTGGCATTGCGGACCGTCTTGAGTGCATCGAAGAACCCCATCACGCTGTTGCTCTTCTCTGCACCGGCCAAATAGAGGGCTGCCTGGGCCAGGGGGTAAAGCCCTTCCGGCAGACCCACCCGTTCGAAGGCCGCTGCGCAGGCTTCAACCACCACCATGGCTTGAGGGTCCGCCAGGCCGATGTCCTCTCCGGCGGCGATCAGCATGCGCCGGAAGATGAAACGGGGGTTTTCGCCTGCTTCCACCATGCGCGCCAGCCAGAACAACGCGGCATCGGCATCTGACCCCCGCAGCGACTTGATGAAGGCGCTGATCGTGTCGTAGTGGGCATCACCCTGCTTGTCGTAGAGCACGGCCCGTTGCTGGATCGACTCCTCGGCGATCGCAAGGCTGATCTGAATGGTTCCTGACGCATCGGGTTCGCTGCTTTCCACGGCCAGTTCAAGGGCGTTCAGCAAACTCCTCGCGTCTCCGTTGGCAACATCCACCAGATGGTCGGCGGCCGCGGCGCTGATTTGCACGATGCGCTGCCCGTAGCCCCGCTCTGGATCCCGGATCGCCCGTTGCAGGAGCNGGTGCAGATCCTTGGCTTCCAGGGGAAGCAGCCGGAACAGACGTGACCGGCTCACCAGCGCCTTGTTCACTTCGAAGTAAGGGTTTTCGGTGGTGGCGCCGATCAGGGTGACTGTCCCGTTCTCCACCCAGGGCAAAAGAGCATCCTGCTGAGCGCTGTTGAAGCGGTGCACCTCATCGATAAACAGAATCGTNCGTAGCCCGTGCCGCTCCAGACGCTGCCGAGCTGCGTCCACTTCACTGCGCAGCTCCTTCACGCCAGCCAGCACAGCGTTGAGGCTGCTGAAGCGGGCTCGGGTGTGGGTGGCAATGATCCGCGCCAGGGTTGTTTTGCCAACCCCTGGCGGTCCGTGGAGGATCAGATTGCCGACGCGATCAGCGGCGATGGCGCGTCTCAGCAGACGCCCCTCGGAGAGAATGCCGCTCTGGCCTTCAAAGTCCTCGAGGCANTCCGGCCGCATGCGGTCCGCAAGGGGAGCGAGACGGCGCCTGAGTTGTTCGCCCTGATAGTCGAAAAGATCCTGACTCAACGGGCGACAGAACTTGGTGCCAATTTTGCCGCCTGTCAGTCGTAGTCGTCATAACCCCAGAACATGCGCATAATCGCGGTATTGACTGAACTGTTGTGCGACATCCGCTGAGACTGCTGCTTCCCNTTGCCGCGCTCATCACGGTCAGTTCATGCAAGAGCGAGGAACCGGCTCAGCCGCCGCCGCCGAAAATTCAGGCTGTTTCAGCCAAGACGGCTGAATTCACCGAAGGTGTCGACACCGTCAGCACGTTGCGATCCAGCAATCTTGTTGAACTNGCATCCCAATCCACCGGTCGCATCCTGGAGCTGAAGGTCCGACAGGGTGACCGGGTGGAGCCCGGTCAGCTCCTGGTGGTTCTTGATCAGGCTCAGTTGCAGGCACAGCTCGCGTCCGACCGCGCCAAGCTCGCGGAAGAAGAAGCAAGAGCGGCCACAGCCAAAACGGAGATGGAACGCTACGAATATCTGGCCAAGCAGGGTGCCTCATCGGATCAACGACGCGATCAAAAACGCACCGCCTACGTCTCGGCCAAGGAGCAGGTGGCCGTGGCACGGGAAAAAATCAAGGCCACTGAAGCCAACCTCAGCTACAGCAATCTGCGCTCACCTTCGGCCGGCGTTGTCTCGGATGTGAAAGTGAAGGTGGGCGATGTGATTCAACAGGGCCAGGTGTTCACCAGCCTTGTCCAGAATCAGGAGCTTGAAGCACGCGTTGAAGTCCCAGCGGTGTTCTCATCGCGCCTCGCGTTGGGGCAGCCGGTGCTGCTCAGCGCCCCTGGCAGTGACGCGGTGCTGAACAAGGGCAAGGTTGACTCCATCAATCCACAGATCAACCCCAACACCCAAGGNCTACTGGTTATTGCCGTTTTCGATAATCCTGATGGAAAGTTGATGAACGGACAGCGCCTGAGAACACGCGTCCTGATCAAGGCAAAGGAAGAACTCTCCGTTCCCTTTGCAGCCGTGACCCAGACATCCGGCCAGAGCTTCGTGTTTCGCATCGGCAGTTATGACGATTTGAAAGCCAACCCCGGAAAGGCTGATATGGAGAAGCTTGCTCAAGCAAAGGAAGCAGGAAAACTTCCTGACAATGCTCTGTTTGCGATTCAGACGCCGGTCACNGTTGGTGAACTCGAAAACAATCTCTATCCCATCACGGAAGGGCTGAAGCCCAATTCCAAAGTGGCAACAACCAACCTGCTGAATCTCAAGCATGGAATGCCTGTCCAGTTAATACAGCCGGATGCAAGCCAGCAGGCTGCTCCAGCCNAGGCCAATTGAGGTTGATCGATGTCTGCTTCCAATAATTTCATCACCAGACCGGTTCTCAGTACGGTCTGCAGCCTGTTGATNGTGATCGTTGGCNTGATCGCCATTCCAATTCTGCCGATTGAAAATCTTCCCGATATCGCTCCCCCCACGGTGAAGGTTCAAGCCACCTATGTGGGAGCTGACGCTGTCTCGGTTGAACAGGGCGTGACATCGGTCCTCGAGCAGCAGATCAACGGTGTTGAAGAGATGGACTACATCACGTCCAACAGTTCTGCCGATGGCGTGAGTTCGATCAGTGTGTCGTTCAACAGCGGCACCGACGCCAACATCAACCAGGTGAATGTTCAGAACCGGGTGGCTCTGGCGGAACCTCAGTTGCCTGAGGAAGTGCGTAAATCAGGTGTCACGGTCAACAAATCATCGACCTCGGCCCTTCTGGTCTACAACTTCATCAACAAAGATCCCTCTCAGGTTGAATACAGTGTTGANACGATTAGTGGATACCTTGATAAAAACCTCACAGACAACATCAAGCGTGTGCAGGGTGTTGGCGATGTTGTTTATTTCGGAAACCGCAAAATTGCCTTTCGCCTCTGGCTGGATCCTGAGAAATTAGCTGCCAATGGAATCACGTCCAATGACGTGGTCACCCAGCTCCGTAGTCAGAACCGTCTGGTTCCGGCCGGAAAGATTGGCGGAGCACCGGCTCCCAAGGGTCAGGAATTCACCTTCACTGTTCAGTTGCAGGGACGNCTCACCTCAGAGAAGGAATTCGAANACATNATTCTCAAAACCACNGATGATGGCGGCCTGGTTCGTCTCCGAGATGTGGGCCGCGTCAGTCTTGGTGGTGAGGTCTATGGCATTGATGCCATCGACCTGAGAGGAAATCCTGCGGTTGGTGTGGCGATCTATCAGCTCACCGGAAGCAACGCGATCGTCGTTTCCGATGGTGTCAAGCAGGTGATCAGTGACTTCGAGAAGACGCTGCCGGTCGGTCTTGAAGTTGAAAACATCTTTGATGTCACCGACTTCATCAATCAGTCGATCAAGGGTGTGACCAACTCGCTGCGGGATGCCGTGATCCTGGTGGTGCTCATTCTTTTCCTGTTCCTACAGAACTGGAAGGCCACCCTTGTGCCTGCGATTGCTATTCCCGTTGCTTTGATCGGCACCTTCGGACTGGTGCTTGCCTTCGGTTTTTCGTTGAACCAGCTCACCCTGTTTGGTCTTGTGCTGGCGACAGGTCTGGTGGTGGATGACGCCATCACGGTGGTGGAGGACACCTCGGCCAAGAAGGCGGAGGGATTGACCGCTGTTCAGGCGGCCATGGAGACGATGGATGAATTGTTCAGCGCCGTGATCGCTACCTCCCTGGTGAAGATGGCGGTGTTTATTCCNGTGCTGTTCTTCCCCGGGGCAACGGGCACGATCTACAAGCAGTTCGCTGCCACGATTCTTTTCTCCATCAGCATTTCGACCTTCAATGCGCTCACCTTCTCCCCGATGTTGTCNGCGTTGCTTCTCTCACGGGAAACGAAGGAGCTGAGCCGCAATCAATATGCCGTTGCAGGCGTTTTTCTTGGTTTCATCTATGGCCTTCTCAGTGCTGGTGAAGGCGCTGCCGGCGCTCTTGTCCCAACCATCGTGGGTGCCATCGTCGGATTTTTGGCCTCAAAAGTCACCGGTCTGCCCCTGAGACTGCCGTTCGCCGTCGGTGGTGCAGTTGTTGGTGTTGTTACGGCTGGAATCACCAACATCTTCCCTGTTGTCCTCTTCTCAGGGATCGGTCTTGTGGTGGGTTGGTTTGTACCTCTGATTTTTACAAATTTCAACCGTTTTTACGGGGGCTTTGAGAAGGGCTATTCGGGCATTCTTGATCTTGCTTTGAAAGCTCGTCCGGTTGTGATGGGCATTCTGGCGATCGGAATTCTGCTGACCGGATTCGCTTTTACAAAAGTTCCTGGTGGTTTTGTTCCGATTGAAGACCAGGGCTTNTCAGTTGGTTTTGTTCAGGCACCAGAGGGTGTGTCCAACGAAAAGACCCTGGAAATCAACAAAAAGGTCGCTGAGGTTCTGCGTTCGGAACCCGACATCGCGTCAGCAGCATTGTTCAGTGGAGCCAGCCTCGATGGAAACGCTCCCAACAAAGGCTTGTTCTTCTTTGGAACCAAACATTGGGATGAGCGGACGGAGAAGGATCAGTCCTTGGCTGCGATTGTTCAGCGTCTCAACCAGAAATTTGCAACGCAAATCGATGGCGGTCGCGTGATTGTTGTTGAGCCCCCCTCAATTCCAGGCTACGGAACAGGAGCCGGTTTCGAATTCCAGCTCCTCGATCGCAGCAGTGGTGCTTACTCCCTCTCTGACTTCTTCGGGTCGGCGGGACAAATCATTCAATCCGCCAACGCGAACGAGCTCCTCAGTCGGGTGTACACACTGTTTGCACCTGAATCTCCTCAATACGAGATCAAGGTCGATCGCGAAACTATGGCTTCGGTGGGTGTGGACTACGGCAGTGCCATGTCGGCCTTCAGTGTCAATTTCGGTGGTGCCTATGTGAACGACACGTTCCAGGAAGGCAAGGTGAGGCGCGTGTATGTGCAATCGGATGACATCAATCGATCCAAGCCTCAGCAGCTCACCTCGACGTATGTGAGCAACAACAAAGGCGAGCAGATTCCCCTCTCTGAGTTCTTCACGATCAGACCGATGAACGGTCCAAGCGTGATTCCTCACTTCAACTTGTTCCGTTCGATCAAGGTGGAGGGAAGTCCGGCTCCCGGACGGAGCTCCGGTCAGGCGATCTCAGCGATGAAACAGACCTTCCAGGATGGAAACTTCCAGGGCCTTGGCTTCGATTGGACCGGGATCTCGCGTGAAGAGGTGAAGGCCGGATCTCTGGCGGTTGTGATCTTTGCGCTCGGCATCTTGGCGGTGTTCCTTGTGCTCTCCGCTCAGTACGAGAGCTACACCGATCCGATCATCATTCTGTTGACGGTTCCAACCGCTCTGCTGGGGGCACTGGTGTTTCTCGGTGGTGCTGGGCAGGTGCTCAACATCTACGCCCAGGTTGGTTTGGTCATGCTCATTGGTCTGGCCGGGGGTAACGCGATCCTGATTGTTGACCTGGCCAATCAGCAGATGGGCAAGGGAATGTCGGCGATCGATTCCGCTCGCTTTGCGGCGAAGTCCCGTCTTCGTCCGATTCTGATGACCTCGATCTCGTCGCTGACCGGCTTCCTGCCGTTGATGCTGGCCACTGGAGCTGGTGCTCAGAGCCAGGCGTCTCTCGGCCTGGTGGTGTTCGGTGGATTGTTGGTGGCCACCTTCCTCTCCACCCTTGTGGTGCCGGTCTTCTTTGTGGTGATGAAGTCTCTGTTGGGTCAGGCCGATGCCAAGCCTCCTGAAGCTGGTGNGAATGACACCAAGGACACCAATCAACAGCCAACGCCCCAGCCCAGCTGATGGATCCAAAACAGTCCCAGAATCTCAATCCTGAGGTCAATCAACGCAAGCCGTTCAGTGGCATGCGGGTGCTTGTTGCGATCACCATCGGCAGCGTCCTTGGTGCAGCCGTTGCCTTTTTCATCACTGTGCTCATCAAGAACAGCCCGGCCGAGATCCCTGATCAACGCACCCGTCTGTTCGTGATCATGGTGATTGCATCCGGTGGGCTTGCCGGCTTCTCGATTGAATCGATGCGACAGCTGCAGGAGGAGACGACAGACGAGGCCTACCGCCGCTACAACCCGCACCGTGGACGTCGCTGAGTCAAAAAAAACCGCCCATCGGGCGGCTTTTTTTTGACCGTTGAAGATCCCCAATGGATCAAGTGATCACCGTTGGACGGTCCATGCCGGTGCGCTCTTTGATCTCCGCCAGGGTGTTGATTGCGCTGATCATGTCTGCCAGCGCCATCTGGGGATCCTGGTTGAGATCACCTGTGCTGGGCACATAGCTCTCGAGATAGACGCGGATCGTGGCGCCCTTTGTGCCTGTCCCGGACAGGCGCACCATCACCCGGCTGCCATCGTCCAGCAGGATGCGCAGGCCTTGGCCCTTGGTTACCGAGCCGTCAACGGGATCGCTGTAACTGAAGTTGTCAGCGCCACTGATGCTCCGACCAGCAAAGGTCTGACCAACAAGGTCAGGCAGCATGCTCTCGAGCCGGTCGAACAGACCGTGGGCAGCGTCGCTGGCAACGGCTTCATAGTCGTGGCGAGAGTAGTAGTGGCGTCCGAAGCGCTTCCAGTGCTGGGCCATGATTTCGGCGACACTGCAGCGACGCTCGGCCAGGATCTGCAACCAGAACAGCACAGCCCAGAGCCCGTCCTTTTCGCGGATGTGGTTGCTGCCGGTCCCGAAACTCTCTTCACCGCAGAGGGTGATCTTGCCGGCATCGAGCAGGTTGCCGAAGAACTTCCAACCCGTTGGAGTCTCGTAGCAATCGATGCCCAGTTCCTTGGCGACGACATCCACGGCTGAGCTGGTGGGCATGGAGCGCGCCACACCAGCCAGGCCTGAGGCATACGCGGGGACCACCGTTGCATTAGCCGTGAGCACCGCNAGGCTGTCGCTGGGATTCACGAAGCAGCGCTTGCCCAGAATCATGTTGCGATCACCGTCGCCATCGCAGGCTGCACCGAAGCTGTAGGCATCGCCATTGAGCAGAAGGTCGGCGAGCTCAGCGGCGTAGGTNAGATTGGGGTCTGGATGGCCGCCGCCGAAATCCTCCAGTGGAACGCCGTTGCGGACGCTGCCGGCCGGGGCGCTAAGCATCCCCTCGAGCAGACGGCTGGCGTAGGGGCCAGTGACCGCATGCATCGCGTCAAAAGCAAGCGGGAAATCAGAGCGGATCAGGTCGCTGATGCGCTCGAAGTCGAACAACTCCTGCATCAAGGCAACGAAGTCATCCACCCCATCGATCACCTCGACCTGCATCGCTCCGATGCTGTGGAGCCCAGGGGCCTCGAGGGGCACTGCTGCGGCCTCAACGATTGTGTATTGCTCAAGCGTCTTGGTGCACTCGAACACGGCATCGGTGAAGGAGGCCGGGGTGGGACCGCCGTTGGCGCCGTTCACCTTCACGCCGAAGTCACCATCGGGGCCACCGGGGTTGTGGCTGGCCGAAAGGATGATGCCGCCGATGGCTTGACGCTTGCGGATCAGGTTGGAGGCTGCCGGGGTGGAGAGGATGCCGCCGGTGGTCACGATTACCTTGCTGAGGCCGTGGGCGGCTCCCATCCGCAGAATCACGTCGATGGCCCGGCGGTTGCCATAACGGCCGTCGCCACCGAGAACAAGGGTTCCGCCCTGCACGTCTGGAAGGGTGCGGAACACGGCCTCCACAAAGCTTTCGAGGTAATGAGGAGCCTCGAACTGTTTGCTGCTCTTGCGCAGGCCGGACGTCCCCGGCTTCTGATCACTGAAGGAGGTCTCGAGGCGTACCTGAAGCTGCGTCGGTTCCGCCGGGGCCGAGGTGGTCATCAGGAAGAGTGGGACTAAGCGGAACGTAAACACGGGATAGCAGTGTCAACGTGTCTGAAACGACCAGTTCAGGTCGCCTGTCACAAGTTCATCGGTTTCGACTCCGGCTATGCCTTCAACGCTGCTGAACACCCTGATCATCGCTGCGGGGCTGCCGCTTTTGACCATGACGGCCGCGCCCGTTGAAGCATCTCCTGCCTGGAAGCGGGCGGTTCCATACCCAGAGGCTTCCCGTGTCGCCACCACCGCGGCCAACGCCGTGATCAGTGGATCGGGTTCGGAGGAATGCCTGCGCGGCAAGCTTTCCAATGCCATCGTGCAGTTGTCCAACAGCTGCGACGCTGCGAACCGCTCATCGCCCTCGTGTGAGCTGGCTTCCAACATCGCGGGCCAGGAGAGTGAGCTCAACATCGGAGAGATGATCTCCACGTCTGAGACGCTGCTTCAGATGCTCGCTGATGAGGCGTCAACACGCTGATCTGCTTCCTTGTTTTCCTCTCACCTGATGGACATCACGCATCCCGGTGGTCAATCTCTGACCGAAGATCAGATCGCTCTCCTCGAGGCATTCCGAGCCAAGGTTGAAGCGAAAATTTCCAACCATGGGCTCACAGCTGCTGATGTGCAGACCTTTGTTGATGAGATCAANAAGCACCCTGAAGTGAGCGGTCCTCTGCTCGAGCAGATCCGCAGCGAAGTGGGCAAATTGATGCAGGGCCAGCGGTTCAGCTTTGACTTTGATTGATCCAGTCAGCGATCTGGATTAAGCACCAAAACCGAAGCCGCCTTTCTTCTGTTGTGGAGCACCCGGCTTCGGTTCCGCTTTCTTTTTGACAGGTTCCGCGCAGATGGTTGACAACCGTTTCGCTGCATTGTCGATTGCATCGCGTCGTTTGTAGCCATTGCTGGGGGACACTGTTGCTGTTTCCACCAATGTCCACAGAACGTCTTTGCAGACTCCAGGAAGGCGAGGGTGGTCCATGAGGGCATCAGCTCTGGACCGTGTGCTGTTGCAGGGCTCCGACTGGTTGTCCTTCGAGCACTGGAACGCCTCCAGCTGAATGCTGCGGAGCTCATCCTTGCTGGGCCAGGGCACATAGGTTTCGGCGGCCTGGACCGGCAAGGCCAGGATCAGCAGCAGAAGGGATCGGATGGGATGGGGATTCGTCATGGCGGCATTCTGACGTGATCAGCCTTTGAATTTCTCTAATTTCTGAACAGAACAGTTCATCCAGTCTCGGGTTCCTGTGAGGGCTTCAAGTCGAGGTCGTCCATGGAATGAACGCTCGTTTTTCATGAACCCGAACACACTGTTCGGGAGGAACGGTGCCCGCCAATGCTCTTCAAATTGGTCGAAGGGGAAGCGCTTGCCCGGTTCTGAGGTGAAATCGCTCTGCTTCGGGCGATACACACTGGTGCCGTATTGCTGCTTGGAAGCATCTTTTGGGAGGTAAAACAGCAGTGTGAACACCTTGTGGGGTGCATCCGAGTGGGGAGAGATCTCGAAATCAGCCGTGTCTTTGATCAATTCAACCCTTGAGCGAAGTTTTAAAGGAGTTTTTCCATAGCGTTCACTCACATGGGGCTCAAACACCTTTATGACATTCTTGATGAAGGCTTCGCTGCCAAGTTGTTGACCGATGTTCTCCCAAATGCTTCTTTGCGGATCCCGCAATTGTTGAAGGTCTGCACCTTGACTCTTGCTGATGTTCAGATAACGACGAGAGACACGTTTGGAATCCCGTCGATCGCTGGCGCTGTAGTGATCGGGATCAGGCAAACATCGTTGAATGAACCCATAGAAATCAGCTGAGAAGAAATTCTCGATAAAGAAGTATGGGTAGGGATCGCTCCTGACTTCGGCGTTCAGAATCAGATCGGCGAGGTGATCCGGCTTCAAATCGCGAGTCAAAAAACTGACTCGATCTTTCATTGCTTCGCTGCGGCCTGACCGGTCAATGTTGCCGCTTTTGCGAGCGTCCAGCGGTTGGGTTCAGTTGCGCTGCATCCCATCTCCGCATCGGATCCGCTGCCGCTCAAGTTTTTGGCGCATTCTCGCGGTGATCCCGAGCTCGGCGGTGTCCCAGAGGCGATCCATCTCACGGGTGAAGTGTTGGGCAAGCTGAGGTGAGTGAATCACCAGCAGGGTTTCATCGTTTTGATGGGCGGCAGAAGGGGACCAGTTGAAGGATCCCGTGATCACTTTTTTGTTGTCGATCACGGCGAACTTGTGATGNAGCTTGTCGCCGCGGGCCAGGCGGGGGGTGCCAACGCCTCGCAGCGGTTGCTTGAACGGTTGATTGTTGGCTTCCAGCTTGCAGCGGTGATCAGGGAGGGCCACCCCCAGCAGATCCAGCACTTCCGAGAAGGATCGGCTGGCGAAACCGGGGTCCGCCACCAGACGAATCCGTACTCCCTTGCGGGCTTGCTCCTGCAGTACATCCGCCAGCTGTTGGGCTGAAAAGACGAAGAGAGCCATGTCGATGCTGCGACTGGCGGTGGCGAGCAGCTGACTCAGCCAGTTGAGGCCGTGATCTGTATGACGTTTGGGGTGCGGTGCAAACAGAACATCAATGCGGGTGTCCCCCACCATCACGCTGCGAACCCCGCCAGCGGACTTGCCCAGCCCAAAGCGGCTGTCAGGGCGACCTCCCGGCCCGTCCCCCCACATGGTCATGAACTCGCCACGGAACAGGTTCGCCAGGGTTCGGCTGCGGATGCGCAGCAGATGATTCACATTGCCGCGCGTGGATGGCTTGCCCGCATCTCCATGGATGCCGGAGCTTGTGGCGTTGGCACTTCCTGTGATCACCAGGTTGCGATCGATCACCATGAATTTGTGATGCATCAGGCCGCTGCCGCTGCTGCCGTCCTCGGTGTCGTCAACAATGGCGATACCGGCATTGCGCAGCAGAGCGACGGCATCGGACTGATGGGCCTCCGCTGCTGTGGTGACCCCATCGTTGTTGCGATCTGCCAGCCGGTGCAGTTGGTGCCAGCGGTGACGTTGGTGCTTCGGCAGGTGTGCGGGCCGCTGCTCACTCCAGGGTGCGCTGTAGGTGTTTTCGAGAACGACTCGCACTGATACACCTCGATCTGCTGCAGCGATCAGGGATCGAGCCACCAAGGGGAGGGAGAGCTCCTGGACAGCAACCAGTACCTCGTTGCGGGCATTGCTGATGGCGGAAATCAGCGCTTCTTCGAGATCGTCACCCCTTCTCCATTGACCATTGAGGGGGCTGCGATATTCAGCCTCTCGACGTTGATTGAACAGCACCTCGATCTGAGAGGTCTGCTTGAGCTCTGGGGTTGCGGCACCGACAACCCTTGCTTTCAGACTGCAGCCACCACAGACGATCGTGAGGACAACGAAGACCAATCGCCACATCAAGAGTGCCCTGAACAGGATCAGAGGATTCCCCTCTTTTGCTGCTCAGTGAGGCATTTCAGAGGTCTTCAGCATGGCAATGAACCAGAACGCACTGAGAACGAGGGCAACAGCAACGCCTGCACTGATGCCGACCCGCGCCATCACGACAGGAACAAGAATTGGAAAAACCATCGCCCCCGCCAAGGGGGTGATGGCGACGAACCAGCGCAGCATGGTTGAGGAAGCTGTTGGGATCAGAACCACTCAGCGCGGGCTTCGCTGGCTGGATTGCTGTTGTCTTCTGGGGTGCGGCGTTGGAAGTTCAGCGTGATGTTGCGCTTCTGCTCCCCATCTGCGGCCGTGGCTTCGATGGCATAAACCTGATCTCCATCGCGGAACGGAACCTGAATTCTGAACGTTCCGTCAGTGGAGAGAGGAACCTCTTCGCCACCGATGGTGAGGCGAGCAGATGGATCTGTAGCGCCATAAACAATCAGTTCAGCATCGGCGACTAGCCAGAACGACCGTTGCCGGGGTGCGACACCGCCAAGACCAGACTCGTTGCGACCACTGGCCCAGAGACCGATTCCGGAATCACTCAGGCCAAAACNGTCGGAGTCGGAGGACGAGGCACCGGATTCCTGGAACTCCTCGGAACCTGTGCTGCGGCGGCGAAAGTGAACGGTCGCACTCTGATACAGGCGCTCATGCAGTCCACTCACACTGGGCTCAGGCTGGTGTTGGGAGACGGGAGCGGAGGGAGCCACAGGAGCAGCAGGTGCTGCGTCGAGGCTGAAGGGGACAAATTGGTCAAGGATTTGCTCGCTGGGATGCAGAGCTGGAACCCGGGCGACCGATGAAAAGGCCAGAGACATCCAGGTGCTGCTGATGCGGTAGCCCANTTCAACGCGGTAATCCCGATCACAAAGGGGAACAGGCAGGTACCACTCGGTGCTGTGGCTGTCGACGGGAACTTCCTGGAGCGTGTGGGGGTGAGCACTGCCGTCGTGGATCCCCGTCACGTCGGCAAGCCTCAGGCAGAGGCGGCTTGCACCCTCGGTTTGTGCTCGCTCACGGTCCTCTTCGGAAATCTCCCAGAACACATAGGCCCACTGGGGATCACGGGGAAGAAACACCACACGTGTTTCCGTGTTGGAAACAGCGGGAGGAGTGAGTTCTGCTTCGATGGCTTTCAGATCGCCGCCGCGCTTCTCTTGGCGTTGAGCAACCTCTCCAACCAGAGCTTCCTTGCTCTTGCGGCTGTACAGAGGCACTCCGAGATCGCTGGCAATCTGACGCAACTGGCGCAGGGTGAGACGTGCCAGGGATGACAGCGTTTGAGACACGTCTAGGAACCTCAGAATTCGTTTGGGATCATTTTGGGCTCAAAAATTCCTTTCCGAACCCTTAAGAGAGCGGGAGTCAGGATCCACTGACTGGTTTGCCGCTCTGAATCGCCGGGATCACGCTCCACGACACAAAAAAAGGCGGTCCGTAAGGTCCGCCTTTTTTTGTACTTAGCGTTTTTTAAATTGTTCAGCGACCGATGCTGCGGTACGGAACTCTCGCCATGTAGTCCATGTCGGTGCTGCTTGAGCCCCCCTGAGGACGACCCATGGAAACGTCTTTGACCCAATCGAGATAGTCGTTGGGNGAGCCACCTCTCTTGATTCTGGCGCGGGCCGGGATCGCTTTTGTGGGCCCAGTGAAAACGATCTGAGGGAANCCAAGAATGCCCCGGTAGTACTCGTCGTAGCGCGGGGTGGTGATGTTGAAGGGAGTGTCCCCAAGGTCCCGGCCGGGGAGAACCCTGTTGCGCTGGAAGGGAACCNTGTCGTAGCCGAAGGCATCCAGNTATTCGTCACTGTCAAGCAGGTCATCCACCATCCCTTGGACGCCCTTGGTCGCGATCACGATCGACCAGGCGATCTCTTCGGATTTGCCGCTGGTTTTGCGGCCAAGCAGGCGTTGCACCAGGTGGCGCACCACTTTGTAATTGCTGTTGAGGTTGTAGAAGCTGCGTTTGAAGGTGTCGGAGAGGGTCAGGCCGCGAATGAAGTCCCTGACAGTGATCTCACCGTTGCGGAGCTGGGACTCGAGGTTGGCGTCCCGATCCGAGGCGAAGGCATGNAAATAGATCTGGCGGTAGGCGCTCTCGATCACGGTNTTGAGGTTGTCGCTGTCGAGAGCGATATCCCTCGAAAAGGAGCGCTCGTCCTCCTCACAAGCGGTACGCAGCGCCGCAACCCGGGCGTTCTGGGTGATGGGTGCGTACTTGAGAAGGGGAATGGCCACGCGAGCGTCAACGTCCACTGCGAGGGATCGTAGAAGTCCGTTCGAGAAGCAAAGATGCGCGTCTCTTGAGGGATTACAAGCCGTAATAGTCCCTCTGAGTACTTCTGCTTACCAACCGAAGGGTGCCAGGTCTCTGGCCTGGGTCTTTGCCGAACTCTGCGCTTCCTCCAAGGGGTCGTCCAGCTGGCGGGTCTCCATGCAGAACGAGGCGTTGTTGGAAAGCCCTTGGACCGTGCTGGTGCGCAGCCGGAGGTTGGGACCTGCGAACCAGAAGCGTTCGAGTGAGCTCATCATTTCGTAATCGGTGGTGAGGATCAGGCCGTTCTCGTCATCCATGCGGAACTGTCCTGCCACAGGTGCTTTCTCGGCATAACCGCGGTCGCGCAGCATCAACCCGCTGCGACCTGCATCGTCGGTTGGGATCAGCCCGAACATGGTCTGGTCTTCGTGGGATTCACCGGCGCGATCCCAGGCCATGGAGCCGCTCCAGCGCACCCAGCAGCCTCCAATGATGCGCTCTGCCGAGGTGTTGTTTCGGGACGCGATTTCGGCCAGTCGGGCATCCCCCTTCAGCAGCTCCTCCACAACGATGAAAGAAGCACCGGCTTCTGCGCGTCGGTGCAGCAGATGATGCTGGCTGCGCTGGGATCGCCAGCGACCACAGCTGAGTCGAAAGAAGCTCAGGGCATCGGGAATCTCAAGTGCCATCACCGTCATCGTGCCTCTGTTGATGATCGCAGTCGCTGCGTCCACGTGAGCGGCAACGCGATTCCACGGTTTGGATCAATTGCTCCAGGCTCAACGTGATCGGTGTGACACCTTGTTCCGCTGCAATGGCTTCCAGTTGCAGAGCGGCAACATCGAGCTGTTCCAGCATTTGCATCAGAAAGGCGGGATCTGCGGCGATCAGGGGTTGGGCCAGGCACCACCTCCGTCGGGCTGATTCCCCCGGCAGGCCTCCATCATCCGGGGCGGGCTGCATCGATTGGAAGCAGGCGAGGCAATGGGCCAGCAGCCTGAGGTGATGGCGGTCCAGCTGTGGCAGCAGGGTTGCATCAATCCGCGCAACCGCCGCGTGGCTGAGGGGGCCTGGCGCTTCATTCATGCGGATTGCGACGGGGTGATCTGAAATCCGCAGGCATGACCNCCTTCCAAACGCCAGTGAACCCGCTCCACCCGGCAGTCGGGAAAGGTGCGCTGAATCAGCAGGAGCTCTTGATCGCAGACCACCGGAAACGCCTCAGCAATCCGTTGCACCGTGCAGTGGACCTCCTGAAGACGCCAGCCACCGTCCTGGTCCGGGATGCATTCGCTGATGTATCCCTCGTCCCGNCGGAGTGTGGCCAGCTTGTCGAGGCGTTGCTGGAGGGGGGCATCGCCCAGCTGTTTTCGATACGTTTCCGCTTTGCTGATGGCCTGTTGATTCAGAAGGCTGGCGAGCATCTCCGGCGGCAAGCTGGAACGCATGGAATCCAGAAGGTTGATGGCGAAGCCGCCACTGCCGTCAGGGAAATGCTCCCGTCCTTTGCGGGTCAGCCGCCAACGGTTGCTGGGGCGGCCCGGCCCCGTGGCTGTCGAGCTCGCTTCCACCAGGGCGTCGTCCGCCAGGCCTCGCAGGTGTCGGCGCATGGCCTGCACGGAAATTCCCATGGCTTCCGCCAGCTCGCCAGCGTCGCACTCACCCCGCTGAAGGAGCAGGGTCAGGACGTTTTCGCGGTTGTTGGCAGGGTCCGGTGCGCTCATTGGATGCACACGCTTCACACACGATGCCACCGGAATGACTTGAACGATCGACAGCGGCTTGAACAGATCGGCCCCGAGAACCGAGCTGATGGGCACGCCGGGTGAAGTCACTGGGCATGGTCCTGCTGACCTAGGCTTTGGATAGGAAACCGTTTGGTTTCGTAATTGCCCTTCAGCAGCATGTCTGACGCCACGCCCGAACCCAGTGCCGAAAGTCTGGAAGTGATCCGGAAATTCGCTGAGACCTACGCCCAGCGCACCGGCACCTATTTCTGTGAAGACCCCAGTGTTACAGCTGTTGTTCTGAAGGGCCTGGCACGTCACAAGGATGAGCTGGGCGGCGCTCTCTGCCCATGCCGCCATTACGAGGACAAAGAAGCAGAGGTGTCCCAGGCCTTCTGGAACTGCCCCTGCGTTCCNATGCGGGAGCGCAAAGACTGCCATTGCATGTTGTTCCTCACCGAGGACAACCCTTTCGCCAGTCAGGACAAAGTCCAGTCCATCAGTACTGAAACGATCAACGCGACAGCCGGCTGACCTGCATGACAAGCACCTCCACGCGTGATCTCGTCAGTCAGCCCTACAAGTACGGGTTCGTTACGGAGATCGAAACCGACAAGATCGCCAAAGGGCTCAGCGAGGAGGTTGTTCGTCTGATCTCGGCGAAGAAAGAGGAGCCCGCGTTTCTCCTTGATTTTCGTCTGAAGGCATTCCGCCACTGGCTCACCCTTGAGGAGCCTGACTGGGCCGCCCTGGGATATTCGGAAATCGATTACCAGGACATCGTTTATTACGCCGCACCCAAGCAGCAGGAGAAAAAGGCCAGCCTGGATGAGGTGGATCCCAAGTTGCTGGAGACCTTCGACAAGCTCGGCATTCCTCTNAGCGAGCAAAAGCGACTCAGCAATGTGGCTGTGGATGCGGTGTTTGACAGTGTTTCGATCGCCACCACCTACAAGGAAAAGCTGGCGGAGCACGGTGTGGTGTTNTGCTCGTTCAGTGAGGCGGTCAAAGAGCACCCTGAGCTGATCGAGCGTTATCTCGGCACGGTGGTGGCCAGCAATGACAATTACTTTGCTGCGCTGAACTCTGCTGTGTTCAGTGATGGTTCCTTCGTGTTCATTCCCAAAGGTGTGGAGTGTCCGATGGAACTTTCCACCTACTTCCGAATCAATTCAGGGGACACCGGCCAGTTTGAACGCACCCTGATTGTTGCCGAGGAAGGTGCTTCAGTGAGCTATCTCGAGGGCTGTACAGCTCCGATGTTTGACACCAACCAGTTGCATGCTGCAGTGGTTGAGTTGGTGGCACTGGATGATGCCTCGATCAAATATTCAACGGTTCAGAATTGGTACGCCGGAGATGAAAACGGTGTCGGCGGAATTTATAACTTTGTGACCAAGCGTGGCCACTGTCGTGGGGCCCGCAGCCGCATCAGCTGGACTCAGGTGGAAACCGGTTCGGCGATCACCTGGAAATACCCAAGCTGTGTTCTGCAAGGAGCGGATTCTGTGGGTGAGTTCTATTCCGTGGCCCTCACCAACAATCGCCAGCAGGCGGACACGGGCACAAAGATGATCCACGTCGGACCTCGAACCCGTTCGACGATCGTCAGCAAGGGGATCAGCGCGGGGCACTCCAGCAACAGCTATCGCGGTCTTGTGCAGATCGGCTCGTCTGCCAAGGGAGCACGGAACTACAGCCAGTGCGATTCGATGCTGATCGGNGACCAAGCCGCGGCCAACACCTATCCCTATATCCGCTCGCAACAACCCCAGGCGGCAATCGAGCACGAAGCCAGCACCTGTCGCATCTCCGAGGATCAGCTGTTCTACCTGCAGAGCCGTGGCATCGGTTTTGAGGAGGCGGTGTCGATGATGGTGAGCGGCTTCTGTCGCGATGTCTTCAATCAGCTNCCGATGGAGTTTGCCGCCGAAGCAGACAAGCTCCTGGCCCTCAAGCTTGAGGGATCCGTGGGTTGATCCCCTCTCCCGTTTTCGACCACCCCTTTTCCCTGCCGACGTGATCCGCCCCGACGCCGAGCTTCTTCTCGACATCAACAACCTGCATGCCTCCGTGGAGGACCAACCCATCCTCAAGGGAGTGAACCTTCAGGTCCGGGCTGGGGAGATCCATGCGGTGATGGGCCGAAACGGCAGTGGCAAGAGCACCCTCTCCAAGGTTCTGGCCGGACATCCCGCCTATCGCGTCACCTCTGGATCCGTGACCTATCGCGGCAGTGATCTGTTCTCCCTTGAGCCGGAGGAGCGATCCCGGCTTGGGGTGTTTCTGGGCTTTCAATATCCGGTGGAGATCCCCGGCGTCAGCAACCTTGAGTTTCTCCGGGTGGCCACGAATGCCCGTCGCAGTCAGCAAGGTGCGGAGGAGTTGGACACGTTTGATTTCGAGGACCACGTGGGAGAAAAGCTCAA
Source organism: Synechococcus sp. MED850 (assembly GCA_002700765.1). The sequence goes on from PAEP01000041.1 coordinate 43,104, forward strand.
CGTGGTGCAGATGGATCCAGCGTTCCTCGAGCGCAGTGTGAATGAAGGATTTTCAGGTGGAGAGAAAAAGCGCAACGAAATTCTCCAGATGGCTCTGCTGGATCCTGTGGTGGCGATTCTTGATGAAACGGATTCCGGCCTGGACATCGATGCGTTGCGCATCGTTGCTGGTGGCGTGAATCAATTGGCCACGCCAGATAACGCCACGTTGTTGATCACCCATTACCAGCGGCTGCTCGATGAGATCACACCGGATTATGTGCATGTGATGGCCTCCGGTCGCATCCTGCGGACCGGTGGGCGTGAGTTGGCCCAGGAGTTGGAACAGACCGGTTACGACTGGGTGGATAAGGAACTGGCCATCCAGGGGGGTGTTTGACCATGGGCCGTGGCGTGNTGGAACCGGTGCAGGAACGCGGTCGNGCCGCCCTGGAACGTCTTGGCCTGCCCACACGCCGNGAGGAAGCCTGGCGGCTCACGGACCTCAAGCGACTGGAAGCGATTGCGAGGCTTCCCCTGAGTTCATCTGCTGCTGAAGCAACGATTCCTCCCGCGGCAGCCGGCGCTCTACGGCTGGTCTTGGATGGGCAGCGTGATCCTCTCCATGGTGTGNATCTGCCCGAGGGACTCACTCCTCTGACGTTGCCGGAACTGGAGCAGGCCCTGGGGCACACGCTGGATCAATGCGGTTGCAGCGACAGCTGGCCGGTTGAACTGAATCACGCCTCTGCTTCGCATGTGCTTGCTTTAAGGGTGCAAGGGACGGTGCCGCCCCTTGAACTCGTGTCGACTGCTGAAGCTGGTCTCACGGCGACGCGGGTGCTGCTGCTCCTGGAAGAAAAGGCCGAGCTGGAGCTGATGCAGGTGCTGCTCGCCAATGGCGCTGCTTCTGCCCATAGCCACGTTCTGGAGCTGCATTTGGGTCAAGAGGCCCAACTGCGCCACGGTCTGTTGGCTTCAGCGGNTGGAGACGCCTCGTTGATGGCCCATGTGGCTGTTGAGCAGGAACCTCGCAGTCATTTCTCCTTCACCTCGGTGGTTGAAGGCTGGGGCTTCGGGCGGGTGGAGCCAANGGTTGTGCAGGTGGATGGCCAGGCTCACACCAGGCTGAAGGGATTGGCGGTGGCNTCNTCCCAGCAGCAGCTNGCGACCCACACCGCTGTGCGGTTCGACGGACCGGATGGTGAACTNGATCAGCTCCAGAAGTGCATTGCCGGAGACCGCTCCCACACCATTTTCAATGGAGCCATCAGCGTTCCCCGGGATGCCCAGCGCACCAACGCTGCCCAGCTGAGTCGCAATCTCCTGCTTTCGGATCGGGCCAGGGTTGACACCAANCCGGAGCTNGAAATCATCGCCGATGACGTGCGCTGTGCCCATGGCGCCACCGTGAGCCAGCTGCAGGAGGATGAGCTTTTTTATCTGCAGAGCCGTGGCATCGCTGCTTCNGATGCCGCTGCCCTGTTGTTGCGAGGTGCCTGCGAGGAGGTGATCCAGCAATTACCAACCTCCGCTCAGGCCTGGACGCCTCTGGAACGGGTGATGGAGGGGCTCGCATCATGACCATCACCACTCAGGCCCAAAATCGTGCAGATATCGATACGCTCGCGAGTCGATATCGTTCCGACTTTCCGATCCTGGATCAGCAGTCTGGCGGTGGCCAGCCACTGATCTATCTCGATCACGCNGCGACCAGCCAGAAGCCTCGCCAGGTGCTCGATGTCCTGCAGCACTACTACCGCATGGACAACGCCAATGTTCACCGTGGTGCCCACCAGCTCAGTGCCCGTGCNACCGAATCGTTCGAGGCAGCGCGCAGCACCACAGCATGTTTCGTGGGGGCGGCCAGTCCCCGGGAGATTGTGTTCACCCGAAACGCCAGTGAAGCAATCAACCTGGTGGCTCGCAGCTGGGGCGACGCCAACCTGAAGCCGGGCGATGAGGTTCTGCTCAGCCTGATGGAGCACCACAGCAACCTTGTGCCTTGGCAGCTTCTGGCCCAACGCACCGGCTGCGTGTTGCGCCANGTCGGCATCACCGAAACCGGTGAGCTTGATCTTCAGGATTTCCGCAGCAAGCTCAGCGAGCGCACCCGGCTCGTGAGCCTGGTGCACATCAGCAACAGCCTCGGTTGCTGCAACCCTCTGGACCAGGTGATCCCTGCTGCCCATGCGGTCGGTGCCTTGGTGCTTGTGGATGCCTGCCAAAGCCTGGCTCATCAGCCCATCGACGTGGCGACGCTCAATCCGGATTTTCTGGTGGGCTCGTCCCACAAGCTCTGCGGACCGACAGGAATGGGTTTCCTTTGGGCTCGCGAAGCGCTGCTTGAGGCCATGCCTCCCTTTCTGGGAGGAGGCGAAATGATTCAGGACGTGTTCCTTGATCACAGCACCTGGGCCGATCTCCCTCACAAATTCGAGGCAGGCACGCCGGCCATCGGCGAAGCGGTGGGAATGGGCGCTGCCATCAGCTACCTGCAATCCATTGGCCTTGAAGCGATCAAAGCCTGGGAGGCTCAGCTCACACGTCACCTGTTTGAGCGTCTTCAGGCCATCGACGGGGTGCGAATTCTTGGACCGACGCCCGAGCAACAGCCCAATCGAGGAGCACTGGCCACATTTCTTGTGGATGGCGTTCACGCCAACGATATTGCTGCTCTCATGGATGCTTCNGGGATCTGCATCCGCAGTGGCCACCATTGTTGCCAACCGCTCCATCGTCATTACGGCGTTTCAGCTTCAGCTCGAGCCAGTCTGAGTTTCACCACCACTGTTGAGGAGATCGATCGGTTTGCGGATGAGCTCTCGTCCACCATTGAATTCTTTCGTGCGAACGGTTGATTCGTTCGGCGACTCAAGCGACAACATCAAGTGTTGTCACTTGAGTCTTGCTTGGGTTGATTAAAGCGTTCAATCCGCTTGACCGCTTTGAAGACAATAAAGAGAGCCCAGGCAACAATCACGCCTTCAAGTGCTGTGTCTAATAACTTTCCAATTGCAATTTCGCCTCCAAAGTATGGGATGACAAGATCTTTGTAGCCTCCATTGGGAACCAGTGGGTTCAGCAGCGGCATCAGGAGATCTCCCGACAACGAATTGACGATTTTTGTGGATTGCTGACCAACCAAGACGCCAACGGCCAGGGTTAAAGCATTGTTGTTCTTTAGAAAGAACTCTTTGAATTCTTTCCACCAGCGATTGAACATTCTGTTGCTTGACTCGATCGATGCCAGAAATAACGTTTGCATCATTTTTTTTCAATGGGTGCAAGTGTCAGTTTTTTGATCGAATCCGGTCGCCTGTTTCCGTCGTCTGGCGCTTTCAGTCAGTCGCTTAATTAAGGGCGTCTGGTCTGCAGCCTGTCATGGTCTTTTCGATTGGCACAGGCTCAACAACTCCATGGTTGGGCGCATTTTGTTTGTCAACGACAGGTCGGCGTTTTGGATGATCTTGTTGCTGACTGTCTTCTGTTCGTCGGGATCTGGAGAATGGATCAAGCCTGCCCTTGCATGGCATCGGCAAGGCTTCTGGTGTTGTTTTTGATCCCTTGAATCAGGCCTGCAGCCCGAGCGTTTGGCGGAAAAAGGTTTCTGTTTCCTCCAGCACTTGAATCTGAACGTTGCTGTCCCGGAAGCCATGGCCTTCTGTCTCGAACAGCCGCACCTGCACGGGAACACCGTTGGCCTTTAAGGCATCCGCCATCTGTTCGGTTTGTGCAGGTGAGACCACCTTGTCCTGCAGGCCCTGGAAGAACAGCACTGGGCAGCGGATGCGATCGGCGTGTTGAAGCGGTGATCGCGCTTTGTAGCGGGCGCGTTGCTCCGGCCAGGCCCCCACAAGTCCATCGAGATAGCGGGCTTCAAAACGATGGGTGTCCTCGGCCATGGCCGTGAGGTCGCACACGGCATAACGGCAGGCTCCGACGCGGAACACATCGGTGAAGCAAAGGCAGGCCAGGGTTGTGAAGCCGCCGGCGCTTCCTCCTTCAATCGCGATCTGTTCCGGGTGGGCACGACCGTCGGCGATCAGGGCTCGGGCGGCAGCAGCGCAGTCCTCCACATCCACACGTCCCCATCCACCGTTGAGCCTCGCCCGGTAAGCCCGGCCGAAGCCGGTGGAGCCGCCGTAATTCACATCCACAACGCCCCAGCCACGGGTTGTCCAGTACTGGATTGCCAGATTCAGGCCACGGCGGGCCATTGCCGTTGGACCGCTGTGGCTTTTCACCAGCAGTGGAGCAGAGGAGGCTTCAGTGCCGATGGGGGGGTAATACCAGGCATGGGTTCGCTCACCATCACAGCCCTCGAACCAGAGGGCTTCGGCGATGCTGATGGCTTGTGGTTCCAGCGGCACCGGTCCACCTGGACNGTGGTGAAACCGTGTCAGCGCCTCTGATCTGAACTCCAGCTCCAGCAGTCCGGCATTGGAGGTGCTGTTGCTGGCAACAGCGATCGCGCGACCATTCATGGCCCGCACGTAGGCCAGATCATCAAAGGGCTGCTCCACCGCGGTGANGCTGCCGTCGAGGCCAAGCCGCTGCAGCTGCCACCGCCCGTCTGCGCAGACGGCNGCCAGCACACGCTCGCCATCCCAGGCACTCGTGCTCATNCCGTAGATCCACTGAGGCATGGCGGTTTCCGCGGCCATGGGCCAGGGGTGACGCCACTCGCTGGCGATTGGATCCCGCAGCATCAGGTTCCACCAACCGCTGCTGTCCTCTGCCACCAACAAGGCATCACCCGGGAGCCATTGGGGTTGAAACACGGAGATTCCATCGCCTCCGGCAATGCGGACNGGCTCCTTCAGGCCACCATCGGGTTGAAAAGACGCCCACCACAGTTCACTGNNGTCCCATGGCATTGCCGGTTGCTGCCACTCCACCCAGGCCAGTTTCTCGCCNCTGGGGCTGAGGCAGGCGTAGCCGGCGAAATCCCGCGGCTGATACAGCAGCTGAGGTGTCTGATCACAGGCATCGATCGCCACGCTCACGAGCTGGTCGACGCCAGCGAGNTCNCGCACGCCCAGCCATCGGTTGCGTTGAAGGTCCAGAAGACCGTCGGCATAGAGGGCATCGGTGGGCTTCGTCAGCCGGATGGGAGCTGCAAGTGGCTGGGGCGACGTGTTGGTCTGCAAGGACTCACCGGACTGCGACGGCAAGCGCCAGCGTTGTTGCCAGAGGCAGCGATCGCTCGATTCAATCCAGACAAGCAGCAGCCTGTCGCCCTGTACCTCGGCAGCGAGGACTCCTCCGCCGTAGTCGTGAACCCGACTGCGCAGGTTCATCGGGACAGGCGTCAACTCAGTGGATGGGTGATCGGGACGCCCAAATGGGCGGATCAGGGCCGTGGTACGNCCTTGTTCATTGGGCCGTTGCTCNTGCCAGAGCAGCCAACATCCACCGTCCGGGCCCGGCAGCAATCGCGGNTCCTTCAGGGCGGGCACCTTGCCGACAGCGAATCGGCTGGCGAGCGGTTGGATTGGCATGGCGGGGCACCGTCAACCTTTGTCGAGCCGACTAACATGTTGCATCGGTGTTTGGAGTCCCTTGGCAGGAAGCTTTGCTCAGCTGGCCCGCGCGGCCGACAAAGCCAGGGACACCATGCTTGTTCCCAAAGAAGCTCTGGAGAGTTCGCCTTTGGAGATTCACACCCTTGGTGCAGACGTTTTGCGGCACACGGCCAAGCGCATCGGCAAGGTGAACGAGCAGACCCGCGAGCTTGCTCGGGACATGCTGAGAAGCATGTACACAGCAAAGGGCATCGGTCTGGCCGCTCCGCAGGTGGGAATCCATCAGCAGCTGCTGGTCATTGATCTCGATCTGGAGAATTCCACCACGCCTCCTTTGGTGTTCATTAACCCTGAGATCACAGCGGCCAGTGCCGGTCTGGACACCTATGAGGAAGGCTGTCTCAGCATCCCTGGCGTTTATCTGGATGTCGTGCGTCCGACGGCGATCGAACTCAGCTATCGCGACGAAATGGGACGCCCGAAGAAGATGAAAGCAGATGGGCTCTTGGCCCGCTGCATCCAGCATGAGATGGACCATCTCAAGGGTGTTCTTTTTGTGGATCGGGTGACCGATGAAGCGGGTTTGGTGAAGGAGCTCAACGAGCACGGTTTCCAGCGTCAGCACGTTCAGTCCGTGTCCTGAATTCCATGCCGATGAAACCTCTGGCCGGGTTGTTCCTGGCTTTCGCTTGTGTGCTCGGCATCGCCAGCACCGGTTGCGTGTTTGAACTGGCCTACGGCGACCCAGATCTGGGCGTCACCACCACCAGCTGGATCCTGGCTTTGGCTGCACCTGGAACGGTCGGGACACTTCTTGTCGCGATTCGCCTGAACAAACCGGCCTGAAACAGCGGGTTTTCCCTGGCGATGACTTTTACGATCCGGTCAACTCAGCCCCTGGTCGTGACCGCACGTTTCCTGCCCGCTGCCGTCGGACTGTCCGCCTGCACCCTCTTTGCCGGACTGCCCACAGCCCTGGCTCAGGGCTCTCTGTTCACCACCGTTCCGGTTGATCAGAGCAAATTCATCCTGGTTTCTGCACCGATCGGCACCGGTGAACGGTCTCAGCTCAACATTTATGAGCAGCGCAGCNANAAGCGTCCGTGCTTCGCAGTGGNCAGCGGCTCTCCAGCTGTGGTGGATCCTTTGCTTTCGAAATTCGATTTCACCGGGATCTGCAACCGCTACATCGACGGCAACGGCTATTCCCTGCGCATCGGTGGAGATGATCTTGGAACCCGCTACCGCCTGACGGTGGTGAACACCGGCAGCGACATGGAGCTTCTGGCAGCACCGACCCGTGATCGCTCCAAGCCGACGCTNCTCGTTGCCAAAGCCGGCGGCAGCGGCAGTGGATTCCTCAAGCTGAACCTCGAGCCCGGCTGGAGCTTGATGCGGCGGGCTTATGGCAAGAAATCGCTGGGTCACATCTATGTGTATCGGGACACCCCAGCANAGTGAGTTGGAGGTCTGGGTTGAGAACCCGTCAAAACACCAGTTGCGTTGAACTGTCAGCGTTCCCACACTGAAATCAGTTGTTGTGNACGCATGAAAAGCAAAGTTGGCAATTGGGTTCAATGGCTGAGTGAAGCGATGACCCACACCCTTGGAACCGCTCAGGATCGCCACCTGCAACCACCACCAATCGGTCCGCAGCCTTACCGCGATCGTCCTGAGAAAACCATCAAGGACTGATCACGGGGCATCGGCGGTGGCCAGAAGGTCGGCGCATCGATAGGTGCTGGCTTCGGCCACCACCTCCGTGGTCACCAGCTCTCTGTCTTCAAGATCAGCGATCGTCCGTGCCACCCGCAGCAGCTGCAAGGCGCTGCGGGTGGACAACGAGCGGGTGTGCACCAACCGCTCCCAGAAGCTGAGGCTGTCGCTTTCAAACCCGCCCTGCTCTCCCAGTGCAACGGCGGTGAGTTCCCGGTTGCTGCATCCATTCGGATTGCGCTGCTGCATGCGCAGACGGGCGGCATGGATGCGCTGAGGGTGGTGCCAGACCAGCGTGCCGTTGGTGGGTTCAGGGTCGTGGCTGGCGGACATCGCGGAGCGGATATTTGCGGCGGTTGGGCGCTCCAGCCGGAGCTGTAGATCGATCCGATCCAGCAGAGGNCCCGACAGGCGCTGCCAGTAGCGCCGTCGTTGGCTGGGGCTGCAACGACACTCCTGATCNCGGTCGCCATACCAACCGCAGGGGCAGGGATTGGTGGCGGCCACAAGGGTGACGGCGCAGGGAAATTCCGTTTTGCGCCTGGAACGACTGAGGCGCACCTGGCCCTCCTCGAGTGGTTGCCGCAACTGGTCCAACACCATGCGGGGAAACTCAGCCAGTTCATCGAGAAACAGCACCCCGGCATGGGCAAGGCTGAGTTCACCGGGTCTCGGATGGAGGCCTCCACCGAGGAGGGATGCTGGTGTGCAGCGATGGTGAGGAGCGCGAAAGGGCCGCTCGTGCTGCAGCCGCACCTGTTGCGGCAGCACTCCGGCAACGGAGTGAATCCGCGTGATCATCAGTGCTTCCGCATGGCTGAGGGGCGGCAGAAGCCCAGGCAGGTGATGGGCCAGGCGGGTTTTACCGCAGCCCGGAGGGCCCACCATCAGCAGGTGATGCCCTCCAGCTGCCGCAAGGGCCAAGGCGCGGGAACCGGTGCCGGTGCCGATCGCTGGGAGCGGCTGACTGGCTTCAGCTTTGAGCGTTTTTGGCCTGGCGGGCTGCGTGAGCCCCAGGCAGGGACGCCGCTGCTGCAGTTGTTTCACCAGCTGGCTCAGGTCGTCGGCGGTGCGCACCGCAAGACCGGGAATCAAGGCCGCTTCTTCGGCGTTGGCAGGGGGCACCACCAGGGTCTGGCCAGACTCTTGCGCTGCCAGGTCTGCCATGGCGATCACACCACGGCAGGGCCGCAGACTGCCGTCGAGCCCCAGTTCGCCGGCACACCAGAGCCCCTTGAGCAGGGGTGCATCCAGCTGGCCGCTGGCCACCAGCAACGCCAGGGCGATCGGCAGGTCGAAGGCGGGTCCCTCCTTGCGTTGATCAGCGGGGGCGAGGTTGATCACCACCCGAACCAACGGCCCACGAAAGCCACTGTTCCGCAGGGCGGAACGCACCCGTTCGCGGGATTCCTGGATCGCCTTGTCGGGGAGTCCAACCAGCTGCACACCTGGTAGCCCTGGCGCGAGATCAACCTCGACGGTCACCGGTTGGGCATGGAGGCCCTGAAGCGATGCACTGAGACAACGTGCCAGCATCGAAACGATTGATTTGGGGTCATGGTTTTCATGCCCCAGCTGTCTCAACAACCCGTTTCACCCTCCGGTTACCAGGCCCCATGGCGGACGACACGATCTTCGGGAAGATCCTGCGCGGAGAGATTCCCTGCGATGAGGTCTACAGCGACGGTCGCTGTCTCGCTTTTCGTGACGTCGCTCCCCAGGCGCCAGTGCATGTGCTGGTCATCCCCCGCGAGCCGATCGAGAGCCTGCGCTCTGCCTCTGCGGAGCATGAAGCGCTGCTGGGCCATCTGTTGCTGGTGGCAGCNCAGGTCGCCAAACAGGAGGGCCTCGAGGACTTCCGCACGGTGATCAACAGTGGCGCTGCTGCNGGNCAGACCGTCTTTCACCTGCATGTGCATGTGATCGGTGGTCGTCCGCTGGCCTGGCCACCAGGCTGATCAGGGCCTCGCCAGAATGGTGGGATGACAAGCATCAAATCGCCGAAGCGCACCGGGTTTCGCGGTCAGCTTGAGAAGCTCAGGCACCTGGCCCAACCGTTTTTCCTNCCGCTGGAACAGGCCGCTGGATGGCAGTTCATCGGCCTGCTGGTGGCCCTGCTGTTCTGTGTTGGAGGCCTGGTCCTGGTGGCGCTCACAGGCGTCATTCGCCTGTTGCAGGAGCTGGTTCCCGATCTCACGGGGAAATATTTCGGTGGCGTGGCCAGCACGATCAGCACCATCTGGGGCGGTCCCTGGGGCGTGGCGTTTTCGGCGCTGTTTCTGATCGGGGCTGCGGCATTCTTTGCGATGCGCCAGCAGCTTCGAGGCCGGCGTTGGCTGCATTGGCTCCTGTTGGGGGTGATCGTGCTGATGCTTTTGGCGGTGAATGGCATCAATGCGGGAATTGGTTTCATTGCTCGCGATCTCACCAATGCTCTTGTCGCGAAACAACAGGATGGCTTCTTCAGAATTCTGATTATTTACGCCTGTTGTTTTGTTGTTGCACTGCCGATTCGCGTCACCCAGCTGTTTGTAACAGCGAAACTTGGCTTNATCTGGCGCAATTGGCTGTCTCGCAGCTTGATTGCTGATTACATGAGCAACCGCGCTTATTACGTNCTTAATCCGAATGATGAAGAGGCGACAGATGTTGATAACCCGGACCAGCGCATTACGGATGATACGCGATCATTCACGTCTCAGAGCCTCTCTTTCACGCTTGGCGTTTTTGATGCATTTCTGACGTTTTCGCTGAATATTCTGATCCTCTGGAGCATCAGCACGAAGCTCACGCTCTCACTGTTTGGTTATTCCGCTGTTGCCACGATCGTTCTTGTGGTGGCTGGTCGACGGTTGGTGCGAATTAATTTCGATCAGCTGCGTTATGAGGCCGATTTTCGCTACGGACTGGTTCACATCCGTGACAATGCTGAATCGATCGCCTTTTATGCCGGCGAGGAACCCGAAGCGTCTGAAACCAAGCGAAGACTGGGTTCTGTGGTGCGCAACTTTAATTTATTGATCATCTGGCGTGTGATTATCGATGTGATGCGTCGGTCGATGGGATATGCNGGTGTGTTTTTTCCGTACGTCATNATGGCAGTGCCTTATTTTGCNGGTGAAATTGACTTCGGTAGTTTTAATCAGGCNATCTTCGCTTTCAATATGGTCGAAGGATCATTGTTTTATGTTGTTAATCAAATTGAAGAGTTGGCTCAGTTCACTGCTGGAATCAGCCGCCTCGAAGGCTTCCAAAGCAACGTCGAACAGGTCAGCAAGTCCGATCCGGACAGCACGTCCATTCAGCTTGGTGCATCCTCCATCGTTCTCAACCATGCCGACCTGACACCACCAGGTGCCAGCACGCCAATCCTTCGCGATTTGAGCCTCAGCGTGGACAGTCATGATCGTCTTCTCGTCGTGGGTCCATCCGGTTGCGGCAAGACCTCCTTCCTTCGNTTGATCAGCGGCCTTTGGCCTCCCAGTTCCGGTCATGTGGAACGACCGAATACCGGTGATCTTCTGTTCATCCCGCAAAAGCCCTACATGATTCTTGGATCGCTGCGGGAACAACTCTGTTATCCCGCAGATGAAGGTCGCTTCAGTGATGACCAGTTGCGTCATGTTCTCGACGAAGTGAATCTGGCCACTCTGTCCAGCCGCTACCCCGATCTGGGCGTGAAGCAGGACTGGCCGCGCATTCTTTCCCTGGGCGAGCAGCAGCGTCTCGCCTTTGGGCGGCTGCTGTTGAATGCGCCACGGTTCGTCGTGCTGGACGAAGCCACCAGTGCCCTCGATGTCGCGACAGAGGATCGCCTCTACAGCCTTCTGCGGCAGCGCGATCTGGCGGTNATCAGCGTTGGCCATCGCCCCACGTTGAAGGCATTCCATGACACTGTTCTGGAGTTCACCGGCGGTGGCGATTGGCAGCTGATTCCCGCCGCCAGCTATGACTTCGGACGTTCCTGAGCCAGCCGATGAGCAGCACCAGTCCGTCTGACTCCAAGACCGACGCCAAGCCTGACAACAGCCCTTCCGCAACAACGACAGAGATTCCTGCGTTTGGTTGGAGTGCTTACGCCGAGCGGGTGAATGGCCGGTTTGCCATGGTCGGTTTTGCGGCGATCGTTCTGATCGAGCTCCTNAGCGCCGATACNTTTTTGCACTGGGCTGGTTTGGTGCCCTGATCAGGGCAGCTGGATCAGATCGACCTGCCAGCGGCCGTCACGGCTGACCTGCACGGCCAGGCGACGTCCCCGTGCATCAAGGCTCACGGCCCGAGGAACGCCGGGTGGGTCAATCGGTAACCGTTGCAGTGCTGCCTGGGCACGGCGGTAAAGGATCAGCTCGGTGCGTCCGCCCCGTTGCTCCACAACGGCCAAGCGCTCCCCGTTGGCGCTGACGCTCACGGCGATGGGCAAACTGTCAGCCCGATTCAGCCCAGGCAGGGGGACCGGGCGGCGTCGGCGCAGATCGGTCAATTCCACGATGTCCCGACTGCCGCGTTTCGTCAGGCTGGCCAGCCAACGCTCTCCGAGGGCAGGATCACGCCGGCTGTTCACGGATTTCCGCAGCAGAGCGTTGATGGTGTTCAGTGGTTGCGGTCGCGGTTCGCTGCAGCCGAGCAGAAGCAGGGCCGTAACAGNAGCGATCAGCGCGCGCATCAGTTCGGCTCCGCCGACGCTGATGTGCGTCGCTCCCCGCCGGGCCGATCCGCTTCCAGGAGGCCGCTGAGGTCCAGCAGTTCCACCCGCCACTGGCCCTGGTCGGCAACCTGCAGAGCGAGTTGCCGTCCATCGGGCGCCAGGCTGAGTCGGATGGGATCCCGTCTTCCCGGTAGTGGGAGGGGATGCAACTTCCCGGTGAGCCGATCGGCGACAACCGCCAATCGTCGCTGGCCTCGCTGCGTGATCAAGGCAAGGTATCGCCCGTTCCAGCTCAGGGATGGGGAACTGTGGGGCTGGTGACGCTTCAACTGAGGCAGTGGAAGAAGGCGGCCGTCGGCNAGGTCCCTCAACTGAACACTGGGCCGACCGCGTCGTTCGCTGATCACAGCCAGCAACCTGCCATTGCCGCTGAGGGCAGGTTGCTGCTGGTTGCGTTCAGGCAGAGCTCCAGCGGCGCGCTGAGACCGCCCCTCACAGGAGCTGATGGCAAGACCCACCAGAGCCAGCAGAAGCGGTGCTGCTAGGCGGTTCAGTCGTCGAAGCGGGAGCTGTTGTCCCGGGGGCGGGAACTCCGTGGAGTGGGTCGATTGCTCGCTGATGTTGTGCGCGGATTGCTGCTGGGGCGACCAGCGCTCCGGGACGATGGGCTTGCGCTTGGATTGGCCGCTGGTGTTCCAGAGGGTTGAACGTCAGCCGAGCTTGGTCGTTGCGGCGTGAAGGCCGCATCTTCAGCGGGCTGCGGGCGTGGTGTGGCTCTCGTCGGTTCAGGTCCGGATTTGGACTCCCGGTTCGGCTGACGATCGGCCGGACCACGGGTTGTGGAGGGACGACTGCCGCGGCGTTGATCTTCACGCTGCGTGCGTCGTTCGCCGAAATCAGCCGNTTTGCTGGAGCGCTCCTCGCCAGCCCGAAACCGTGCCATCCGTCGGGCGCGATCTTCATCTTGGTCCCAATCGCCACTGGCGTCGTCTCGTCCAGCTGAACGCCGACTCGCAGCTTGCTCAGGAATGGCAACACGGCTGGTGTTGCGCCGTGGCCGATAAAAATCCTCCCGTGGAGAATCGTCAAAGTCCTCACCCCGACCGGTAAANCGGCGGCGAATCGGTTCTGGTTCGTCAAACCTGTCGTAGTCGTCATCCAAGCCGCCTCGCGACCCGCCGTAGGGAACGCGAGCTGGGGCAGGTTCATCTTCGAAGTAGGCCGAGCGCCTGGCCTGTTCGGTGGCGACACCCCGAAGTCGGACGCTTTCATAAGCGAAGAACACGGTGGTACCCGCCAGCAGGAACTGACCGAACTGCAGGATCGGATCAAGACGCCAACCCTGAAAAAAGAGAATGCCGCCGCAGAGAAGGCCGATCGCTGCAAAGAAAACGTCGTAATCCCTTGCCAGCGCTGGCTTGAACGTGCGCATGAAGTAGAGCAAGGCTCCACCCACGGCAAGCACAATGCCCACAATGCTGGCCCAATTCAGGCTGGCGTTAACCAAAATTCCGCCTCTCTTTCAAACGCAGTTTAAGAGGGGCGCCAGTGGTGATTCAGAGCTTGCGATCAACCCGGTCGGTCTGACTGACCAGGATCAGGGCGATGGTGACTGGCACCACCACAATCACAGCTCCCCACACGAGGCTGCTCAGGAANTTGGACAGAGAGGGGGTCATGGAGCTGCCGTTGTCTGCGGTTGGCCGGGCTGATCCTAAGGACTCGACTCAGGTTTCTACGATGGCGCCTCCAATGCGTTGATCTTTGTGACGCCACTGCTGCTTCAGGTGCTTCCCGCGATCCATCTGATGCTCGGTNTCATGCTGGCGTTCTGGACCATCGCCTTCCTGCTGCGAATCGTGCTGACTTGGTATCCCCAGGTGGATCTCAACCATGGCCCCTGGCGCTTGATCGCCTGGCCAACGGAGCCAGTGCTGGCTCCATCGCGGAAAGTCGTTGCTCCCATCGGCGGAGTGGATGTCACGCCGGTGATCTGGGTCGGTTTGGTCAGCCTGATCCGTGAGCTGCTGGTGGGACAACAAGGGTTGCTGTCTCAGGTGCTCATGCGTGCCCAGGCCATCGCTTGATCGTGTTCGCGGGCCGCTTTTGTTGTGTTCGGCTTAACCGAGCATGTCCTGCTCAACNAATTTGGTGTGGACATCTCCGCTGAGGAATTCCTTCCGTTCGAGCAGGTCGAGGTGGAAGTCGACGGTTGTGGGGATGCCGGTGACGGCGCATTCGTTCAGGGCCCGTTTCATCCGAGTGATCGCACTGCTTCTGTCCCGCCCCCACACGATCAACTTTCCGATCAGTGAGTCGTAAAACGGTGGGATGTCATAGCCGGTGTAGACGTGGCTATCGACGCGCACCCCAGGGCCTCCAGGGGGCAACCAGCCGGTGATGCGTCCAGGCGCTGGGCGGAAGTTGTGGGTCGCATCNTCGGCGTTGATCCGGCANTCGATGGCGTGGCCGCGCAGCTGGACGTCGTCCTGCGTGAAGCTGATCGGTTCGCCACCGGCGATGCGCAGTTGTTCGGCGATGAGATCGATCCCGGTGACCATCTCGGTCACGGGATGCTCCACCTGGATCCGGGTGTTCATTTCCATGAAGTANAACCCGCCGTTGCGATCCAGCAGAAACTCAACGGTTCCCGCACCCTCGTAATCGATGCAGCGGGCAGCGGCGACGGCAGCGTCCCCCATCCGGCGTCGCAGCTCGGGATCGAGAGCCGGACTCGGGGCCTCCTCCAGCAGTTTTTGATGACGGCGCTGGATCGAACAATCCCGTTCTCCAAGGTGCACCACATTGCCGTGTCGATCCGCCAGCACCTGCACTTCAACGTGACGGGGGCGGGTGATGAATTTCTCCATGTACAGCCCTGGGTTCCCGAACGCCGCTTCCGCTTCCCCCTGGGCCGCTTTGAACAGGTTCTCCAACTGATCGGCGCTCGGGACCAGCCGCATGCCGCGGCCACCGCCACCGGCCGTGGCTTTGATCATCACCGGGTAGCCCATCTGCGCTGCGAGCTCAGCGGCTTCCACAGGATCAGCCAGAAGCCCTTCACTGCCTGGAACAGTCGGCACACCCACCGATTGCATGGTCGCCTTCGCCGTCGACTTGTCACCCATCGAACGGATCGCATGCGGCGAGGGTCCGATGAAGGTGATGCCATGGTCGCGACAGATTTCCGCAAACCGATCGTTCTCAGCCAGAAAGCCGTAACCGGGGTGGATCGCATCCACTCCCCGGGAGGTGGCCGCCGCGAGGATGTTCGGAATATTCAGATAGCTCTTGCCGCTGAGAGCCTCTCCGACGCAAACCGCTTCGTCGGCCAGTTGAACGTGCAGAGCATCTCTGTCGACGGTGCTGTAGACGGCAACTGTCGGGATGCCGAGTTCTCGACAGCTGCGCAGAATTCTTAAGGCGATCTCGCCGCGGTTGGCGATCAGCACTTTGCCGATGGGCATCCCGCAGCGAATAGGCCAGAGGCGGGATCGTATCAGCGTGGATCAGCCGCGTGGAAGCCCGAACACACCGGTCGGTATGATCTCCTCTCGATGCGGTCCGCGAGGCTGTGTCGACCACGCGGATGTGGTGGAATTGGTAGACACGCACGTTTGAGGGGCGTGTGGCTTCGGCCTTGCGAGTTCAAGTCTCGCCATCCGCACTTCCTTNCCATTGGCCAGCTCAGCCCAGCACGATCCAGGGCTCGCCATCGTTCTTGTCAGCAACGGGCCCGGTGAACTCAGCACCTGGGTTCGGCCCCTGGCGGAACGGTTGCACGCCATCCTCCCGTTGCGACCGCGCATGCAGGACGCAACGATTTCGCTCCAGCTGGTTCTGGTCCCCTGCCCGAATGCCACAGGTCATGAGGTGGAGGCCGCCAGGCCCTGGCATCAGTTCGAGCGGATCGTTCCCGCCAGACGGTTCTGGCAACTCCTGATTCAGCCCAGACGGTTTGGGCCCTGGCCTCGGCGTGGGGTGGTGGTGTTCCTCGGTGGCGATCAGTTCTGGACGGTTCTTCTGTCCAAACGGCTGGGCTATCGCCACATCACCTACGCCGAATGGGTGGCGCGCTGGCCCCAATGGAATGATCGGGTTGCAGCGATGTCGGAGACGGTTCGCGATCAGCTCCCGCCGGTTCAACGCGGTCGTTGTCGTGTCGTGGGCGATCTGATGGCGGATCTGTCCTCCTTTGCTCGAGGTGAGGAGCCTCTCCCCGAGGGCGACTGGGTGGCACTGTTACCCGGATCCAAGCGCGCCAAGCTGAGCGTTGGCATGCCGTTTCTGCTGGAAACGGCGGATCGGCTTGCCCGCTTGCGACCTGGTTGCCGATTCCTGCTTCCCGTGGCGCCGACCACCAGCGTGCATGAACTGGTTCGCTACGCCGGATCGTCCAATCCCATCGCTGCGCAGTACAGCTCCGCTGTGGCTGAGGTGACCGAAGGCTGTCTGGTCACGTCTGCTGGCACCCGCATCGCACTGCTTCAGCGTCATCCAGCCCATGCCTCCTTGAGCCAGTGCTCCTTGGCTCTCACGACGGTCGGTGCCAATACCGCTGAGCTGGGTGCCCTTGCTGTGCCGATGATCGTGCTGGTGCCGACGCAACATCTCGAGGTCATGCAGGCCTGGGATGGTGGGCTTGGCCTGTTGGCGCGGTTGCCGGGACTGCGGCGGTTGATCGGTGTGCTGCTCACCTTCTGGAGGTTGCGGAACAACGGCCTGATGGCCTGGCCCAACATTCATGCTGGCCGACCGGTGGTGCCGGAACGGGTGGGAGCCATCACACCGGAACAGATCGCTGCGGAGGCCGCTGAGTGGCTCGCTGCGCCCGATCGTCTTGAGGGGCAGCGGCAGGATCTGCGCGCCCTTCGCGGAGAGCCTGGTGCCGTTGCTGCTCTGGCTGACGAGGTGCGCCTGTTGCTTCCTCGGGCCATTGAATCTGCGTAAGGTTTCAGCAGCCTTCGACCACCCTGATGACCACTCCTTCGCCTGTTCAGCGCACCCCTGAGGAGTGGAAAGCATCCCTGACGGAGGAGCAGTTTCAGGTGGCTCGCTGTGGAGGAACAGAGCGGGCATTCAGCGGCGCTTACTGGAACAACAAGGCCACAGGGATGTATCACTGCATCTGCTGTGGTGCGCCACTGTTCAGTTCCACCACCAAGTTCGATTCCGGAACGGGCTGGCCCAGCTTCTGGGATGGTGTGTCCTCGGATGCGATCACCACGAAGCAGGATCTCACCCATGGCATGGTCCGCACCGAGATCAACTGCGCCCGGTGTGATGCCCACCTGGGTCATGTCTTTTCGGATGGTCCTGCCCCCACCGGTCAGCGGTACTGCGTGAACAGCGCCTCGCTGCGCTTCGAAAAGGCCTGACGCTCAGTTTCCCCAGTTCATTCGCCCTGTCCCGCCACTGCAGAAGTTGGTGGCTTTGTTGAATTCACTGGTGCGGATCGCTTCAGTGATCTGCTGATCGGTGAGTTGATGGCTTTCCAGCACCTGTTGGTAACGGCTGCGGATGCAGCGGTCCAAGGCTGAAGGCTTGGCGACGGCATGGGCGATCAAACCGAGCATCACAAGGACGAGTCCCTTGAAAACGTGCTCCGGTTGGATGCGGAAGGATTGACCCGGTGTCCGCTTGCTCGGAAGAGCGGAAAGGCGCCGCTCGGGGCGTCGAGCAGTCCCAGTGGTCACGTGTCATCCCGCCGGGAACTGTTCGAATTGAACCGCATTACCAGGGATCGTCGAGCTGCTCATCGCGGGCTGGGGGAACTTCGTTGCGAAGCTCTTCGATCGGTTCCACATCCAGCGGGTCGCCGGGTTGTTGGACAGGTCTTCTGGAGGCTGGCATCGGCCGACGGGGCGTCGTCTCAGGCGCGTAACGGCGCTCCTCCCGCTGGATTCGATCGTTGTAAGGATCATCCTGATCGTCCAGATAGCGGCGTTGAGGCATCACTTCCCGCTGCGGCTCCTCCAGTTCCACGTATTCGAGCTCCTCTTCGGCTTCAAAACGNTGGCTTTCCGCCGCCTGCAGGCGGCGTTGTTGTTGTTCTTCCGGTTGGCCTGAGGCCAGCTGATTTTCAACAGGAACCAGATTGACGCGGTAGCGATCCCGCTCCTGCTCCTCCCAGCTCGGCCCTCCAACGCCAAGCTTCTCGAGGACGCCGCTGCTCAGTTGTTTGAGCTTGTCTTCAGCACCCTCGTAGACAATGATNCGATCGGGCCCACTGCTGACGATCTCCTCGACCGGCATCTCCCAGGTGCTCAAGACCCCTTCACCGAGCAGAGGAACCCCCAGGGCACCCATCACCAAGGTGGTGAGTTCTCCTGTTTCGATATCGAAGGCGAAGCCCAGCACGCGGCCGAGTTGTCGACCTGATTCGGTGATCACCTGGCAGTTGATCACGCGGCTGTAACGATCCGGATTGAATCCCTCGCTGAGGGAATCAGCGGAATCCACAAGGATCACATCACCCACCTGGCGGATGCGATCGAGTGGCATCCAGCGTGGATTGCCCGGCAGAAACCGAATGAAGGGGTTGTCGCGTAGACCAACAGCCACCACCTCGCGTCGGTCGATATCGACGATCACTTCGCCCACCAACCCGAGTCTGCGCCCTGTGTCACGGGTGATCACCTGGGTTCCCATCAGCTCTGATCGCAGCCAGAGACGATCGCTGGGCACGCTGGTCAGGGTGTCGTTCGAAGAAGGGGTCGGGGTCAAGCGGGGGCCCTCGGCCATGGACAGATCAAATTATTCTGGCGCAACCCTTCTCAGCCGCCAGTTCAAGCAGCATCGGGAAGACCGACCACCTGGGTGTGGGCGCCGCGGGCCTGGGTGACGCCGATCGTGCGTTCGGAGGCGGCGATCATCGGCCGACGGTGACTGACGACAAGAAACTGGGCCTGCTGGGCCTGACGGGCGATCAGCGCCGCCAGTCGCTCCACGTTCACGCCATCGAGGAAGCTGTCCACTTCGTCGAGGGCATAAAAGGGAGAGGGTCGGAAGCGCTGGAGGGCAAACAGNAAACTGAGGGCGGTCAAGGATTTTTCCCCNCCAGACATCGAGGCCAGACGGCGCACGGCCTTGCCTTTGGGGTGGGCCACCAAGGTGAGACCACCGTCGAGCGGCTCCTCTGGATTCTCCAGTTGCAGATGGCCATCCCCCTCGGAGAGCGAGGCGAAGATCTCACGGAAGTGCCCATCCACTGCGGTGAAGGCCTCCATGAAGGCCTCTTGTCGGAGCGTGGCGACCGTTTCGATCCGCAGCAGCAGCTCCTCCCGCTCACTGTTGAGCACCTCCAGCCGTTCGTTCAGTTCACCCAGGCGCTGATCCAACGCCTCCAGCTCTTCCAGCGCCAGCATGTTCACCGGTTCCAGGGCCTCCATCCGTCGCTGAATCGCCTGAAGATCTCCCTGCAGCGCCTCCAGTCCAGCCAGCCGCAGCGACTCAGGCACCTCCGGTCGTGGATCCGGCAGAGCCTGCTCCATCTCCTGCAAGCGGATTATTCCGCTGCGTTGCTCTTCGATCAGTCCGTCCCGCTCCTCCTTCAGCCGTTCGAGATTCCACTGCGCTTGCTGGAGCGCCTGCCGCTGCCGCCCAACCTCTGCTTCCGCCGCATCGCGGGCGCGACGCTGCGTGCCGAAACGCTCCTGCAGATCCGTCTGCTGCTGCTCCAGCTGCTGGCGTTTGGTCTGCAGCTCCGCTTGTTGCTGGCGCCAGGCGCCATGGGCACTGGCCAACGCCTGGACCGATTCCTGCAGGCGGGTCTCTTCCGCTGTGAGGGACTGCTCCTGATCGCCAAGCCGCTCCAGGGCCAGCTGGCGCTCCCGACGCGCGTTCAACCGCTGATCCCGTTCGGCACGGGCCGTCTCCAGGCGTTGGTCGGCGGTCTCCAGGTCCTGTTGCAGCTGCTGCCAGGCGGCCGAATCGTCGTTGTCACCACTGNNGCGTTCGGCTTGGTTCAGTTGTTCCAGCTCGGCAAGGCGTGGGGTCAGCTCCAGGCTGATCTGTTCCAGCCGTTTCNTCTGGTCGCTGCAGTCCTGCTCGAGGCGTTGCAGGCGCTCGCCCCGCTGACGGCTGCGTTCGATCAGTGGACCGTGATTGCGGCGCGCACCATTGCGCTCGGCCACCAACGCGGCCTGGCGTTGCTCGAGCTCCCGCAGTTGCGGTTTCTGTTGCTCGATCAGCTGGCCCAGTTTGGATTCTTCACGTCGGCAGGCCGCCAGGGATTCCCCCAGCTCGAGCAAACGGCGCCGCAGGGGCTCGGCCTCGTCCTGATCGTTGCTTCGGCCGAAGCTCAGTCCCCCGCTGCGTTGGGAAAAACTGCCACCGGTCATGGCACCGCTCTTCTCGAGCAGTTCTCCATCGAGGGTGACGGCGCGCGAACGGCCCAGTTGCTGGCGGGCGCTGGCGAGATCCGCGAACACCAGGGTGTCTCCGAACACGTAGGCGAACACCTGGTCATAGACCGGTTCGAACCGCACCAACTCCACGGCACGCCCGACCAGGCCNCCGCCAGCCTCCCCTCCACCAGGGCGAGCGCCGCGCGCGAATGCNCCTCCGCCAGCAGCTCCCCCGGGAGCGCGGATCTTGTTCAGGGGCAGAAAGGTGAGTCGTCCGGCACGACGACTCTTGAGCAGCTCGATCGCGCGTGCCGCGATGCGGTCGTCATCCACCACCACCTGGCCGAGGCGTGCTCCGGCAGCTACTTCCAGAGCCAGACGATGGCGATCGTCCACCTCACCGAGTTGAGCCACCGGCCCATGGATGCCATCCAGGCCAGCCTCCAGCAACAGCCGCAGTGCACCGGTGCCTCGGCTTTCCTGCAGGGCATCCCGGCGGCTTTCCAGCCGGGCGATCTCTCGCTCCAAGCGCGTTTGTTCCTGTTCAAGCCGACTGCGGGTGCGTTGCTGGATCGCCAGGGAGTCAGCGGTCTGCTGCAGAGCCTGTTTCCCGTCACTGAGTGTTTGCAGCAGGGTTTGCCAGGTCTCCTCGAGCGTCGCGAGCTGCTGTTGAACGGCTTGTTCATCGGCACCGTCCTGCTGTTGTTCCGCAGAGAGTTCCTGCAACCGCTCACGGGCCTGGCGGAGGCGTTCCTGCAGCTGCTGTTGTTCTTCCAGCAGGGGGGTGACGCTGCCCTGCAACTCCTGCCGGCGGCTGCTGCGTCGTTTCTGCTCGTCCAACCAGGCGCCGGAGCGGCCGGCGACATCCGCCAGCCGCCGCCTCGAGACCTCGACGGCGGCTTCAGCCGCTCGGCAGGTCTCCTCGGCTGAGGCCAGGGCCTCCTGGTTCGGGTCGTGCTCCAGCTCCCGGGATTGGTGTTGCCATTGCTGCCGGCGGCTGGCCAGCTCATGCCGCAGACCTTGAAGTCGCTGTCCTTCCTCTTGATGCAGACCGGCCTGTCGTTCGAGTTCCCGGCTGCTCGTGTCCAGGCCTGCCAGTTCAGCCTGAACGGCCAGCAGCTGATCTTCCCCGAGGGCTTTCACCTGCTCCTGCAGGGCTTGTAGTTCAGCGGCCGCCTTGTCCAACTGGACTTGACCGCTGCTGATGGCCGCGGCATCGCGCTGCTCCTGGGCTTCGAGTGCAACCTGACGCGTGTGGAGATTCTCCAGTGCCTGTTGCGCTGCCTCGAAGGCCAGCACCATCTCCTGGCGGCGCCCCAGCTGCAGGCGTTCCCGTAAGTCCTGGTACTGACGGGCCTTCGCGCAATCCTTTTCCAACCTCTGGCGGNTGCTGAGCAGCTCCTGTTCGATGAGCCTGCAGCGCTCCTGGCGTTCTTGAACGTCATCCAGCTTGCGTCGGGTCTGCTCGATGCGGGTGTCGAACAGAGCCACGCCGGCGAGTTCGTCGATCAGGCCGCGGCGGTCGCGGTTGCTCATCGACACGATCCGGGTGACATCCCCCTGCATCACGACATTGCTGCCCTCGGGATCGATCCGCAGGCGGCGCAACTGGGTCTGCAATTGCTGGAGATTGCATGCCACCCCGTCGGCGCTGTAGCTGGAGCTGTAGGACCCGCCAGGCATCACCCTGAGTTTGCGGGTCACGGTCCATTCGGTCTGATCCGCACGGATCCAGGGNCCGTCCTCCGGTGGTTCCAGGCCTTCTTCAGCGGCGTCCGGCGTCCAGTCGCTGAGATCGAAACGCACGCTCACGGTGGTCTCCGCTGACTTGCCAGCCTTGAGTACGCCGCTGTTCACTAGATCGGGCAGGCGATCAGCCCGCATGCCGCGGCTGGTGGCGAGCCCGAGACAGAACAGCACGCCATCGAGGATGTTGCTCTTGCCGGAGCCGTTCGGGCCGGTCACAACAGTGAATCCCTCTTCGAGAGGGATCGTCATCGCCCCACCGAAGGACTTGAACTGTTTCAGCCCAACCTGATTGATATGAACCAACAGGAACGGAAGCTGTCAGCTGTCCGACCGTAGCGAAGCCGTCTGAAAGCTCAAGCCCGCGTGATGGAGCAGTGGCCTTCCACGATCCTCAGGATCCCCCGCAAATCACCATCCACCAGATTCAGAACGACGGGGGCATCGGGGTCACGCGGGAGGTTGCCGTCGATGGTTCCGGCCATCACCCGTTCAGCCCAGCCGCGATTACCGGAGACNGCGGCACTGCGGGGCTCAAGCCACACCAGCCGGTGGGGGGCGAGGGGCACGGCTGGCTGGCGCTGTCCATCGGTGGTTGGAACATCGGCCAGTCGCCAGGTTCGGCAGTGATCACCCTCCTCCAAAAGCAGGTCGAAGTGGCAGCCGCTGGGGTCATCAGGGGCACCGGTATGGCGCAGCAGGGCATAACGGGCCATGGTCAGCGCATCAGCATCCAGCTGATCCTGCGGCTCTCCCAGGCCACCAGCCAGCGTTGGTGACGACGCAGCTCCGGTTGAGGGGGCGGCGATTCTTCGGGGAACACTGTTGCCCAATCAGCAGCTCCCCAGACCTCCTGGGCAAACGCGTCGTTGCTGGCTCGGTAGTGGGCGCGGATCTCGCGATAGAGCTCAGGCGTGAGTCCGCTGAAGCGTTGCTTCGGCCAGCCGTAAAGGTTTGCTGTTGCCTGAAGCAGCCGGAAGGCCTGTCTGCGGTGCAAGGGATCGTTCACGGCCTGCCCCTTGCTGGCAAGACGGCGTTGCACGGCCAGGGCTGTCTCGATGGCCAGGCGTCCGGGCTGTTCGTTGATCCTGGGCAGATCCATCCAGTCCGTGGCTGGGCCAGCTCCGATCACGGCCAACAACTGCTCAAAGGGATCAAGCGCTCTGGATCCGCCGTAAGGAATGAAGTGTGCTGTTGTCGTCCCGTTGCGACGGATCCAGCCGAACAGCCTCTGGGGATCGCATTCACCTCGTTCCTGGGTGTGCCCCATGATTTGACGGGCGTAGGAGTCGAAACGGCAATCCAGTCCGAATTTCTTGACGTGCTGGGTGTACTGGGAATTGAGGTAGCTGGGTTGATCGCGCAGGAAAGCGATCAAGGTCACGCTGCAGCCCTGTTTGTGAAAGGCGTCGATCAACCAGTCGCCGAGGCAGCCGTCTGAATCCGATGGTTGGCGCGTCAGCAAGTGGGAGAGCACTTCACTGGACACAAGCAAGGTGTTGTTGTTGGCGCGCGCCCGATCAAGCTTCGTTTGCCAGGGCCTGAAATCCCTTTTCTTAACGGCTGGTTTGAGCTGATTTTCGCTGTCGATGTCGAAGCTGATCCGGTGCTGATGCAACATCCGGCCGTTGGCCTCCAGCCGTCTCTGAATGGCTGTTGAGCCGGTTTTGTGCATGCCGATGTGCAACACAACCCGCGTCATCGCTCTCCAACCCTCCCGACTGCTCGCGTGAGTTTCGCAAGGTCGGTTGCACCACGCGACTGTGCTCTGGTGGCGTGTTGAAGCACTGATGGTTCAGCTTCAGCCCTTTGCAAGAGGCCGTCGCCAACCTGGAGCGGACCATGAATCAGGTTCTATTCCTGAAAGAAGGTCCATCCGGTGATCTCTCTTTAGCCTTGGGGCAATTCCATCCACAAGTCATGGATGCGTCGTCGCCGCAGTCCAACGGCAGTTCCGATCACGATTTCCGGGAGCGCTTCGAGGCCTTGTTGCCGACCATTCAGAAGCGCTGGCCAGAACTGGCACGTCACACCCTTGAGGCGACGCGCGGAAGCATGCAAGAGGTGGTCCGCCTGATCGAGGAGAAAACAGGGCTGACCAATGAGGGAGTGCGCGAACAACTGGAAGAGTTGATGCATACGGCTGGTGATCGCAGCAAACACCTCGCAGAGAGTCTTGAACCGCTCGAGCAGCAGTTGGAGCAGCTGCTGGATGAACTCAACAGCACGCTGAGGCCGCGCATCGAGAAGCCCGTGCGTCAACGTCCCTTGTTGGCCGTGGGTGTGGCCCTCGGTGTCGGCATGGTGCTGGGGATGATGATGGGTGGCGGTCGTCGGTCCCGATGAGCAGCCCGGATCAACCGCGCGGCCTAAAGGCAGCTGCACGGGTCACGGCGATGGCCGCTTCGTTGATGGACCTGCATGTCCGGATTGCCCTCCAGGAGGTGGATCGTGAGAAGCGTCGCCTGATCAGTGGAGCCCTGTTTCTGGCGATCGGCGGCACCTCGATGTTGTTCGCATCTGTGATGGCAGAAGTGGCTTTGGTGCTGTGGATCCAAACGGCCTGGAGCCTGTCGCTTCAGCTGTCTTTGTTGGTTCTTGCTGGCATCAATCTTGTGCTTGCCGGGATCAGTCTGCGCATTGGAGGTTCTGTACTCAAAGGTCCTTTTTTGCCTCAAACCCTCGAGGGTCTGTCGAGAACGGTGAGAGCAGTGATGGGTCGTTGAGCTACAACAAACTTGGGGAAATCTTTTAAAAATGACTCATTCAACCGAGGCTTGTTCATTCTTCTGAGCGCTGATCCACTGAGCCATTAAAGGGATTGTCTTGCCTTGGAGAAGCAGATTCACAATCACCACAATGAAAATAATGCTGTTGGCGTCAATGGCCAAATCAGCAACCAACTCTGCCGAAAGCCCTTCCATTTGTGTGCTGATGATGTGAGCTGTTTCAAAGGACAGCGCCAGAGGAACAGCCCCCCGAAGACCACACCACGATACCAACAGGGATTCACGCCAGCTCAGCGGCGAGATGGTCTGGAAGAGCATCACACTGATTGGCCTGGCGATGAACATCATCAAGGCTGCGACGGTTAATCCTGCAGGCAGGCTGTCGATCAGATCAGCTGGGTGAATGGAGAGACCAAACAGAATAATGATGAAGATTTCAGCGGCCTCGTCGAAGGGTTCCACGACATTTGCGATTTTGATGGTCGATTGATGGTCTTGAATGGGTTGAGCGCTGTTCAGGAACATGCCAGCAATGAAAGCTGAGATAAAGCCTGATCCTTCGAGCAAAGTGCTCATTCCATAGGTCAGTGAGGCGATGGCGATGCATGCGATGAGAAGTTGACCCTGCTCTTTGACGTAATGATTGATCAGCCAGATTCCGAAATATCCAAAAATGCCACCAACAAGGAGTCCCGTTCCAAAAGCTTCAAAAAGATCTTCCGCAGCTTGACGAAGTCCGGAAGCTGTATCCACTTCGCCGGATGTGAAAAACAGCTGCAAAATGATGCTGAACATCACCAGGGCAGCTGGGTCATTCACCGCAGATTCAAATTTGANGATGCCTTTGACCTTTTTGGGAATGGTGTCGCCCAGCTCCTTGAGAAGGGTGAGTGTTGGTCCAGCATCCGTGGAGCCAAGACAGGCTCCGATGAGAAGAGCGCAGCCAAGAGGAAGTTGCGTCGTCACACCGAGATCAAGCCCGCCAAATTGATCCGATGTGATCAGATAAAACAGGCCACCAATGATGAGTGAAGAGATGAATACACCGGCGATGGCAAGAACAATGCCGTACCTGATGAAGGAACGGATTTCGATGAGGCGTGTCTCAACGCCTGCGTAGAACAGAATCAATGCCAAGCTGAGTGTATGAAATGCATTGATTTGCTCGAAACTGAAATTCAGCGGTGATTGACCGATGAATAGAACGAGGATGAGGCTGAATGCAAGAATGCTAAGAATTCCAGGTATGCCAATGCGCTTGAAGTATTTATCAGCAATGATCGAAAACGAGAAACTCGTTCCGATTAACAAGAGTTGAGGCACGAGGCCAATGGTTGCATCACCACTGTCAATNCCAGTGGTTGCGGCAAGAACATTAAACGAGGGGATCAATCCTTTGCCTTGTCTATTAATAGTTTAACGTTGTTTTAGGATGTGGCAAGTTTTTATTCAATGGCCGACAAGATGGATTGAGGAGCTTGAAGTTGCTTTTGTTTTTAATTTCGTGAGTTTNCTTGCTTTTTATGGNTGGCTTGTTNTGTTGNNNTGGAGGNNCTTTGGTTTGCCNCTATGAATCAGGCGACTGTTTGTTTCTCTTATGGCGCTTCTTCCATGTGTCCAGATTTNCTTGTTGCCCAGTTGGCAACATTTGAAATAGACAAGCTTTGCACAAACAGATTCGTGAGTGCTGTAATGAAAATAATGCTTTGGATGTTTTGGGCGAGCTCTGGTGTGAAATCAGCGCCGAGGACTTGTGCCTTNGAGATGAGATCGACCATCTCAAATGAAAGAGCCAGGGTAACCGAACCCTTCAAGCCGCACCAGCCGAGCAATGATGATTCTCTCCAGTTCAGGCTGGAGAAGGGTTGAAACACGTAAATACTAATCGGACGTGCAATCACCATCATGATAAACGCACAAATCAAGCCCAATGGAAGCATCCTGAANAGAGATTCAGGATCGATGCGCACCGCGAACGAGAAGTAAATAAACATCTCGGCAAGCTCTTCAAAGGGAACCAAGCATTCTTTCATGTTTTCAATGATTGAGATGTCGGACGGTCGATGCAAATTGCTGAGCACCATGCCTGAGACAAAAGCGGAGATCAGGCCAGAGCCTCCAATGTAATTTGAAATAGCGTAGTTGATGCTTACAACAGCAAAGCCCGCGGTTAAAAGTTGTGGCTTTCTAATGTTGAGATTTTTAAGCATCCAAATTGCCAAGTAGCCAAAAACGACTCCGACTAAAATGCCAGTGCTGAACAAGCCAACAAAATTATCGGTTAATACACGAAAGGTTAAATTGGATGCAACTGATGTGTTCGATGAGGTGACCCCAGACCTTAAGGCTTCACTTAGGATCCAAGAGGCGACAGCACCATAGGTAATCACGGCTGCTGGGTCATTGATGGACGACTCAAACTTGATGATATTGAATATTTTTTCAGGTAATTTCACGGGCAGCCGAGTTAAAATTGAAATTGATGCACCGGCATCGGTGGAACTCAGGCATGCACCAATAAGAATGCATAAATTAAATGGTATGAGTTCCAGGCCTGCGTACCCGAATCCCAGAAAGTCGCTGGAGACTACCAAATAAAAGAGCGTTCCAATGATTGCTGCTGAGATGCCAATCCCTAGGGTGGAAATGACCAGGCTATATCTCAAAATGGATCGGATTGATGCGAACTTGGTGTCCAGTCCGGATGAAAATAAAATGAAGTTTAAGCTTATGAGATGGAAGATGTGAACAAAATCGTCACTCGTTTGAAGTGGTTTTTGGCCAAAAATTGGAACAGTAACTATTCCTGTCAAGAGAATNATCAGCGCCGTAGGGATGCGCTCCGTCTTGTTTAAAAAATTGTTGAATATAATTGGATACAGAAGCATTGCGCCAAGAGCAANAAATCTTTGCTCATCAGTCACGCTTGTTGTGGCTGGTCCTACCGCCAATAAAAGATTAGCAGGAAATTGCGTCACAAACAAGTTGCTTTGAAACTAATGTACGATGAATTTTGTTGTTGAGGGTATTTTTTAGGAAATCTCGACTTAATGTTTGGTGAATTACTGGTTGAACCATATTTTTGGAATAAGTCTCCTCTTTGGACCCTGGAGGATCTGTTCCACCAGCACACCACCTCGATCAACGGATGGCGTAGTGCAACCAGCGACAATCAATGCCACCGTTGCTGACAGGGATGCGTCGTGACGCCTTCATCCGCAGCGAAGTGGTCANTTTTGGGTTGCCGCTCAACAACCAGAGCTGCCAGCCGGAGGCTTCTCGGCGTACGAATTGCCCCAGTGCGTCGTAGAGCCCATTGAGTTCGTGCTCTTCGCCGATGCGTTGGCCGTAGGGCGGGTTGCACACCAGAACGCCCGGACCCTCTGGCAGCTGTTGTTGCNTAAAGCTTCCATTGCTGATGTTGATCACTCCTTTCAATCCAGCTGCCTCCACGTTGGCCCNGGCTTGGTCTGCAATCAGGGGATCCTCTTCAAACCCGATCAGTGGAGGCAAGTTGAGATCACCTCGCCGTCGCTTTTGAGCCCGATTCTGTTCCTGTTCCCATAACTCAGGCCGAAAATCAGCCCAGCCTTCCAAGGCAAANGGGCGATTCAATCCTGGGGCTTTCTGCAGAGCCATCAGTGCGGCTTCGATGAGGAGCACTCCCGAACCGCAACAGGGATCCACCAGTGGACTCTGGCCATCCCATCCGCTGAGGCGGATCAGACCTGCGGCCAGGTTTTCTTTGAGCGGAGCGCTGCCCATGGCAGCGCGGTAGCCACGGCGGTGCAGGCTGCCGCCACTGCCATCCAGGCTTAAGACGGCTTCCCCATGGCTGAGGTGCAGATGCAGGGACAGGTCGGGACTCTCNAAATCGATGGAGGAGCGCTGACCCCACAGCTCCCGCTGCTGATCCACTAGGGCGTTCTTCACCTGGAGCGCGGAGTAATGGCTGTGGTTCAGGCCTGGTGCGCTGCCGGTGACATCGACCCGAAAACTCATCGACGGGTGCAGCCAACNCTCCCAGTCCAGGGNTCGNCGNACNCCNTCGTANAGATCATCCCNNCCCTGACAGGGGAAGCGGGCCATCTCCCGCAGCAGTCGAAATGGCAAGCGCGCCTGGAGATGCAGCCGATACAGGCANGCCATGTCGGCCTCAAAGCTGGCTGCCCGACGCAACGGTTTGACCTGATGGGCTCCCAACCCACTCAGCTCAGCGCAGCCCTCTTGCTCCAGCCCCTGCGGCAGCACCGCGACGGCAGTGATGCGTTGTTCACGTCCCATGGCGAACTGTGCTCCAGGTCACCACTNCTGTCAGAATGACAGGGTCCGGTCTTCCGGACTAGGTGATCCACACCAGTGTTTCGGACAGCGGTTCGATTCCGCTCAGCTCCATTTCACCCTTGCTTGAGGGGCTGCAATGGTTTCGACGGGGCATGAGGAGGGTGACTGAAGCCTGCTCGGTGAGAGCAAACCCGTAACTGCGAACAACATCGTTCGTTTCTCCCGTCA
>PAEP01000042.1 GCA_002700765.1 Synechococcus sp. MED850
CCTCTCTGGTGTGGTTCCCATCTGCTTCTGGTGAAGAGTGGGTGAACCGATCAGGCCCCACAGAACCAATGTTCTAAGGGGTTTTCATCTATCGCACCGGTGCTGAACACTGCCTCCAGCCGGTCTTAAGCATCGTCGTCCAAGCCTCGATGGCGTTGTGGCGAAGCATCCTGCGACGGGTCTGGGGCGTGGGTGGCCTTGGTGGAACCCATCGGTATGTCCGCAGGATCACCCACTGCGCATGAGCCGTTGCCTTGTCTGGCGTGAAATGCACCAGTTTCTGCTGGTCGGCATTCACAAGCCATCCTTCGCCTTCGGGGACCTCCGGTGGTGAGTGGGTGGAACGGTTCTTGATCGGCATGACGCCGATTCTGGCCAAATCAATAAGGCATTGAGCAAAAACCCTGCTGAAACTGATTGCAAAAGTGGACAAAGCCAGCCCACTACTGGGAACACATGCTGCTCTGGGGGAAAGATACCGCAGGCTTGAAGCCTGACTCCCCAATGTTCCAAGAACTTGCCCCTACCTGACATTTCAACCGCTCTAAAAGTTGGATTTTTAACCGGCTGCAGACACCATCAACAAGCACAACATGAGACAACAAATGTTGTAAAAACCAACGGGACAAGACTGCCCTCAAGCTAGACAAAGTTCAGATTGTTAACCGTGAGGTCTGGTGCACCTTTGAGGATGGCAATAATGCCACCGTCGCCAAAACCTTTGTCGACACCATTTTCATTGAAAAATAACTCTCCTTTCTTTTGGTTGTAGAGGAATGAAAAATCTTGCTTAGCAAGCCTCCTCTTGAGCATCTTTTTATTGGCTGCGACAGCAAAGTTGGCCGGATTAACAACATCGAAACTATCAGTGTCAACTTCAAGAACATCTACCGATGGATTGAAATCTGTAATGATGTCAACTGATTTACGCTTGAAGCGCCTTGGAGCACGGATAGCAATAGCCAACGCATTAATGGGAACGAGTCTTCCGTCAATTTTGCGAAAATCGGACAAAAAATCCCATGCCAACTCGTCAAGATTACGTCCATTGATCTCAAGATCAAACCAATCGTGCCCGCCTCCGTTCACCACATACTGCTTTACAGTCGTCGTCCCGTCGACCCGAGAAAAGTTTCTTTCCTGGACAAAATTTGTTGAAGCCTGCTCAAATTGATTGATCTGGTTCTGAGGTGAATTGTTAATATTTGCCCAATAATTCGATGCCTCATTGGCAGAAGCTAAATAGCCTGACACACCATCGATAGGGCGAATCCAATCATCTGTACCGTTGAAACTAATCAGGCCAACAGGATTAGTCGCCGTTTCGTGATCTAAGTTTTCAACGTTCACAAGACCAGAAACTGGTGCTATCGCTGCAACCATTTCCGACTCGTGATGAGCCAACCCATAGGCCATGCCAGCTCCATTGGAGAAGCCAGTGGCATACACACGGGAGGGATCGACAGAATATTTTCGAATCGATCTTTTGACCATTCTTCTAACAAATCCCAAATCATCACTAGAGCTTTTCCCCCCGAATGAATTGGGGTCTGGATTCCAATGACTCCCCCCCGTAGGCAATTGCAACCCTTGTGGATAAATCAGAATGAAGCCAAACTCCTCAGACAATGAGCGCCAATCGGACAGAAAAAGTTGACCTTCAGCCGAATCTCCAAATCCATGAAAATTAAAAACCAATGGAACCGATTCCTTTGAACTGAGGCCAGAAGGCAAATAAATCAAATATCGCCTTTGGACACCATCATGGAAAATCTTCTTTTGTTTTAAATCTTTGTCGATCACTTGAGTGACCTTATGCTTGTCAAACATAAACTCGTCATGTTTTGACGAATTAATTTTGTTATTGATGTCGTTCATGTCAATCAAACAATTCAACATCTTGAGAGAGTCATGAAATTATAGTCATTTACACGCAAGAGTCGAGGTCAACCAGCATGCAAGCCAGTGTGGTTGATTGGCAAATCGACAATAACTCAACTGAAGGTCAATCAAGCAAAAATTTCCCAAGGCGTCCAAGCCAAACAAGCAGCTGGAGGAAGGATGCCACATCATCACTAAATCATCAGAACTCATCCCCATCAAAAGAAGAAAAGTTCCATGAAAGTCTTAAGGAAAATGTATAGAGCCACCGTATCCGTGATCAACACATTTCAGACAAAGTGGCTTACGAAGGGAATGAAGCCAAGTCAAAACAAAAGAGCCACATCATCAATACAGGATATAAGCAAGTGGAGAACTACAATGATTTCTGGTGAGGGTACAGTCCTGCCCTGCCGATTAACCCAAAAATATGGCAGATAGGTCAAAGAACAATAGGCGCATGCTAACGCTATTGCAGAAACTTCATGCCTAATTAAAAAACATTGTCGTATGATCTTCAATATACGACAATCAAGCCTCTTCAATCAGTAACTTCCCGCACAAAAGGAGTGATCGAGAAAAGTTGAGGGAATACCTTTTCCCATACCCATTTCAATAGAAGCGACCTGTCAGGGAGGAAATGACTTTAATGAAAAAAACCAACAACAAAGCAACAAGCAGAGGCGAAAAGATTAATTTTTTCAAGAACGTGCATAACATCGACAACTGATCAATAGACTTGAAAAAAAGTATTTTCCAATGACTGCGGTTTCCCTGCTTAAAGACATAAAGACGACCTTCACCGGCGGCTCATATGATTCTTACCCAAGGTGGCTAACACCATTTGATGAAAAAATATTTTTTTCTGCTGTTGATAATGGTGGGGAAATTGAATTATGGGCAACAGATGGTTCAGAGGCTGGCACCAACCTTGTGAGCAATCTCGCAGGAATTCAAAGTGGTAATCCCAAAGAACTAAGTGCTGGTCGTTATGTCCTTACTTACTCAGCTTTTACCCCCACAAATGGCAGAGAGCTATGGTTTACAACTGCCAGTCCTTATTCCACAGGTCCTTACGGTGATATTTTCTTAGGGTCATCGTCCTCTTCGCCAAAGAACATCATCAAATGGTTTGATGCTCCAGTGTTCTCAGCCAAGGACAATGACGGAAAACGCTATTTATGGCGCTCAGATATAGGCATAGAAAAAATATCTCAGGATCATATTCTGCCAAATGAATCATTGATCACAAAATTCAAAGACGATATTTATTTTGTTGGCAATTATCGAGGAGAAGGGGATGCACTATGGAAATACGACGGCAACAGTTTCACTGAAATATTTGACTATTATCCCGATTCAGAAGACAACACTGTATTCAGACATATTCAGGAAGCAGGTGATTTACTTTACTTCAGTGCGAGTTCATCGACAAGCGACCAGTTGTTCTCTACTGACGGCACCAGTGAAAACACTGGGCCAATCCTAAGTCGTGAAGAAGATGACCAAACAATTTCAAGTCCAGATAATCTTATTGATGTTGATGGCACTCTCTACTTCACAGCCTCCACTAATTATGGCAACGACATATGGAAAACCAATGGAACAAACGAAGGTGCCACACTTGTGGACCCAACTAATAGAAGCAGAGGCATCAATCGCGCAAAGCATTTAACCCTGGTTGATAATAAAATATTTTACGTAGGGACCTATGAATTTGATACTGAGCTCTGGGTATACGATACTCTCGAGAATACATCAAGGCGAGTAAAGGATATCAATACATCTGGAGATTCCTTGAAAAGAATTGACAACACATTAACTCCCTTCAAGAGCAAACTCTTATTTGTCGCCGAGGACGAATTACATGGAGAAGAATTATGGATTACAAATGGTCAAGAAGGCGGAACTTACAGGCTGACTGATTTAAAGGAAGGCGTTACAGATTCGGATGTGGATGAAATAACAATACTTGGTGATAAAGTTATCTTTAGATCAGATTCAGACGACCATGGAATCGAATTATTTGTATGGGATAGTGAATTGGCTGATCAACCTTCTCAGCCAGAAACGGCTCCCGAAAATTACGAGACTCCAACCGCAGATAACGATATCATTGGCACCAATAAAAATGACAGGTTAAAAGGTGGACGTAACTCTGATTATATCAATGGCAAGAAGGGCGATGATAAACTCATTGGAGCAAAAGGAAATGATGTGCTAGATGGATCAAACGGCGACGATATTCTCAATGGCTCTAAAGGAAAAGACTATCTAAACGGATCAAAAGGATTGGACATTCTTAAAGGTGGAAAAGGAGCTGATGTATTTCAGGTATCTAGAGGTCTGGATATTGTCAAAGATTTTAGTATCAGGCAAGGTGATCGAATTGGCCTAGATAAAAAAGGAAATTACTCACTCCAAGAGCACACTGATGGGGTCTTGATTCAAGCAAACTCTAAGAAGTTAATCTTGCTCGAGGGTGTCGATTACGACAATGCAAATCAACTCGGCGTTGATTTATTTGTACAGCCAATTTAGCCCAAGCAGCTGGCAACAAATCTACAAATAATTAATATCAGACAAATTTTAATCTGCAAAAGGCTTGCTTTATAGAGGCAATTTCTTGTAAGAACATTACGAACCAAATCGAAGACTTCTCTGCAAATTCCGAGTACAGGAACAGAGAGCTCAGGTATTATCATAAGGCTCAATAAACCAAAATCTTAATTTTCATCTTTGACTGATGATTCAAACAAAGATCGAGCTTTGTGCAGCAAGAATACCAGGATTACCCGGCATCATTGCTGACCATCATTGGCTTCTTGTTCTACAGGACATTGAAGGGAGCAATCAGCAGGTTTGTGACCGCTGGGAAGTTTGGCAATACTCTCATCAGAACAATTCTTGCTGGGGGCATCTACATAAGAATCTTTTGGCTCCCTATCAAGGGGTGGGCAATGGGCCTTCTCGATTGATCCAGCAGTGGGAGGGGGATGAGGCTTCGTTCATTGTTCAGAAACTTGAATCCTCTCCAAGCCACTACCCGTTTATCAAGCAATACAGATACTGGCCCGGCCCAAACAGCAACACATTTGCCCAATGGGTCGTCAGCGATCATATAAAACTCGGAAATCGAGCAATTGGTAGAAACTACCGTGTGCCACAAATGACCGATACACATTGATGAACAATCCCGAATCCTGTTGAAGCAACGTCGCAAAAAAGAAATTTGCACAACTGATGCTACAAGCGAAGAGTATTTGGCAATAAAAATACTCTCGGATCAACAATCGGTTGTTCACCTGTTTTGGTCATCACACTGCTGTGCTTCCTTCTGATGGCAGCAATGACTCCAAAAATTATCTCGCAATGATCAAGTTACTTAAAATTCAAGTTAAAAACAAATAAATTGCAGTTCAAACTCTTGCATTGGATCATAATCAATCAATGATCATCAATTAACGCACTCAAATCAAGCATGGCACAAGCATGAAGAGGAAATATCAGATTCTAAAAAACCATACGTCGAGCCACTGCAGTAAATGACTAAGAAGGTTTTTTCTTCAGTTTTGAATGCCTATGTTTCGAGGAAAGGTGAAGCAGATTGGATGCTCTTTGTTGGTCTTCGATTTTGGTCAATTTACAGACTAACTTCCAAGTGTCTTGAGCAGACATTTCACCATCATCTTCCCATTTGATTGAAGATAAATCTGGTGGCATTGAGAAGTCCTTTTCTTGGCAAGAATCTAAAAGGGAGTTGGGAGCTATGCGGCCATTACCAAAGGAGATTAACTTAAGAGAATCGAAAAAACGTTCGTTACGATACTGGTGAGACCTTAAGTCAACGAGCTCCTCTCAACTGACGAGATCAGACCATCGAGGTTGAAGCGTTCAAATCAGTCAAGCCGCATTCGCAAAGGATGAGGGCGAAACGAACGAGGTGACCGGTTGAATCCCATACTCCTCAGGCGATTCTTCTTTGAGCAACTGTTCAGCCTGACGGATGTAAAAAAAATAGGTTTGACGATCAGATGCCTGATTGGCTTTGTCCATCAGCTCGAGATAACGCTTTGTAAGCATTATTTTTTAAATTTTTAAAATCATAGTGCAATGAAAACCATAAGCTGTAGCAAAACTTACAACAATTCAAAGTATTGCGCCTGTTGTTTCATTAACTACATTTGAAATCACGACGCCTTGTATCAGTTAAGACGCATCCCAAAGATTGGCAATGGTGTAGTCACCACCCTCAAGAATCCAGATCTCACCTCCATTGAAACGCAAGTTTCTGTCCAAGTGTTTAATTTTAACCAAATCCTCTTCTCGAAGCTTGATAAAAGCTGCGTCTAAATTGCTCTGTAGTCGCTCAGGCTTAACAGACTTGGGAATGACGACGGTGTCCTGAGCTAACCCCCAGGCAAGGAGCACTTGTGCCGGTGAACAATCATGGTCCGCGCCAATCGCTTGAATCACAGGGTCATGCAAAAGGTTGGTGGATCCATGGCCTCCAGATCCCAGTGGTGAGTATGCCGTCAATACAATCTTGTGTTGATGGCAAAAGCTCAGCAAAGATGGCTGCTGCAAATAAGGGTGCCGCTCAACCTGATTGACACTGGGCAAAATTCTTGCGTCTTGCATCAAGGCAGACAATTTCAGCTCACTGAAATTCGAAACGCCAATGGCACCCACTAAACCCTCATCAACCAATGCCTCCATCGCCTGCCACGTATCTGCAAGAGAAAGATCATTCCGAGCAATCTGCTCGCTCGCTTGTTGCGCAACGGCGATTCCGTGATGATGACTGACAGGCCAATGAATCAGATATAAATCTAGAAAATCCAGCTGAAGATCCTCCAAGGTTCTGATCAGTGCAGGTCGCACATGCTCGGGCTCGTGGCAGTCATTCCAAAGCTTCGAAGTGATCCACAATTCATCTCGAGGTATAGCGTGTTGTCGACAGGCTTGAGCAGTCGCTTCACCAATCTCCCGTTCATTTCCATAGATCGACGCGCAATCAAGATGGCGGTAGCCAACTTCGAGAGCAGCATGCACGGCCTGTCCAACCAAGTTGCTCTCAGATTTCCAAGTGCCGAGTCCGATGGCCGGCATCAGGCTGCCATCACGCAGTTGGAGCTGACGTTGCACTGATGACATCACATCCCCTCACCGAGTGAATGCTATTGATTCAAGCAGTGATGAGGCATGGAATCGGGAGTTGACCTTGTTGATCGGGACAGACAAAGCCTCCAGCCCTTTGCTACCAGTCATTCAGCACTGTCTTCCTCTCAGGTGTTCTAGCCTGCAGATCTAGTGTGGACTGTTCCACAACCGACTGAACGCCCTGCTGGCAGTCGCTTGATGCAGAATCATTCAATTCTTAGCGTCCATCCAACGTTCGAGACTTCATGCCTGCACTCCTGGCAGCAGCGCTGCTGATCACCACAAGCCTGTCTCAGGCAAAGGCAGCCATCTTCACGGTCAAGCCGGGATCAATATTTTATTCAAAGCCCGAAAAATCTGAAAAATATCGTCTCGATCTTCCTGAAGTTCGCGTTCAGGTGCCACCACTCAGAGATGTAAAGGGCTTCTGCCTCTTTGATCTGGTTTACAAAATCTCTGACCGGGATAACCCAAACCTCCCCAAAAGCGGTTGGGCTCGCTGCGTCAGCACAGACACATTCATCTCCCAATGATGTCGCTCAACACAGCAAGGACCCTCTCTGCAGCGTTGCTCACCACCGTGATGAGCGGCATGCCAGCTCTGTGCCAAGAGGCCACTACAGAGAAATCACGCACACCATGCTTCTTCAACCAGAAGGAGGAAACGTGCGACATCCGTCTCAAAGGGGACGACATCGAGCTTCGGTTGGAAGGCAATCGAACCGTTGAAATCAATCGTCGCGGCCGTTGCACCAATCGTCTTGAGAACAGCGTCACGATCCGAAGCTGCAACGTCCGGATTGGACTGCCGAATGATTTTGTCTATGGACTGATCGTTCGTCGCAGTACAGGAGGAACGGTGATCACGTCCCCTCAGCTCGAGATCAAACTTCCCCAGATTGGCCTCTGAAACCAGTGAGTCACAGATGGACACAACCTCTTCAAGGGCCAGACATGTTCTGACCATCCGCTGAATCCACAATGGCCTCAGGGGCTTGAGACACCCCTCACACACGGACGCAAACCCCTTGGCCAGCCATGGGGTTTCCTTTCTTCGGACATCCGAGCCGCACTGGACTGTGAGAGAGTTAACAGATGCTTAAGGACCGGGGATGGCTGGTTTCGCTCAAGCTCTAAGCCAACAGCAGATTCAGCAGGGATTTTCACTGCTCAAACTGATGGAACACCTCGACCGTGAGATGGCGCAACTCAACGAACAGAGACTGATCAGCGGGTTGGCGGATCAAGAACGCGAGCGGCTTACACGGATCAAACGCAGCCACCTGCGCAAAATCCACGATTGCATTGCCGAGTTAGAAAGCAGTGGCTTTAACCAGTGGTTGATGGAGCGACGTACCGCCTAAACCTCAATTCTCCACCTCAATCCTTCTTGGGGAACCGCTTATCCCAAACCACAATCAAGGTCAGGAAAACGCCGCCAAACACAAGGAATGGGGCAGCAATCGTGAGAATCGACTGTGTATCCATTGCCCAAAAGTAAACAGCTCATTTTAAGTAAAAAACGCGACCGCGAGCTTTTCACTACAAAAGCTAACGAATCAGGTTGGCTTTAAAAAATCCACTGCCAAGACCGAAGCCCGAGTGACGATCGCAATGCAGCGTAATGGAAACATCAAAATCCATTAAACCGTTGGATTGAATCTCTGTTGAGGATAAATTAGATTCCCCGAGAGCAACGTATTGACTGAGGATCTCGTCTTTATTGTCCTGAAGAAACTCAACAATTTTTCCGAGAAGGTAATCACGCCACTGTTCCTTGTCCTCGGTGGTAAGCGTTTGTTCAGCCACAGCAAAAAAGCGGTGACTCCTTCCATAGCAACATCCCAACCAACCGACCCACCCTTGCAAACAGGAGGCATGTCAGCCATTATCGTGCTTTGAACACATTTGTGGCGCAATCATAACAATGCGAGCTACAAACCAAAAAGACACTGCCTCTCAATGAATAGATTTATTTTGCGAGATGGCCAGATGATTACAACAAAAATCAAGCCCGATGGTCTCGATGTATACGAATATGCGCACGGCATAACCGATAGAACATACATGTTGTTATCTGATAAAGCAGAAGTCGCCTTTTTGTTAAAATGCGGCGACGAGGCCAATGTTCAATTCCAAAAGCCTTGAAACCATCAATCACGGACAAAACCTAGAATCTTGAATTGCCGCAAAAGAATATCAATCACGATAATTCAATCCGAAGATCTTTGTTCGTTTTCAAAAAATTAGATTCAACAATACATTCTGTGCACCACTAGAATTTTGATGATTTAAGTGGGAGTTTTCGAACGAAGTGCCCCTCCCGGTTGTTTAT
Source organism: Synechococcus sp. MED850 (assembly GCA_002700765.1). The sequence goes on from PAEP01000042.1 coordinate 9,380, forward strand.
CACCCCCTTTATTCCTCTCCATTGCCATCCAGCCATCGTTTCCCGATGGCGAAATTCAAGATGCTGCATTCTCTCCTGATCAACAGGGGATTGGTGAAGCATTCGCAGGTGCACCGGCCACTCAGTGTGCCCAGAAAAGATCTCGAAACCATTCATGATCGGCGCTACCACGTAGCCTTCAGCACCGATCAACTCAGCCGCTCCGAACAACGTCGGATTGGGTTACCGGCCACTCCACCGCTCGTGCAGCGCACTTGGCTTGCCGTTGGGGGAACGCTTCTGACCGCTCGGCTTGCGCTGCGCCACGGGATTGCATCCCATCTGGCAGGAGGCACACACCATGCCCACCCAAGCTTCGGCAGCGGCTTCTGCATCTTCAATGATTGTGCCGTCACTGCGCAGGTCTTGCTCAACCAAGGATGTGTGGATCGATTGCTGGTGCTGGATCTGGATGTTCATCAAGGAGATGGAACCGCAGCCTGCTTTTCCGAAGACACGAGAGTGTTCACCTTGTCGATGCATGCAGCCAGCAACTTTCCACTGCGCAAGGTGGCCAGTGATCTGGATCTGAACTTGAAGGATGGTACGGGTGATGAGGCTTATCTGCTCACAATCGGCGAGCATCTTCCCGACGTGCTCGATCGGATCAAGCCGCAGCTGGTTCTGTACAACGCAGGCGTTGATCCGCACCGCGATGACCGCCTGGGACGTCTTGCCCTCAGCGATCAGGGCTTGTTGATGCGCGATCGTCTCGTGCTGGATGCTTGCTTGCGTCGCAACATCCCAATCGCAACGGTGATTGGAGGCGGTTATGACGCGCTGGAGCCGCTGGTGAAGCGTCACGCGCTGATTGTTCGTGCTGGACTCGAACAATCACGTCTCTATGACATTTAAGTTGTTCTGAATGTCTTCGGTCGGTGGTCAACCCATGCGTGCTCTGCTGATCCTTGGCGGATTTCTGGTTGCTTTTGTGATTGGTCCACTGCTGATCCACATGGAATCACGTTGGAGTCAGGGCGATGGCTGGAAGGAGAACCGACTGGAACTCGGCCCCTCTCCGAGGACCATCAGAGATGACAGTTAACTCAAACCTGACACGTCATGTTGAGGCAGGCCATGAGCTGTCTGTTGCGATGATCCATCAACGTCGCAAGCCACTGAGCCGCCTCAACGGGTGCAATGCTCCGCTCCCGCAACGCATCACAGATCACTTGATGCAAAGGGTTGTCGCGATGATCCAACGTCATTCGCTCATCCAAGGCCACAAGATCAGAGGGGTTGCGACAAGCGCGCAAATCCTTGATCACCCGGTCTTTGAGTTGAACAGCCATGGGACATCTGGTGGCCTGTACATAGACATCGTGCCAGCCCATGTTTTTTGACGGCCATGGAATTTCCGGTCTGGAGACAACGCTTGCGGGCAGCTCAGCAACGAGAAGGGCGATCTCCCTCCGCGCGCTGGCTCCAGTTGGCCAGTGTTGCCCTGGATGGCACAGCCAGGGTCCGCACCCTGGTCTTCCGTGGATGGACCGGCGATCGTCAGCTCAACCTGTACACCGATCAACGCAGCGCCAAATGTGACGAACTCAAGGTGCAGCCCCACGTGGAACTGTGCTGGCTGATGCCGAAGGCGAAACAGCAATTCCGCCTAAGGGGAGTCATCCATCTGCAGAGCCCCGATCAACGTTTGGATGCCTGCCGGCAAGCCTGGACATCCCTCACGGATAGCGGGCGAGCCCTCTGGTTCTGGCCACCACCAGGTCTCCCATTTCAAACCGATGCCGACTTTCCGGAGAAGGTCACGACGGACCAACCACCCGATCATTTCCTCTTGCTGCAACTCGAGATCACGCGGGTGGAGCTTCTGGAGCTTGGACGCCACCCCCACCAGCGGCTTCGATGGCTTCACCAGGAAGGGGGGTGGTCGGAACAACGCCTCAATCCTTGATCACCACCAACGTTCGACCCGTCCCACCGATGCTTTCCCGGGCTTCGATGGAACGGTGACCACCGAAAGACGTTGCTCCCGGCGGACATAGTCAAAGCGGCAGTAACCGACTCCAGTCCCGGAGCAGGCACTGAGACTGTTCAGAGGAACAGCCGCCCACTGCCGTTCCTCTGGTGAAGGGTTCTGTTGAGGTGAGGGGCTCCAACCGTCAGCGAGAAGATGTCGATTCGCTTCCAGAATCGTTTGCCGCTCACTGAGCTGCAGTGCAGGCTCGGCCTGAACCGCCACTGAACACAAACTGAACAGGACGGCGATCAGTGCCGTCTCAGAGGAACGTCCCATCTTGAGTCCCGTCTTTCTCCTCCATAGCCACAATCCCGGAACCGGACCACACGCATTCGGCCTAACGGCTTGTCCGATCCTCCTTGCGGCTCAAAGGGCGCAGCAGATCTTCCGCGTAACGGATCGTCAGCCCCATCTGCCCCTCCCAGGCCACCGCATAACTCCAGTGACCTGGTCGCAATTCACCGGATGACAATCGCGCCGGAGGAACCCACCGCCTCGGCTCAGCATCGATGCGTCCACGACGGTTGCCGCTGTTGTTGGTGACCCAATCCCCTGGGACGAAGCGGGCTTCAGGTCGCTCAAGCCCCTGAAGCGACGCAAGATCGGAATCAACCTGAACAGTGTTTGTGGAGGGCATCGACACCTCGCTGCTGTCCCTGTTCTTAGGAGCCTCCGTTCCCCCATCCTCACGAGGGAGGACCGACACGGACGGCGGCAGCCAGCTCGGGTCAGGCAGCGCTCCTTTCAACAGATGTCCGATGGCCCGGCCGCGACCGATGCCGTAATTGGCGCAGTAGGCATCCAGGCGTTCCAGCACGTCAGGTTTCAGCCAGACCTGTACAGCTCTGGCCCTCGGTTCGCCGCTGGAACGGAAGCGACCGCTGGCGTCGCGGTGCTGGGAATCTGAAATGGTCAGTGGAAGAGAACGCTGCTTTTAGTTCGCCGAAACGGCCCAGGACTGTCAAGCCCTTTGTTGATTTAACTGAATCTTAACCAATGGCATTGTCGCCTTTGTGGCCCCACAGCACAGCTGGATTACTACAAAGCGGCCTCCATCGGAAGGCCGCCCACATCCAATCAACGCAGCAGGGGATCAACCGGACCCCAGCAGGGGCTGAATGCCCAGGGCAATCACCAGGCTCACCACAACACCGATGAAGGCCTTCCAGAGATCGCTGCCGATCACCTTGCCGAGGCTGCCACTCTCGCGGTTGGTGAAGGTGTACTCGAACTCCTGCTCCTTGATCCGCAGGGCGATCTCACGACCACCCAGCAAGCCGAGGAACACCCAGGTGGTGCTGAGCGGGAAGGTGGAGAGGAACGCTTTGTACAGCAGACAGAGACCGAAGAAAAAGTCGATCACCGTGGCCGAGCGCAGGTCAGAGGTGTTGGTCTTGGAGCGCAGCACCGCCTGAATCGGACCACCACCTGCAGCAACCAGGAAGCACAGACCCACACAGAGCACCAGGGTGCAGATGGCCATCGGAAAGACGTCCAGCTTGCGGGGCAGGAACACAAAGATGTTGGCGAGGTCCTGCACCAGCCACATGCTCCACAGGAAACCGGTGGAGACCCACTGCAGGCCGTACCAGACCTTGTTGAAGTCCTGACCCTCCTGGGTGCGACGGAACACCCAGCGCTCCAACAGCCACATCCCGAGGCCATAGCCGGCCAGACCCAGCGCAAAGGCGAGGAAATAGCCGCTCAGGGAGCTGCCCAGAAGCTTGCCGATGTTGGCGGGCTTGAACGATGAGAGCACCAGAAAGGAGGTGCTCACCGGAGCGCCCCACTGGGTGAGGGCCAGCACCGCGATCGGCGGGATGACATAAACCCAGCCAAACGGTTCTGGCAGCTCGAACTTCTCCAGACGGCCCCAGGCGGGGTCACCGTCGTTGAGGAAGAAGCCCAGCATCAGCACAACGATGGTGACGGTGCAGATGAAAATCATCTGCACCACCTTTGGGGTGCGGGTCTTGTTGGAAGAGATGTAGGTGCCCAACGTCTGCAGTGAGTCGTTGGCCACCACCGAGTAGGCCGCCAGCAAGAAGCCAACGATCATCCATATGTTTACGTCGCCCATGGTTCCGAAATCGGGAGTGGGTCCGTCAACGTTGTAGGAATGAACTCCTAACAAGAAGGTGATGCAGTTGACGCCAGATCGATGGACGATCAATTAACCACGGTCAAACGGCGGAGATCAGCCCGTTTCACCCATCCAGCCAGAGCATCGATGTCCGCCCGACTGGGGATGCAAATGCAGCCGGTACCGGGGTAACAGCGATGGATCCCAAGGGCGCTGCGGGTGGTCTGGAAGCGTGGTAACAGGTCGAACCACAGGTCATCCCCCCAGGGCTCCGGAGCGCCAAGCCGGTAGGAACCTGCTGGCAGAGGCGCTGCATTGCCTGGACTCCAGAGCCGATCAGCACTCTGGCGCTGAGCGATCCCACTGGCGGCATCCCAGCTCGCCAGGAGATTGCCGTTCTGATGGAGCTCCACTTTCCAAAGGCGGTTGCCATCGGGAAAGCGAGCCTCCGTCCGCCGGGTGGTGAGCGCGAGCGGTCCTTGCTCCAGCAAGGCGTCTACAGGGCCCTTCTGACCGGGCAGTGCTGGCGGAGGCAACGGTGACGGCGTCGCCACTGGAGCCGGATCAGGTCGCAACGCTGTGGAGGCTTGACCCCGTGGAAAACATCCACTCACTGCCAGAAGACAGCAAAGGAGAAGCAGACGCTGCATGACGACAGCAATGAACGACGGCACCACTGTTGTAGTGGCACGATGCCGTTCAGTCCGGCATTGGGACGATGCAAGTCCTTGACCTGTTCCCCAGATCAATTCTGAAGGGGACACTCCCTCCTGCTCTGCTTCAACGTCTCTGTGATTTGGCGACTGGCGTGCTGCAGAAACCCGCGGCACACCCCGATGCCTCAGCCAAGCTCGCCGGACAGCTTGCGCAGCAGCGTGAGCTGTTCCCGAATCAGGAGGGGATCCAGGAGTTGTGCGGGGAGCATCTTCTGCCGGCCTGCGATCGCTGGATCCGGCACGTGATGGAGCGTCAGCCTCCCCAGGGAAGGGGTCCCTGGGTTCCAGGCCGCTACCACCTGCAGATGATCGATCTCTGGCTGAATTGCCAAAGGGCGGGTGATTACAACCCCATGCACACCCACGGTGGCAGTTTCTCCGGGGTGATTTTTCTGAACGTGCCTCCACAGATCAACGAACGCAGCTTCGATGGTCAGCTCTGCTTCCACGGCCCGGAGGAATGGCATCTTCAAAGCTTCCGAACCGCCATGGCGGAGTACGTGCTGCCGATCGCCGGCCAGTACTACGTGTTCCCAGCGTGGCAACCGCATTCCGTGATGCCTTTTCGTGGGGATGGTGAGCGGTGGTCCATGGCCTTCAACGTGGTGGCGAACCCAGGCCCAGCAGCATCGCCATCCACCAACGTTCCTGGAGCACGACCGACAGGCATGGAGCCATCTGCGAATGTGTCTTTGTCCAGCAGTCGTGAAACACCCAGGGGCTTCTGAAAACGACGCTCAGCAACACACGTCTGCTTAACGCTGCAATCGCAATGTCTTCTCCCCCTGCTGACTCACCAACTGCAGAGACCATTGCTGCAGCCATTGAATGCGCTGCAAATCAGCTCACACCGGATGTGATCCGAGCGGCGCGCCGCTCGGAGATCGGCCGCAAAGCACTGGATCGGATGGAATACGCCCTGGGAACCATCGGCAAGGCCTTGATCCTCACCGACTACACGATTGATCAGGAGAAAGACATCGACAAACTCAAGGCATTTCGCCAGGCCCAGGCCGAGGGCAAGTGAAACCCTTCATCGGTCAGACCAACGCAGCACCTGGTGCATCAAGGCGCCCTGATCATCAATCTCAATCAGGCGCCCGCCTGGATCGAAGGCTCGATCCAACGGGCACGGTTGCACGTGGTCAAAACCTTTCAGCGTGGATGGACAACCAAGCAACGGCAGTTCAGGCCGCTCCGGCCATGCCCCCTGCCAAGGCTGATGGATGTGGCCGAACACCACAGCTTTGAGACTCTTGAACGGGACAACCAACCGTCGGAATGGAGCGTGATCGGTCAAAGCCATGGTGTCCAGAACGGGATGCCCGACCGCCAGAGGTGGATGGTGCAGGGCGATCAGGGTTGGGACCGAACGGAACGCTTGCTCAGACAACACCTGGTCAAGCCAGTTGAGCTGCATGTGACCAAGACGCCCGGCGGAATGCCCGCTCCAGTGACTGTTCAACAGGATTAAACGCACCCCTTCAACCAAGAGCACAGCCGGGGCGGTGGTGGCATCTCTCTGGAGCACTGAATCCAGCAGCAGGGGGCGGTCATGGTTCCCCGGCAGAAGGGCAACCGGACAGCACAGGCTTTGCCTGAGCGTGTCGCGCAGGCGCACATAACCACCCCAGCTCTCGTCCTGGCACAGGTCTCCGGTGACCAGCACACAGTCCGGCTCGATCGGAACGGTCTGATCCAGGGCACGGGTCCAGAGAGCAAGCGCAGGACGCCCCCTCACCAGGCCTGCATCGGCTGCAATCAGATGGGGATCACTCAGCTGCAGAATCCGCATCGCATTCCACGATCTGGTGCCAGCCGCTGCGCCACTGGGAGCGGTCTCTCAAGTCCGCGAACGAAACCCGTTCCCGATGCTGAGGATTCAGGACCGCAGCCAGTTCAACCCAACGGTTCGGGCCGCGTCCTCCCTGCAGCACCAGTTGAAAATGGCGGTAACCCTCCACTCCGTCCTGTCGCGTCCAGGCTTGTGATGGAGGTCTTGCCATTGCTGCGGTCAGGCGTTGTCGAGGAAGACCTGAGCAACGGTGCTCTCGAGCACATGACCGGACGCAGCGATCACCTCTGCGTTGTTGGCAATGAAGTCATCCATCACGCCGGGCAGCGCTTGCATCACCGCACAGACCTTGGTGGGGTCCCCTTTGCTGACACCCCGGTAGACATGCGTGATTCCACTGGCCTTCTGGAGAGGCAGTGACGCGTCGTAGGCCTTGGACCACTCAGCAAACGTTGTGGTGATGGTGAAGGTCAGAACGTGGGTTTCCACCAGGTGTCGCAGCCGTGGCGTGAAAAGTACCATCGCGGTCCGAGCTTTTCAGTGCTCAGGTTGAGGACACCAGATCACCACCGTGGCGGATCGCCAAAATGGCGGCCTGGGTGCGATCGCGGACGCCAAGTTTGCTGATGATGGCGCTCAGATGGCTCTTCACCGTTTCTGCAGAGATGAACAACGACTCAGCGATCTCGCGGTTGTTCTGACCTGCGGTCAACGCTCGCAGGACGTCCAACTCCCGCTCCGAAAGCTGCTCAAGCAATCCGCTCAGGGCTGGATCTTCAGGGGAGCTGCCGCGCACCATGTCCCGAACCCGCTCTGGGTAGTAAACGGAACCGTCACGGGTGCGTTGAAGCGCCTTGAAAAAGTCTCCACGCTCGCTGCCGATGGAGGAAACGAACATCACCCCATCAGCGCCGGCTTCAAGGGCTTCGTTGACCACGGCCGGATTCTCACGTCTGAGAAAAATCAGCGTTCGCGTCGCCGCATGACGCCGTTCCACCTCCCGAACGAGGGAGATTCCATACCCCTGTTCGAGATCCTCACTGACGAAAAAAAGGTCTGGCTTGTGCAGGCTCACGGCAGCGAGAGCCTCCTCTGCGGTGGTCACGGCTGCCCGCAGATGACGCCAGATCGGAACCGCCATGGCAAATCCGGCGAGCGTCAGCCGATCCCCCATGCAGGCCACGATCGAGGATCCCTCCAGCAGTGCTTCGATCTCCCGAAGCCTGGGGTTGTCCCCGCGTGGCTGAAGATTGAGGTCCAAAACGGCCGAGGGGGATTCATTGGATGGTAACCACTCTCATTAGTGGGTACTGTTGAGAAGTGATGTTGAGAACTCGGTGACACTGCCTCCCCCTTCAGTCGCTGAGAACGGAACACTGCAGAAGGGATTGCACGAGGACGGTCGACGCCTGACGCCGCAAAGGAAGCGGGTTTTGGGGCTGTTCGAACGGCTCGGCAGTGGCAACCACCTCAGCGCGGAGGACGTGCATCAGCAGCTGGTACAGCTGAACATGAAGGTCTCTCTGGCCACGGTCTACAGAACCCTGCGACTGCTGGCAGACATGGGGTTTCTGCAGGAACTGGAACTGAGCGAAGGAGGAAGGAGATTTGAGCTGGCCAGTGTTGACCATCGGGATCACCACCACGTGGTGTGCATCCGTTGCGGACGGACTGAAGAATTCGAAAGCGATTCAGTGCTGAGCGCTGGTGCCGCCGCTGCGAGTGATTTTGGCTTCCAGCTGATCGAATCAAGCCTGAATGTGCGTGCCATCTGTCCCGACTGCCAAAGCTGATCCGGCCCCATGGTGCTCAGCAGACGAACTCACCGCTCATCTCATCGGTCCAGACGAATTGACAACTGTTGCGTTGGGTGAGGTCCACAGGAATGGCGGGCATCAGCTGCGGATGGCGACGGGGCTCAACCTCCGTCTGCCACTGCCAATCCGGATGCCGCTGAACCTGTCCCGGCCGATGCAGAGACCTGGGTGGATCAAAACGTGATTGCTGAAATTTAAAATTAAAATTCCTGGGTTTGTTGAACTTGAATTTAGGTGGATTGTATGTCTTGATTTTGGGTAGATTGTATGTCTTGAGCTGAAAACGTTTTGGTGCAGCTTCAGCCGGAAGAGCAGCAACTGAAGCCACACCACAAACAACCAGAAGAGCGAGAGATTTTTTCATGATCAAAGAGTGCAGTGGGTAGGATGAATACGAGCGAACAGGTACCATCAATAATGCGAAATCACATCAATGTGATTTCGCATCTTGGTGATCCAATGAAACATGAACAACGGTTCATCCAGCCCCAGATCAGAGCGTGATGCTTTAACCACCTCGCTGTAAATCAGCGCTGCGGATGTCGGCGAGTAGATGGTCATCGGTGAATCAATCCAAGCGTTGGCTGTATGGCGAGAAGGTGACCCCCCGTCCACACCATCAAGATCGCGATGCTTCTTTTGAGCCGTTGTGTTCGAACGAGGTGCAGACCCGAAGCATCCCTGGTGAAAATCCGAAGAAAGATTGAGCACTTCGGCCCAAGGGAGAACGATGGATCCGGGTTAGAACTGGGTTAAGGAGCCCGGCGGGGGGTCGGATGCAACATCACGTGGGAGCACCAACGCTGATCGCACTCCGAGGCGGGAAGTCCGCGTCCCCAAGGGAGCGCTCAAGCGCAGGCCATCAAGCCAGTTCCCTGGACTTTGAATGCGGTGACATCGTCCTCGCCTGGAACAGCACGATTGAGAAGGAGCAAGAAACGAAAGACTGGTGGATGGCAGAAGTGATTGGCTTCAACCACCCCGGAGCAACACGACACCGTTCAGGAATGATTCAAATTGCCTGCATCGAAACAGGCACCGTCCGTTGGTTACCCCCATCGCACGTCGTGAAAGTCAACTTACCGATCAACAACTTCACATCCAATCAATCCTGAACCTGGCAGCGCTCCAGACCGGAGATGCCGGTCGACAAACAACAACGGTGAATGGCGTGATGGCATCACACGTTGAAGTTTGCTTGAAGGCTTAATGGTTAACGGGATTGCCATGATGGCCTCATCCGTTCATTCTGTTGCTCAATGCCATAGGTGCGTTGGTCGATCCGTCGCGTTGTTTCACGGATGCGATCCTGACGCTGCACATTGCGCCGAACCGCATCGCGCTGTTGCTGCATCGATCGCTGATAGGAGCGATCGTAGGTTCCTGCCACTGATGGACTGATGGTGCCCATCGAGGCCATCAGAGTGGATGCGATCAAGCAGGAGGAAAGAACACCTTTGGGATTGAACATGACGCGAAGACAAATAATGTACTGACATGATCAACATGCACCGCATTCGTTGGAAACAATGATCCTTATCAGGTGAAGCTGTGGTGAGCATCGGGTGCAAACACCAATATGTGGATGTCAGCGATGGCTTCTAAGCTGCCTCCGAAATGAAATGAGATCCGTTGGAAAAAGACGCCGCCGCTCAGATGTTGGAGGACCTGCAGAAACGCTTCCCAGGCCTCACCCCCGAACTGGCCGCTCAGACGCTTCTTGCTGAATCTTTGAAGGCCTGTCGCAGCATCGCGGACATGACCAAATTGCCCGTCGATCCAAAGGTGCTGGATCAGCTGCGCAGCCTCAAACTGCTTGATCAGCAGGAGTGGGAACGCCTGATTCAGATGCTGGACCCTGGTTCACGCCACTGACCGCGACATCAAGGCCGGTGTTGGCTGCATGGCATCCAGTAGGTCCCCATCTGATGGGCACCGTTGCAGCCCAGTTTTTCAGCCTGTTCCAGGGCCTGCCGCCGGCTTGGGTAGGCCAATGAACGTGGATCGGTCCCCTTGAGCTGAATCAAACCCATGCTCATCGGCCCGGCTGTGATAACGCCCATGGTGTTCACACCCACCGCAAGCAGACCCATCCCAACGATCGAGCCGCTGATCACGCCCATGGCGACCACCCCGATGGAAACCACCCCCATGGGAACCACCCCGATGCAGATCACACCCATCGGAACGATGCCAATCGAGACCGTGCCAAGGGGAGCGATTCCAAAGGCCACCCGTTTTGGTTTGCTGCCGCAATGTCCGCCTTCCGTTGACATCACTCAGTGACCGCTGCTGTGTTGCTTTTGAACAGCTGAATCATGCTTTTCACAGACCATCCACATCCCATCCATCTTGTGTGCTCCTGCGCAACCGAACTGAGGTGCCGCCGCCTCGGCCTCGGCCTTGGTCTTGAACATGGCCTGTTTCGCCCCTGACGCATCATCACCAGCGTTCTGGGAACAGGACGACACCAGGACGCCAACGGAAACCAAGGCACCCAGCCCATGAAATGGTCGCATTTGCAACGGCCTAATTCCGATCATCATGGGTGCATGGCTGTGGCTTCTCCAAACGGTTGGCATGGAGTGATCGTGCTGACCCCTCAGACCTTCGAGGAAGCACTCGACGCAGTGCTTGCCGTCAGGGAACACCACACCGTGGTGTTGAACCTCAGTGATATGGATCCGGAGCTTGCCCAGCGCACAGCCGATTTCGTCAGCGGTGGGGTCTATGCCATCGATGGTCATCAACAACGGATCGGCGACAACGTTCTGGTGTTCGCATCGTCATCGGTGCGACTCGAGTGGCTGACCGAGCAGTCGGACGCTCAGGACTGAAGGGCACCACTGCAGCTCGACCCTGCACCGGCGGTGCAGCCGAAGCAGTGACGATCGGTTCGAATCGGGACCTCTTCGAAATCAATGGTGGTCTCAGCCAGCTCACGCAAATGCCGCATTGGCATGGTCAGCCCCAGTTGTTGATTGAAATCGCAGTCATAAAGACGGCCCTGCCAGTCAACGCTGATCAACTGGCGGCACATCACCGAGCTGAGGTTGGCGGGATCGTGGGATTGCTCCAGCAGCTCTTGATACCGGTCCAGTTCCCCGCGTTGTTCGAGGCCGCGGGCAAAACGCTGAATCGGCATGTTGACCAGGGTGAGCAACCGGTTGAAGCGAATGCCCAGTTCGCCGAGCTCCCGCTTGTAGGCCTGTTCAAGCTGCATCTGCGGGGGGGGCAGCACAGGCTGTTGCGGATTGAAGACCAGGTGAAGGGGCAGGTGACCGTCCTCGCTGCCGTACCCCAGACGATTCAGCTGCCGCAGACCTTCAACGCTGCGCTCAAAGACCCCTTCACCCCGCTGCTGATCGACATTGTCCGCGCTGTAGCAGGGAAGCGAAGCCACCACGGTTACGCCATGGGCAGCCAGAAAGTCGCCCAGATCCTCTTGACCGGGTTCCGACAGGATCGTGAGATTGCATCGATCAATCAGCTCGATCCCAAGTGAGCTCAGCTGGTGCACCAAGGCGCGGAATCCCGGATGCAGCTCCGGCGCGCCACCGGTGAGATCAACACAGGTGATCCCTTGCAAACGGATGACATCTGGAATCAACGCCAGCAAAGAATCATCCATCTGTTCCGACCGTGTCGGGCCGGCATTGACATGGCAGTGCGAGCAACTCTGGTTGCAGCGATAGCCGAGATTCAGCTGCAGCGTGCGCAGTGCTTGTCTCCGTAAGGGTGGAAACAATTGGGAGGTTTCAATCACAACAAGCCATCGGACATCACAACAACTGACTTTCCGTCACAACAACGGGCTCACATCGTTATCAATCATCGGGTCACAGTAGTGCAGTTGCTGAGAGCTTTGATCTCAACTGTATGCATGGAAGCCTCGACAGTATGGATTGGCCAAAACAGCACGGTTTCGATGTTGCCCCTGACGATGACTCGTTCAAACTAATTATCTCGCTCCTGACGATCACTGCGTCTTGCGTCCGCTGCGCCTCGTTCTGCTCTGCCTGATCTCCGGAACGTTCGGAGTGGTCATTGCCCTGCTGATTCATCCGGAGGGAGGGCTTGAGCAACGTGTGGCACCAGTGCTGACGGACCTGCTTCCTGCTCCGGAGCCGCCGCCCCCACCGCCGCCACCAAGAGAGGCTCTGGCTCGATTCATTCCTGATCAGACCCTGGAGCTGCTCAGGCCGGACGGCACCCTGATCAGTGTCGAATACCACAGCGCCATTGTTGATCCGCGCTGGGTGTCGATCGAATTTTTCGGAGGCTGGAATCGTGAAATGGAGGCCAACGTTGATGCTGAGGCGCTGTTGTTCACCTCCGGTCCCACATTCGCCAGGGGGATCGGGAACGGCGAGCTGGGCATGGTTCTGCACGGGGATTTGATGCTTGCCAACGGCACATGGCGTGCGGGCAATCTCGCTGCATCCCGGGAGCGGGCATGGATGGGAATCACCAATTCAGGGGAGCTGGAATTCGGCTACGGCGAACTCACACCCACGCTTGAGCAAAGGCTGAGGTTGTTTATTGGTGGATTGCATGCCTTCACCAACACCACCCGCGAGGCACCCGCGTCCTACGAAGGTGTATACGGCGAAATGAAGCTGGCCGATGTGCGAATCATCTATGGACTAAGGCCGGATGGAAAGCTTGAGCTGGTGGAAACAGCAGATGGTGTCTACTTCCCAGATCTCAAACAATTCGTGGAGCAGAAGGGATTTCTCGCCTCCTACCTCCCCGATCACGCCTCAAAATCCAGATTGATCATTCCAGGGACGCGTGACTGGAGTGAGGAACAAGCGGTGTGGGTGAGTGGTGGGAAGCCATCGATCACCCAGATGCCGTTCCTGCTGCGCCTGACGCCTTCACAGGACTGGGTCGACCAACAGCCACCTGTCACGATCGAGCCATCGCCAGCGCAACAAACCAACTGATGTAAGCCGTTGGTCCACCCGGCATGAGCACGTCCAACCGAAGGGGATCCTCGGGATCGCTGATCCCTCGCAAAGTGCCGTCCGCCAGGTTGGGGCGATCCACTTCGCCATGACTGCTGTCCACCAAAACAACGCGATTGGCACAGCCGCTCCATGCTCCCAGGTCCTGCAGCAGGGTGAGAAAACCGCGGTCACTTCCGCCCCGAAGCCACTCCGAACCATCCTCTGAACGCGTGGAGGTCACGGTGTCTCCGACACCCACCAGCAGCGGCATCCGATCCGGTGCGATGCGCGTCGTGGCCAGTTTCAGCAAGGCGTCATGGTCATGCGGTGCCGTCCGCACATTGAACCCCTCACCCAAGGGCGCCTCCCCCCAACGACGGGCGATGTGCTGATTGAGCAGCACCAGCAACCCAGCCTCCTTGAGCGAACCGGTGAGCATGAACTGGACGTCCGTGCTGCCCACATCTCCCGGGACAGAGGGTTTCACCCGTTCCTGCCCATGCGCATCACGGCCCAGGTTGGGAGCGACATGGAGAAAGAACGAGCCCTTCAACCCTTCCGCTTCCGCTTCAGCAAGAAGCTGGCCCATCAATTCCAGCAGCATCGCCTGCAGGGCCCGCTGACGCGCCACATCACCAGCGACGGCAGCGAAGACGCCATTCAGATTGACGGTGGGTGACACCTGGGTGTCGAGCACAGCGGCTTGGGCAGACGCCTCCAGGGCAGCCCTGTCCAGCTCCGGCAAAAGAGGCGGCAACCGCTCGAGCAGCAGCGTTTCCATCCGTCGCGGCGCTGCTGCGAGAAAGGCCATTTCGGCATCGCTCACCCCCGGATGCTGCAGTTGGCCGTAGCGGTCCTGCAGCTGCACGCCTCCTGCGGCGAGCCCTGGCAGGTAGAGGCCGTCCCGTCCAGGACGCTCGGGATCACCAAGCGATTGCTCCACCAGCCGGTTCACCCCGCGGCGACCTTCATGCTCCCCGTTGGTGAGCACGACAAATCGCCCTTCCAGGCGGGCCGCCGCCTCCACATACGACCGATCCATCTGACGCGTGAGCGGATCCTTCACCAGCTGCATGCAGACCCCATCGAGGTCCTGCACGATCAACAGGTCATCAACACCTGCAAGCTCCTGGAGAAGTTGATCGGGGGTCTGACGCTGCACGAGGAGACTTCGGCATCGGGGCGCCACGATCCCATGCTTGTCGCACCAGGCCAAGCGGCTCGCGATCATGGCGGTCTTCCCGCGCCGTCCGATGCATCCCACCTGGACCGAACAATGGTGGCCGATCAGCTATCTGCAGGATCTGGACCCGAAGCGTCCCAGTCGTTTCACCCTGCTGGAGCGGGACCTGGTGATCTGGTGGGACGGGTCGGGGGAGCAATGGCGTGTTTTCCCGGATGTCTGCCCCCACCGGCTTGTTCCTCTGTCCGAAGGAAGAATCAACGCCGATGGCTTGCTGGAATGTCCATATCACGGCTGGAGCTTTGACGGCAACGGCCAGTGCCGCAGCATTCCACAGGCCCTCGAGAACACCCAACCGGACAGTCGTCGCTCCCGTTGCGCCAGCCTGCCAACGGCCACGGGGCAGGGGCTGCTGTTCGTGTGGATGGGAGCCCCGGATGCCGCTGATCCGGGCCAATTGCCCCTTGTTCCAGCGCTTGAGGAGAGTCCCGAGAGCTGGACGGTTCAGGACACCTTCCGCGATCTGCCCATGGATGCGGTGACCCTGCTGGAGAATGTCCTGGACGTCAGTCATGTGCCGTTCACCCATCACAAAACGGTGGGGAAGCGTGAGAACGCAGCACCGGTTCAGGCGGTGATCACAACGGAGAGCTCACAGGGTTTCGAGGCTTACTGGGAGGAGGGGCCACGTCGCGGCAAGCTCGGTGCCCAGAGCACCAGCTTTCAGGCACCCCAGCTGATGTGGCACGACCTCACAGCCAAGGGATTCGCGCGGATCCTCACCGTTGTCTACGCCGTTCCGATCCGCCGAGGGGAATGCAGGCTCTTCGCCCGCTTTCCGTTTCAGTTCGAATCCGCAGCGCCAAGGCTTCTCATCGGCCTGCGTCCACGCTGGTTGCAGCACATCGGGAATCACAAAGTTCTGGAGGACGACCAGATCTTCCTTCACTGGCAGGAACGGGTGCTGGAAGCAGCGGGGGGCAGTGCTGCCGCATCCCGAGCCTTCTTCCTTCCCACAGGTTCGGATGTTTACGTCTCCGCTTTGCATCGATGGCTGAATGACAACGGAGGGGAGCCGTTCGACGGCCAAGTCCTACCGCCCCGTCAGCCAACGGCCACCTTGATGGATCGNTACCACAGCCACACGGTGAATTGCAGGAGCTGTTCAACAGCGCTGCGTCGGATCCGTGCNGTTCGCCCNTGGCTTTGGGCCGGTCTTTGGAGCTCAGCAGCACTGGTGGGCGTCACGCGGATGAGCTGGACGGGCCTGGTGATCGGANTGNTCAGTGCTTTCCTGCTTCGCCAGACCGGCCGCTGGGAAAAGGGACTGACGATTGGCGATGGTCAGGCGCCCCGCAACATGACGGNTTGAGGGTCAGAAGCCGATACGGGTGCCCACCTTCCCTTCGATTCCAACCCGACCCTTCACTTCAACGTTGCCGTCAACNGAAACGGGTTCGGCGACGGTGACGGCTCCTTCAACCTGCAAGGGCTGGTCATTGACCACTTGAACCGGAGACTGCAACTGAATGGCAGAGTCAATGGCATCAACATTGGCCGTCACCCGNCCATCGATGTTGGCTCCAACCGAGCCGCTGACTTTCACAGGTGATTCAATGCCCTTCACCACAACTGGACCGGTGATGCGAATGGGCTGTTCACCCTTCTGGGTGCTGTTTCCGTCAACCGTGACGCCCGCCAGAACCGGAATGGGGTCCTCCGCTTTGATGGTGACGGTCTGTGGCATCACCAGGCGTTCCACGTTGATCCCACCGCCATCGATGCGNATCGGAATCGGCTGACTGAGAATTTTGAGCAGGGCAGCCGCCAGAACAACGCTGGANAGAATCAGNGCCGCNGGCCAACGGAATGCCAACAACAGATGCATCCGGCGACTGGGGCGATACGAAGCAACCGGTAGAGGAGCCNCCNCCTGATTNNTGGTCGCCATATCGCCACCTNAAAATTTTGGGCATCATTGACGATTTCCCAAGGCGAGACGAATGAGATGGGCCGGTGGATGGGCCGGCTCNTCGTTCAACGCAGCAGTCGCGGCTTGACTTCAGCATCAACGTCCCCTTTGACATTGACGGGGCCTTTGACTTGAACTTGGGCGTCGACATTCAACTGATCCTTGACCGCAATGCTGAGCGGGTCTTTGACCGTTACCTCCGCTTGCACTGGTGCCTGAATGGCGGTGACCTCGGCCTGTGCCCTCACGTTGCCGGAGACCTGCACCGGTGATTTGATTTCACGAACGGTGATCGGACCGCGGATCGCCAGAGGTGCTTCCCCCGAGATCTGAACCTGATCCTTCACACCAACCTCTCCCTTGACCGGCAAGGGTTGATCCGCACGGATGGTCAACGTCGCGGGCATCACCAGCCGATCCACATCCAGTCCCCCATCGATCCGGATCGGAATCGGTTCACTGAGAAAACGGATCGCCATCCAGGCGACCGTCACGATGGACCCGCCCAGCACCACACTGGACACCATGACGGCCGCAGGCCAACGACAGGCCATCAGAAACTCAGAACGATCGCGTGTCATTGCGGCAAGGCTTTGACCCGAATTACACCGTGTCACTCAGTCCATGCCCATCACTTTGCGGTAAGCGGGGCGCTGTCGCGTTGCCTCGATCAAGGTCTGGATGGCTGGGTAGGGAGTGAGATCCTCCTCGGGAAAGAAAATTGGCAGGTACGCCAGATAGGCGGTCACAGCACAATCGGCTGCACCCCAGCGATCCCCGACAAGCGGCCTTCCCGGTACGAGCTGNTGATTCAGTTCCTGCATCAGCCGAGGAAACTCGCGCTCGCGGTTGCTGGGGACAAACAAGGCGATGGCCAACGTGGCATTGGCGAACAGCAGCCACTGGCTGGTCAGCGAGCGTTCAACAGCAGAACGCGCTTCACCGCTGTGATGGTCCTCCAAGTGCTGCAGGATCGCGCCGGACTCGAACAGGGTGAGAGGGGCGCCGGNCCCTGTGCTGAAACCACTGTCGACGAGCGCAGGCAGTTTGCCAAAAGGATTGATGGCCAGATAGCTCGCCTCACGGTGCTGCTGAGCTTTCATGTCCAGCCACACCAAGTCGTGGGAGATCCCTTTTTCCTCCAGGTACCAGCGGGGCATGGAGACCCTGGTCTGGGGTGCTCCGTAAAGCGTGAGGGCCATCGAATCCGAGCGGCGTTTTGACAGTCTCGTTAGAGATGCGCTTCGTAGGGTTGAGCCATGCGCAACTCCTTTTTTGATCAAAGCCTTGATGCCGAGTCGATCCGGCAGCGGGTGCTGCAGGTCGAGTCCGGCAAGGTTGGCTTCTACAGCGTGGGGCTTTATCCAGCGTCGCTGGCCTACAACTGCGCCATGCAGAACGAAGCGCACAGGCTTCTTCTTGCTGTGCGCCCAGGACGCGAACTGCTTGGCGCCTTCGCGGATGACATCGTGTCCGGCATGGACCATGGCCATGTCGAACGGGTGCTCGANATGGCCAGTCGGCGCGTCGATGGTGAGCGGGTTTATTACACCCTTGCCGATCTGATCGAGCGGTGCGAGCTCGTGGTGATCAGTTCCAACAGCAACCATGTCGAGGAGGACTTACTCGAGGCATGCCAGCTGCGTGAAGAGCTGAANCGCCATCAGGTTGTCTTTGCCTGTCTGGCTGGGTCCTTCAGCCACGATCCGATCACNAACAGCGCCTATGTGCTGTGTGAGAAAGAGCCTGATCTGGCCTTCTTCTCTGGATTCCACCGTCACGGGGCACTGCGCAATCCGTTCGACAGCTTCACAGCCAACTTCTGCCACCCGAACGCGCTCACAGCGATGCTCGGTGCTCAGCTTCTGGATCGCCTGTCCCCCAACATTCAGGTCTCTCCGGGAGTGCACAACGTTGAAGGGCAATACATCAAAGCCGCCAAAAACATGGCCTCGGTGTTTGCCGGGTTCGGCTACGAATATCACCAGGACAATCCTGGAGTTCTGCCGACCCTGCTGACGCTGCTCCTCGATCAATGCCTGGACCAGGCTGCAACCGTATCCATGGCTCGCAGTGATCGCCAGAAGCTTTATCACCGCCAGCCCATCCCGTTAACCGAACTCGGTTATGCCGTCCCCCGGATCGAAGCGACCCTGGTCCGAGACGGAGATTTCGAAAAGGTNCGCGATCACACCTTNATCCAGCTCACGGCCATGGTCGCTGACGTTCGCGGCAGCATGATGCTGCCGGTGTCCGGCAAACCCACCCGCAACTTTCAAGCGGGCCAGGCGATGGCCCGATCGATGCAGAAGCTCGGGCGCTGCCCGAACTCCATGGAGGAACTTGAAGCCTGGTGCGAGTCCTCGGGACTGAAACGGGGGGCATTGGAAGGTCTGAAAGCGTTGCGTTTCTGGCCGCAGATCGCGCGCCGCTATGCGATTCCTGTGCACGACTGTTCGATGGTGAATCTGCTGTACATGGCGATTTATGGACGAACTGCGGAAAAGGAAACCGCCTTCAAGGTGATGACAGAGAGCCGAGAACTCTCGAATTTCTGCCAGGAATCCGTGCGTCCAACCCACAGCCGTCGTTATGCGGAGGCACTCCAGAACCTGGAAGTGCCCGAGGCGCTGGAACTGGTGGTGAATGCNGTAATTGCNGACAACGCGCGGCGCGCCATGCGCTGCGATGTTGATCTTGAAGATGCGAGCGCTGCAGGCGTTCCNGCCTACCTTCAACTGATGAATGTGATTGAGACGCAACTGAGCACGACATCAACATCAACATAAAAATCTGGCCTGCATCGATCCAACGNCCAAAAATTCTGGTATCGCTTTTATCAATTACAGAAAAGAATAGTTCAATACTTCAAGAGAAACATCCAAGANGTACGNTNATTACAACACAATAAATGTCATGGATCACACCTTCCCNGATGGCAGCCGATGGAACATGCCATCAAAACTTCAACGCAAACTGGTTGACAGCTACTTGGACCGAAGATTGCGTTATCTCATTGACAAGGGCAATTTCATGGAAGCAGAGGCCATTAAAGAGGAGTTCGAAGAGCACGAACCCGCCGCCTGACCTGNTCACAACAAGGCTCACCCAACCTCAGAGCAAGAAGGTCAGAACAANANCGTTGTTGATTGCCTCNTGGACAGCCGCAGNGTTTTCCTGAGCCAAGACACCNGCNGNCAACGGTATTTGAGCCGAATGACCTCAGCAGTTCGCAATCAAGGGCACAACAATCAGCACAATTCACGGCCGTGCTTGCAGTGAAACAGTTGCCACAACCGTTGCTACAAGGCAGTCGGCTGTTTTTCTGCACACCCAGCTCTGGCGTCGATCGGCGATGGCGTCAGGCTTTCAAGGTGACTTCTATATGTGTTCGTGTCCGAGGCCCTGGAAGCTATCGCTGATCGCTTTCACCCCCGTGAACGCATCAAAGCNATTCGAACCCTNGGTTCAGGCAATGTCAACGACACTTTTCTCGTCACCCACTCAGGCTTAATTCAAGGCGATCGCGACGGTGCCTTCGTGATGCAACGACTCAACACGTCCGTGTTCGAGCGCCCGGATCTGGTCATGAGGAATCTGGTGGCGTTGGGGAACCACATGCAGCAACGCATGGCTGCCCCACCACCAGAACTGAAGGGTCGCCGTTGGGAGATTCCCAAGGTTGTGCCCTGTCGACAGGATTCCCATTGGATCGAGCACGAAGGTCAGTTCTGGCGTTCGATTTCCTANATCGGCGCTGCAACGACAGCCGATGTGATCCGTGATGGCGACCACGCCAGAGAAATCGGCTACGGCCTTGGCATGTTTCACACGCTGATCAGCGACCTGCCGGCTGATCAGCTCGCCGACACGTTGGAGAATTTTCACGTCACGCCGTCGTATCTGGCGCGATACGACTCCGTCGTGAAGCATTCGACGGTCCCTCACGACCAACTGCTTCGTGAAACCTGCGAGTTTGTGGATGCACGTCGATCCGGAGTTGACGTTCTCGAGGCAGCTNTGGAGCGCCATGAGCTAAGTCACCGTCCGATTCACGGTGACCCCAAAATCAACAATGTGATGATCGATGATGCCACCGGTCATGCCGTTGGACTGATCGACCTCGATACCGTCAAGCCGGGGCTTGTTCATTACGACATCGGGGACTGCCTGCGTTCNTGTTGCAATCGCGCCGGTGAGGAGGCATTGGATCCCTCGGATGCCAAGTTCGATCTCAATCTCTGCGAGTCGATCCTGTCGGGATACCTCTCCGTTGCCCGCTGTTTTCTCANTGATTGGGATCTTCACTACCTCCCGGATTGCATTCGCCTCATCCCCTTCGAACTGGGATTGCGGTTTCTCACCGATCACCTNGAAGGTGATGTCTATTTCCGCTGTGAGCAACCGGGACACAACCTGCGTCGCGCTGCTGTTCAGTTCCGCCTCACGNAAAGCATCGAAGCCCAGATGCCCGCCATCCGCACNCTGGTTCNTTCGCTGACNCAAGCTTCAAGCAAGGGCGGCTAGGCATGGCACGCCCCGCCGTGATGCTGCGTCAGGCTTCNCGCCTCGTCCCNTTTGAAGCCAACTGCNCCGGNGNGATTCAGCTGTCCGCTGAATTGATCTGGAGAATCGACGGCTGGCTTGAGCTCAGCTANGGAGTCCTGATGCAAGGGTCATCCGGCATCACCGATCTGGTCGTGCCGGACGGATTAATGGACGGACACCAATCCGCTGGGCAGCGAAAGAACGACCTCTGGACCACCACCTGCTGTGAAGCGTTTCTGGCCTTTCCAGATCAGCCGGGTTACANCGAGATCAATCTCTCAACCAACGGCGACTGGGCTGTTTATCACTTCGAGGGATATCGCGTCGGCAGGACGGATCAGGNTCTTGTCCACCCCCCCGAGATCCGTCTGCGCCGCTGCCATCACCATCTTCGGCTCGACGCTCGCCTGCCGATCTCTCCCTGGGGATCGCCATGGCAATGTCCGGATGTTGGGCTCACGATGGTTCTCGAGCACAAACAGCTCGGCATGAGCCACTGGGCGCTGCGACACGCGGAAAACGAGCCCGATTTCCACTGCCCAAGCACCTTTCTCAAGATCTGAAGTCGCTCTAGGTTCAGGTCGCTCTCGATCGGTGCCATGCGGACTCGGCCTCTCCTGCTGATTCCAGCCGTCATCACAGGCCTCGGGCTTGCACTCGGCACATCGTTCAGTCAACGCCAGAGTTCACCATCGAGCCGGTCGGTCGAGGCTGCCCCCGCCATGCCTTCGGCTGTGGCGCTTCCCTTCCGGCCCGGACAGCCTGCAGCCCCCAACGGACGCCGCTATCCGCGGGTGCCGGAGGACCCCCAAGCCACAGCAATGCTGCTGGCCAAGGTCGAAACCGCCCTGCGCGATCCCGCCACCGCTGAGAAGGACCTGCCCGATCTGGGCCACCAACAGCAGGTCATCTACCGCGTGCTGTCCGCCGACAGATCGAGATCTGAACCGGTGCTCGCGGCTCTGCCTCAGCGTTGGCGAGGAATCGCTGAACGTCATCTGGCCGCCCGCCGNGAATTCCTGCGCATGAGTCGCGGACGNGGACCGTCAGTGCTGCCCGCCTGGCGGATCATCCAGCCAGAGCCTGCGGACAGGCTCATTTCGTACTACAAAAAAGCTGAAGCGGCCACCGGCATCGCCTGGGAGGTGCTCGCCGCCGTCAATCTCGTGGAAACAGGGATGGGACGCATCGACGGCGTCTCCGTGGCCAATGCCCAGGGACCCATGCAGTTTCTGCCGACCACCTGGAGCGAGCCGGGCATCGGCAAGGGGAACATCCGCGATCCCCACGACGCGATTCAAGCCGCTGCTCGCTATCTGGTGCGGAGAGGAGGTCTTCAGGACATCCGCCGCGGGCTCTGGGGTTACAACAACAGTGACTACTACGGGAAGGCCGTGATGCTCTATGCCTCCCTGATCAAAGAGGACCCGATGGCCTATCGCGGGCTCTACCACTGGGAAATTCACTTCAACGCCGAAACCGGGGACCTCTGGCTGCCTGTCGGGTACAACCAGCCGCAACGCATCGCTGTCACGGACTACATCCGCAAACACCCAGCCAGCGTGTCGCCCAATTAAGGCCCCGACGAAGGCTGCCCCCTACGCTGCGGAAAAACGTATCCAACGCAGCGCGTGCCCAAGGAAACCTCCCATCGTGGCGATGAGCTCAAAGCCCTCGGCTGGTCCCCTCAAGACGTCAGCCGCTACGTCGAGCTGTGGGAGTACCGCCAGCGATGGGGTGCNATGAATCTGGAGCGGGAAGACCGCCTGTTTCTGCGAAAAGCGGAAAATGCGCTTCCGGCGATCCTCACAGGCCGGGCGGCAGCGAAGAAACCGATCAAGGAGAAGACCTACTACCGCTGGTTGCGCTTCCACCTGGATGCCATGCAGGAGGCGGAACAAGCCATGGAAACAGCCGACGGTGAGCGAGGAGCCTGGCCCATCCTCTTGGATGTGGAACTGCAGTTGTTGGATCACTATCAACCGGTGCTGGGCCTGCCAGACACCCTCAAGGCCAAAGCGCTCGGACCGGTGCGGGAAACGCTCGCAGGCCAGGCTGCAGCTCTNGGCACCACCCGCGCCTACGACTTTCAGGCCGCACTCAATGCGTTGAAGGAGAAGGAGTCGAGTCGCTGGNGACATCTCCGCGACGACGACGGCAGTGACCACACCTATCCGCTGCTCAGCGCAGACGCAGTGGATGGATTCCGCACCGAAGCGCTGAACGAGATCCAGAGCGTGATCCGCAGCACGTTCCCCTCCCTGGCGGAAACAGAGAAACCTGCGCTCTCCGACGACTAGAACAGAGGCATGGCCATTGCGTCAGTCCTGATGTCACAACACTTCGAGACCCTTCAACTGCACGCCGGTCAGTCACCGGATCCCGTCACCAACTCCAGGGCGGTGCCGATCTATCAGACCAGTTCGTACGTGTTCAACAACGCTGAACACGGCGCCAATCTGTTCGGCCTCAAGGAATTCGGGAACATCTACACCCGTTTGATGAACCCGACCACGGATGTCTTCGAGAAACGGGTGGCGGCACTGGAGGGCGGGATGGCGGCTGTGGCAACCGCCTCCGGCCAGTCGGCTCANTTTCTGGCGATCACCAACTGCATGCAAGCGGGAGACAACTTCGTCTCCACGTCATATCTGTATGGCGGCACCTACAACCAGTTCAAGGTGCAGTTTCCACGCCTTGGCATCGACGTTCGCTTCGCCAATGGCGATGACGTGCCCAGTTTCGCCGANCAGATCGACGACAACACCAAGGCCATCTACGTCGAGGCGATGGGCAATCCGCGCTTCAACATTCCGGATTTCAAGGGGTTGTCTGCTCTGGCAAAGCAGCGCGGCATCCCTCTGATCGTGGACAACACCCTCGGCGCCTGCGGTGCATTGCTACGGCCGATTGAGCATGGTGCGGATGTGGTGGTGGAGAGCGCCACCAAGTGGATCGGTGGCCATGGCACCAGCCTGGGCGGTGTGATCGTTGACGCCGGCACCTTCGACTGGGGCAATGGCAAATTTCCCTTNATGAGTCAGCCCAGCCCGGCNTATCACGGGCTGGTGCACTGGGATGCCTTCGGTTTCGGCAGCGATATCTGCAAGATGCTGGGAGTTCCAGACAACCGCAATGTCGCCTTTGCACTGCGTGCGCGTGTTGAGAGCCTGCGGGACTGGGGGCCAGCCCTGAGTCCNTTCAACAGTTTCCTGCTGCTGCAGGGCCTGGAAACCCTGAGTCTGCGGGTGGAACGTCACGCCGAGAACGCCATGGCCCTGGCAACTTGGCTGAAGCAGAACGCCAAGGTCGCGCACGTGAGCTATCCCGGCCTCAGCGATGACCCGTATCACGCCCGCGCCANGGAATACCTGACCGGCCGCGGCATGGGCTGCATGCTGATGTTCTCGCTCAAAGGTGGCTATNACGACGCCGTGCAGTTCATCGACAGCCTCAAGCTGGCGAGCCATCTGGCCAATGTGGGCGATGCCAAAACGCTCGTGATTCATCCCGCTTCAACCACGCACCAGCAGCTCAGCGAAGCGGAGCAGGCCTCCGCTGGCGTCACACCAACGATGGTGCGAGTGTCGGTGGGACTGGAACACATCGACGACATCAAAGCTGATTTCGAGCAAGCCCTCGCCGTCCTGACCTGAATGCCGGAGCAGCCGTCATGGCGCTGATCCTTCCACGCAACTACCACAAAATCCAGGCGGTCGAACGCAACCGGATCTCCTGGATCGAGCCCGAACAGGCGGAACGGCAGGACATNCGTGCCTTGCGGATNGCCATTCTCAACATCATGCCGCTGGGCAAGCAGTACGAATTCAACCTGCTNCATCCCCTCGGCNTATCTGTGCTGCAGATTGAGCCGATCTGGATCCGACTCAGCTCCCACGCCTACAAGAGCTGGGATCAGGAGCACCTCAAACAGCTTTACATCAGTTGGGAGGAGGCGATTTCCCGTGGTCCCCTGGATGGATTGATCATCACTGGAGCTCCCGTCGAACATCTGCCGTTCGAACAGGTGCGTTACTGGCCAGAGCTGGTGGAGTTGATCAACGAGGCGCGTCGCATCTGTCCCAGCACGCTTGGCCTGTGCTGGGCGGGTTTTGCCCTGGCCTATCTGGCTGGNGTGGACAAGATTCCCTTCGACCGCAAGCTGTTCGGCATCTACCCGATGCGCAGCCTGGTCCCCGGGCATCCACTGATGGGAACCCAGGACGATCGCTTTGTCTGTCCTCAGAGTCGCCATGCCGGCCTGGACGACGCCGCCATGGAATCAGCCCAGCGCCAGGGGCGCCTGCGCCTGCTCGCCCACGGTGAGCAAGTTGGCTACACCATCTTTGAAACCCCNGACCAGCGGCAGCTGATGCATCTCGGACACCCCGAGTACAACGTGGGGCGCCTGCGCGCTGAGATGGAGCGGGACCGAGCCCGGGGTGATGTGCCGCCACCAGAAAACTTCGATCCCGATCAACCTCAGACGCTCTGGCGATCCCACCGCAATCTGCTCTTCCAGCAATGGCTCTGGTTTTGCTACCAACGCGTCAGCCTGAGCGGTTGAGATGCCCCGTGAAGGGCGCGGGGCCCGAGTTCAGTGGGCGGGAGATGACAGCGGTTAAACCACAGGGCTGGTCTCGGTCTTCAACACAGTCGGCCGATCTGCTGCTTTTCGGTTGAGTTCTCGCTCNAGGGAGGCCACACGACGCTCTCGCAAACAATGACGGCACCCGCCAAGGGTCTGGAGGTGTTTTTCGGGCGTNATGGTGATGTCTTGAACCGGATGATCCTTACAACGAATCTTCACNGGGCTCTTGTAACTGCGCCAGCGAATCTTGGAGTAGTCGAACTGGTCCCCGAAACGTTGCTGTGCACGCCTCAGAAATTCGTCCTGCGTNATGCGGCTTCCCATGCCGGAACTTTATGAGTCCTGCATGGGAAGCAGCACCAAGACTTCATTCGTCGTCATGGAGGTGAGGCAAGCCCGAAGCAATCCAACCGATGAGTTCCGATCTGATCGGTTCGAGAGACGTCGGGCATCTCCCACGAATCACCAAAGTGGAGGAGCTCCATGCTCCTTGCCGCTCGATGCAGTCTGGTGAAGGTCCAGCCCGGCCATGGACCCTGCAGCGCAGTTGGCTGCCAGGCGAGGAGTCAGCCCACTGGCAAGACCTCTTAACGAGCCAGATCAATTGGCAGCAGCCGATTGTTCAGGTGTTCGGACGTCGGCATCCGGTACCACGCCTGACACAGTTTCTTGGTGCAGAAGGTCTCAACTACCGCTACAGCGGCACCCTCCATCGCGGTNATGGCTGGCCGAGCTGGTTCCAGCCGTTGCTCAGGCGGGTGATCAGCGCCTGTGATGCCGACTTCAACGGTTGCCTTCTCAATCTCTACCGCCACGGAGACGACCGCATGGGCTGGCATTCCGACGATGAGCCCGAAATTGACAACAGCCTTCCCATCGCATCCCTGTCGCTGGGAGCCACTCGCGATTTCTGCCTGCGACACAGGCTGAACACCGCCCACAGGGAAACGCTGACTCTTGCTGATGGCGATCTGCTGATCATGCATCCCGGCTGCCAAAGGGATTGGATGCATGGCCTACCAACCCGTCGTCGCATCAAAACNCCTCGCATCAATCTCACGTTTCGCTGCTTTCTCGATCACNAGGGAAAGAACAAGCAGCGATTGTGATCTCACAACGACANAAGACCTGCNNACACAAACGAATCAATCACCAAACAGACGATTGNCCCCAACAGAAAAGCATTAAATTCCAACCAATTCTCTCAATTGAATGCACGCAAACTTGAGAGCACAATCACCAACAACAAACCCACTCTCAACACGCTCATGCGAGAGTGAGNTCATTCAATCAAATCACGTGATTAATCCGATACCCAAGAACTGTTAACGCCGCTATCAACAAAACAAGTCCAAGCGATCCAACAACATCAACCTGCCCCATAAAGACCTCTATTCCCTACATACNCAGTTTAACGACAGCAGAAAACAGGTCACAAGGCGGGATCCCGACCACCNAAAGCCTTCTTAACAAAAGTTATTTACTTTATTGAAGATTGTGTATTGAGAACGACTCGGGCAACCACAAAGAATCAATCAAGCCGCAGCAATAAAGATCTTCTGAAGTAAATATCCCCATGCAGGCGATACCAAGAGGGCAAACATCGTGCTCCACAGCACCAGACCTGCCGCAAAAGCCTGATGGCATCGCACCGATTCGGCGATCAGCAGAATCGAAATGGCTGTTGGGGCTGCACCCTGCAATGTGATCGCCTGCACCACCACGGAATCAAGTCCCAGCCAGAGCCCAATCAACAGCAACAACAGCGGGTAGAGCAGCAACTTGCCCACCAGAGCCGGCAGAAGCGTGCCCAACGGCGGGAGCTTGGCTGACNTTGTTCCGCGACCTGCCACCAGCGTTCCCAACCGCATCCCCACCACCGCAAGCGCCAACAGAATCACCAAGCGTGAGGGCCACCAGAGAATCAGGGCAACGCCCTCCCGCCATGGCGTGAGCTGAACCATCAACGCCCCAATCAGGCCAGGAAGCACCGGGCTGCTGCTCAGACCCCGCCAAAGTCGCTGGAGCAGGCNGCTCTCGCGTTGCCGATCAATGCCACCAATCACCAGTGGGCCAAGACTCCACACCAACAGCGTCGCGCCCAGGTCGTAGCCGATGCTGATCGGCAGCGCCTCCGGCGGAAGCAAGGCCAGGGCAGCAGGAACTCCGAAATACGCCGTGTTGCCAACACAGCTCCCCATCCAGCCACAAGGCCCCCCCAACCAGCGACGCAGACAGGGCACTCCTGCACTGATCAACAGCGTGAGGCTGATGGCGACGGCAGCGATCACCGCAGCAACCACCATGTCCGAGGTGATCCCCCCCCTGAGCAGCAGACCCATGACGCTGATCGGAACACCAAAGCGAACCAGCGGCTGAGCCACCCTGCCGCTGAACTGAGGGTGGCGACGTCCGATCCAGACACCGACAAGCAGACAGGGAACGAGCTCCCCCAGGAAGGAAAACAACGAAATTTCGAGCCTGCAGCCCAACCCTAGCGAGCATGTGCCAGAGTCCTCACCGTCCATTGCCATCGGTGGAATGCTCGCCAGCTCAATTCAGGGTCTGCGTTCGTTGCAATTGAGGCGGGGCTTGATGGCAAGGCTGGAACAANTGCAACTGCTNCTGGCCGAGCAGGTGCAAACCCTTCCCTCTGGNAACGAAAGCTGGATGGACACAGAGCGCGAATTGATGGCCGTGGAACAGGCACTGGAGCGGATCCCGGCTTGAACCCGGATCAGTCACAGCGTGCCGAGTTCCGCCTGAAACGGGCCGACGGACAAGACGATGCACTGAGTCGTCGCCGCTTCAGCAGTTACAACGAGGCGTACGACGCTCTGGAGCGGTATTGCAGAGACTTCTGCTGCTCAGACGATGAGCAGATCGATTACCGCATCACATCATCTGGCTGAGAAATCGCCGGCTGCGCTCCTCCCTGGCGTGGTTGAAGAAGGACTCAGGGTCTGACGTTTCGACTTCCTTCCCCTGATCCATGAACATCACCCGGTCCGCCACCTCTCGGGCAAATCCGAGNTCATGCGTCACCACGACCATGGTCATCCCGTCATTCGCGAGTTGTCGCATGGCATCGAGCACNTCCTTCACCCGTTCCGGATCAAGCGCGCTCGTTGGTTCATCAAACAGCATCACATCCGGATCAAGGGCCAGTGCCCTGGCGATCGCCACCCGCTGTTGCTGACCACCACTCAACTGACTGGGATATTTCCTGGCCTGCTCGCGGATGCCCATCTGATCCAGCAGAGCGATGGCCCGTTCCTCGGCTTCCTCTCGGGAGCGCTTCTGAACGCGGATCGGCGCCAGCGTGATGTTCTCAACGATGGAGAGATGGGGGAAAAGATTGAACTGCTGAAACACCATGCCCACCCGGCGACGAATCGCCCGCACCTGCAAGGGGTCATGGCTGGCATCGAGCGGTATGCCCAGCACATCCAGTTCACCGGAATCCAAGCGCTCCAGACCATTGAAGGTGCGGATCAACGTGCTCTTGCCAGAACCGGATGGCCCCATAACGACGAGCACCTCACCCGTGCTCACCTCAAGNGAGACCCCATCAAGGGCACGCACTTCCGGTGAATAGCTTTTCACCAGATCGATGGCTTGAATCGCTAGTGGCATCGGATCAGCGGGAAACATGAAGTGGNTCGAGCTGGNTCTCGAGATGGCGGGCCAATAGCGCCATGGCAGTGCAGACCAGCCAGTAAACAGCNGCTAACCACACGTAAACCTCGAGATACCGTCCAATGAAACTGGGATTGGCCAGCAGGCTGCGGCTGATTCCCAGTAATTCCACCAGACCGAGAATGGCCAGGAGGCTTGTGTTCTGNAGCAAACCAACCGCCTGATTGGTCAAGGCAGGGAGAGCGATCCGCAAGGCCTGAGGCAACACCACCAACCTCATCGACTGCAGGGGAGAGAGACCGAGCACCTCGGCAGCTTCCAACTGGGTGGGNGGAATCGCCTGCAGTCCGCCGCGCACGTCCTCGGCGATATAAGCGGCGGCAAACAGGGCAAAGGCGATCACCGANCGCAACACCCGGTTGAGTTCAAAGCCAACAGGTAAAAACAACGGAATGAGCAGCTGCCCAAAGAACAGAACGGCGATCAACGGGACAGCACGCATCGTTTCGATGTAGCCGGCGCTGCTGAGCCGCAGAACGGGCAACGGGCTCTGACGTCCCAGCGCCAGGCCCACCCCAAGAGGAAGTGCCAGCACAGCGCTGCCTCCAGTGATCAACAGGGTCAGGCAAAGTCCACCCCAATCCCGCGATCCGACCGGAAGCAATCCAACCCCCCCGGCGAGCAACACAACACCGAGCGGCACCATCACCATCCACAACGCCGGCAAGCTGCGACGAAGCCATCCCCGCCTCGGTCCCAAAAGGGTGGTGAAGGTGAGCAGGACCAGCAGTGCGATCCACAGCAAGGGCCTCCAGCGGGCTTCAACCGGATAGCTGCCCACGAGATAGAGGGGCAGATTGGCGCCCACAACACTCCAGTCAGCACCGACCACAAGCCAGTGCAGAACACCCCAGAGCGCCCACCCCATCAGAGCCAGGATGACCAGGCTGATCCAGCTGAACCGTCGTGGTCGCCCCATTCGCTGCAGCAGTCCTCCTGGAGGGGATCCTGCTGCACAACCGTCACGGGGGGAAGCCGCCATTGCCGCCAACCAGCAGCGAGCATCAGCAAAGCCGCTGACCAAAGCACTCTTCAGACATCAATTTAANAACATATTTCAGGTCAATTAAGACATGTNATCACTCACTAAAGGATGCATTAAACAGTCAAGATGAAAGCGATTCGCCGTTTCTCAAGCGACCAACAAATGGTCTAGCGAAACACACNAATCAAAAAAGCGGCAGGCATAGTTGTGGCATGAGATTTCAATGACATGTCTTCACTTCTTATCTCGATGGTTGGAGATCCTGGAAACGAGCGTTATGACGGCACACGCTTTTATTACAACCCTGGAAAGCTAGCTACAGAATCAGGTGACGGAGAATTTATCAATTCACGCGTCAACTCCATGGGTCCTGCCCTTGAAGCCGTGGCTCAGGGCATCAATGCATTCAACCCGGATGAAGTCCTGGGCCTGGGCGACTTGATCTACAACTCAGCGCCCAGCACGTACTACGACGAAGCGATTGGACAATTTTACAATCAATTCATCGCCCCTTATCCATCGACAATTTACACGGATTCTTCCACCAATTATCGGGCAGAGGAAGGCTTAAAAGTCTGGCCTTTTGACACTTTCGATTATCCCAACGGTTACCCAAACCCCAACGACAGCTCCAAGCNAGGAGGCTCAGAAGATGGCAACAATCACTATTGGCCAACCCCTGGCAATCATGAATACGGAGGCCGCTTTGGCAGCATCAAAACCAAAAATGATGAAATAACTCAGTACAAATACACCGATACGAACGTCAGCACAGGCTTGCCAGACTCCACCATTGANNCTCCAGAAGGCGTTTCAAGCACTGCCGTNCCGCAACCCTACGTCGACTATTTCCCGTGGTTGACCGATAAAAGCATTCTCCAACAATCACAGCGTTCATCCGTCTCGATCGGTCGAGCAGACGGAACAGGAAATTCNGGAATTTACTACAAAGCCAGCCTTGGTGACGACGGAAATGGACGGGCACTTGTGGATATTTTTTCGATCGATGCGCAACGATTAATCGTCAATGCAGGCGGCAAATATCCAGTCAAATACAATGGATTTGGAGCTGAGATCGAGAACGAAGGCGATGAGGATTCAACAGCATGGAATCTTGAATACAACCCAAGCATCAAGCCAGATCAGTCCAACGAAGCGGTCACAACAGCAGTGCTTTCAGATGATCCCCACAATGGCTACAAACAATTCAAATGGTTCAAGAAGAAGATCAAGAAATCAGATGCTCACTGGAAAATTGTTATTGGCCACCAACCAGCCTATATGTCCGGCGAGTACGACGATGGCATGCCTNGCGANAACCTCAGCAACCCAACCATTCAGGCATTCCTGAAAGGCCTGATGGACAGTGGCGCCAAATTTCATGCCTATGCCAATGGACATACCCACAGTTACCAGCGGGTTCTTGAAAACAGCCCCAGTGGCCAAGGGATCGGAGCTGGCATCCCCTTCATGACCCTCGGCAATGGTGGACGTATTGCGGAATCAGTGAATGACGCCTTTTATGGTGAAAACATCTACAGACCAGAAAATTTCCAGAACAATGTTCAAAAATACTGGGGAGTTGCCAATAAAAAGCTCAAGGATTCACCGTATTCCAGCACAGGTGTACGGCCTTATCTCCTTGACTCGAACCCAATTACAGCAGGCATTTCAGGCCTCCAATACAATGACGATGGCCAATCAACCACCGGTTTGTACGGCTGGGGATTTGGCTGGGTTGATACCACCGCCAATGAAGATNATCTGTTTTTCCAATACAAGCAAACAGAGGTTGTCGACCCGGCAATCTCAGAGAATCTAAACAAATCAACTCGCAATCAGGCACTTTCAGGATGGAAGCAGCTGAGCGCTAGCGACTGGGAGCCACGCAAGCAAAACGGAGACGATTCAGCATCACTGGACGACACGGCAATCCTGGAATTGACACTCTCACCCAGCAACGGTGGCTCCATTTCAGNTGTCTCCATTGCTCGCGATCGTGATGGCAATCGCCGAAGCGGATCGGGTTATATGCAATCAAAAGGGGGGAATCAAAAGGTTGATTTTGAAATTCGCGGCAATGACTTCTACGGCAGCGACACATCAAACCCCAACAAATTTGCCATCATCAATCTAAAGTTTAAAAANGGAAACCTNAAAAAAACCAAAATCAAGGAATCAGGCCAAGGCTATGAAAATTTAGGACAACTGACACAGGCCTACACCGAAGGNCTGATGCAGGGATCAACAATTGAGTTCACAGATGATCAGAAAATCTACATTCCTATCAACCACTCACTCCAAGACTCTTGGTACGAGATCCCCTACACAGACTATGANGACAGCTATCTGATCACACANACCNTTCCAGTCTCTGATTTTGATCCGGACAATGGAACACTGACCATCAAGATGAAGCCAGCCAGCAAGGATGCAAAGGACATCATCANAGATNGCAATCTCACCACTGCTTACTCAGGAGAGGGCAACGAACGCTATTACAAAAAAGCGCAAACTGGATTAATTCGCATCCTCGACATCAACAATCCAAGCAATGCAATTGCCAGTGGCACGTTGATCGATGGCGTAGCCACCATTTCCATCAACACAGACAGCTACACGGAAGCGGAAGCCTTGGTTGATTTCTCTGGAGATCCCTTCTCCAGTCTGCTGGTGAACTTTCTGCCCTCACAAACGTCAATCNNTCTGGTCTANGTCTTTCCGATCTTTGATGGATAGATCATCTTGATCTCGGTTTCATCCAGCCGAGAAGGGCCCTGCTGATCAAGGTCATCCCACCGCTGATCAGCAGATTGAACAACAGGAAACTGATCAGCAACAACAAGAACCCCTCGATCGCCCGGCCTGTCTGCGTGATCGAGGTGTCGCTGACGGCATAGAGATCTGCGTAACCAACGGCGATGGCCAGGGTGCTGTTCTTTGCCAGATTCAGATACTGACTGGTGAGGGCCGGAAGAATCGCGGGCAGTGCCTGGGGCAGCACAACACGACGCATACCGAGACCTTCGCCCAGACCGAGGCTCCGGTAGGCCTCCCACTGTCCGCGATGCACCGAGAGAATTCCGCCACGCACCACCTCGGCAATCGAGGCTCCGGTGAACACCGTCAACCCGGTGAGGACAGCGCAGAATTCAACGCTCAGCTTTAAACCCAGCAGCTGAATCCCCTGATTCGATAACTCGATCAGACTGCCGACCGGGTTATCCGGCAATCCGAGGAAGGCAACGAAATACCAGAACAACAACTGCAGCAGCAGCGGAACCTGGCGGATCACTGCCACGTAGGCGGCGGACAGGCTGCGCAGCAATGGCTGACCGCTACTGCGGGCCGCACCAGCCAGCACGCCGAGCAGCGTTGCCAAGACCAGGCCGGCCAGGATCACTTTCAGGCTGTTGAACCAGCCAACCGCCAGAGCCCATGCGTAGGAGTCCGACGGGCTGTAAGGCACCGCCGTTTCCGCCATGGCGAACCCGGCTGGCCGAAGCAACCAGTCAAAACTGAGCCCGAGCCCCGTGCGAACCAAATTGACGGCCAGGTTGTTGATCAACAACCCGATCAGAGCCAGAAGGGCCGCCGCAACCAGAAGCTGGATCCATACAGCGCGACGGTTCAGGAGCCGTCTCATCAATTGAATGGTGGAGAAATCATCAACCCGCCATCAGCGGCGAGTCGGTTGGCCCCACGGGGAATCGTCACCGGGCTGTCCGGCCCCAGATGCCGGGCATAGATCTCGCCGTAATTGCCGGTGGAGCGGATCACCTGAACCACAAAGTCGTCCGGCAGACCGAGCTTGCTCCCCAGTCCTCCNTCCACGCCCAGAAATCTTCGCAACGAGGCCTGGCTTTCGTCGTCCTGCGCTTTCTTCAGTGTCTCGTCAATGTTTGCCTGGGTGATTCCGCGCTCCTCAGCCTCGATCAGGGCATACACAACCCAGCGCATGGCGTCGGCCATTTTCTGGTCACCACCCACCACTGCCGGNGCCAGAGGTTCCTTGCTCAGGCGATCCCCGAGAATCTCATGCTGCTGCGGATCAGCAAACCCGGAACGGGCCGCTGCCAGCTGGGAGCGATCCGACGTCATCGCAGCGCATCGCCCCTTGAGGTAACCGCCGACCACCTGATTGAGATCCTGATACTTGATCGGGGTGTACGGCAAACGGCGCGATTCGAAGGCGTCATTGAGGTTCTGTTCGGTGGTCGTTCCAGAGCCCACACAGATCGCCTCATCACTCAGGTCCTCCAGGGAATTGAAACCACTCCCCTTCTTCACCATCAACCCCTGTCCATCGTGAAAGACCACCGGCGCGAAGCTGAGGCCATTCCCCCCCGTGGAGTCACGGCTGAGTGTTTGGGTTGTGTTGCGCGAGAGAAGATCGATCTCACCAGAGCGAAGG
Organism: Synechococcus sp. MED850; assembly: GCA_002700765.1. The sequence goes on from PAEP01000042.1 coordinate 44,149, forward strand.
GCCGTGAATCGCTCCGGCGCCGTCAGAGGACGGAACTGCAGTTTGGTGGAATCGCCAACGAAAGCCGCGGCCATGGCTCGGCACACGTCAACGTCCATCCCCTCATANGACCCGTCTGACTGAAGAAAACTGAACCCTGGAATCTTGCCGCTGACGCCGCAGATCAACTCTCCGCGCTGCTGAACCAGATCAAGTCGGGATGTCTCACCGGAATCCAAGGTGGCGCAACCACCGATCAGCGCGGCGAGCACTCCCAGCCCTCCAAACAGAAGAGGATGTCGGCTAACGCTCATGGTTCTGGTACGGATCGGATTGGGATTGTCCCAGATTCGACAGTTTTTCTCAGAGCTGCCATACGGTTCAACTTCTTCCGGCTTCGGCCGATGCGTTCAAGAATTCTGCTCGTCGGACTTCTCCTCACTTTTGCTTCCTGCGTGCCGGTTCTCGCATGGCAGGAAGGCGACCGTCAGGCCTACAACAACAAGATGGCCCTGCTCAAGGTGATGTTGGATGGCGCCANGGATCGGGTCACCCAAACCGGAGATCTTGAGACCCTCTGCCTGCTGATGAGCATCGGCAACGACGTGACGATGCGCTATGTGCAGCTGAATCCCGAAGACCGCCTNATTGAACAACGCCTGANTGCCATGCGAGATGACCTGACGGTTTGTCTGGCTGTTCTCTACAACCCTCAGGCTCAGCGTTGAACCGTATCGTGCCGTTTTAATCGGCATTGATGGACAGTGATCTGCTGCTTCCGCTGATCGCCGGAGGTTTTTTAATCCTGGTGGTTGTTGCAGGCACCGTCGTGATCGTTCTGCGTCCCAGCGATACGCCAGAACGCTGAACGCCCTAAGCGTGAGCGGATTCTTGTCCGCCGATTCGCTCGAACAGATCAAGGCTCTCCTGATTCAGCCCGACAAGCTGAACATCCGACCCTCCGAGCCGAAACTTGCGCATCACCTGATCCAAAGCTGCCACTCCACTTTGATCCCAAATGTGAGCAGCCGACATGTCGATCAGAATGGATTGGGGATGATCGTGAAGATCGAATCCCTGGGTGAAATACACCTTGCTGACAAAAAAGAGCTGACCGGTCACCCGGTACTGGCATTCCTCCTCGCTGATGTCCACCCGTTCCACCTGAATCACCTTGGCAACTTTGCGGCTGAACAGAATGCCGGCCAAAGCAACCCCAGCGAGAACACCAAGGGCAAGATTGTGAGGCGTGGTGAGCATGGTGACAGCGAAGGTCATCAGCATCACAGACGTATCGCTCTTGGGAATACGGCGGATGTTGCGCAATCCGTTGATGTCTGCAGTGCTCACCGCGATGCTGATCATCACGGCAACCAGTGCCGCCATGGGAATTTGNTTCAGCCCGGGACCCGCCAACAGGATCATCGCCAACAGGCTGACACCGGAGAACAAGGTGGACAAACGTGTGCGACCGCCGTTGTCGACGTTCATCACGGACTGTCCCACCAGTGCGCAGCCCGCCATACCGCCAAACAATGACGAGACGATGTTGGCGATGCCCTGACCACGGGCCTCAACGTTCTTGTCGGTGGTGGTGTCGGTCTTGTCGTCGAGGATGTCCTGGGTGAGGAAGGTTTCCATCAAGCCCACCAGGGAGATCGCCAACGCTGTTGGCAGCACCAGGCCCAAGGTATCGAGGCTGAACGGAACACCGCCCTCTCCAAAGGGGGATTGGAACGTGGGAAGTCCGGCGGGGAGCTTGCCGAGACTCTCAACACTGGGGATGTCGAAATTGAAGCCGATGCTGACGCCTGTGAGCACCAAGATCGCCACCAGCTGGGAGGGAACCACCCGGGTCAACCGCGGCAGCCCATAGATGATCACCAGTCCGAGCAGCACCAGCCCCCAAACGATCGGAACCTGTCCGCCATGGGGCAAGCCACCCGCCGAATCGGCGTGGTGCAAATCCAGACCGAGCTGGGGCAACTGAGCCTGGAAAATCAGCAGCGCCAGAGCATTCACGAAACCGCTCAGCACGCCCTGAGGAACAAAGCGCATCTGGTATGCCAGCCGCAGATACCCCCAGAGGATCTGCAGCAAGCCCGTGACCAGGCCGGCCACCATCAGGTACTGCACACCGAGGCCAGGGCCGATCGCTTCACCGCTGCTGACCAACCCGGTCATCAGNAGTGCCGTTGATCCAGTGGCGGAGGTGATCATCGCCATTCGGCCGCCGACCACAGCGATGGTGATCGAGAGGCAGAACGCCCCGAACAGACCAACCGCTGGATCAACACCAGCGATTCCGGAGAAGGCAATCGCCTCGGGAATCATCGCGAAGGCCACCACAAGACCGGACAGAAGGTCCTTGAGGGGGCTGGCGGTCCACTGATTCACCAGCGTGGGGCTGGAGCGCTTGGCCATGCTCTACGACGCCTCGGGCAGCGGCGACCGTAAATCAAAGGGACGGNAGATTCCCGTCCGGATCCACAACAGTTTTGAGCCTCTGCAGCTCGTTCAGTCGGTCGCCGAAGGCCAGATCCACTTCCAGTCGATGCCAGGGGAGGTGGTGATGGAGCTGGGCAAGATGCACGCCAGGGCAGATGGGCCGCAGAACAGACCAGACCGTTTCAAGCCACTCCAGGCTGTTGAGGCGACCCTGCTCATCGCCCGAAGACCACGCTGCTGTGATCCATGGCTTCCAGACTGCATCACGGTGGACAAAGGCGGTCCCTTCCACACCGGGTTGAGCACTGGCCCCGCCCAGTTGCTGGCAAGCGAGGCTGCAAGCGGGATGGGGACGCGTTTGCATCAACGCTCGAAGGCGAGGGAGCAAATCGCCCCATCCAGATGCTGCAGCTGGTCCGAGCAAACCGACCACTTCGGCATGCACGCGGGTCGTCGGCTTGAGGGGAGCCGCCAGGGACGGCAGCTGATGGAGCCCCTCAATCCGCACCGATTCAGAGCAGGGCGTCTGCTTCACCCAAAGCAGTCGCAATTGATCGTGCTCTCCCCAGTGCCANTGCANTGACACATCGAGAGAGCTCTGCTCTGCCACGGAGATCTGCTCGGGCAGCAGCTCCGGTGCAATCCGCCGCTGCTTGATCCAAAGCGGTTCAAGCGGAATCGTCTCCATGGTCACCTCCGTGACGACCGCCAGAAAGGGAGCAGCACCGCACAGTGCCCGCCAGCGCAGGTCATCGCTGCGCGTCAGCGCAAGGGGCTCGCCGTTCCCCCAGGCACCGCGAATCTGCAACAGCCGATCTATCGCCAAGCCATGACGGCGGGTGAGAGGGCCCATCCCGCCCGTCAGCACGAACCCAAGGCCTGGCCAACCCGAAAGACCCGCGGGGATCGTCAGATCCCGGCTCGCCAGATGGTCGAGAACCTCCCCCATGCGATGCCCTGCTCCGATGCGAATGGTCCCGCCATCCGCTGAAAGCTGCAGGGTGCGACANCCGGCCCGAAGATCCAGACTCCAGTGGCCGGCAGCGGCACAGCGTGAGCTGGTGCCACCGCTGCAGACGAGCAGAGGTCTTGGACCGCTCCAGCCCTCCAACAGCTGGGGGATCTGCTCAGGCGTCGGTGAAAGGGTCCCGGCGATGGGTGCATCATCCGCAAGAGCGTTGAACAGCGGAGGCAACAAGCGATCGATCCCGGCTTGCCGAATAGGGTCAACGCATTCGACCAGTGGATGCAACTCTTTGAGCGGATTCAGTGCTGAGACCACCGCGGAACAACTGGGTGTTCTGATCTGCGGCCATGGCAGCCGCAATCGTCTGGCCGTTGAGGAATTCGCCCGGATGGTGGAGGCTCTGCGACCGCGCCTTGCACCGATGCCGGTGGAGCACGGTTATCTGGAATTTGCCCGGCCGATCCTTCGTGATGGGCTGGAGGCCCTGCGCGAGAAGGGTGTTACGCGCATCCTGGCCATTCCGGCGATGTTGTTCGCCGCGGGTCATGCCAAGAACGACATTCCCTCCGTTCTCAACACCTACTCCGCCGAAACCGGTCTGACCATCGAATACGGACGTGAGCTTGGCGTTGACCGCTTGATGGTGGCAGCAGCAGGTGCACGGGTNCAGGAGGCTCTGGACGCTGCGGCCGAAGCTGTCCCTCTGGCCGAGACCCTGCTGGTGGTGGTCGGACGGGGNTCCTCAGACCCTGATGCCAANTCCAATGTCGCCAAGGTCACNCGACTGCTCACGGAAGGGTTCGGATTCGGCTGGGGCGAAACCGTTTACTCGGGGGTCACCTTCCCATTGGTGGAACCGGGGCTTCGCCATGTGGTGCGGCTCGGGTACAGACGCATCGTGGTTGTTCCTTATTTCCTGTTCAGCGGCGTGCTGGTCAGCAGGATTCGTTCACACACCGACCGCGTTGCCGAAGACCANCCNGACGTTGAATTTCTCTCAGCCGGCTATCTCGGGGATCATCCATTGGTGTTGGACACGTTTCGCGAGCGTGTGGATGACGTTCTGCGAGGGGATACGGCCATGAACTGCTCCCTCTGCAAATACCGAGCCCAAGTCCTCGGGTTCGAGCAGGACGTTGGGCGGGCTCAGCAGAGCCACCATCACCACGTGGAAGGGCTGGTGGAGAGCTGCACCCTGTGTGAACGGGAATGCACCGGCGCCTGCCAACCGGACGGCATCCCGATTCCTCTCCACCAGCACCATTCCCATGAAGGGCACGCCCATGAGGGGCATACCCACAGCCATCACCATCCCCCGTACCCCCATGCGGATCATCCGTTGGGTCCATCAACCCTTGGTTCGAGGACTTCAGNACCAAATCCTTAAGACAATCCATTTGTCCTTGCCGAGTCACGGCCTCTTTCTCGCTGGGGACGGGTTGGACTTTTCGCTGATCAGAAGTGCTGATGAGCACATCACGAACATTTTTTTCAGCCGTTTTCCCCATCCCTGGGCCCTTATTCCACAACGCATCGATCAAGTTCCGGTTTGCCGCTGAACCCTGTGAAGATCGCGACAGCCACAAGGGAACACTTGACAGNGCTCTGACAAGGCCTCCTTCACAACGGAATCTGTTTGAAGCAATCCGTCAANGTCCTGCAGCGCANGGNGTCTCAAGATGTCTCAGGGAGCTCGTGGTGAAGACACGACCCTTTTGACGTGGACCCTGGTTCTGTGGCTTTCTTGNGTCGANGGACGTGCTGNACCTGAACGGAATGGATCGGAATCATCTCGAGCGATGCCATGGAATAACCACTCCCNTCGAGCCCAAAAGCGCGACGCCTGCATACGTCAGCCTTGAAACGGAAATTCCNGAGGTTCTCTATCGAGGAATGAAAGATTTCATCGGCGANCACCCCCACTGGGATCAATACAGAGTGATGAGTTCAGCACTGGCCCATTTTCTGTTTCAGAACGGTTGCGACGATCGNGCTGTGACGGAGCGCTATCTCAACGACCTGTTCTCACGGCCGGAGAACTGAGCTGAAGGCTGCAGGCCCGGCGGCTGATCGCCATCATCGTCAGGGTTGGACTCTGCCAAGCGGANGTNGGCCAGCAAGCACCNTCCACCACCAGCACATTCGGNGCCCGCCAGAGCCTGTTGCANGGATCCACGACACNNGTTGCTTCGGAGGATCCCATCGGGGCACCNCCAAGTTCATGGATGTAATAACCAGGAGGAGCAGCCGCATCGGAAAGAGCCACGGCCCCCTCCAGCAACGGCTCAATCAGCGGAAGTCGGAACAGCTCACGCATCGGTAGAGCCTCACCACCAACAACATCGATGCAGCTGGTGATCGTCTTCTGCATGTGGGCCACCATCGCCATCTCATTCGAACTCCAGCGGCAGTCGATATGGGGCACGGCGATTCCCCAGCGGTCTGTTTTGGTGCTGACGCTGATGCGGTTGCTCTCCCGTGGCAACACCTCTCCATGACCGATCAGGAACCCTGTGGTGCTCTCCGGAGACCGTTTCAACCAGCGCGGGGGGTCAAAGCGGCCGATGCCCCCCCAAAGCCCGTATCCCCCTTGAAAATCAGCCTGGTCGAGTTGGCGGCCGAAGGGCAGAAAAAAGCTGCCGGCGCCACTGAGGGCCGGCTGTGGATGGTCCGATCCCCCCGGCAGGGCAAAGAAGCGGCTGGTGGAAACGTGATCCATCAGCCTGGTGCCAAGTCGCCCTGAGGGATCCACCAGTCCACCGTGACGCTGTTGCTCACTGGAGCGCAGCAACACCGCCACGCTTTGAATGGTTGATGCGCAAAGGACCACGCAATCCGCCTGGATCCGACGGCGCTCACCGCTGTTCAGATCAACGGCAACCACTCCCGTCGCCCAGTCACCACCGGCGGCCATCGTGATGTGGTCCACCTTGTGATCGCTCANCAGAGCAACGCGACCTGTGGCAAAGGCACGGGGAAGGGTGCTGCCAGGACTGCTCGAACGGGGCCAGGGGCTGTCGGGAGCTGACGCCGGTGGACCNAACCCGCGTGAATGAATCACCACATGCCCAAGGCGCTGCCGAACCGCTGCAGCGAAGCGATCCTCTGCAGCCGTCAGCGGAAGCGGCGCAATGGTCTCACCATCCGGCAGATGATCGAGACCATCACGGCAGCCATGCACACCCAAATCCCGCTCAAGACTGCCGTAGTGATCCAGGAGGTCCTGCGCCTTGATGGGCCAGCTGATCCGCTCACCATCCACGTTCACCCCGGCTAGATCCTGATCCGACAACCGCAACGTGATCCCCCCCCAGGTCAGGCTCCGGCCNCCGACCTGATGCCCCCTGGTCCATAGAAATGGCCGCTCAATCGGGTGTTCATAAGGATGCAGACGCTCATCGATGTAAAGCCTGGGATTGGCTTTCCAGTAACCCGGGTGCTGGGCCTGACGCCGATGACGGCCGCTGCTCAGCCCAGCCAGCCGGCGAGCCATGTTGCCAAGCTCANCACCGACCGCATCCGNACGACTGAGATCAGGACCAGCNTCGATCAACAGCACCCGGGCACCTCCCTCAGCGAGGGTCNTCGCTGCGACGCCACCGCTGGCACCCGATCCGACGACGATCGCATCCCAGGTTTGATCGACGNGTTNAGAGCGNTCAACCATGGATCAGGGCTTGAGACAAGGAATCCCGTTGCAAAACCTGGAAGATTCAACCAGGTTCAACGCCAATGGTCCCGCCAAAAGACCGTGGGGATCACACTTCAACCAACCACAGACCCGTGGCTAAAGTGANTTCAACCCAGAGGATGGTACGTGTCTGACGCCGAAAAGACTGTCCTGATTGCAGACGATGAAGCCAATATTTTAATGCTCCTGGAAATGGAACTTCAGGCTGAAGGNTATACAACTNTCTGTTGCAATGATGGCTCTGAAGCATTANCAAAAATCAGAGAATCAGCNCCTTCCGTCGCTCTNCTTGACTGGAACATGCCAATCATTACCGGGCTTGATGTCTGTCGACGGTTGCGTGAAACAGGACATGCTCTTCCCGTCATCATGATCACGGCACGGGATGAGATGGACGACAAGATTGCAGCGCTGGAATCAGGTGCTGATGATTTCATCTCCAAACCCTTCAATATCCGAGAGGTGTTGGCGAGGGTCAAAGCTCTGGTACGCAGAAGTTCACCGGCAACATCCGATGTGATCACCGCCAGAGAACTCAGCCTCAACTGCGCCGAGCGTCGTTGCAGCTACCACGGCCAAGAGCTCCCGCTAACCGTGCGCGAATTCGACCTGCTCGAGTGCTTCATGCGCAACCCGNGACAGGCCCTCAGCCGGGGACAACTGATTCAGAATGTCTGGGGAGAGGACTACTTTGGTGATGACAACGTCGTCGACGTTTACGTCCGTTATCTGAGACGCAAATTGGAAGAGATCCATCCGGACAGGATCATTCAAACCGTACGAGGCATTGGATTCTCGCTTCGTTTCGAAGCAGAAAACTGATTGAACAAAGCTGCCAGATTCATTCCCACTTGCTCCATCAAAAAAGGAGCCTGAATAACAAGCTCCTTTGTTGCGACGAATTTGGTGGCGGGGGGGAGATTTGAACTCCCGACCTTCGGGTTATGAGCCCGACGAGCTACCAGACTGCTCTACCCCGCGTTGCACTCTCAAATCATACACATCGGTGTCGCCGGACACAGAATCACTTCAGCTTTGCTGGAAACGAAGCGAGCCNGTCACTTCCAAATGAACACCGGGATTAACGACCAACGTCTGCTCCTCCAGCTCCTGCAGACCCATCGGGGTCAGCCATTCCAGTTGACGCAACAGATGGAGTGCCACAGCCTGCTTCGCCCGTCTGGAGCCGTCCTCCACCTTGATCGCAACCCCCATCCCCTCACCGATGCGACTCAGGCATTGAATCCCCTCCGCTCCTCCCTTGCTCAGCACCTGTCCGTGGCTGCGCTGCATCAGCTCCGTATCGAAGCGCCCTTCCCCGGCAACGAGATCCGGATGGGCCAACATGGCGCGGCTGATCTGCTCCAGTTCAGCGTGGCGTGAAGCTCCGAGATGGGCATACAGCAAGGCCATCTGAGCCAGTTGCAAGCGCAAGGTCGGCGCACCGCAGTCATCACGAGCCGCCACCAACTCATCGGGAGGCAATCCCAGNAGTTCAGCGACGCGACGGTTGATTTCCACCTGCAGCGGGTGATCACTCTGCAGATAGCTCTCNAGGGGCCAGATCATCTTGCGGCTGGTGGCCAGAAACGCCGCATGCTTTCCAGAGCAGTTGTGCTGGAGGGGGCTTTCAGCGCCCGCAGGAACTGGACATTGCAACTGCGCCGTCTCCAGCTCAGCCTTCCAGAGCAGCTTGAACGCTTCCCGGGCATGGGCGTTGGTGCCGGCGTGGGAGGCACAGGCGATCGCGATCCCGCCATCACCAACCTCCATCTGTGCAGCGGCACCACTGCTGATGAATGGNAGCGCCTGAAACGGTTTGAGAGCCGANCGGATGAAGGTTTCAAACCCTGGATCTCCAGCACACATCAGCACACGCCCNCGCCCNTCACACACCACGGCATGCACCCGGTGCATGGATTCACTGATGCAGCCACGCTTCAGGGTGACCTCGAGAGGCGGAGTGCCTGATCGGGACCCAGCGTTGAACCCTGAGGCGAGAGCCATCCTCGATGTGTCCTCGTTTCAGAGAGCCTGACAGAGGCTCGCGCCGCCCAGCATCAAGCCTGCGGACAACGCCATGGCACGCGCCAGCCGGCTCAGGATCGGCCTCACCTCATGCCGTGCCACCAGCAGGTCCCGCTCCCTCCAGGAAAGCGGCTTCTCCCAGGTCTGGCCGTCATACCAACCGGATTCCTCGTAATCGACGCATTCAGCCAGCAGCCGCTTCATCACATAGGTCCATCCCAACCACTGACGCATCAACAGCAGCAGAGGCAGCACCAGGGAGGCCACGGCTGCGGAAGCGATCAGGCGTGGCGGATCCAAACGCAGGGTCCAGCTCCCGCTCGCCACTAGGGCACTGAACGGAAACATCAGGAACCAGCTGATCAGCAGGCTCCTGCGCAGGCTGGATGAAACACCGGTTGGCCACGAAAAAAACCAGGATTCGCTCAGCTGCTGAAATTCCTCGAGGGGGCGTTGCTCGGGCGGAACTGGACAGGACACGGTCTCGGCCATGGCTGTAGGGCCGCAATCAGCCTGAAGTTAGAAACGGACGGCTCTCACCGTGACTCCAGAACGCTTCGAGGTCGTAGTAACCGCGTTCCGTCGGCTGCAGAACATGAACGATCAAGTCGCCGTAATCGAGAAGGGCCCAACGCCCCTCGTTGATGCCTTCCTTGCGCAGCGGCAGCCGCTCCGCTTCCAGCTCAAGACGATCCTCCACAGACCCTGCGATCGCCCGAACCTGCACATCGGACTGTCCACCGGCAATCACCAACCAATCCGCGAGGCTCGACACCTCGTCAACGCGGATCAAACGGATGTCACTCGCCTTGCGGTCGTCGCAGGCATCAGCGGCCAGCTCGGCCAACTTGACGCTATCCATAGACATTTTCGCTGGTAACGGAACTGCGAGAACCCTCCTGTTGCGCCATTTCTGCCCTCGCTTTGCTGGCGCTCTTCCTCAGCGCTTCAAGCCGATCTTCGTAAAAACCGCGCTTGCGCTTTTTGCGGGTCTGCTCCGTCAATTCCTTGAGCGCGCCGCCAAGGCTTCGATAAGCATTCGGCACGCTGTACCCGAAGCGGCAGGCCAGATCGATGGCGCGTTCATCGGCCGTGATCGCATCCTGCAGGCGCTTCTCCGAGTTGTTTTTCAGATAGAGCCGATAACCGGCAAAGCCTGAGAGCCCCAGAGCCATGAACAGCAGAAGGCCGTCCTGGACCCAGAGTTCACCGATCGCACCACCAAGACCGATCGCCAGGGCAGCCATTTCCCAACCATCGCGGGGAATGGTGTCGTTCTGAATGCGACCAACCTCATGCCAGAACAAAAGGTTGCGGTGATCAAGCGCAAACTGATCCCATTGATCGAGATCCACCTGGATCTCCACTTCATCTCGGCCGATTTCCTCCAAGGTGATCAACGGAGGATCGACAGCTGCGGCGGATTCAACGAAGACCCAGCTCTGCATCTCTGGTGGCAGCAGCCCCTTGAGGCGCTGGAGCTCACTCATCGTTTCCGCAATCCCACAATGCCTTTACGGTAGCGAGCCTCCGCGTCGGAACCGTCCATGCGCAGGTTCGGACACTGCTGCGTGGGAAGCTGATCGGGTTTGGCTACACATCGCTGCCCATGCCCCGGCGGACCGATCTGCGTCGAATCCTGCTGCTGGGGTCTGGGCCGATCGTGATCGGCCAGGCCTGTGAATTCGATTACTCGGGGACCCAGGCCTGCAAAGCCCTGCGAGCGGAGGGTTTCGAGGTGATCCTCGTGAACTCCAATCCGGCGTCGATCATGACCGACCCGGGCATGGCGGATCGCACCTACATCGAACCGCTGACAGCGGATGTGGTCACCCAGGTGATCGAGACCGAGCGCCCCGATGCGCTGCTGCCCACCATGGGCGGCCAGACCGCACTGAACCTGGCGGTTGAACTGGCTGAGAACGGAACGCTCGAACGGTTTTCGGTTGAGCTGATCGGTGCGGATCTGAACGCGATTCAGAAAGCGGAAGACCGTCTGCTGTTCAAGCAGGCCATGGAACGCATCGGCGTGAAGGTCTGCCCATCCGGCATCGCTTCAACACTGGAGGAGGCGGAGGCTGTCGGCGCTGCAATCGGCAGTTTTCCGCGCATCATTCGGCCGGCCTTCACCCTTGGAGGCAGTGGTGGCGGCATTGCCTACAACCCTGAGGAGTACGCCGCCATCTGCAAGAGCGGTCTTGAGGCCAGCCCTGTCTCCCAGATCCTGATCGAACAGTCCCTCCTGGGCTGGAAGGAATTCGAGCTGGAGGTGATGCGCGATCTGGCGGACAACGTCGTGATCGTCTGCAGCATCGAAAACCTCGATCCGATGGGGGTTCACACCGGCGACTCGATCACGGTGGCTCCAGCCCAAACCCTCACCGACCGCGAGTACCAGCGGCTGCGTGATCAATCGATTGCGATCATCCGTGAGATCGGAGTTGCCACCGGCGGCAGCAACATTCAGTTCGCCATCAATCCCAGCAATGGCGATGTGGTGGTGATCGAGATGAATCCGCGGGTGAGCCGCTCCTCGGCCCTGGCCAGCAAGGCGACGGGATTTCCGATCGCCAAAATCGCTGCACGCCTCGCCGTGGGGTACACCCTTGGCGAAATCATCAACGACATCACCGGCAAGACCCCGGCGTGTTTCGAACCCACGATTGATTACGTGGTGACGAAGATCCCCCGCTTCGCCTTCGAGAAGTTCCGTGGCAGTCCAGCGGTGCTCACCACATCGATGAAATCCGTCGGTGAAGCGATGGCCATCGGACGCTGTTTCGAGGAATCCTTCCAGAAGGCTCTGCGCTCCCTGGAGACCGGGCTTGCCGGCTGGGAGTCCACTGATCCCGACCATGAGCTGACCGACAGTGAGATCGATCGCTTGCTGCGTACACCGTCACCGGAACGAATCCTGACGGTGCGCAGCGCCATGCAACGCGGACGATCCGATGAGCAGATCCACCAGCTGAGCAGCATCGATCCCTGGTTCCTGGCGAAGCTGCGGGTTCTGATCAACACCGAACAGGAGCTGCTGCGGGGGCGCAGCCTCGATCAACTGAGCAAGAACGATCTGTTCCGGCTGAAACAACTGGGCTTCTCCGACCGCCAGATCGCCAAAGCGACCGGCTGCACCGAACTGAACGTGCGTCGACAGCGCTTGAGCCTGGGGATCCAAGCAGTATTCAAAACAGTGGACACCTGTGCCGCCGAGTTCGCGTCAACCACGCCATATCACTACTCCACCTATGAGAAACCGCTGCAGAAGCTGAGCGAGGACGGCAGCCTGATCACCCTGCCACCAGCCACAGAGGTCAGCCCCAGCAAGGCAGGTCGCAAGATGATGATCCTTGGCGGTGGCCCCAACCGGATCGGTCAGGGCATCGAATTCGACTACTGCTGTTGTCACGCCTCATTCGCGGCCCAGGACCAGGGGATCACCACCGTGATGATGAACAGCAATCCCGAGACGGTGTCCACGGACTACGACACCAGCGACAGCCTCTACTTCGAGCCGCTCACCCTCGAGGACGTTCTCAATGTGATCGAAGCAGAGCAGCCCGATGGAGTGGTGGTTCAGTTCGGCGGCCAGACGCCCTTGAAACTGGCGATTCCTCTGCTGCGCTGGCTCGAGAGCGATGAGGGTCGTGCCACCGGCACCCACATCTGGGGCACTTCACCGGAATCGATCGACCGCGCTGAGGACCGAGAGCAATTTGAAGCCATCCTCGAGGATCTCGCCATCCGACAACCGCGTCACGGGCTAGCCCGCAGCGAAGAGGAAGCACGACATGTGGCGGATAACGTCGGTTACCCGGTGGTGGTGCGTCCCTCCTACGTGCTTGGTGGTCGGGCCATGGAGGTGGTCTTCGACGAAGACGAGTTGAATCGCTACATGCGTGAAGCGGTTCAGGTTGAGCCTGATCACCCCGTGCTGATCGACCAGTACCTCGAGAATGCCACCGAGGTGGATGTCGATGCCCTCTGTGACCGCAACGGTGATGTGGTGATCGGCGGTCTGATGGAACACATCGAACCAGCCGGCATTCATTCCGGGGATTCAGCCTGTTGCCTGCCCGCCGTGTCGCTCGGGGAGGAGGCCCTCAGCACCATCCGCGCCTGGAGTGAAGCCCTGGCTGTCGCCTTGAAAGTGCAGGGGTTGATCAACCTGCAATTCGCCGTGCAACGGGACGCTGAAGGCCGTGAGGTTGTGTTCATCATCGAAGCCAACCCACGAGCATCGCGCACGGTGCCTTTTGTGGCCAAGGCCACAGGCCGACCACTGGCGCGGTTCGCCACCCGAGTGATGGCCGGCGAAACCCTCGCTGAAGTGGGTCTTCTGGAGGAGCCCAAACCGCCGCTTCAGGCGATCAAAGAGGCCGTTCTGCCCTTCCGACGGTTTCCTGGAGCCGACAGCGTGCTCGGTCCAGAGATGCGTTCCACCGGCGAGGTGATGGGTTCCGCCAGCAGTTTCGGCATGGCTTACGCGAAGGCGGAACTTGGAGCAGGGGAGGCTTTGCCGACCCAAGGGAGCATTTTCCTGTCCACCCACGACCGGGACAAACCAGCTCTGGTGCCTGTGGCGGCCCGCCTGATCGAACTGGGCTTTGACGTGATGGCCACCACGGGCACAGCCCGTGCTCTTGCCGAGGCGGGACTGACCGTTCAGCCGGTGCTGAAGGTTCATGAAGGACGCCCGAACATCGAAGATCTGATTCGTTCGAATCGGGTTCAGCTGGTGATCAACACGCCGATCGGTCGTCAGGCCGCCCATGACGACAAATATCTGCGCAGGGCAGCCCTGGATTACGCGGTTCCCACCGTCACGACCCTGGCCGGCGCTAGGGCCGCAGTGGAAGCGATCTCGGCCCTGCAGCAACAGACGACCCTGAGCATTCATGCTCTGCAGGACATCCATGCCCAAACGATCTGATCGGTAGGGTTGAGGTCACTGCTGATCAGACTTGACCGCTTCAGCCAGCCCTTCAGCGACAGCCACGCTTGCCCCCGGCAGCGATTGCCGCGATGCATTTCAGCGGGCCTACGAGAACCGCTACACCTGGGCACCGGGATTCTCTGGCTACCGCGGTCGCTGCATCTGGGAACAGGGGGATCGATCGGTTGAAGGCACCTTTCAGGTGGGAGCCGATCTGAAGGCGACCGTTGAAGGAATAGACGACGAAGAGGTGTTGAAAGCGATCAACTCCCAACTTTGGGAGGTGGCCATCCATCGGGTCCGCCGCAGTTTCGAGCAGACCCATGGCCAGAACACCTTCACCGCTGGGGACACCGACGCCGTTGGGACCGAGGTGATCGTGGGCGGCAAGGGCGAAGGCGACCGCTATCGCATCAAGGACGATGTGGTGACAATGGTGCACCGTCACATCCACGGAACGGTGGTGACGATCTTCACCACCGAGGTCACCCACACCGGTGCCGGATACCTCAGCCACACCTACACCAGTCAGTACGCCGACCCCGCTTCAGGGGAGACGCGCGGCGGCCGCAACACATTCACGGATACATTTGCGCCCCTGCCTGATGGCGGGCCCTGGGTGTTGCAAAAGCGCGTGATCGAAACAGACGCTCACGGTGATCAGGAGGGCGGATGTCAGACCTTCCACTTCGAAGCACTGGAAACGCTCTAAATCGTTTGCTCTGACTGGACGCCTGTGACACCATCTCCGGAAGATCAGGCTTGCCGAGATGGATTCCTTCAATGAAGCGGTTCAGACCATCAACGGGCCGATCAACAGCCTGGTTTGGGGCTGGCCAACCGTCAGTTTGATCGCCATCACTGGCGTGGTGCTCATGCTTGGCCTGAGCTTCATGCCGTTGCGACGACTGATTTACGGCGTGCGGATGATGCTGAATCCCGCCGATGGCCTGAACGAAGGGGAGATCTCACCGTTTCAGGCCTTGATGACCTCCCTCTCGGCCACCATCGGCACCGGAAACATCGCCGGCGTCGCCGGAGCGATTGCCGTTGGCGGTCCTGGAGCGGTGTTCTGGATGTGGATGATTGCCATCTTCGGCATCGCCACCAAGTACGCCGAAGCGGTCCTTGCGGTGCAGTTCCGTGAGACCGATGACAAGGGCAACCATGTCGGAGGCCCGATGTACTACATCCGCAATGGCCTTGGAAGTCGGTGGAGCTGGCTGGCGGGGCTGTTCGCCCTGTTCGGCATGCTCGCCGGATTTGGAATCGGCAACGGCGTTCAGGTCTTCGAGGTTTCCTCGGCACTTGAGGCAGCCGGGATTCCAAGGGTGGTCACAGGAGTCGTGCTCGGAGTTCTGGTGTTCTCCGTGATCATCGGAGGCATCAAACGGATCGCCCAGGCAGCTTCGGCAATCGTCCCGGTGATGTCTCTGCTCTATGTGCTGGCTTGCCTGATCGTGCTGGTCCTCAACATCGACGGCGTCCCCGCAGCCTTCGCCATGATCGTGACCAACGCCTTTTCAGGAGAAGCTGCGGCAGGTGGCGCCTTTGGCCAAGTGGTGCTGATGGGCTTCAAGCGAGGCATTTTCTCCAATGAAGCCGGCCTGGGCAGTGCCCCGATCGCCCACGCCGCGGCCAACACCAATGACCCGGTCCGTCAAGGCACCGTGGCCATGCTCGGCACGTTTATCGACACCATCATCATCTGCACCATGACGGCCCTGGTGATCATCACCACCACAGGGAAGGCGTTGATCGATGGCACCAACGAACTGAGTGGCTCAAATCTGTCCATCGCAGCCTTCAACAGCGGACTTCCAGGAAGCGGAATCGTGGTGACCATCGGATTGGTGGTGTTCGCCTTCACCACCGTTCTCGGATGGAGTTTCTACGGCGAACGCTGCACGACCTATCTCTTTGGAACCAGCGCGATCCTTCCGTTCCGCCTTCTCTGGGTTGCCATGGTGGTGTTCGCATCAATCGCCGGCACCAGTGGTGCTGTCTGGGGAGTCGCTGACACCCTGAATGGTCTGATGGCCTTGCCGAACCTTGTGGCCCTGCTGCTGCTGTCGGGAACGGTGTTCAAACTCACCCGCAACTACAAATTCGGCAGCGACTGATCAACACAGATCAGGCATCAAAAAAGGGGGGCATTGCCCCCCTTTTTTGATGCCACTGAACAGCAATCAGCCCTGACCTTCAGGCAGAGGAGTGACGCCCTGAAGCTTCTCGTTCAACTGCATGGCCAGGCTTTGACGCCCAACAGCGAGGACCTTGAGCGTGTCCTCATGCATGCGCAGCTGGGCATCAGCAACCTGCATCCCGCGAACCAGCTCTTTCATCTCGTCGGGAAGGGTGTTGAGGTCATATCGCTTTCCCTCAAACGTGAGCACAGGGTTGGAGGTGTTGGCTGCGGAGTCAGTCATCGATCACGGCCGGGATGGTTCGGAACCGGCGCTTGAATCGTAGGTGGATTTACCCGTTCTGCAGATCGCGAATGAACTGCCGTTCGCAGAGCTCCCGATAGCGGCCACCTCGCTGCATGAGGCTGTCATGGCTACCGCGGTCAACGATGGAACCCTTCTCCAGCACAACGATCTGATCCGCTTCCTGAACCGTGGCGAGGCGGTGGGCAATCACGAGCACCGTGCGGCCGGCCATCGCTTGCCTCAGGCCGAGCTGCACCGCCGCTTCCGCCTCCGCATCCAGGGCACTTGTGGCTTCATCCAGGAGCAGCAGCGCTGGATTGCCCAGGACTGCACGGGCAATCGCAATGCGCTGGAGCTGTCCCCCTGAAACATTGGTACCACGCTCCTCGAGTTGCGTTGCGTATCCGTCAGGCAGGGAGCGGATGAAAGCATCCGCATTGGCCAGATGCGCCGCCTCGATCACCTCAGCATCACTGGCCTCACGCCCGAAACGGATCGCCTCGGAGATGGTCCCGGAGAACACCGTGGTGCGCTGGGGCACCAGTGCCACCTGTCGGCGCAGTTCCCTCGCCCGCAATCGACTGAGATCACATCCATCCAGAAGAATGCGGCCGTTCTGCACGGTGTTGAAGCGCAGCAGCAACGAAAACAGGGTGCTTTTTCCGGCGCCGGAGGGGCCCACCAACGCCAGAACTTCACCAGCCCGAACCTGCAGATCCAGCTTTTGAAGCACAGGTTGGGAGGGGTCATAACCGAAGGACACACCCTCGAGTGCAAGATCACCTCGAAGCGTGCCGAGGGGCACTGCATCCACCGGATCAGCGGGCTCCTGGGGCTCCCGTTCGATCTGACGAAGGCGCCGCAGGGAGGCCTGCCCCTGCTGGAACTCATTGAAATTGTTGGTGACGTGGGCGATCGGATCGATCAGCACGATCAGGCCCGTCAAGTAACTGCTCAAACCGGCGATGTCCAGATCGCCGGTTTGAATGCGGGCCGCGCCGAGTGCGAGCACGGCAAACAGACCCACCACTTCAATGATCCCCACCACAGGATGCTGAAGCGCTATGAGGCTGTACGTGCGGTGACGGGCCCGCCGGTGCTGGTCGATTTCCTGCTCAAAGCGGTCCTGCAGCCAGGGTTCTGCCGCGAAAGCACGCACCAGAGGCAATCCTTCAATCGCTTCTCCAAGCAAACCCGCCAGTTCACTCACCTTCTTCTGGCTCCGCTCGGTTGCGGTCATCACTCGGGCACCGAACAGGCTGATCAGCCAGACGATGACGGGAGCCAACGCCAGGATCGCGAAGGTCAGCTTCCAATCCAGCCAGAGCATCGTGGCGAGCACGGCCAGCAGCTGCAGAACACTCGGCAGGGTGTCGTGGATGGTTTTGTAGAGCACCTCGCTGACACGATCGGCGTCTTCGGTCAGCCGATAGGTGAGATCCCCCGCTGAAAGCTTCTCGAGAGCACCCAGCTCAACGGTCTGCAACGTTCGGAACAAATCCCCGCGGAGTTTCTGACTCACCTGAAGCGCCGGCCCGGCCAGCAGGGAGTCCTGCCCGAACTGGGCCAGCTTCTGCACGGAAAAAATGATCAGGGCGATCCCGATCAACTGCAGCACCCTGACGAGATCCCCGGACCCAAGCGAGGGGAACAACTGCCCGGCCAGATGGACCAGGAGTGGAAAACTGCCGACGTAAACCAGCATGCAGAGTCCGCCCCAGAGAAGCTGACGCAAGTGGGGACGCAACAGCGGCAGAAGGCGCCGGAAGCCGGCCTGGGAGGGTCTCAGCATGGCGGCACAGTATCAATGAAGCCCTGACAAGCCGTTGTGATGAAGCTGGATCAGTTCCTCAAATGGCAGGGATGGGTGAGCACCGGCGGAGAGGCCAAACATCACATCCAGGCCGGAGCTGTTCAGGTGAATGGTGCAGTGGAAACCCGGCGAGGACGGCAGCTCAACCCGGGGGATCGGGTGACGTTGGCGGGAGAAGAAGCCGTTGTTCGGGAGTGAACAACGATCAAGCCGTAAGTTAGCCCGCAGTTCTGCAGAGGATTTGAGTGTGCGCAGACCGGTGATTGCTGGCAACTGGAAGATGCACATGACCTGTGCCCAGGCCAGGGATTACATGGCTGAATTCCTGCCGCTGCTCGCAGAGACGCCGGACGACAGGGAGGTTGTGCTGGCCCCGCCGTTCACGGCACTGAATGCGATGGCGGATCTGATCGTCGACAGCCGCGTGGAACTGGCCAGTCAGAACGTTCACTGGCAGCCCCATGGCGCCTTCACCGGTGAGATCTCAACCGAGATGCTGCTGGAGCACAAGGTGACGTACACGATTGTTGGCCACAGCGAACCGCGCAAATACTTCAGTGAGAGCGACGAACAGATCAACCACCGCGCTCGCTGCTCTCAGAACAACGGCCTGATCCCGATTGTCTGCGTTGGTGAAAGTGATGAACAGCGGGAACGCGGCGAAGCTGAGCGGGTGATTCGACGTCAGATCGAGCAGGGACTGGAAGGACTGGATCCCAGCAAGTTGGTGGTGGCTTACGAACCGATCTGGGCCATCGGCACCGGTAAAACCTGCGAGGCAGCAGAAGCCAATCGGATCTGCGGACTGATCCGCAGTTGGGTGGGCGCCACAGACCTGATTGTTCAGTACGGCGGCTCCGTGAAACCGGCCAACATCGATGAGTTGATGCACATGAGCGATATCGACGGTGTTCTGGTCGGCGGAGCTTCATTGAAGCCGGATGGTTTTGCCAGGATTGCCAACTACCAGCCCCTCTGAATCCAGGCGCTGGCCTGAAGGCTGGGGCCATCGCACCGCGGTGATGGGGGTGATCAACATCACCCCGGACTCCTTCAGCGATGGAGGCCGCCACCTGCGCAGCGATCGTGCCGTCGCCCAGGCCCGGCTGCAGCTCAGCCAGGGTGCGGATGTCCTCGATCTCGGTGCTCAAAGCACTCGCCCTGGCGCCGATGAAGTCGGTGCTGTGGAGGAGCAGAAACGCTTGCTCGCGCCACTCCGGGAGATCCGCAGGCAGTGTCCAGAGGCTCTGATCTCCGTGGACACCTTTCTGGCACCTGTGGCAGAGGCTGCGCTCGAAGCTGGAGCGGACTGGATCAACGACGTCAGCGGCGGTCGTCGCGACCCCGCCATGCTTCCCCTGGTTGCCGCTGCTGGATGCCCTGTGGTGTTGATGCACAGCCGCGGGACCAGTCAAACGATGGATCAGCTCACCGCCTACGACGACGTGGTGCAAGACGTGCGCAACGGACTGCTGGAACGCACCGATGCCGCCATCCGCGCCGGCGTGAAACACGACCGGATCATCTGGGATCCGGGCCTGGGCTTCGCCAAGACTCAGGAGCAGAATCTTGCCCTGCTGAAAGGGCTCGAACAGCTCAAAACGGACGGATTTCCCCTGTTAATTGGTCCATCCCGAAAACGCTTCATCGGCGCTGTGCTGAATCAGCCGAAGCCGCGAGCTCGCATCTGGGGAACCGCAGCGGTGGCCTGTCGCTGCGCACAGGCTGGTGCCGCCATCGTGCGTGTCCATGATGTTGNCCCCATGGCCCAGACCCTGACCATGGCCGCGACGCTTTGGTGATGCACCGATTGCCGTCTTTTCCATTCCATTCATTGATTCGAACGTGTCAATCAGACATCGACAGATNNAGCNAAGACGANAATCATTGCTCTTCAAAAAGCTGGAAATGACGTTGCCAGGATCAAACTTATGGGGATATTTGTAGAATTTCTGCATTGAAAATGATCTTGCAATCATCTTCAAGGAACAAGGTCAAGGAGTCGTCCAATAGAACCTGGGATGGTTGATCTCCATCCACACCAACCTTCAGCTTGCGACCCCCTCAATCCGGTCCTCAACCTCCTGGTAGAGCTCCTGCAATTGCTGGATGTTCTCATCCGAGGTTTCCCAGTAGCCGCGCCCATTAACNTCAAGCAGAGTGCCCACAATGCGACGGAAACTGTGGGGATTGAGCTCCAACANCCGCTTGCGCATTTCAGGATCATTGATGAACGTTTCGTTNGCTTCCTCGTAAACAAAGTTGTCAACTGAACCACTGGTGGCACTCCAACCCAGCGTGAAATTCAGACGTTTGGCGACCTCCCGAACCCCTTCGTAGCCGGAATCCAACATGCCCTCATACCACTTGGGATTGAGCAACTTGGTGCGGGAATCCAGCCGAATCGTTTCACTCAGTGAACGCACCTGGGCATTGGCCGTCGTGGTGTCGGCGATATAACTCGTCGGAGCCTTGCCGTCGTCGCGTAACCCTGCGATCAACTTGGTGGGATCTGAATCGAAGTAGTGGCTCACATCCGTCAGTGAGATCTCAGCAGAGTCGAGATTCTGGAAGGTCACATCAGCGGTCTTCATCACCGACTCGAACACCTCACGCTTCTGNTTCATCTCGCCGGGGTTATCAGCGTTGAAAGCAAAGGTTTTACGGGACAGATACATCTCCTGCAGTTCACCCTCGTCCTCCCAGCTGCTGTTCTCCACCGCCAGGTTCACATTGGAGCTGTAGCTGCCACTGGCATTGGAAAACACACGGCAGGCCGCATCACGCAGGCTCGTGCCCTCCTTTTCGGCTTGTTCGAGCGCATGCTTGCGAACAAAGTTCTGCTCGAGGGGCTCATCAGCCTCGGCTGCCATCTTCACGGCCTGGTCGATCAGCGCCATCTGATTGATGAACAGATCGCGGAACACCCCGGAGCAGTTCACCACCACATCAACGCGAGGCCGTCCGAGCTCCTCAAGGGGAATCAATTCCAGCTTGTTCACCCGCCCCACGGAATCCGGCATCGGCTTGACGCCGACGAACCAGAGGATCTGAGCCAGGGATTCGCCGTAGGTCTTGATGTTGTCCGTACCCCAGAGCACGCAGGCGATGGTTTCCGGCCAGGTGCCCTGCTCCTCGCGCTGGCGTTCAATCAGCTTGTCGGCAACGCCCTTGGCCGCAGCGACCGCAGCGCGGGTCGGGATCGCCTGGGGATCCAGAGCATGAATGTTCTTGCCGCTGGGAAGCACGCCNGGGTTGCGGATCGGATCGCCGCCAGGACCAGGCAGCACATATTCACCATCAAGGGCCTTGAGCAGACTCTCCATCTCCATATCGGCGCACACCTGCTCCAGGCAGAAGCGCAGATAGCCGAACACTTTGTCCAGTTCGCTGGAATCAACCTGGGTGAAACCGGCATTGCAGCAGGCGCGCAACCAGGGGGAGGGCAACTTGAAGCCGAACCGGGCNAGCAGATCAAAGAACCAGCCGAAGCTGTTGCGCAGCGTCACGCGGCCATCACGACCGGTGAGCGAGCGCACCATGGCTCCGATCGCGGCGCGGNACGTCTCCGTGATCGTGCGGTTGAGCTCCACATCAGCGAGCACACCCTCGTCATTGCCCCTGTAGATGTCGTCGATGGTTCGCCCCATCGCCTCAGCCAGAAGACCAGGCAGGGATCGCAGTCCCTCCTCCTCCCGTTCCAGGGCAGCGATGTTCACCAAAGTGGCAATGGCTTCCTCTGCGGTGGGAGGCTTGCCGATGGTGTGCAGTCCGCAGGGAAGCAGGCGGCTCTCAATTTCCATCAACTGGCGGTACACCGCACCCACGAGGGCATCACGACCATCGAGATCCATGGCGGAAGCATCGAGCTCAGGCAGTTCGACGTCCTTGTCGAGATTGCACTGCCGTGCGGTCTCCACGATCGTGTTCACGATCTGAACACCGCGACCTCCCTCGCGAAGCTGCTGATAGGAGCCAACCAGCTCACCCAGTTCTTTCAACCCCCTGTACAGGCCAGCGTTTTCTGCTGGTGGGGTGAGATAGCTGATGGTGGATGCGTAACCACGCCGCTTGGCAATCGTCGCCTCTGAGGGATTGTTGGCGGCGTAGTAATAAAGGTTCGGGAGAGCACCGATCAGCGAATCGGGATAGCAGGTTTCGCTCATGCCCATCTGCTTGCCGGGCATGAACTCCAGCGAACCGTGGGTGCCGAAGTGGAGCACGGCATCCGCACCCCAGATCTTCTCCAGGTAGGTGTAATAGGCAGCGAAGCCATGATGGGGACTGGCGCTGCGGGAGTACAGAAGCCGCATGGGGTCGCCCTCGTAGCCGAAGGTGGGCTGCACGCCGACGAACACGTTGCCGAAGTGGCGACCGAACACCAACAGGTTCTGGCCATCGCTGTTGAGGTTGCCCGGAGGCTTGCCCCAGTTCTCCTCCAGCCGTTCGGAGTACGGGGTGAGACGTTCGTACTCCTCCACGCTCATGCGGTGCGCGATCGAGAGCTCCGGAGCTCCCTGCATCGCTTCGGGATCGTTGATCACGGCTTCCATCAGACCCTTCGGAGTCTTCGGCAGGTCTTGGATGTCGTACCCCTTGGCCTTCATCTCCTCCATCACCCGATGGATGGAGCCGAACACATCGAGGTAGGCCGCCGTGCCGACATTGCCTTTGTCCGGCGGGAAGCTGAACACCGTGATCGCCAGCTTCTTGTCGGTGCGTGGCTTGATCCGCAGCGATGACCAGCGAATGGCACGCTCGGCGATTGCATCAACACGGTCCTGCAGGGTGTGGGCCTTGCCCGTGGCGTCATCTCGGCCCGACAGCACAATCGGTTCGATGGCACCATCCAGTTCGGGGATGGCGATCTGCAAGGCCACCTGCACCGGATGGAGGCCGAGGTCACTCTCCTCCCATTCCTGTGTGGTCTGGAACACCAGAGGCAACGCCACCATGTAGGGGCGGTTGAGCTTTTTCAGCGATTCAATTGCCTTGGGGTGATCCTGCCGAGCCGGGCCTCCCACCAGAGCAAAACCAGTGAGCGACACGATGCCGTCCACAAGCGATTGTTCAGGGTTGATCGGGTCATAGAAGAAGGCATTCACGGGTCTGGAAAAATCCAGCCCGCCGCAGAAGATCGGTATCACCCGCGCTCCGCGGTACTCCAGCTCCTGGATCGTTGCCACGTAGTGGGCATCGTCACCGGTGACGATGTGACTGCGCTGCAGCACCAGGCCAATCACAGGTCCCTTGCGGGCCTCCTCGCTGAGATCACCGCGGCTGGCGGTCCAGTTCAGATACTCCTTGAGGTCCTCGAACATGGTGGGTGCCAGGGGATGCCAGATCCCGAGGTCAGGGAAAACCTCCGGCTCAGCCACCTCCATCTCCGGGCGCGACTCACCCTGCGCGATGGGGAAGACATATTTGTCCGCCAGCATCAGCAGGAAATTGCGCAGGTTGTCTGGTGTTCCCCCCAGCCAGTACTGAAAGCTGAGCATGAAGCTGCGCGCGTCCTGCGCCTTCTCCACGGGCAGATATTTGAGAACCGTTGGCAGGGTGTTCAGCAGTTTGAGCATGGCGTCCTGAAAACCGGCACCACCGGCTTCCTTCCGCTTCTTCATGAAGCCGGCAATGGCGCTTTTGCTCTGGCCAAGCTGGGCCATGGAGAAGCTGCCGAGCTTGTTGAGCCGCATCACCTCGGGCATCGAGGGGAACACCACGGCGGCCTTGAGCTGGTCCCGATGGGGAGCCACCGCTTCAACAACTTTCTGAGCCAGATCTTCGATGAAGATCAGTGACGCCACAAAGACGTCGGCCTGGGCCACGTCGGCACAAAAGTCTGCGTAGTTCTGCTCATCGCGCAGCTCTTCGATCAGATAGCCGCTCAATTCGATACCGAGGTCGCCATCTGCAGCATTCAGTGCCGTTGCGGCCTGGGTCAGAGCGTTCTGGTATTGCGGCTCGAGCACCACATAAACCGCCTTCATCACGGATTTGTGGTTCTGACCCTCCACAGGAGCAACGCGGCGATCGGCGGAGCGGACCTGTGTGAACATCTGCGCGCTTTGAGCAATGTGAAGAACCTTACGTTCAGGTCCTCTCCCTTGCGACGATTTCCAGTCTGGCGTTACACGAGCTGACCCATAGGCTTGAGGGGATTCCTGGCGCTTCGATGAGTTCATCCATTCCCGTGGTTGTGGCCGGAGCACTGGGTCGCATGGGAGCGGAGGTGATCAAGGCCGTCCATGCCTCCGAGGACTGCCACGTCGCCGGCGCCATCGACAACACGCCTGGCAAAGAGGGTGCGGACATCGGGCTCGAACTGGGCCTAGGGGAACTCGAGATCGCCGTCACAGCTGATTTCGAGGGCTGCCTGTGCGCCGTGAGCCAGTCGGTGCGGGACAACGACGGTGCCGCGGTGCTTGTCGACTTCACCCATCCTTCCGTGGTGTACGAGCACACCCGTGCGGCGATCGCCTACGGCGTGCACCCGGTGATCGGCACCACTGGCCTCACCCCTGAACAACTGAAGGAGCTCACGGTGTTCTCCGGAAAGGCCTCGGTGGGTGGAGCGGTGATCCCCAATTTTTCGGTGGGCATGGTGCTGCTGCAACAGGCCGCTGCCGCTGCAGCTCGGTTTTACGACCATGCGGAGCTGACGGAACTGCACCACAACCGGAAGGCAGATGCTCCCAGCGGCACCTGCCTCAAGACCGCTGAACTGATGGAAGAGCTGGGCAAGGGATTCAACCCCCCCGAGGTGGACGAGCACGAATCCCTGAAGGGAAGCCGCGGCGGCGTGCGTGAGAGCGGCCTGCGGCTGCATTCCATTCGTCTTCCAGGCCTGGTGGCCCACCAAGAGGTGATGTTTGGTGCCCCAGGTGAGACCTACACCCTGCGCCACGACACCATCGACAGATCCGCCTACATGCCGGGGGTTTTGCTGACCGTGCGCAAAGTGCGTTCGCTCGAGGCCCTCGTCTATGGCCTGGAACGTCTGATCTGAGGCGGAACCGATGCTCATCCCCCTCCGCCCAGGTGAATTGCAGCGATTGATTCCAGCGGTGGCGACCGGCAATCAGTTTCGTGTGTCGCTGGGCTCGCCTCAACAGATCCTTCAACGGGTGATGATCGCAACGATCGGCGGCGTGATCACACTGCTGATCAGCCAGAGCCAGATGACCAGCCGTTGGGGGCCGTTCTGGTTGATCGTCGGCGTTGTATTCCTTCTGTATGTGCTCTGGGGGCCCATCCTTCAGGCCGGCCAGCGCAATGCTGGATTGAGGCGCTATTCAGCGGCAGCTCTGTTTGAAGGTGAAGTGGTGGAGGTGCGCACCCGGGAACGGGTGGAAGGACGCCATGAGCAGGCGAACAGGAGCGGCGAACTGGAGTTGGTTGAAAACAAACGCATCTGGATGCTGCTGGAACTGGAAGATGAGGAGGGCTATCTGGGACGGCTGGCTTTTCCAATGGAGAAACGCCACCAGGTGATTCGGGCTGGAAGCCTGATCCGCTGCCTGGTGCTGAGCGAACGCAAGGATTTCTCGAAGATCGGGGCCCTCAGCGATGCCTGGCTGCCGGGATTGCGTCTCTGGGTCGGGGACTACCCGTTCCTGCTGCGTCCCGCTTTCGAAGAGCTGTGCCAGCTGCGGCTGTCACGACGCAGAACCCCTGACACCCGTCCATAACATTCCTTAAAGTTGGTTTACAATTCGTTGCATACCACCTGAGGTTGGCCATGGCTCAAACACCTTCCGCCCCCGTAATCCGCGGTGCCACCGTCACCACAGAGGATGGCGGCCGTCTGAACGCTTTCGCAGCAGAGCCCCGCATGGAAGTTGTGGAAGCAGAGCGCGGCTGGGGTTTCCACGACCGCGCTGAGAAGCTCAACGGCCGCATGGCCATGCTCGGATTCATCGCGTTGCTGGCGACTGAATTCGCCATGGGTGGTGAAGCCTTCACCAAAGGCCTGCTCGGTCTCGGCTGAGGTCACGGTTGTCAGTTGAGGTCAGCCACACTCGGTTGATGGTGACCTCGACAACCACGGTTCACATTTGTGGTGCGGGCCCCAGTGGGGCCCTTGCGGCTCTCGCGCTGGGTCAGAAACAGTTGCACGTTGACCTTTTCGACCCGCAGAGTTCAGATCAACTCCTCTCAAGGAGCCGTGCCTATGCCATCACCCATTCGAGTCGTCGTCTGCTGGGGCGATTGGGTCTCTGGAACGACCTGTCATCGGCACTAGTGCCGTTCGACCGACTCGACCTGAGTGATCAGGCTTGCCGGCTCAACGTACTTTTTGAAACACGCGATCTCGATCCGGCATCCCGACAGCACGACGCGATCGGCTGGATCCTGGATCACAAACCCTTGATGGCTCTTTTGTTGGAAAGGCTTGAGAAGCTTCCAACAGTCGGGCTGCACCTTGGCCGTTCAGCGCCTGAGCCAAACCCGACATCCCTGGTGGTTGCCGCAGATGGCCCCCGATCCCCAACACGCAAGACCTGGGGGCTTCAAACCTTTCAACATCGCTACCGCCAGGGATGTCTCACCGCAAAGGTGGTGCTCCGCGGCGTGCCCAAGGGCCAGGCTTATGAGCTGTTTCGTCCTGAAGGCCCTTTAGCGGTTCTCCCTCTCGACGGGGATTGTTACCAGGTGGTCTGGAGTGCTCCGCTTGATCGCTGTCGAGAACGCGCCGAGCTTCCGACGGGGGCATTTCTTGATCAGCTCGCAGGCGTGCTCCCTGATGGCGTCGAGCCCGATTTGCTGCTTGACCAACCTGCCGCGATTCCCCAGGAACTGATGCTGGCCCGCAGCCTGTCCCACGGGCGTGGTGTGCTTTTGGGAGAAGCAGGACATCGCTGCCATCCCGTGGGTGGGCAAGGGCTCAACCTGTGCTGGCGTGATGTTTGCGCCCTGGAAGCGCTGGCCAGGCAAAGCGGCGATGCTGCTCAGATTGCCCGTCAATACGGAAGACAGCGCTGCCTGGATGTGTTGATGGTCAGTGTGGCGACGGATCTGCTGGTGAGATTGTTCTCCAACAGACAGCCCCTGCTCCTGCCCTTGCGATGGTTAGGGCTCAAGCTGATGGGGGAATCACGGAGACTGCGCCGACTCAGTCTGCGGGCCATGACGGATGGTCCACTCCTGCTCCTGCGTCCACAGCCCGACTGAGCTGTCATCAGCACCAGGAAGCGCCATGATCCCAGCTAAGTGCTTCTGTCCTGTCCACCCGGGCAGTCCCAACGTCACATGGTGGTTTGCAGTCATCCCCAGCCGACACCACCGGACGACCTGCAGCAGTTTCTGCAACGTCGCCTCGGGCTGAGTGCCAATGCACTGAATCTGGGACTCAGGCAAGCGGAACTGGAACAGGCTCCGCTTCCCATCGTGTTGTGGAGCTTCGGGCTGCTGAGCCTGGATCAACTTCAGCAGGTTTTCGACTGGCAGAACGCTCAGGAATAGGCCAACAGGGCGTGACAGGGCACCTTGTCTCCCAGGGCATCACGACCCCCCAACCCCACCAGTTCGATCAAGAACGCAAAACCGATCAGGTTGCCTCCAGCCCGTTGGACCAACGCGCCCGTTGCCGAAGCCGTTCCACCGGTCGCCAGGAGATCATCAACCACCAACACCTTGGGGCCGCCAGCCAGAGCATCAGCCTGAATCTCCAACCGATCACTGCCGTATTCCAGGGCGTAATCAATCCCAATCACCGCACCGGGCAATTTGCCGGGTTTGCGAACCGGCACAAACCCAAGCCCGCGTGCATGGGCAAGAGGCGTGCCAACAATGAAACCCCTCGACTCAATGCCGACGATGAGATCCGGCTGGAGCGACTCACACACCTCACCAAGTTGCCGTAAGGCCTCGGTCGTGGCCTCGGGGGACTTCAGCAGAGGAGCGATATCCCGGAACAGAATTCCAGGCTTGGGGAAGTCCGGAACCTCGCGAATGAACGGCTGAAGATCCAAAGCGTGATGACGCGGGGGCATAACCCCTGGCATCATCGCAGCCATGACGGAAGCACCCCCATCGACTGGCGCCCGCCTCGGTCGCCGAGGCGTGGAACGCCTGGATCTGCTCTTGTTGACCATTGAGGCCCTCGACCTCAACGGCGGCGAAGCCATGCTGTGGACCAGTCAGCAGATGGGCCTGCAGACGCAATTCCCCAACCGTGTTGAGCTCTGGAAACGCCGCTGTCACAACCCACTGCGGCGCACAACCCGACGGGAAGCCATGGACCCAGTGGACGCCGAGTCGCTGATCTGCCTCGTGTGCGCCATGGCCGAACGGCTCTACCCGATGCTGCATCAGTTGCTCTCCAGTCGCGAGCCCGACCAGCTGACCCAACAGCGTTGGCAACTGCTCGATGAACGGCTGCGGGATCTGATCGAAGAACGCATGAACCCTCGCCGGGGCGCGGTGGTCCGGTTGCTGGATCCAGAGATCAGTGGCGTGATTCAGCGTCAGTTGATCAGTTCCCTGGCGCTGGTGGCCGGCCCAGGCGGGATCGACAGACTGCGCGCCACCCTTCTCGACCCGACGCCCTGAACAGACAGACATGCTGAAGAACACCCACCATTACGAGCAGACCGCCGCCCGACTCACGGTTGAGGGGGTTCCGGATCTCTCCGCGGGACAATCCGGAGACAACATCGGCATCCTGTCTGCCTGGCGCCTGCAGCTGGTGGCCTCACCGGAACTGGAGGGGACCCGTGAGCACCTCGAAGCGTTGATGTCGGTGGTGATGCCCTATGCCCGGCATCAGCTCTCGGGCGTCGGACGTCAATTCCAAACCGATGCTGGGTTCGTGACGATCGAGCCCCTTGAGCACGTTCATCAACTGACGTTGCGCAGCAGCAAGGAGGGGGTAGAGCCGTTGACGTTGAAGCTCGACGATGCCGAGCTGAGCGATCTGGTGCGTTGCCTCGATCGGTTGCGCCTTGATCAGCGGGTGCAACTCGCCTGGACACTTCCCCCCGATCAACCCCTGTCGCGCCATGACTTGGTGGAGCGGATCCCCCTGCGGCGCCGTTTCGGCGCCCCGCTGCTGGGGGGGCTGGCCCTGGCCACCTCTGCTGTCGTTGCCTTGATCCTTCCCCTTCCAGGGCCTGAAGTCCCACCCGCCAGCCAAGGCTCCGTGGAGGCTCCAGCCAATCCAGAGTCGACAGAACGTTGACGCCGCTGCGAGGGTGATCAGAATCGGCTCTTAACGTTCGCGTGGCTCTCCGATCCATGGTGGCCAGCTGGTCAGATCTGAGACGGCGCGTGGCTCGCATCGGCGCTTCACTCGATGTCGTCGTGCGAAGCGATCCCGAAGTGTGTGGACTGAGTGGCTCCGGTTATCACCTCACGCTGCATCACAGCGGCTACGGCGATTGCACAGTTGGCAGCCTCACCTTGATCGACTGCCCGAACGAGCTGGTGCTCATCGAGTTTGAACGCTGGATGCGGGGCGCTGGTCATTCCCTGTTGCCATGACTGTGAGCAGCCGGCAGAAGCCATCACCCCTCAAACCGAAGCGCATGTTCCGCAAGCGCCATCGGGTCCCACCGGGTGTGATTGCGCGGCAGCTGATCGCTGTGCTGCTGATGCTTTCAGCTGGTGTGGGGATCATTTTTGGGCTGCAACGCCTGCCGGAACAAGTGGATGTTGTGCTCCTGGTGAGCGAAGCCGTTGCGGATTTAATCCGCGGAGTGCAACAACTGCTTGAGGCCTTTCTCGGTCTGGCCGCTGTTGTGCTCGTGGCCACCCTGGTGGTGCTGGCGAGCGTGCTGATCCTTGGTGGAGCCTGGCGACTGTTGCGCCTGATCAGTCTCTTGATCCGGCGTCAACCGCCTCAGGGGCGACGTTGAGGCGGTGCCAAGGACCGCTGCACATCCCAGAGCTCTTGGAGTGTGATGCTGCCGTCCCGATTGCGATCAAAACCATCAAATTGACGGGACAACCAGGGGATGCTGCTGGCCTCGCCGCGGCTTAACTTCTGATCATTGTTCAGATCCGCTCGCCTGAAGCGACGCTTGAGCCGCTTCCCGCCAGGTTCTCCTCCGGTGGAGCGAAGGTCGTCGAGCAGCAGATACGTGCGCCCTTGCTGTCGCTTCAGCCTGCGCCGAAGCGCACGCTGATCTTTGAGTTCACCGGCATCGAGCTTCCCGTCACTGTTGGCGTCGAGACTGACGAACAACGCCTCCATCCGGTCGTTGTAAACACGCATGGGTTGACCTTGGGGCCCTGCTTGCGCAGGACCAGAGATCAACAAGGACAGGGCCAGAATCAGCACCCCGATGCATGGAGACTTGGGCATGGGCTCACCCTATGGAAACCAAGGCGCTGAAGCCATGACTGAATCGTGACCAAATCCCTGAAGATGTGTCGCGTGAGGTCACAACAAACCACGCGTTCAGGCCGAGCACTCAGCCAGCCACAACATTGAAACAGCTGCTCACTTATCACCAATGCGAAAAAAACGCCCTGCCGCAGCAAGGCGCTGAATCAAACATTGGCGATTGACCGGATTAACCAGTTGTCAGCGCCAAGACAGCACTAGGCCAAGGTTGGATCAATCACCGCAAGCGTTGTGGAATCAAGCAGGTGTGTGCTAGGCATCTCTGAGAGATCAAATCCTTCAAATCCAACCGTATTGAACTTTGCCTGACCATCATTTCTATACATAAGAACATTCTTACCGGGCTGAACAACAAGGTTGCTCCCAGAACGCTTACTTTTTTTCAGGGAAGTTGAATCGGAAATTTTCAACTCCTCTATGTTGGCAAATACAATAATATCGCTCTTTGGATTAAAGTTAAGAACTTCTTCGTCGCCGGATTCAACAACAACAACATCGGTAGAACGCTTCTTTGAAAGCTGATAACGATCATCCCCTGCACCACCAGTCGTAATGTTGCGGCCTTTGCCAGGAAAGATCAAGTCATCACCAAACCCACCCTCAATTGTGTCATCACCTTTTTTGCCATAAATTGCGTTATCCGTCGCACTGCCAACCAACAGATCATTCTTCTTGCTGCCTTGGATTCCTCGACGCGCTTTGCCTCCAAAATCATTATCAACCCCGAGCAACACAGTGCCCCCATCGCCGATGGAACTGGAATCCTTTGATACTCTTCCGCGGGGTGTCGTCGAATCAAAATGCTCAATTCCGCGGGCATCAACCAGAAGGAACTCGTCAGATTCTCGAATCACCTGCAAAGCATCTCCGGTGCGCTTCACATAAACATTCATCTGTGGCGAGGCTTCTTTCGTATTAATAATGAGTGTGTCAAAGCCCTCACCGCCATCGACCTTTGTTGTTTTAGAAAAACCTGTTGAAGTATCACCATTCCAGGCAGGATTAAATGAGATTGAAATCGTATCGTCCGAGGAGCTTCCTTTTATATTGCCACCTGCTCCCGATATAATATTGTATTGATTCGTTGTTGGCTTGCCAAGTTTTCCCAAGTCAATATCACTGGCTCCATACATATAAAAATTCTCAATATTCCGCAAAACACCAACGCCATCCTTGCTTCCATTCAATGATCGCGCTTTAACCTCATTTGATTTAACGGCCGTCAATGTGACGGGCTCCAGCGGATAGCCTTTCGGACCTCCGGAATAAGACACAAGATCAGATCCGGGCCCACCATTCACAATGTCGTTGCCAAAAAATGGGAAGATCATGTCATCACCACGCCCAGACAAGATATCTTCGCTTCCATCCGATCCATAGATCCAATCAGAGCCTTGTGATGTTTCCATTTCGATAACATCATCGTATGGCAGCGAATTCACACTGCGGTCAACATACATATCCACAGCTCCAGGGCCATAAGAAGCGCTGCGCCCAATTACTTCAAATGGCTTTTTGATACGAGTACCCAACATCCACATTGTCGCATTCTCGTTCTTACCTTTAACAAGCATGTCCTGCAAAGCAACCTCATCACTAAGATTATCGGCGTTCCTTAAAGCTGTTTTAGAAGCATCTGTCAGCTCAATTTCTAAAAATGGTAAATCTTTATTGGAACCGGTGTCATACGTAAAAGAGATTTTTTGGCCATCCAATATGTTAAACTTAACATTTTGCCCCTTATACGCAGGAAAGGTGACAATGTCATCGCCTAACTCGAAGTCTTTAATTTTAACTCTTGTTCTTTTCAATGCAAGGTCCAATTCCGCAAGGCTCACGTTGCTATCAGTTGCCAGAGCGGCCCGCATATCCTCCTGATTCTTCTTGTTTACATCAAGAGCCTTGTCGCGAACATCGGCCATCATCACTTGCTCTTCGACATAAGTAAGGTGATCTTGTGCGAAATCAGATGCAATCATCCCTGCAGCTCCAGCACCAGGCAGCCCAGGCACGAGGCCTGTTACAGTTCCCAAGGAAGTAGCAATACTATCTTCCAAGAGATTAAAAGACGCTTCTTTGGCACGATCTTCAGTAAACATTGTTTCTACATACGATCTGTCCGCCTTGGCCTGATACTCTTTCATGATTTGATTTTCAGTGTCTGGCACAATCTTGCGCCAGATTCTGTTCATTGGATTGTCAGGATTGGTTAGGTCTGATGTAATGCCTGCAACTGTGGAGCCGTTTTCAAATGAGACGTTAAAACGATCAGATAGATCTGTACCTTGAAGCACAGTATCAGAGAAATCGGCAACAGATGCAACTCTCGGAACTGAGATACCTGAAAAAGCTGGTGCCGTATTTGTTAACTGATAGGCTTTTGTTTTTCCATTGATTAGGATTGAATCATTTGAGCCTGGATTGACTTTGGTACGATCGTCACGTTTCTTTCCAACAAAAACCTCATTGACGGCAACATCAATTGGTCCACCATCGCTCCAGATCAAATTGTTTTTGGGTTCCGATTGATAGAAACTGACCTGATCAAGATTCAGGGAAGCACGTGTGGATACCCCGCTGTTTCGATTGGCAGTACGACTTAAAATCGCAATCGCATCGCCCTTCCCCAGACCTGCTTGCCCAGGCGTGCCCCCACCAGGTTGGCTTGGATCTGGTCCTTGCAGAAATAAATTCTTTCCACTGGCGGACGCACCTCGCCCACCGCTTCCACCCCGACCACCTCCATATCCAGCGTTGCCGCCCCGTCCGCCATAACCACCGCGATAGAACGTGATGTATGGAACAGCCGCACATGTGAAAAAGGTGTCATTAAAGTTCCAGGCACCGCCACCGCCTCCGCCGCCGCCACCGCCGCCCATCCCAAAATTGATGGAATTTTCTCCGTTAGCTCCTCCTTTTCCGCCGTGATATGCATTGCTTGTTTTACCTTGGCAAATTGAGTTACCTGTACCCGAGCCCCCTCCAGCTCCCCCGCGTGGCGCTAACTTCTCGTCGTATGCCAGTTCTCCTTCAACCGACTTTCTGGGCGGAATCGATGACAGGCCTCCCTTTCCGCCCGTCGTACCTGGTGCTGCATCGCGTTGCTTGAACAAATCCGCAAAAGTTGCACCATCTCCCCTCTGGCTGGCGCACCACCGCTGCCACCCACGGCAGTGAGATCTTGAAAAATTGAATTTCTAATCGTTAAATCACCTGCAATTAACGAGATTCCGCCACCTGTCCCAAGGCCACCACCCGCGCCGTTGCTTCCATCACCACCTTGTGCTTTGTTGCGAATAAAACTAACATTGTTAATTACAACACTAGGCGGATTAAGATTTGAATGTTGATATGCTGAGTAAAGGTAATCAGTATCACCAACATACAGCATACTGCCATTTACCCCACCAGTATTATCATCACTCATCTTGCTAATCGTTTTTTGCCGTGAATTAGCCGCCAGATCCGCAACCAAGATCACAGAGCGTGGATTGGTCTGATTGATGGTTATATTGTTCCTGTAAATATTAGGCAGAGGACTCTGCAATTCAATTGTGAAGTAACCAGTTGTCAGCTCGTTACTTGGACTTTTATCACTTTTAAAGACAATATTAAAATTTCCTGCTGTCTCTTGCGACTTCGTCAACGCAGCACGCAAACTATTAGGACCACTGTCGTTATTATTTCTAACGAAGAGAGTTGCCGTTTCGTGTGCAGACATAATACCGAAGTAGGGAAAACAGAAACACTCGCCATTTCATCCGCGATCGCAGAAAAATGCAGAGTGAATTTCAATTATTCAAAATCACCAATGAGGCTCACCAACATGAACTTTATGTTTTAAGATTTTTGCAACGAACAACAAACAATTATTTAAAAGGATTTCATTTGCTCATGCCAATCGCATTCCAAGCCAACTTTGATCAAGCGCTGGGATTGCATACCAACCTTTCGAGAATCTCTAACTCAATGAATATTATTTTAAGGCAGAAAAAACCTCCTATGCAAAGTTTCTCTTCTAAAAAGCGTCCAAGCTTTTCGTTCGCCCTAGTCCAATCCAACTTGACCTTCCCCTTTCGTGCATGGGAAAGGGGAGCAATCTGCCTCCTCATCATGCGATAACTTGTTCCTATCAAGCCAACGAAATGTTTTCTACTTCTTTTCATAACTGATGAATTGCTATTCAATGACCGGTGTGACTGGACCGCCGTCAATTTGATACTCACAGTTCGTGGCCTCAAAAATCATGTCGGCCAAATGCAATGTTCTTCCTTCCTCTACATAGGGTATTAATGTCTCAAAAGATCGCGAATGATTCAGAATCATTTTTTTAACCTCTTTTGCACTTAAATCATTTCTAAATTCCCTTAACATTCCAGCAGCCCCAGAGACCATTGGTGCCGCCATTGAAGTGCCTAGTGAAGGTGCATAGCGACCACCTTTGATGGTGCTGTAAATCTGGAATGATCGAGTTTCTTCCTCGTTAGATTCATTATCCTGAACGGGAATAATACTACCGGTGATTGGATCAAATTCATAATTGATTTGTCTTGATCCACCAGGTGCTGCGATGTCTACACGGCTAGCATGACTAGAATAAGAAGGTAATCTCATATTGGATGCAACTGATCCCACCAAAATAATATTATCAGTTTTCAAAGCGTAATCATATGGCGCAATGATATTCCTTGAAAGATCACCAATATTCGCCCACTTGCTTACATCAAAATCAACCTGTCCATAATTACCTGCCGCCATAACAATTAAAACATCTTTCTTGCGAGCATTTGAAAATGCCTTTCGATAACCCTTTATCGTCTTTACCAAATCCTTATCAAGAAACTTCATCTTTGCTTTTGACAAGTCCGATTGAGCTAATTTGATCGGATTACCCAAAGACATATTAATGATATTAGCCCCATTTTTGACTGCGAAGTTAATCGCCTTGATGATATGGTCATCAGAAGCTTTCTCCTCTTCTGACAAAATATTTAAACCCATAATTTTTGAATTCCAGCTAATGCCAGCAATACCTTCGTTGTTGTTTGCAGTAGCAGCAATAATTCCAGCAACATGCGTGCCATGATTCGATGCACGCTCAGGTGTATTGGGTTTGCTGTTAACCACGTCCCAGCCGTTTAAAACCTGTTTATTGGATGAATTATTTAGCTTACCAGTCCAGATATTATCTTTTAAATCGGGGTGAGTGATATCAACGCCGCCATCAATCACAGCAATCACCGAAGATTTGCCGTTTTGGCCACGATCAGTAAGATATTCATTGCACCACCAGGCTTCCGGTGCACCGATATCAAAATTCAGAAAGGTATTAACATTTTGATTGGAATCATTTTTGTCATAAGTGAGATTATATAAATGCCATTGATTGCTAAAATAAGGATCATTCGGAAGTAACATTTCTGAACTTTGATTTTTCGGGAAAGGTTCAAAAGTCAATTTAAATTTCGACTGATTTGGCTTGATTCGCTTGGGCGAATTTTTTACAATGCTGATGTAATATGATTGTCCTTTTTCAAAGGTGGAAAACATGAATTCATCTTTCTTCCCATACTTTGTAGAGCTCGTAAGCGGGAAGGCTCTATTGAGTGCTGGGTTCTTTTTGTAAGTATAGATATCAAAATCGGCATCAATGCTCAAGGAGATATAACAATCAAGATTTTGTTTTGGCTTGACTTTGATAATCTGATGCGATCCTCTTTTTGCATTGGCAACCGATTTGATCACGAGCGGGTTTTGATCGCTCGACAGATTGATTGTGGTTTTATTGATTGACGCACCAGTTCTCGAACTCGCAATGGGCTTGAAGTCAGATTTTCCAAGAGTGAGCATGAAAAATAGAAGTCCAATATTGTTCACCATAGCTCACTGCACTTATAGATTTTTAAAGGAAACATTATTTTTTCAAATTCTCTTTTATGAATCATCTTAATCAACTAGAGAAAAGATACTTTCCTGAAGCGGATCTGTTTTAATTTCGCAGGATCATCGCATCCTTCAAAATTCACAATTACGTATCAGTGCTGCAACAAAGTCTTAAAGGAAAATGCTTCAGGGGTCGAAAAACATGCCTTGAGCGAGGCTTCGACGCTCCAGATGCACGATTGCTCGCATGTTCGTCACAATTCAGTCATGTTATCTAAACAGGAGCCCCTATATTTACTCAAGAGTGATAACTTCAAAAGGCTAAACAGATGCTTTCAACTTTATCTGAACGCATGTCCACCAAAGATCAACAAGCATCAAAAATCTGGGTTGTCGAT
>PAEP01000003.1 GCA_002700765.1 Synechococcus sp. MED850
AAGGAAGGCGCCTTCATCCTCGACACCTGGACGCTCTGAGCCGGAGCTGATCCCTGTCATGGTGACCACTGTCAAAGTTGCCGCCGCTCAGATCCGTCCTGTGCTGTTCAGCCTCGACGGATCCCTGCAGAACGTGCTCAAAGCGATGGCCGATGCGGCGGCCGAGGGTGTGGAGCTGATTGTCTTTCCGGAGACTTTTCTGCCCTATTACCCCTACTTCTCCTTCGTTGAACCTCCGGTCCGCATGGGCCGTCCCCACCTGGCTCTGTACGACCAGGCGGTTGTTGTGCCGGGGCCTGTCACCGACGCGGTCGCTGCTGCTGCGCGTCAGCACGGCATGCAGGTGCTGCTGGGTGTGAACGAACGCGATGGAGGAACCCTCTACAACACCCAGTTGTTGTTCAACAGCTGCGGCGAGATCGTCCTCAAGCGGCGCAAGATCACACCGACCTATCACGAGCGGATGGTGTGGGGGCAGGGCGATGGCGCCGGACTGACCGTGGTTCCCACACCCCTCGGTCGCATCGGAGCACTGGCCTGCTGGGAGCACTACAACCCCTTGGCCCGTTATGCCCTGATGGCTCAGGGGGAGCAGATCCATTGCGCCCAGTTCCCCGGTTCGCTCGTCGGTCCGATCTTCACGGAACAGACCGCGGTGACCATGCGGCACCACGCCCTTGAGGCCGGTTGCTTCGTGATCTGCTCCACCGGATGGCTGGATCCCGTTGATTACGCGTCGATCACGCCGGATACGTCGCTCCACAAGGCCTTTCAGGGGGGGTGCCACACCGCTGTGATCAGTCCGGAAGGCCGTTATCTGGCTGGCCCCCTCCCCGATGGCGAGGGTCTGGCCATCGCTGAACTCGATCTGGCTCTGATCACCAAGCGCAAGCGAATGATGGACAGCGTTGGCCACTACAGCCGGCCGGAACTGCTCTCGCTGAACATCAACCGTTCACCGGCGCTGACCATGCAGGACATGCCGGTCGAGCCAGCCCCATTCAGTGAGGACACGCACCATGTCTGATCTCGGTCGTCTTGTCACCGAACTGCAGGTGAAGGGTCTGCGGGCCGAGCCGCTGAACGGCAACCAGGGGCGCCGGGGTGGAGCCGGCCCATCGGATCACCGCGCCCTCGAGATCGGCGGCCGGACCGTGATGGTTCCCGTTTACAACAACGCCTCCGGTACATCGCCATATCATCTCGATGCCTCTCCGGAGGGCGTTTCCCTCAGCGGTCCAGGGGATGCCTCCCTGGCGCAGGTCGCCGCCACCGATGAACCGGCGTTCTACGGCCTCAGCACAGCGGATGGCATCCCCTACCGCTCAATCGCCCTCCTGCACAGCCGGGATGTGCTCGCCACAACGCTGCTGCAGACCTGCATCCGCTTCCGGGATCGCTCGGAGTCCTGTCAGTTCTGTGCCATCGAGCAGTCCTTGGAGGACGGCGCCACCCTGGTCCGCAAGACCCCCGAGCAGGTGGCCGAAGTGGCGGAAGCGGCGGTACGCCTTGATGGCGTCAGCCAGTTGGTGATGACCACCGGCACGCCCAACGCCGATGACCGTGGTGCCCGGCTGATGGCGGAGACGGCGGCCGCGGTGAAACGCCGGGTGGATCTGCCCATCCAGGGGCAATGCGAACCCCCCGATGATCCGATCTGGTATTTGCGGATGAAGCATGCCGGCATCGACAGCCTTGGCATGCATCTCGAGGTCGTCGAGCCGGAGGTGCGGCGCCGCATCCTTCCCGGCAAGTCCGAGATCAGCCTTGAGCGTTACTACGAGGCGTTCGCCGATGCCGTCGCTGTTTTCGGTCGCGGTCAGGTGTCCACCTATCTGCTGGCGGGTCTCGGTGACAGCAGGGATGCCTTGATCGACTGCAGCCGCCGCTTGATCGAACTGGGCGTCTACCCCTTTGTTGTCCCCTTCGTTCCCATCTCCGGAACGCCCCTGGAGCATCATCCCGCTCCGAGCACCACCTTCATGGTGGATGTCTACAGCGCCGTTGCCGACCTGCTGCGGGAGGGTGATCTGCGCTCGGAGCAGATGGCTGCTGGTTGTGCCAAATGTGGAGCCTGCTCGGCGCTGTCGTTGTTCGAGCAGGTGGTCTGAGCATCGTGTTCTGTCTTGATCCCAGCAGTTCCGGCATCGGCCGCAGCCTGAGCTCAGCTCCGAGATCGTTCACGCCATCGGTGCGTTTCGGCATCGGCATCGATGCCGATGATTTCCAGTTGTCTCCCACGGCGTGTTCGGATCGGTTCTCCTTCCACCTGCTACGCGCTGATTCCAACCTGATCCGCGGCTACTGGCGCTTGCGGCGCAGCATTTTCTGTCGGGAGCAGAACGTGTTCGAGCGCTCCGATCGGGACGACCTTGATGCTGTGGCCTGGCCGATCGCTGCTCTTCAGCACGGCCCACCCTCCCATGGGTTGGAGGACGATGTTGATGTGGTGGGAGTGGTCCGGATCGTCGAGACCGAACCGCGCCTCTGGTACGGCGGCCGGCTCGGTGTGCACAGTGACTTCCGTCGTCACAATCAGATCGGCAAGGGTTTGATCTGGAAGGCGGTCACCACGGCCAACGGCTGGGGTTGTGATCGGTTTCTGGCCACCGTGCAACTGCAGAACGTGCGTTTCTTCCAACGCCTGCACTGGACGTCGATCGAGGAGATGGAGATCCGCGGCATCCGCCATCACCTGATGCAGGCGGATCTCAGCTACTACCTTCCAGCGAAGCAGCAGCGGCCATCCCTGCAGCTGGCCGCATGAGCCTCGCCCTGCTGGTGGATCACCTGCGCCGCCAGAGCGGACTGCTGGCCAAGCGGGACATCCGCCCGGCGGCTTCGGTGTTTAACCATCTGCCGTTTCCCCAGCTCGGCAAGGCCGGCCGGCTCGGCGACGATGCGGCGCTGCTCCCGGCCCAGAACGGTCAGCTGTTGATGGCCTGTGAGGGCATGCATCCCGCTTTGGTGGCGGAGGATCCCTGGTTTGCCGGATGGAGCGGCGTCCTGGTCAATCTCAGTGACATCGCTGCGATGGGAGGGCGGCCGCTGGCTGTGGTGAACAGCGTCTGGACCCAGGGGCTTGATCGTCTGCAACCTCTGCTGGATGGGATGCACTTCGCCTGTGATCGCTTTGCGGTGCCGATGGTCGGTGGCCATTCCAATCAGCAGAGTCCCTACGAGGCGCTCTCCGTTGCGGTGCTCGGTGTGGCAGAGGGGCCTGTGCTGTCGGCCCGGATGGCGTCACCGGGGGATGACCTGTGGCTGCTGGTGAATCGCAGTGGTTCCTTCTACCGGCACTACCCCTTCTGGGACGCCGCCACAGAGGCGTCCCCTGGCTTGCTTCGCTCTCACCTCAGCCTGCTTCCGGCCCTTGCCGCCGATGGCATCGTTCACGCCGCCAAGGACATCAGCATGGGTGGGCTCTGCGGCACGGCGGTGATGTTCGCGGAATCCTGCGGTCATCCCATCAGCCTCGAGCTCGATGCGATCGAGCGTCCTGATCAGGTGGAGGAACAGGCCTGGCTCACCTGCTTTCCCAGCTTCGGTTACCTGCTGGCGGTGCGTCCGTCGATGACCGGCAGGCTGACCCGGATGCTGCAGGGGGATTCGAACCTGATCTGCTGCCGGATCGGATCCTTCGGCAGCGGCCCCTGCCGGGTTGTGCTGCAGCGTTCCGGTGGCATGGAATCCCTGTGGGAAGGCAGCGAGGGTCTCACCGGGTTCGGCTGTGACTGATGAGACAGCACCAGCGGATTTGCGTGATGCAGGATCCACCAGGTCAGGTCTGAGGAATGCCAGAAGTCCGATTTGAGCTGCAATGGCCTGACGGTCAATCCAGCACGTTGTATTCACCCTCCACGGTGATTCTGGAGTATCTGAAAGCCGGCGATTCCTTTCGGGTTTCTGAATTTGAATCGCTGGGCGTCAAGGCCCTTCGAGCCGCATCAGAGCGGGTTCGCGCCCGCTATGGATTTGCCTGCACACGAACAGACGAGGAGGAATCTCAGCTGCGTCAGTGGGTTGCCCGGTACAGCCCCGATGCCAGCGTGCGTGTGATCAGCCAGCTGCCCTGACCCTCATTTTTTTAATCCCATGACTGGAAAACCACCGTTTCCTCCCTTCACGTTGGAAACCGCTCAGCAGAAAGCAAGGATGGCGGAAAACGCCTGGAACACCAAAGATCCGGACAAGGTTTCACTGGCTTATACAGAGGACAGTTTCTGGCGAAACCGCAGTGAATTCATCCACGGGCGTGAGCAGATTCTTGCCTTTCTCAAGCGCAAATGGTCGACCGAACTTGATTACAAGTTGATCAAGGAGGTATGGGCCTTTGCAGACAACAGAATCGCTGTTCGTTTTCAATATGAATGGCATGATGATTCCGGTCAATTCTTCCGTTCCCATGGCAATGAGAACTGGGAATTTTCGGACACGGGTCTGATGCGCCGGCGTGAGGCAAGCATCAATGATGTGTCGATCCAACCAGAGGATCGTCGATTCACCTGGGGTGATGGTCCCCGGCCGGAGGATTTCCCCGGACTGACCGAATTGGGTCTCTGAGTGTGAATTTTCAGCGTCATCCGCTCCCCCAGGCGATTCACTCCATCGCTCATCTGCGGCTGTTCGTTGAACACCACGTCTTCGCGGTGTGGGATTTCATGCTGCTGCTCAAGGCGTTGCAGCAGCATCTCGCCCCATCCGGTGCACCCTGGGCCCCTCCACGCCACCCGAGCCTTGCC
The DNA here is from genome assembly GCA_002700765.1 of Synechococcus sp. MED850. Next base: position 4,743 of record PAEP01000003.1, read on the forward strand.
GGCCTGATCAACAGCCTTGTGGCCGAGGAGGAATGCGATTGCCTGCCGGATCATCTCGGCGGTCCCCTGCATCTCAGTCATTTCGCCATCTATCGGCGGGCGATGGATGAAATCCATGCCGATACCAGCGTGATTGATGCCGTTCTCGTCCAGGCGATGGCTGGAGATCTCCCGGGTTCCGTGCGTCATCCGGCGATTCCTCCCTCAGCGCGTCGGTTCCTGCGGACCACCCAGGATTTGATCAGCGCGGGTGAGGTGGATGCCCTCGCCGCGGCGTTCGCCTACGGAAGGGAGTTGATCGTGCCCGATCTGTTCCGATCGCTGCTGGCCCGATTGCGCCTGCTCAATCTGCCCTGCCCCACCTTGTGCTGGTATCTCGAGCGCCATATCGAGCTCGATGGCAACAGCCATGGCCCCCTGGCGGAGCAGATGGTTCAGGCACTGGCGGGGTCGGACCCCATGGCCCATGACCGGGTCCAACGCATTCGATCACGGGTGATCGGCGATCGGGAATGCTTCTGGGATGCGATGCATGCCCAGCTGGCGGATCCCGTCATCGTTTGAACTGAATCAGGCCCGGCCACCCCGGGGCGTCTGACGCAGCATCCCTTCCCAGTGCTGTTGCCAGCAGCGACCATCGCCGATGCCTGCAAGCAATTCCACATTGGCTGGTGATTGCTTCAGACGGACTCTCCACTCGTCTATTTCTTCTGCCTGATTGATCCAGAGCTGCAACACATCGTGGTGAATTCTGTCCGCATCCCAGTGCTGTTGATGGGCAACTCCCTGGGACCAGATCACCAGATCATCAAGGGTGATCGGCCGAAAGCCCATCAGATTCAATCCAGTGAGCTGCTCAAGTTCGAACCGGCGCAGAACATCTCCCAAGCCGAAGAAGTGAAGAAGGATCATGCATCTGATCACTTGTTCCGCAGAAAGTTAAGGGGGTTTTCTCTTGAAAAAGGTTCGTGTTGATGATCTTCATGCTTTCCAATTGCGTCTCCAAATCATCAACTCCCATTAGCACTCTCGCTTTCAGAGTGCCAAATAGTTGTTGTTCTCTTGGGCTGGCCGGTGTCTTGTTCTCGCGGGAACGTGCTGCCGCACCGATACTTGAACCCTGTTTTGTTCTTCGCGGTGGACTCGGATCTGTTGCATCCCCGTCAGCGCTCTCTGATCGCCTCGCTTCAACTGCGCTTTCGTCTTGCTGAGCAAAAGCAGGACGTTGCAGCCAAGCAGGCCCTCTTCCGCGAGGCCATCCATCTCGGCATCCAGCCGCATCTGTTCACCGGGTCCCGTTGACGTGTGCTCCCGTTCGATTGTTCCGGACCCTCTGGGGCTGGACCGGCTCGCTGGAGGAGGCCAGTCGCAACGCGGCTGAAACCGGCTTCGATGGAATCGAGCTGAACCTTGCCCATCCCTGTCTCTCTGCGCTTGATCCCAGTGCTCTGCGCGATCTGCTGGCTGAACGCCAACAACAGCTGATTCTTGAAATTGTCACGGGTGGGGATTACACCCCGGATCTCTCCCACACACCCCAGCACCATCTGGATCAGCTGGATCGGGCCCTCGATCGTGGCGCTCCCTTGCAGCCGTTGAAGATCAGCCTGATCACCGGAAGTGACAGCTGGCCTGAGGCGGAACAGCACCGGTTTCTTGCTGCCGTGCTCGATCGCATCGATGCTGCCCCCTGCCCGGTGCTGCTCGAAACCCATCGCAGCCGCAGCTTGTTCAACCCCTGGGTTCTGCCTCGCTGGCTGGAGCGCCACGAGCGCCTGCGGATCACCGCTGATCTCAGCCACTGGTGTGCTGTGAGCGAACGGTTGATGACGCCGGATCTGGAGCCGATTCAGGCGATGGCGGCCCATGTTGATCACATCCACGCCCGGGTTGGTCATGCCCAGGGACCCTCCGTGTCCCACCCGTTCGCCCCGGAGTGGGCCGAGGCCCTTGAAGCCCATCGCCGCTGCTGGCAGTTGTTTCTCGATCAGCGCCCCAGCAGTGCTCCTCCGATGACGATCACGCCGGAATTCGGACCGGATGGCTACATGCCCCTGATGCCCTTCAGCGCCGAACCACTGGCTGATGTGGCTGGGCTCAATGCCTCCATGGCGGCGTGGCTACGCACGGCCTTCACGTCGCCATAACCTGCGGCAGCGCTTTTTTGTAGATCGCTTGCCAGTGCAGGATGCGGCGTTCAAGGGCATGGGGGGGGCCTGGCACGAAGCCGCCGCGGTAGCCCCGCTGGGCTGATTCCACCAGTTGTCTGTCCTCCTCCAGAAAAGCCAGCAACCCCCTCAGCCAGATGTCCATCGCTGCGGCGTCGCCGTCCGTCGCGCTCGCGAACAGTCGCAACTGCATCAGGCAGGTTTCCGGGCTGATGGGAAGAAATTCCAACAGGGCGATCCGGCCCTCCGGCCAGCTGATCAGATGCATCCAGGGAGGCAACCCGAAGGTGTGAAAGCTGCCACCGTCGGCGTGGGGTGTCACCAGCAGTGTCCCCAGCGCGCTGAACCGATGCCGATAGTGGCGAACCGGACCCTGCTCGCGATGCAGTGTCGTTGGGTGTGCCACGGCGACGTGGTAGTCGTCGAGCGTGTTGTCGTGGGCGATCTTCCAGTTGCAGTTGAGCGTGCGCTGCACCATCCGCACCTGATGCAGCGGCTGCGTCCACAGCGATTCGATTTCACGATGCACCAGCTCCAGCTGCTCTTCCAGCGGTGTCACGTCGGCTTGCAGCGCCACCCAGATCAGCGGACCGTCCACCACACAGGGCAGAGACGTCAGCGGCCACTCCCCGCGCTGGAAGGGCTGATCGAACTCCCTCTCCCGCGCAGCGGCCATCAGTGTCCCCTCGAGGTTGTAGGTCCAGCCGTGATACGGACAGATCAGCCGACGGCAGCTGATTGGTTCCGGTTGTTCCTCCTGGAAGGCCACACCGCGATGGGGGCAGCGGTTCAGAAAGGCCCGCGGCGTACCGTCCCCCGGACGGGTCAACAACAACGGTTGATCCAGCAGCGTCAGGGCCATGCTGTGGCCCGGCGGCAGGGATGCGGCTGCCGCCAGAGGATGCCAGTAGCGCCCTGCATAGCCTTCGCAATCCCAGTGATGCACCCTCGGGTCCGTGTAAAGCCGCGCCGGCAGAAATCTCTGCACCTCGCCCATCAGAGGAAGGCAGGCTCCAGTTGCCGCAGGCTGGTGGCCAGACTGCGGCGCTGCTGCAGAAACGCGCTGCTCAGGCGCAGCTGGTCCAGATCGCTTTTGTCCAACGTCACATCGAGTGAGCGGATGATCCGTCCCGGGTTGGGTGCCAGCACGTGCACCCGTTGGGCCAGCACCAGAGCTTCCTCCACATCGTGGGTGATCAGCAGCACCGTCAGCCCCGTGCGATGCCAAAGGTTCAGCAGGAAATCCTGCATCGATTCCCGGATCTGCAGATCCAGAGCACCGAACGGTTCGTCCAGCAGCAGCACACTGGGATCGGTGGCCAGGGCGCGGGCGATCGCCACCCGCTGCTGCATGCCGCCCGAAAGTTCCCGCGGCAACTTGGCGGCGGCGTCCTGTAGACCCACCACCTCGAGGAAATAGGCCGTGCGTTCACGGATTTCAGTTGCTGTCCTGCCCTGCATGCGCATGCCGAAGGCGACATTGTCAGCAGCGTTCAGCCAGGGATAAAGGCTGTATTTCTGGAACACCATGCCGCGGTCCGGGCCGGGGCCGCGAACCGGCTCCCCATCCACCAGGATCCGGCCACTGCTCGGCTGTTCCAGCCCGGCGATCAATCTCAGGATCGTGGTCTTTCCCGAGCCGGAACTCCCCACCAAGGCTGTGAAATCACCGGATTGCATCCGGAAGCTGATGTTCTCCAGCACCGTTTTGCGTGCTTTGCCCTCCCCGAACTGCTTGCCGAGGTCTTGAATCCGAAGCTCCATGGCTCAGACCGCCCAGCGACAACTCAACCGCAACAGCAACCGGAAGCTCATGTCGATCGCGAACCCGATCAATCCGAGCACGATCAGCTCAGCGAAGATCTGATCGGTGCGGAAGAAGCGTTGTGCCAGCTGGATCCGTTTGCCGAGTCCAACGTCCGCTGCCACCAGCTCCGCCACCACCACCAGGTTCCAGGAGGTGGCGATGTTGATGCGCAGGGTGTCGATGATGCTCGGAAGGCTGTAGCGGGCCACCACCTGCACCAGCACCTGGCGGCTTCGACCACCGAGGGTGAGCGTTGTTTCAATCAGTTCCTTGGGAACGAACTTCACCGCATCCATCACCATCAGGATGTTGAAGAACACAGTCCCCAGGAAGATCAGCGCGATCTTGGGGGCTTCGCCGATCCCGAGGTAGATGATCAACAGCGGGATGAAGGCGGCTGCAGGCATGTAGCGCAACATCGCGATCAGCGGTTCACACAGCGCGCAGATCGCTGGATACACCCCCATCACGATGCCGATCGGAACCGCGAGGAGCGTCGCCAGCAGAAAACCGCCGAACACCCGGCCAGTGCTGGCCACGATGTCCTGGAACAAAATGCCGCTCTCGGCCATGGAAGCCAGAGAGCGGAACACCGCTGCGGGAGAGGGAAGGAACTTCTCATCGACGATGCCGATCGCCGTGAACGCCGTCCAGGCCAGGAGTGGTAGGAGCAGGGAAGCCACCTGAAGACCTCCCCGCACCGCCCGAGGTGGCGTCGCCCCGAGAGCGAAGAGTGAGAGGAGGCGAGGCCCCCCCGTCACATCGGCTGCGGGTGCCGAAGCCTGCATCAGGCGCCTGCCACGTTCTTCACGAAGCTGGGGTCAAACAGCTTGCTCAGATCGGGTTTTTCAGGGATGAATCCAACCGACACCATGAAGTCGGCCATCGACTCCGCCGCGTAAGGCATGAATTGCATGCCCTCTCCCTCACTGAAGGCTTCGAGGTTCTCCTCGATCGTGAAGAAACGGGTGCCGTCCTTGTACTGCTCGTATTCCTCCGTGGGAATTCCGGCGCGCTTGGCCATGATCTCCTCGGATTTCTCCGGGTTCTCTGCCATGAAGGCCCGCACATCCCACCAGGTCTTGACAATCTTCTGAATATCGTCGGGTCGCTCCTTGATCAGATCACCGCTGACGGTGAGCAGATCGGGAATGGCCCCGGGATACTCCTTGGAGCTGGCGATCACCTGGGCACCTTCGCGCTTCATGGCCGTGCCGGTGTATGGGGGAAAGGCGCCGACGGCGTCGACCTGTCCGGCTGCAAAGGCCGTGGCGGCCTGATCGGTCGGCATGCCCTTGATCACCACATCATCACGACTCAGACCCACGTCTTTGAGGGCAAGGCTGAGGAGGTAGTCATCCACAACGCCCTCTTCCACCGCCACGGTCTTGCCCTTGAGTTCGGCGACGGAGTTGATCGACGCATCCGCAATGATCTGATCGTTGCCTGCGGAGTTGTCATTCACCAGCACCACCACTTCGCCTCCGTTTTCCCCAGGCAGGAAGGAGATGGTGTCGTTGAGCGTCTGCGAATTGCCGTCAATCTTGCCGGCGGCAAAGGTTTCCATCGACTGCAGGTATCCGTCGAACCATTTCATCTCAACGTTCACGCCGTTCTTCTCGAACAGCTTCTCCTCCACAGCGATGGCCCAGGGCCACCATCCCGCCCAGTTGCTGTAGCCGAGCACGATCGGGGTGCCGCTGACGGCCGTTGGAGTGGGCGATTTCGAACAAGCCACGGCCAGAAGAATTGCCAGCCCGGCGAAGAGAAGGTTGCGGAGTTGTTTGGTCATGGCATCGGCAGGGTGGGTTCAGTGAGTGATGCAGCTCAGGCCTTGGCCAGAGCTGGTGTGGAGGCGTTGCGGCTGATGAGGGCCTGATGCACCCAGTGGTGCCAGGCGTCGATCCCTTCACCGCTGAGGGCGGAGACCTCGATCACCGTGGCCTCTGGATTGATGCTGAGGATGTTGCGGCGGATCGTGGCCAGATCCACCGGGAGGTGCGGCAGCAGATCCACCTTGGTGATCAGCACCACATCCGCCTGACGGAACATCAGGGGGTACTTGAGCGGCTTGTCGTCTCCTTCCGTGACGCTCAGCAGCGCCACCTTGTGATGTTCCCCAACGTCGAATTCGGCTGGGCAGACAAGGTTGCCCACGTTCTCCACGAGCAGCAGATCGAGATCAACGGGATCGAGACGCTGTTGCAGCAGGGTCAGGCCACCCTTCACCATGGCGGCGTCGAGGTGGCAGGCCCTGCCGGTGGTGATCGCCACAACGGGGATGCCTACCGCCTCGAGCCGTTCGGCATCGAGCTGGGTGGTCATGTCCCCTTCCAGCACGGCCATCCTCAGGTCGGCAGCGAGGTTGGGGAGAGATCGTTCCAGAAGGGCGGTCTTGCCGGCGCCGGGACTGCTCATCAGATTGAGGCACAGCAGATCCCAGGTCCGGAAATGCGCCTGGTTGTGCTCCGCCTGGTGTTGATTGGCTGCGAGCAGATTGAGGCCGAGGGTGTCCTCGAGAGGCATGTGCATGACTGGAGGGGTGTCGGTCTCAGCGAATGTTTGAAACTGCAGTGGACTCAAGTCCAGCTGCTGCATCACTGCGGTAATCGATGCTGCGGATCCGCAGTTCTCGGCCGCTGACGATCTCCTCGAGGGGATGATCGCAGCAGGGTGAGCGGTAAGCGGTCTCCGGGGTTGGTGTGTAGGTGTCGTTGCACACCACACACCGGCCGACGAAGGGAATGTCGCGGATGGTGAGCCTGGAACCATCCAGCCAGGTGCCCTGCACGGCGGCGGCATACGTGGTGATCAGCTGATCCGGTTCGACGCAGGTGAAGCCACCCACATCCAGATGAACGGTCTGCACCATTGCTGATGGATCGTCCCTTCGATCGCGCCATTCATTCAGTGAGATCAGCAGGCACTTGGTCATGTCAACTTCGTGCATGGCTTATCTCCAGGCCTGATCGACGTTCATGTTGCATGCCTCATGGATCCACGCGGGTGCGGACTTGCGGGGCAGCTGACCACTCACCACCAGATGGGCCATGGCATCGCAGATGACCCGTGTCGCCATCAGTGAGGTCATGTCGCTGACGTCGTACGGGGGCGAGACCTCGACGATCTCGAGACCACACACCGGCACATTGCGTACAACAAGCTCGAGCAGTTTCAGGGCTTCACGTGGCAGCAGACCACCGGGTTCCGGCCAGCCGGTCCCGGGCACGAAGCCGGCATCGATGCAGTCGATATCAAAGGAGATGTAAACGCAGTCCGTTCCGTCAGTGGCCCGTTCGATGGCGTACTGAGCCGCAGCCTCGAGGCCCATCTCGGTGATATCGGTCACCGTGAGCACATTGGTGCCGCGCTCACGGCACACTTTCACGCCTTCCCGGGGAACCTGCCAGCCGCCGATGCCCAGCTGCACCAGGTTCTCGGCCGGGGCGTTGGCCATGTTGGTGGCGTGGAACCACGGGCAGGTGTGCATGCGTTCGTCCAGGTCGATTTCCTGGGTGTCGACATGGCGGTCGAAGTGGATGATCCCCACCTTCTTGTCGCCGAGATGACGACAGACGCCGCGCACCGTTGGAAAACCGATCGAATGATCGCCGCCGAGAATGATCGGGAAGGCGCCACTGGCGAACACGTGGGCGATGCCCTTGGAGATCTGATCGAAGCTCTTTTCGTTGTTGGCTGGAATCGTGAAGATGTCACCCACATCACAGAGGGTGATCTGTTCGCGCAGATCCACCCCCATCTCGTAGTTGTAGGGGGTGTAGAGCGCTGAGATCCGTCGGATTCCCTGGGGCCCGAAGCGGGTTCCGGGTCGGTAGGTGGTGCCGCAGTCGTGAGGAACGCCGATCACCGCGACGTCGTAGTTGCCCACCTGGTTCACGTCCTCCAGATAGGGCGCTTTCATGAACGTGTTGATGCCGGCGAAATGCGGCAGCTCTCCCCTCGAGAAGGTGGAGATGTTTCGATCAACGATGCTTTCAGCGGCCTCGAGACCCAGGCGTTTGGCTTGATCAACTTCCTGCTGCCAGCCGGTTAGTGGGAGCTGGCGTTCCTTTTCAAGCGCCTGTATGCCTTCGCTGGGATGCGAACGCTGGAAGGGACCGTTCGGGTCCGTCGGAGATGACATCGGAGAGGGAGGTTGGGTTGTCGCGGTCTCCCGGGCTTTTGTCCCTCCGTGCAGCCGGTGAAAACCGACCCAAACCTCTCGGACCAGACACCTCGTTGGAGGCCGGAACCCTAGGTTTGCTCCGCTTGTGCATGCTCAACAGGCCGACGCGTCACCGTGGTGTGATCGGCTACGGAATTCGCGGCATCGAGGCATGCTTGGTAGCGACCGTTACGTGACAGTTGGCTGACTGGTTTCATGATTCCGGCCGCGTCGGGATGTTCATGAATCAGCAACCCAATCAATACGTTGAAGTGTTGGAAAATTGGATTCCTGGCATCGGTGAATGCACGGAACTGCATGATTGCCTGCACGATCACTTCGGGCTTGACTTCAGTGTGAACAGTGAGGCGCGTCTGCTTGGTTTCCAATGTGGACATCATCCAGCCAGCACCATCTTGCATGTGCTGATCTTTTGTTTGATTTCCTCAACCATTTATCCAGCCGACTATCGCAATCGTCCCTCTGATTTGCTTGATTTTTATCGCAGTTATCTGGTCGGAAAAGAATGGCAGATGGTTTCTTACTGGTTCTGCCCGCGGGATCTCCTTCATCTCGACCGGGCCAGGGAACAGCGGCCTCTATCGGTGAGGACCTCTGCCCCTCTTGAACTGGGGGGGATGAAGCCCCATCCTTGAACTCAGGCCCAGTGGCCTTTGATTACGTCGCGCCGGATCCGCTGATTGGATCCAGATCTCCTTCGGCCTGACGACGACGCAGCTCCAACATCAACTGTTGCAGTTTCACTGCATTGTTGGTGTTTTCTCCCTCGGTCCAGTGCTGCGGGTGAGCTAGCCGCGTTTGAAGCTCTGCAATGTGATTGATGAGTTGTCTCGCTGGGTCCTCGGATCCTTGGAACAACCTCACTATGAACGACCTGAGAGCAAGGTCACTCAGCGCTTGTACTCAAGATGGTTTTGGGCTGTCCGTAAGGACATGCCAATGGATCCACAGCCTTTGAACCCGATGCTGCCATCCGATCATGGAGATCCTTGCATCGGGTTCAACAACGGTCAGCGAGGCATCGCTTCAGGCGAACGACGCATCCTGTTTTCTTACGGCTTCATGGGCCATGCGCAAACCTTCCACAACAAAGCAGTAAGCCTTGTTGCAGACCAGATAACGGCCGTTCCCGACCGCATCAATGGTGGAACCACTGGATGTGGCATAAATCCGGCTTCTGAACGCCATGGGAGCTCCGATGCTTTGAACCCACTGTTGGTGTTGTGGATTACAGAGGCAATCAGTGTTAAGGCGCATTGCCTTCGTGCTGCCGCAACAGAGAGGCTGGAGAGGTGTGTCTCGCTTCAGCAGGATTCAGACGCCACGCAGGTCTCGTTCCTCCGCTGTTAGGTACTCCTCGACAATTGGTGAGGGTTGACCCTGTTCAAGAGCCGTGATCTCCCGCTCAATGTTCTCAACAAACAGCTGATTGCCATTTGTTTTGGCGACGTCAAGAACCAGACGCAGTCTTTCCAGTTGATCGTGGTCGGCCTGATCCGGATTCATCTCAATCTCTTCTGGTTGGTTCAGATTGATCATCCTGGATCAAGCCGGTCTCGATCTGTCGCGCAGAGTCTCCTTCGCGATAGGGGTCAGTTCCCATTCATGTCGGAGATCGCTTCATGGATGTGTCGACGGATTGCTTGGAGCACAGCTTGGTTTGCCGACATGGCATCTTCGTACAAGCCAAGGTCCCGGCACTGACCGTTCTGACAGTAGTGAGCGAGGTACTTTCCCTCGCTGGTGGTCTCGATCCACTTCCAATTGATACAGGACGGCAGAACGTGTTCTCGATGCAGTGGAATCCGTCTCGGCATGGTCATACCCCCGACAATTGTTCAATCACCGTATGCCCTTTGTGTGCTTTCTGACACCATGTTGATGGTGCTTAATGCCTACCGATCAAGTCGGGTTGCTGCGTGTGTCGACAGTCGTGCCCGTCCTTGATCGGCCTTGCCCAGATGAACATGCTGTTCAGGGCCAGCACAGTGATTCATCGGTAACGATCCGTTTGAAGATTGTTTGATCTCATCTTGTTCTCTGCTGATCGATTTGCTGTTTTATTTGATGTTTTCGAGGTGTTTAAAGTTTTTTGTGACTGTGCTCGGATGCTGTGGGAATTGGGTGAAGCATAAGAATGTCGTTGGGTTTTACACGTCTTCTCGTTGATTTATGCAAGATTTACGGTATGAATTTAAACCTAATTTGGTAGTCAAGGTTTTGCTTGCACCATCCAGGGCTTTTAATGATGCAAGTTTCAAATCGTTTTTCGTCCAAGAAAAAAGGAGGCCTTAGAACCTAAGAGCTCCCTCAATTTTGGTGAATCCTAATTTTGAATTGCGGATCACGTCCCTGTTGTGTTGAACGTTACCGATTTTTGGTGAACCTCTCTGGCGAAGAGCATGGTCAACACCGTCCTGATCGGATCGAGGCCCACAGATGCCTTTCAATCACAGGGTTTTTCGCCGTACTCAGCCCAACTGTCTTCCACTTCAACAGGTCAACATTGTTTGCGTCCTTCCCGTTGCTCGTCTCTGGCAGGGTTCATCACGCTGAGCGGATGCCAAAACCATGCAATGTCTGGAGTTAAGCAGTGTTGAGTGATCCCCTGTTG
>PAEP01000001.1 GCA_002700765.1 Synechococcus sp. MED850
AATGGGGCTGTAAGAGGGCAAAAAGGCCCGGCCACAGCTCTGGCCCAGGGTGAAGAGCTGCTCCCAGCTCAAAGGACGTGCACCCAGTTCGGATGCAATCGCCGCGGCCGGGCCACGGCTGTCCTGACCCTTGTAGAGCGTTCCACTGGAATCCTGGTAGTCGTAGAAAATCCCACCGACACCGCGTGTCTCGTTCCGGTGTTTCAGGAAAAAGTATTCATCGCACCAGGGTTTGAACACCTTGTGCAAATCAGGATTAACAGAATCACAGGCCGATTTGAGGGTGCCGTGGAAATGGCGGGCATCCTCGAGAAAGGGGTAATACGGCGTCAGATCGGCCCCACCCCCAAACCACCAGACCGGTCCTGCTTCGAAATAGCGGTAGTTGAGATGAACGGTGGGAATGAAGGGGTTGCGCGGATGAAGCACCATCGAGGTCCCCGTGGCAAACCAGGGATGCCCTTTGGCTTCAGGACGCTGCTTGAGGATCGATGGAGGCAGCTCCTGACCCTGCACCTCAGAGAAGTTGACGCCACCCTGCTCGAACACCCGTCCTTCGCGCATGACGCGGGAGCGACCGCCTCCGCCCTCCGGGCGCTCCCAACTTTCCTCGTTGAAGCGACCCTCACCATCGAGCGCCTCCAGGCCGGTGCAGATCTCATCCTGGAGTCCCATCACCATTCCACGGGCGCGCTCCCGCGAATCGGCGGGCGGCAGTTCGAGTGCAGGCGATCCAGCCGTTCCACCTGCCGGCTTCCCGGCACGACCGAGAACGCGCTGAAGCAGGGTGAGCACCATGGGGAAAGGGAAACATCCAACCTGAGCACCTAAACAGGTCGGGTGAGACCCCGACAAGACACCGTCAGGCTCTGTCATGGGAGGCCACTCCTAGGATCCGCTTGAAGGTCAGCGCATCAGATGGTCACGGCGGAGCAAGCGCGCAGCTGTCTTGAGCAGGTGAAGGATGCCGGCAGCGGTCGTTCCGCCGTTGAGCTGGGCTGGATCACTGCGATCCGCGTGTCCCCTCCGCGGGTTGTTTTTGTTCTGTCGCTACCAGGTTTTGCGCAGAGTCAGCGTGAACGAATCGCCAACGAAGCCAGACAGCTTCTGACGGACTTGGACGGAATTAGCGATGTCCAGATCGAATTGGGTCAGCCCGCCAGCCAGGGCGGCATCGGCCAGGCCGGACACGGTCAACCGGCCGAGCGACAGGCGATCCCCGGGGTGGGACGGGTCATTGCGGTCAGCAGCGGCAAGGGTGGGGTTGGTAAAAGCACCGTTGCGGTGAATCTGGCCTGTGCGCTGGCACAGCAGGGTTGGAGGGTGGGCCTTCTGGACGCCGACATCTACGGACCAAACGCCCCGACCATGCTCGGCGTCGCTGATCGGACCCCTGAGGTTCAGGGAAGCGGTGATCAGCAGCGGATCGTTCCGATCGAAAGCTGCGGCATCGGCATGGTCTCCATGGGCCTGCTGATCGATGAGCACCAGCCGGTGATCTGGAGAGGGCCGATGCTGAACGGCATCATCCGCCAATTTCTGTACCAGACGGAATGGGGCGACCGGGATCTCGTGGTCGTGGATCTTCCACCGGGCACTGGCGATGCCCAGCTGTCCCTGGCCCAGGCCGTGCCGATGGCCGGCGTGGTGATTGTGACCACTCCCCAACAGGTTTCTTTGCAAGACGCACGACGTGGACTGGCGATGTTCCGCCAACTGGGCATTCCGGTGCTCGGCGTCGTTGAAAACATGAGTTTCTTTGTGCCGCCAGATCTGCCCGACCGGCGATATGCCCTGTTCGGCAGTGGTGGGGGCCAGCGGCTCGCCGAGGAGTACGACGTACCGCTGCTGGCGCAGATCCCAATGGAGATGCCTGTCCAGGAGGGCAGCGATGGAGGGCGTCCGATCGTTCTCAACGATGTGGACTCACGCGTTGCCAAGAGTTTCCAGGCACTGGCAACAGAGGTTCAGACCCTTGTGAAGGATTGATCCGATGACGGCAACAGCCCACCCGCCGTGCATGGATTGACCATGTATTCCAGTCGCAGAGGTCGGGCGCGGAAACGGGAGTGGATTCTCTGGGGTGCGCCCCTCGGCATGGTCGCTGTTGCCGGACTGCTGATCGCCAGCACCCAGAGACAGGCTGATTACGCGGACTGGTACCACCACTGGATCACCGCAGCAGTTGGTGTGGTGATCGCTTTGGTGATTGAACGTCTGCCGTTACTTCGGCTGAGGCCTTTTCTGGTTCCGATTTACATCCTCACGTTGATCAGCCTTGTGGCGGTCCGCGTGATCGGCACCACAGCACTCGGAGCACAGCGTTGGATCAGTATCGGGGGCATCAATGTGCAGCCGTCAGAGTTCGCCAAGATCGCGGCGATTCTGTTGGTGGCCGCCGTGCTGGCGCGTCATCCGGTCGAACGTCCTGTGGATCTGCTGCGTCCACTGGGGGTGATCGCCATCCCGTGGCTTCTCGTCTTCATCCAGCCGGACCTGGGCACCTCGTTGGTCTTCGGAGCCCTGATGCTGACCATGCTCTATTGGTCGGGAATGCCGATCGAATGGGTCGTGCTGCTGCTCTCTCCCCTCGTAACAGCTCTGCTCTCGGGGTTGTTCCCATGGGGGCTGGCCGCCTGGATCCCTCTGATGGCTGGTCTGGCATTCCGCTCCCTGCCCTGGAAGCGTTTCGCGGCAGCCTTGGTGATCGCGATTCATGGCGCCATGGCCATGATTACGCCGTGGCTTTGGATGCATGGCCTGAAGGACTATCAGCGCGACCGGCTGGTGCTCTTTCTCAATCCAGCCCAGGATCCGCTTGGCGGTGGTTACCACCTGTTGCAGAGCACGGTCGGCATCGGTTCCGGCGGCCTGTTCGGGACGGGGCTTCTCCAAGGTGAGCTGACCAAGCTGCGTTTCATTCCGGAACAGCACACCGATTTCATTTTCAGTGCCCTCGGCGAAGAGCTCGGTTTTATCGGTTGCCTCCTCGTGGTTCTCGGATTCGCACTGTTCATGGGCCGGCTGCTGCAGGTCGCCCGCAATGCCCGCAGCGACTTCGAGGCCCTTGTTGTGATCGGGATTGGCACGATGGTGATGTTTCAGGTGGTGGTGAACATCTTCATGACCATCGGACTCGGTCCTGTCACCGGAATTCCACTGCCGTTCCTCAGCTACGGGCGCTCAGCAATGGTGGTCAATTTCGTTTCGCTCGGCCTTTGCCTGTCTGTGGTTCGACAGAGCAGAGGGCACACCACAACACGGCGGTGAAGGAAACCGGCATCATTTTCGATGAGCTGCGCCAACGCATGGCAGAGGGCAGCGCTCCGGGCAGCTGTGATGAAACAGGCGTTCGGCGTCTCTGGTGGGCCGCCATGGAGACGCTGCAGCGGGACCTGTTGACATCCGAGACCAACGCCAAAGGGCTCTGGCTGGCCACTCCACTGCCGGCGCTCTACGAGCCGAAACTGCTGCGTGAGCTGCAGGGATGGGTTTGGGCCCCAGAGGATCTGGGGCCACTGGCACCGATGACCACGGCTCTTCCGGTCTCCGCAGGCCATCGACCACCCATCCGTCACGACGAGCCCTACCGGAGGCTGTCTCTCCATGCCGACGACAGCCGCGATCCGCTGTTGATCGTGATCACGCCCGCGCTTCAAGTGGCCCTCGCCCTGCATGGACCGGCCGGCCAGCGACAACTGCTGATCCGCAGTGATCCGACCACGCTCGGGGACATCCTGGCCTTGGTCGGGCGAGGCCTCCAGGACCAGGCTCCCGCGATGGCCGAACAGCTGCAGGAGGACCTACGCCTGCTTGGCCCGCTTCACACCGATGAACACTTGCCCCAGCGGTTCTGGCCACGGCTGGCAGAGCGTCTGACGGCAGCGGCGCCGAGCCTCACGCTCCAGACAACGACCTCACCCGTTGATTCCAAATCGGAGAGTGGCAGAGCGGAGAGTGGTGAGGAGCTCGGGCTGCTGGAGGCACTGAGTCATGAGGTGCGGACGCCGCTGGCAACAATCCGAACGCTGATTCGCTCTCTGTTGCGACGACGCGACTTACCCGCAGTGGTGATGAAACGCCTGAGGCAGATCGATGTGGAATGCAACGAGCAGATCGACCGCTTCGGACTGATCTTCCATGCGGCAGAACTGCAGCGCCAACCGGGTGAAACCACTCTGGCGCGCACGGACCTGGGCTGGATTCTCCAGTCGCTGGCCACCGGTTGGGCGGATCAACTCGATCGGCGGGGCATCCTTCTGGCCCTGGACCTTGACGACAATCTTCCGGAGGTGTTGAGCGATCCAGGACGGCTCGAGCCGATGCTCGGTGGATTGATCGATCGCACCAGTCGCGGACTGCCCTCGGGCAGCCAGCTGCTGCTCCTGCTGCGGGCCGCTGGTGCCCGGCTGAAACTGCAGATCCTGGTGCAGCTGCCCGGCCAGCGGGACACCCCCGAATCGGATCTCAGCCCTGAGGAACCTCAATCGATGGCCCGGGTTGGTGCCGTTCTCAGCTGGGACCCTGAAACGGGCAGTCTTCAACTCAGTCAGCAGGCAACGCGCCAACTGCTCGCCAGCCTCGGCGGCCATTACCGGCAACGTCGGGACAGAAACATCACGGTGTTTTTCCCTGTCGCGTCAGACGCAGGATGAAGGGGTGTGACGGATGTGATCAGCCCCCGGAAAAGGGTCCAACCACAGTGCTACTTTCCAGTCGTATCGGCCCGTCTGGAGTCCTGAAGCCCATGACAGCATCGGCGTTGAATGGTCAGCTCCCTCAGTACATCGGCAGCACTGGTGGACTGCTGAATTCCGCTGAAACCGAGGAGAAGTACGCCATCACCTGGACAAGCGGCACCGCTCAGGCCTTTGAGCTCCCCACCGGTGGCGCGGCGATGATGAACCAGGGCGAGAACCTGATGTACTTCGCTCGCAAAGAGCAGTGCCTTGCCTTGGGCACCCAGCTGCGCACCAAGTTCAAGCCCCGCATCGAGGACTACAAGATCTATCGGATCTTCCCCGGTGGAGACACGGAGTTCCTCCATCCTGCCGACGGCGTGTTCCCTGAAAAAGTCAACGAAGGGCGCCCGATGGTCGGTCACAATCCCCGTCGCATCGGCCAGAACACCAACCCAGCCACGATCAAGTTCAGCGGCCGCAACACCTACGACGCTTGATCGCCTCACAGATCCATTGCCGTTTTGAAGGCAACGTTGAGGCTGTCAGGATGCGCCCATGTTCAATCCTGATCGCGCCTCGTTCGGCAACGCCATTGCCAGTGGCGCCAACCTGATTCCACTGGCCCAGAGCTGGCCAGCAGATCTCGAAACCCCACTCACCACCTGGATCAAGGTCGGAGCTGGTCACCCCCCGGGTGTCCTGCTCGAATCGATCGAAGGGGGTGAAACCGTTGGGCGTTGGAGTGTTGTTGCGTGCGATCCGCTCTGGACAGCTTCTGTTCGGGGCGATCTTTTGGTGCGCCGCTGGAGAGATGGTCGCGAGGACCGGCTGACCGGCAATCCCTTCGAAACGCTTCGGGAGTGCGTTCGTCCTTATCGGTGCAGCCATCTGCCGGGTTTGCCACCCATGGGCCAGCTTTTCGGAACGTGGGGATACGAATTAATCCGCTGGATCGAACCCACCGTTCCCGTTCACGAAAGGGGGCCAAACGACCCTCCAGACGGGATCTGGATGCTGATGGACGCTGTTCTGATCTTCGATCAAGTGAAGCGACTGATCACAGCTGTCGCTTACGCGGACCTCGATGCCGCCGAAAATGCTCAGGCCGCCTGGGACAAAGCGCTCGCGCGGATCGATTCGCTGCGCCAATGCATGGCATCCCCTTTACCGGCGATCGCTCCACTGCCCTGGTCATCCGTCAGTCGCGATCTGACGGATGTTTCGAGCAACCGCAGCCGCGATGAATTCGAAGCGTCCGTGGACCGCGCCCGTGAACACATCGCCGCTGGAGATGTGTTTCAGCTGGTGATCAGCCAGCGACTGGAGACCCATGTTCCCCAGACCCCACTGGAGCTTTACCGCAGTCTGCGGATCGTCAATCCATCGCCGTACATGGCGTTCTTTGACTTCGGCGACTGGCAGCTAATCGGATCCAGTCCCGAGGTCATGGTCCATGCGGAACCGGCTGAAGAGGGCATCCGCGCCAGCCTGCGACCGATCGCCGGCACTCGACCGCGCGGTAAGACCCCAGATGAGGACAGTGCTCTTGAGGCTGAGCTGCTGGCAGACCCGAAGGAACGGGCCGAACACGTGATGCTTGTTGATCTCGGTCGTAATGACCTGGGTCGGGTCTGCGAACCGGGGAGTGTCCGGGTGAGGGATCTGATGGTGATCGAGCGTTATTCCCATGTGATGCACATCGTCAGCGACGTCGTGGGGCGGCTGGCGCCGCAGCGCGATGTCTGGGATCTGCTGATGGCGGCTTTCCCCGCCGGCACGGTGAGTGGTGCCCCCAAAATCAGGGCGATGCAGCTGATTCATGAGCTGGAGCCCGATGCCCGCGGGCCCTACTCCGGGGTTTATGGCTCCGTGGATCTCGCCGGGGCACTGAACACGGCGATCACGATCCGCACCATGGTGGTGCAGCCCTCCCCCCAAGGCGGATGCCTCGTCAAGGTTCAGGCCGGTGCGGGTGTGGTCGCCGATTCCAACCCCTCCGCAGAGTTTGAGGAAACCTTGAACAAGGCGCGAGGCATGCTCACAGCCCTGGCCTGCCTCAACGCTGATCAGCCATGAGTGCACCACGTCTGCTCAAAGGATTTGAGGTGGAGCTTTTCACCGGTCGTCTCTGCGGTGAAAACGTCGGTGTGGCATCCGAAGCGGCCCGTGATCTTCCAGGTTTCGTCACCGAGCCGGATCGACGCAATCTCGAGTACATCACCGAGCCTTTGTCCGACTACGGGCTGCTGAAGGAAGCGCTGCTCACTCCTCGCAGAACACTGAGGACCTGGCTCTCAAGCCGCGGCTTGACTCTGTTACCAGGCAGCACACTCAGTCTCGGCGACAGTGAGCGGTTCGAACGATCCGACCCCGGCAACCCGTACCACGCCCTGATCGAAGCGACCTATGGCACCCGGGTCGTCACCGCCAGTGTCCATATCAATCTGGGGATCACAGACCTTCCACAACTGTTCGCTGCGGTTCGTCTCGTGCGCTGTGAAGCAGCTCTGCTGCTGGCGCTGAGTGCCAGCTCCCCGTTCCTTGGCGGCCAGAACACCGGTCGCCATTCTCAGCGCTGGCATCAATTCCCACTCACACCGAAGTGTGTGCCGCTCTTCCGTGACCACCGTCACTACATCGAATGGGTCGAGGAACAACTGCGGATCGGATCAATGCGCAACGAACGGCATCTCTGGACCTCCGTGCGTCCGAATGGCCCCGAACGCCCTTACAGACTGAACCGGCTCGAACTGCGGATCTGTGATCTGGTGACGGATCCCGCTGAACTGATCGCCATCACGGCTCTGCTCGAGCTGCGGGTGATGCTCCTGATGCAACAGCCCGAGCAGCTTGATCCGCTCATCGCCAGCAGCCTCTCTGCCGCAGAACTTGTGATGCTCGCTGATGCCAATGATCTCGCTGCATCCGAGGCAAGTTTGGATGCAACCCTGCATCATTGGAAAGACGCAGCACCGCTGCTCTGTCGCGACTGGATCACAGCACTGATCGAGTCGGTTCAGCCCCTGGCTGTGGAGATCGGATTGAGCCACCGTCTGAAGCCGCTGATGACCCTCCTCGAAAACGGCAACCAAGCCATGCGCTGGCAGAGCGAGAACGCTGCCGGGCGCAGCATCGCAGACCTGCTGCACGCCGGTAGCCTGACCATGGAGGAGCAGGAGCTCGCTGATCACAGCTGCAGCGCCGCTTTGGGATGATCATGGCCAAACCGGAATCCCGCGGAGCGTCAATGCCCCAGCCCACCGCTCAGGCGCTCGAAGGCGAACAGCCCAGGGGCAGCGGCGTTGGCTCAGGCAACGTCCGACTCCTTCATCAAAGGCTCGAGCTGGTCGAAGACCTGTGGCAGAACGTTCTTCGCAGTGAATGCCCTCCGGAACAATGCGGACGTCTGCTGCGGCTCAAACAGCTGAGTGATCCGGTCGCTCTTGAGGGTCGGGACGGCCAAAGCAGCAGTGACGCCATCGTCGAGCTCATCCGCGCGATGGATCTGGCCGAGGCAATCGCTGCAGCAAGGGCCTTCTCGCTCTATTTCCAGCTCATCAACATCCTCGAACAGCGCATCGAAGAGGACGGCTACCTGGAAAGCCTCGCCCCCTCGCGCGGGCTGGATCAGGCCAGCGAGCCCTTTGATCCCTTCGCCCCGCCTCTGGCCAGTCAGACCGATCCGGCCACATTTGGGGAGGTGTTCGAGCGACTTAGGCGGATGAATGTTCCGCCAGCGCAGGTGGAAACCATGCTGCAGGAACTCGACATCCGTCTGGTTTTCACAGCCCACCCAACCGAAATCGTGCGCCACACCGTGCGTCACAAGCGCCGGCGGGTGGCCAATCTGCTTCAGCGCCTCCAATCGGAAGGCCCGATGAGCCGCCAGGAGGAGGAGGACCTTCGCCACCAGCTTGAGGAGGAGATCCGTTTGTGGTGGCGCACCGATGAGCTGCACCAGTTCAAACCGACGGTGATCGACGAAGTCGACTCCACGCTGGACTACTTCCAGCAAGTGCTTTTCGACGCCATGCCGCAGATGCGACGGCGTCTCATTTCAGCCCTGAGCCGTCACTATCCGGATGTGCGCTTTCCCCAGGCAGCCTTCTGCACCTTCGGGTCCTGGGTGGGGTCTGATCGTGATGGCAATCCCTCCGTCACCCCAGACATCACCTGGCGCACGGCCTGTTATCAGCGCCAACTGATGCTGGAGCGCTACATCAGCTCCGTGCAGGGCCTGCGCAATCAGCTGAGCATCTCGATGCAGTGGAGCCAGGTGGCACCGTCTCTGCTGGAATCCCTGGAGATGGATCGGCTCCGGTTCCCCGATATCTACGAGGAACGTGCCGCCCGCTATCGGCTCCCGCCCCATCGCCCCAAGCTGAGCTACGTGCTGGAGCGATTGCAGCTCACACTGCTCCGCAACAACCAGCTCGCGGAAGCCGGCTGGCAGACGCCACAGGAAGCGCTCCCGCAGGGACTCGATGGCCTCCAGGTCGGTGAATCACTCCATTACGCCAGTGTCGACGAACTGCGGAGTGATCTCGAGCTGATCCGCAACAGCCTGGTCAGCACTGAGCTCAGCTGTGAACAACTGGACACGCTTCTGAACCAGGTTCACATTTTCGGGTTTTCTCTGGCAAGCCTCGACATCCGTCAGGAGAGCACCCGGCACAGCGATGCCATCGACGAACTGAGCCGATATCTGGAGATCCCGAAGCCCTATGGCGACATGGATGAATCCGAGCGGGTGGACTGGCTGCATCGGGAACTGCAGACCCGTCGTCCGCTGATTCCTCCCAGCGTGTCCTGGTCGGATGCCACAGCGGAAACGATGGCGGTGTTCCGGATGGTGCAGCGGCTGCAGCAGGAGTTCGGACAGCGCATCTGCAACTCCTACGTGATCTCGATGAGTCACACCGAGTCCGATCTGCTGGAGGTGCTGCTACTCGCCAAGGAAACCGGTTTGGTGGATCCAACGGCCCATCGGGCCTCTCTGCTGGTGGTGCCTCTGTTCGAAACGGTTGAGGATTTGCAGCGGGCCCCTGCGGTGATGGAGGAGCTGTTCCAGTCGACGCTTTACCGACAACTGCTTCCTGTCGTGGGTCGTCAGCGTCAGCCGTTACAGGAGCTGATGCTCGGCTACTCCGACAGCAACAAAGACTCCGGCTTCTTATCCAGCAACTGGGAAATCCATCAGGCCCAGATGGCTCTTCAGGAACTTGCAAGCCGCCATGGCGTGGCTCTGCGGCTCTTCCACGGGCGCGGCGGTTCCGTCAGCCGAGGGGGTGGTCCGGCCTATCAAGCCATCCTCGCCCAACCGAGTGGAACACTTCAGGGCCGCATCAAGATCACCGAGCAGGGGGAGGTTCTGGCCTCCAAATACAGCCTGCCGGAACTGGCGCTTTACAACCTCGAGACCATGACCACGGCTGTGGTCCAGAACAGCCTGGTAACCAACCAGCTGGATGCGACACCGAGCTGGAACCAGCTCATGGGGCGCCTGGCTGGGCGTTCCAGAGAGCATTACCGCGCTCTGGTTCACGACAATCCCGATCTTGTGGCCTTTTTTCAGCAGGTCACTCCGATCGAGGAGATCAGCAAACTGCAGATCTCAAGCCGGCCAGCCCGACGCAAATCCGGCGCCAAGGATCTCTCCAGCCTGAGGGCCATCCCATGGGTGTTCGGCTGGACGCAGAGTCGTTTCCTCCTCCCCAGCTGGTTCGGCGTCGGTACTGCCCTGGCAACGGAAGTGACGAACGATCCAGAACAGCTCGATCTGCTGCGACGGCTGCATCAACGCTGGCCCTTCTTCCGCATGCTGATTTCCAAAGTGGAGATGACCCTCTCAAAGGTGGATCTCGACCTCGCCCACCACTACGTCAGCAGTCTCGGTTCACCGACGAACCGTGAGGCGTTTGAACGGATCTTCCAGACGATCGCTGATGAATACGAGCTCACCCGATCGCTGGTCCTGGACATCACCGGACAACCACGTCTGCTTGGTGCTGATCAGGCCCTGCAGATGTCCGTCGATCTGCGAAACCGCACGATCGTTCCCCTGGGATTCCTTCAGGTGGCGCTTCTCAAGCGCCTGCGCGATCAGAACCGTCAGCCTCCGATGAGTGAGACACCCGGTGTGGATGAAGACCGCCGCACTTACAGCCGCAGTGAACTGCTGCGAGGCGCTCTCCTCACGTTGAATGGCATTGCTGCCGGAATGCGTAACACCGGTTGAGCGCGCTTTGCTCCCCTTTTTCCAGCAATCGATCCCGCCACGGCTGCCCAACGGCTACCGGCTCGAGTCAGGCACAGCACCAGCGGCAGCAGCGATCAACAAACTGCTGGCCTCATGCCAGGAAACAACCCATCCTGAACAGAGCTGGCAACGGGCCCTTGAACGCAGCGTCTGGCAGCTCAGCATCATCGAGGAAGCAAGCGGTGAGCTGGTCGGTTTCGTCAGGGCAACCAGTGATCAAGCACTCAACGCCAATCTCTGGAACCTTTCGGCCCGACCGGGACCAGACCAGCAGCAGCTCTTAACGGTGCTGGTGCATCGGGCCCTGCACATCCTGCGACGCGACCTTCCCGGATGCAGCCTGTCCGTTTCAGCACCTCGCATGGCCATCGAAGCCCTCGAGGCCAATGGGTTTGTGATTGATCCCGGCGGAATCCGGGCGATGGGATTGCCTCTGGAGAATGCTCCTGAGAGTGACTGAAACACGAGCATGGAGGGACTCGAACCCCCGACCCTCAGAACCGGAATCTGATGCTCTATCCAACTGAGCTACATGCCCACTGACCGGCGGATTGCCGCAGCAGGAGATCGACCGCTCGGCCGTCCCGTTGCAAGTACCTTACCCAAACGCCGCTCACGCACCCATGCGGCTTCAACGGCTGACGTTGCAAGGCTTCCGCAACCAGAGCAACCTTCAGCTGGAACTGACACAGCCGCGGGTGCTGGTGATCGGCTCCAACGGCATCGGCAAGTCCAATCTTCTGGAAGCGGTGGAGCTGCTTGGAACGCTCCGCTCCCATCGCTGCAGCCAGGACAAGGACATGATCCAGTGGGAGAGCCCACGCGCGATCCTGCAGGCCCAGGTCGAAGACGGTGATCGGCTGGAGCTTGAGCTTCGTCGCAGCGGCGGACGAACGGCACGCCGCAACGGCAAGACCTTGGAGCGACAGCTGGATCTGATCGGCCCTCTGCGCTGCATTGGCTTCAGCGCTCTCGATCTCGAACTTGTCCGGGGTGAACCGGCCCTCCGACGACAGTGGCTCGATCGCGTCGTGCTGCAGCTGGAGCCCGTTTACGCCGATCTGATCAGCCGATACAACCGCCTTCTGCGCCAGCGCAGTCAGTTCTGGCGACGCAACATGCAGATCGGCAGCCAGGAACGCGACACCCTGCTGGACGCCTTCGACATGCAGATGGCCCTGGTGAGCACCCGGATCCACCGGCGACGACGAAGGGCGGTGCAGCGTCTCAACCCAATGGCACAACGCTGGCAAGCACACCTGAGCCAGGGCGCCGAGTGCCTGGAGTTGAGCTACCGACCTGGCAGTCGACTCGAGCAACAGGAAGCGGAAGAGCCCTGGCGACGTTCAATCGAAGAGCAGTTACGCCAGCAGCGCCCTGAAGAAGAGCGCCTCGGCAGTTGCCGCGTTGGCCCTCACCGTGATGAGGTCGCCATGGAGCTGAGCGGTGCAGCAGCTCGACGTTTCGCGTCCGCTGGTCAGCAGCGCACCTTGGTGCTCGCCTTGAAACTGGCGGAGCTGGAACTGGTCACCAAGCTCTGCGGAGAACCACCACTGCTGTTGCTTGATGATGTGCTCGCCGAATTGGATCCCCGCCGTCAACAACTGCTGCTGGAGGCGGTTGGAACAAACCATCAATGCCTTGTCAGTGCCACTCACCTGGACGCCTTTGAAGGGGGCTGGCGTGAGCAGGCGCAGATTTTGTTTGAACAGGACCTAAATCCTGCTGGGAACGTCAGATAACCTTATGTGCTGTTTTTTGCGAAAAAGGCCTGATGGAGCAGACCTTGTCTGACCTGCATCCCAACCCTGGATGGGGGGACACCCAAGCGAACGAAGCCAACACGGCTGCCCCGACCTCGGCCACCGACATGGTGGGAAAACACTGCATCCTCGAGCTGTACGACTGCGACAAAAGCAGACTCGACGACGAAGCATTCCTCAGAGACACCATCACGATCGCTGCGAGTCGTGCCGGTGCCACTCTTTTGAATCTGATCACCCACCGGTTCGAGCCCCAGGGAGTGACCGGACTGGCTCTCCTGGCTGAATCCCACATCTCGATCCACACGTGGCCGGAGAACGGATATGCAGCCGTGGACGTGTTCACCTGCGGCGACCACACCATGCCTGAAGAAGCCTGCAGGATCCTGGGGGAAGAACTTCGAGCCAGCCGGCATTCTCTCAAGAGCTTTCTCAGGGAAACACCTGCTGCGCTGGTGACAGAGGCGAGATCACCCCAGGCGCTGAACCTGCCGATCTGAGAGGGCTGTGCAGGAAGGGAGCCGTTCTTGAGGCGGATGGATGGGATCAGCCGCGATTCAACTTGCCGCTGATCAGGCCTTCCAGATCAAGGCTGACGGACGTGAAGCCCATCCCCAACAGCTTCGGCACAAGAGTTCCACCCTCGGAGAGGTTCAGCAGATCCCTGATCTGGGCCTTCGGCACCTCGATGCGTGCAGCCAGTCCCTGACTGCGCACACGGACACGTGTGAACCCGTTGTCGATCAGCCAGGCCTCCGCCGCTCCAACCCGCCTCAGGCGCTCCGCTGTGATGGCCTCGCCATAGGGAAACCGCGACGCGAGGCAGGGTTGAGCTGGCTTATCCCACCAGGGCAATCCGAGCGCTCTCGACAGGGTTCGGATGGTTGCCTTGTCGATGCCGAGCTCCGCCAGGGGCGATCGCACTCCTGCCTCACGAGCAGCCTGAATGCCTGGGCGGTGGTCACCGAGATCATCAAGGTTCACCCCATCCACCACGAGGGCATCACCTGACTCCGGGATCACCTGCTTCAAGTGTCGGTGCAGTTCACGCTTGCAGGCGTAACAACGGTCCACAGGATTGGAGCTGTAACTGGGATCCTGCAACTCCTCAGTCCCGCATTCCCGATGGCGGATCCCGATCCAGCGGGCCTGGTGGCGGGCCTCCTCCAGCAGGTGAGGCGCCAGGGCGGGCGAGACACCCGTGACGGCCAATGCTCTTGCTCCCTGCTGCTCAAACGCGATGGCAGCAACAAGCGCACTGTCCACCCCACCGGAATAGGCAATACAGAGTCCTGAAGGTTTCGCCAACCAATGACGCAACGCCTCCAGCTGGTCGTTCTCCGCAGAAGGCAGTGATTCCTGCAGTCGGAACATCAGCGGGACATTCAGTTGGATGTCGTTAGGCTCCAACCGTAAGAGCTGCGTCCATGCCCCGGAGCATCGGCATTGTCACCGCTGCGGACAGCCGTGAACGAAGCCACGGACAGCTGCATGTCTACGACGGTGAAGGCAAGGGCAAGAGCCAGGCAGCGCTTGGTGTGGTGCTCCGGACCATTGGTCTCGGCATCTGTGAGCAGCGCCGCACCCGGGTTCTGCTGCTTCGTTTTCTGAAAGGCCCCGGGCGGGCTTACGACGAAGATGCAGCGATCGAAGCGCTTCAACAGGGATTCCCGCACCTGATCGATCACCTGCGGACAGGTCGGGCCGACCATTTCACGGCCGAGGAAGCCACCCGGTTCGATCGCGAAGAAGCGGAGCGGGGCTGGGTCATCGCCAAAGGAGCGATTGCCAGCGCCCTGTATTCGGTTGTGGTTCTCGATGAACTCAATCCCGTGCTGGATCTCGGTCTGCTCGACATCGATGATGTGGTTCGAACGCTGGCCAGCCGTCCTGAGGGGATGGAGATCATCGTGACCGGTCGCGCTGCTCCGATGGCTCTGGTGCGCGGCGCCGATCTTCACTCCGAAATGCGTGCCCACCGTCGGCCCGGACTGGACGAAGACCGCGTGATTCCAATGAACATGAGCAGCGGAATCGAGATTTACACCGGAGAGGGCAAGGGCAAGTCCACCAGCGCGCTCGGAAAGGCACTTCAGGCCATTGGCCGCGGGATCAGCCAGGACAAGAGCCACAGGGTGTTGATCCTGCAGTGGCTCAAGGGAGGCACCGGGTACACGGAAGACGCTGCAATAGCGGCTTTGCGGGAAAGCTATCCGCATCTCGTGGATCATCTGCGCTCCGGCCGTGACGCGATCGTCTGGCGCGGTCAGCAGGAACCAATCGACTATGTGGAAGCTGAACGGGCCTGGGAGATCGCTAGAGCAGCGATTTCAAGCGGTCTCTACAAAACCGTGATCCTCGACGAGCTCAACCCCACGGTTGATCTTGAACTGCTGCCTGTCGAGCCGATCGTGCAGACCCTGCTGCGCAAGCCAGCCGAGACCGAGGTGATCATTACGGGACGCTGCAAAAACCTTCCCGCCTACTTCGATCTGGCAAGCATTCACTCGGAGATGGTGTGCCACAAGCACTACGCCGAGCAGGGTGTGGACCTCAAGCGTGGTGTTGATTACTGAGCCCTTCAGTAGCGAGGCATCTCGGGATCAATCTGCTGGGCCCAGGCATCGATCCCTCCCGACACATTCACCGCAACGATGCCTTGCTCTGAAAGCGCCTCAACGGCCCGTGCCGAGCGACCGCCCAGTTTGCAGTGCACATACACCGTTCTCCCCTGCGCCAAGGTCCGCACCGTCTCGATCGCATCACCGCTCTCGATCGTGGAGAGGGGAACCAGATGACTGCCTTGGATCGTCGCCACCTCCGCTTCCGCTGGATTGCGGACATCAACGAGAACACAAGCTTCGGCATCGGCATCGAGCAGAGCCTTGAGCTCGTTGACACTGATGCTCTCCATCGGATCGCTCTCCTGGCTGCAAGAACCCCGATAGTCAACCAGGCTTTTGATCGGCGGACGGTGCGGATCCCGGTGCAAGGTGAGCTCCCGGAATCGCATCCTCAACCCATCCACCACCAGAAGACGACCATCGAGAGGCTCACCGATGCCAGTGATCAACTTGATCGTTTCCGTGGCCTGGATCAGGCCGATCAGGCCGGGCATCACACCAATCACACCAGCTTCTGCACAGGAGGGAACTTCACCGGGTGGGGGTGGGGTTGGCAGCAAATCGCGGTAGTTCGGGCTGTCCGATGTGCGGTTGAACACGCTGGCCTGTCCGTCAAACCGCTGCACCGAGCCATACACCAACGGTTTCTTGAGCAGCACGCAGGCATCATTGATCAGAAAGCGGCTGGGGAAGTTGTCCGTGCCGTCACAGACGAGGTCGTACGCCGAGATCAGCCGCAGAGCGTTCTCGAGAGAGAGCATCTCTTCATGCACCTCCACCGCACAATGAGGATTCAGGTCGTGCATGCGGGACGCAGCGGACTGCGCTTTGGAGCGGTTCAGCCACGCCGATCCATGAATCACCTGGCGCTGAAGATTCGAGCGATCCACGACATCTCCATCGACGATGCCGATCCGTCCGACCCCGGCAGCAGCCAGGTAAAGAAGCAACGGAGAGCCCAGACCACCGCTCCCGACGCAGAGCACGGATGCCTGTTTCAGGCGCATTTGGCCGGCTTGGCCGACCTCCGGAAGGATCAGATGCCTGGCGTAACGCTCACGCTCCTCTGGCGTCAGTCCCTCAAAAGCTGGGGTCGACGTCATGAACGCAGCAAACCTGGCGCATCCAGAGTGTCCCAGACCTTGATCGGCACGGGCAGCACACCACGGTCATCCCGCAGCCACCAGGCCTGATGGTCGCCAGC
Source organism: Synechococcus sp. MED850 (assembly GCA_002700765.1). Next base: position 16,533 of record PAEP01000001.1, read on the forward strand.
CGCGCTGCGAATCACCATCAAGCTGCGAGGAATGCCCCAGGTTCGATCGCGTGTTGAAGGGTTGGATCCTCGCTCTGGGTGACTGTGAGCGACACCCAAGACCCGCAATTGGTGCGCACGAGCCCAGCGCTGAGCTGACAATTGCTCCCTGGGGTCCAGGGCGAAGCAGGAGCGACGATCGCTGGCGGGGATCCAGACATTGCAGCAGGCCCAGATCAGGGAGACGGTCCAATGGCAGGAGGTGGGGACCGGCCCCAACAGCAGTCCGCAACCCTCTTCCGGAGAGGAGGCTGCAAGGGTGCGATCGAGAACCGTGAGGCATTGATGATTCAGGCGAAGAAGTGATGGCACGAACCGCACGCCACCGATACGCTCTGCAGACCTTGTCCTGCAACTCTTTCGTTCCATGAGTGACGCCACCACTGAAGTGAAGGATGCCGCTCCAACCGAGACTGCGGTGGGCACTGGCTCAACAGCTGTTCAGGACGAGGCGGCTTCGTTTTCCGAGCGTTACAGCGACGTGATCAGCAAGGTCAACGAAACCCTCGACAAGGTCGATTGGAGCCAGATGGGGCGCATCGGCAAGGTGGTGGGGATCTTCGCTGCCGTGATCGTTGCCCAGATCTTGATCAAGGGCATTCTTGACACCATCAATCTGCTTCCTGTGGTGCCCGGCCTGCTGGAGCTGCTGGGTGTCGTGGTGGTCGGACAGTGGAGTTGGAAGAATCTCACCACGAGCGAAAAGCGCAACGCCCTGGTTCAGAAGGTTCAGTCCCTGCGTCAGGAATACCTGGGTTGACGCTCACAACAGCTGCCGGGCCAGTCTCTTCAGACCGGCTCGGCACTGATCGATGTATCCACCGCCAAACAGATTGGCGTGGTTCAGCAAGTGATACAGGTTGTAGATCTCAGAGCGGTCCTGATGGCCGGACCGTGGAGGCAGCACAGCTGCGTAAGCCTCATGAAATGAGGAGCTGAAGCCACCGAACAAGCGGGTCATCGCAAGGTCCACCTCCCTATCAGCCCACCAGGCGGCAGGGTCATACACCGTTCCGCGGCCATCGCCCAGGCAGCCCGCGTTCCCCCCCCAAAGATCGCCATGCACAAGGGATGGCTGAGTTTGGTGATCGTTCAAGCGGCCAACGAGCGCTGTGAGGAGACGCTCCATCCGTTCCGTCGCGATGCCCCAATGCGAGGCCATCTCCAGCTGTGGTCGCAGACGCAGGTCCACAAAGCAACGTCCCCAGTCGTTGCACCACCCTCCGGGTTGCGGGCCTGCCCCGATGAAACCATCCCGATGCCAACCGAATTGGCCGTCTGATGCCTCCGCGCTGCTGCGATGCATCAGTGCCAGGCCGCGGCCAAGAGCCGCCTGATCCCCTCGCCTCAGATCAAGCCACGGCAGCAGAAGCACTGACCAGCCGTTCAGCTCCTGCACAGCCAAAGGCTGTGGAACAACCAGCACATCGGGATCTGCATACCGATGCAGAGCCTTCAATGCCTCCGCCTCAACATTGAGCAAGGCCAACGCCGAGGAGGCGCCCCCCTTGGCAAAGAGCGCCCGGCCGTCTTCGAGTTTCAGACGCCAGGCCTGATGGATGCAGCCACCCCCGACGGAATCCACGGCGACGATCGACTCCCCTGCGAGGGGACCATCAGAAGCAACCAAAGCATCCCGTAGATGCTCATTCATCCCCGGGGCTCCATTGCTGTTGCCAGCATGCCGCGGAGTGGAGAAGCCATTGACCGCCGGCAGTGTGATCGTGATCGGAGGGGGCATCGCCGGCCTGACAGCGGCGGCCCTGCTGGCCAGGCAAGGCGTCCGGGTTTGTCTGCTGGAAGCCCATCACCAGCCGGGTGGCTGCGCAGGCACCTTTCGGCGCGGACCGTGGACGTTTGATGTCGGCGCCACTCAGGTGGCAGGTCTTGAACCTGGCGGCAGCCATGCACGGTTGCTGAACCATCTCGGCATTGACCCACCCGCAGCGGAGCTGCTTGATCCGGGCTGCGTCGTTGATCTCGCTGATGGATCAGCACCGATTCCCCTCTGGCATGACCCGATCCGCTGGCAAGAGGAACGCGAGCGCCAGTTTCCCGGCAGCGCTCGGTTCTGGACGCTCTGTCAGACGATCCACGGGAGCAACTGGGCCTTCGCCGGCCGCGACCCCATCGTGACGCCGCGCAACGCCTGGGATCTGCGCCAACTTCTCGCGGCCCTGCGGCCGATCACCGTCGCCACCGGTGTTCTGGCCGGCCTGACCATCGCCGATCTGATGCAGCTCTGCGGCTGTGGATCAGATGCGCGACTGCGCCGCTTCCTGGATCTGCAACTGAAGCTGTATTCCCAGGAACCCGCCGATCGCACGGCAGCTCTCTACGGCGCGACCGTGCTGCAGATGGCTCAGGCGCCCTTGGGGCTGTGGCACCTGCATGGCTCCATGCAGGTGCTCAGCGACCAGTTGGTCCAGGCCATCGTGCGGGATGGCGGAGATCTGAAGCTGCGTCAGCGGGTGGTTGGGATGACGCAAAAGGGCCGGACCTGGCAGGTGACGACGGAAGGACCCAAGGGATCCCGATCTCATTTCCAAGCTGATGACGTGGTGTGCAGCCTGCCTCCCCAATGCCTGACCACCCTGATCGACGAGCCCTTGCCGGCAGGATTTCGCAGACGACTCGACAATCTTCCGGAGCCGAGCGGCGCCCTTGTGCTCTACGCGGCCGTGGATCGCCGTGCGCTGCCCGCGGACTGCCCTGGACATCTGCAGCGGGGCTGTCAGGAGCCTGGATCCCTGTTCGTCTCGATCAGCCGAGATGGTGATGGTCGGGCGCCCGCTGGACAAGCCACGCTGATCGCCAGTGTGTTCACCCCAACGGGGACGTGGTGCGACCTGGCGGAAGTTGTTTATCAACAACGCAAGCAAAACGTTCTGGAGGCCATCCGAGCGGAACTGGAATGTTGGCTTGGGATTCCAGCCTCGGCCTGGCTGCACCTGGAACTGGCCACACCAAGAGGGTTTGCCGGCTGGACCGGACGGCCTAGGGGCATGGTCGGTGGTCTGGGACAGCACCCGAGTCGATTCGGGCCCTTCGGACTGGCTGGCCGCACACCGATGTCAGGGCTATGGCTCTGCGGCGACAGCCTGCATCCAGGCGAAGGCACTGCAGGAGTGACGTTATCTGCCCTGAATGCTTGCCGTCAGCTGATGGCCAAGCGCGACCAGCCGTTCAGCCTGCGTTGCTGAGATCCGCCTTCGTGAGGAAGGAAGGTCGCAAAGCCTGGGTCCTCTCCAGCTCCTGCTGCAACTGCGCCCAGTTGCCGTTGAGGACCGCCTCCTCCAGTTGCTCCAGACTCCAGCGATAGGCCGCAAGCCCACGCAGCACGGCATCGGTGTTGCTGGAGGCCATCGCCACGCCGAGATCCGGATTTCCTCCACCCACCCGGCTGGTGTCGGCGAAGCCACTGGATGCAAGCGTCATCGCCAGCTGGCGAACAGCCGGATCACGCTCGTCACCCGCTGCGCGGAGCAGCGCTGCGCTGACGAGCACCGGGAGATGGGAGATCAGAGCCACAGCCTGATCGTGGTGATCCGCCGCAGCTGTCACCCAGTGGCTGCCGAGACTGGTTGCCAGGGAATGAACCAGCGACAGCGCCTGAGGATCGGTTGTTGCATCAGGCGTTGCAATCCATGGACGCTGCATGAACAGCCCGCGTTGGCCCGCGTCCACACCAGCTGCTGCTGTGCCTGCCATCGGATGGCTCGCCACGAAACGCGGATGGCGGTGTCGCCAAACTTCAAGGACAGGCTGCTTGACGGATCCCACATCCGTGATGACCGCTTCCGCTGGCAGAGCAGCCACCAGAGCGGGATCCGGATTCAGCAACAGGGGGATCGGCAGCGCCATGATCACCAGATCACAGGAGCTCAGGCAGGCTGGATCCGTGCTGACAGCGTGGGCCAGCCCCCGTTGCAGCGCCCGAGCGGCCGTCGTCTGACGGTGGACCAGCCCCTGAACGGTCCAGCCAAGATCCTGAAGGTCCAGCGCAAGCGATCCGCCGATCAGTCCGAGACCGACCACGCCCGCTTTGCCAGATGCCGACGGCTGTGCAGTCATGCATCCATGTTTAAGCCGGCGTGATGTTGCGCGATGGGTTGCGGTGCACGATTTCAGCCGTCGATCCTGCTTATGGTTCCCCGATGTTGGAAGCACAGGCCCACAACCGACTGAAGTCGCTGCTGCAGCAGGAATCCTGCCGCTGGCAGCACCATCTCACCCTGAGCCGGCTTGTTGGTCGCAGCCTGCGCAGACGGGACCGAACGCTGATCCATCTCGCCCCATGCAGCGAGGAACGCTGGTGGCTTGGCTTGCTGGTGCCTCTATGCCTGGGACCTCTCGATGCCGTGCTGGTGCTCAATCAGCGCCAACGGGATCGCTTGCTGACAGTTGAATTGCCGAGGCTGCGCGATCTGGGATTCCGGCTTCCCTGTTGGGAGGGAGATAAACCACCTGTGGGAGACACCCTCTGGCTTCTGGATCCTGCGGGCTTGATCGATGCCCATCGAAACGAACGCCTTGGAAATCGTCAGTTGTTGCTCCCTCAGGTGGATCAGCTGACCCGTCGTCTGCGCAGCAGCATGGGGATTCAGATCAACACCATGGACTGGGAACGACTGAGGCGGGCCCACCCCGAGGCGGATCTGGCCTTAATGCAATGGCATGACCGAATGACGCGTCGGCTGTTCGGGCAGGCCGCAAGGGTGGATGACAAGGTTCGTGTGGATGGCGCTGATCCCCAGGCTCTGCGAGATCTGCTTGGGGTGATCGGTCCGATTCCAGACCCGTGGCAAGCATTTCTGAGAACAGATCCAGCAGCCTGGGCAAGTTGGGCGGAGCTTGACCACAGATTGCTGCAGTGGACCTGGCATCTCGCGCCTCTGGAACCTCTGGATCAGCTGCCTGGACTGCTGTCAGAGCGACCGGTTCTGATGCTCAGCAACATCGGCGAGAGCAGCAATCTTGAAGCGGAACTCGAGACCGCAGGATTCGATCAAGACGTCCGTGCCTGCCTGCGAGAACCGGATCTGCAGGAACCCCTGCCTGTTTACGCTCCGCGACGCCAGCCTTCACCAAACACCGAGATCTACGCCGATCACCTGTTGGAACAGTGCCGCCGGCTCATTCTGGGTCGGCCTGGTCTGACGGTTTTGCTCCTTGATGATCGAGGCCTGAGGCGGCGGCTCACCAGTGAACTGGCTGGTGAATTCGGCAGTCGAGTTGTTGAAGAATCGACAGCCCCTGAGGTGAACGGCGTGATCAGTGCTCGCTGGGACTGGTGGCTCCAGCATCAAGAGCACCTGCCCTTGCCCGATCAGCTGATCATTGCGCTCCTGCCGATCGCAAGCCTGGAATGCCCCCTAACCGCCGCCAGGGTGGAGCAACTGAAACAGCAGGGGCGCGACTGGTTCCGCACCCTTCTGCTGCCTGAGGCCCTCAGCCGACTGCCGGCTGCCGTAGCACCGGTGCGGCGGAACAACGGACGTCTCGCCATCCTTGACGGTCGGGTCCGCAGCCGCGGCTGGGGCGAGCAAGTGTTGCGCCAGCTGGAGCCGTGGACGTCGCTGCAACGCCTCCTGCCGGACTGAGTGGATCGTTCAGCACCCACTTCCTAGGCTGATTTCAGAGATCAATCGCTCTGATGGGAGAAGCTCGACGTCGTGCAGCTCAGGGCTTGCCTCCTCGTCAGCCCAAGCAAAAGGGCGAACGCAAAGCAGACACGTCGCCCCGAGTCGTGTCCTGGCTTCCGCTGACCAGGAATCAGACCCAGCAGTTCATGACATGGACAACCCGCGGGGCATGGTTTGGCATTGCAGGGCTTGCGGTTTTCTGGATCACAGTCCGTTTCATTGGTCCGGCCGCGGGATGGTGGACCCTGGCGGACACCCCTTGATCCAAGCCAACTCCTGTCAGCTGTTCACAACACCGCATCACTGAGGCCACAAACCTGAAGACAACCTTTAAAATTGATTAACATTGTTTTCAGGGGATGTTTCCGCGTCTCGCCGAGCACTACCGATCGGTGGTCCAGGACTTGGTGATGAGCCTTCAGGCCCTCGCCGCCGGTCTTCAAAGCGAGGGAGTCACGGCAACCTGCTACGTCTGCGGTGATGGTCGTGATGGCCATGGAGCATCATTCGTGGCCGATCTCGGTGATGGTCATATCGTCAGATTCCTCGTCTCCGACTTTGGAATCAGCTGGGTGGAGTCCAGAAACGGGCGCGAACTGGTGAAGCTGGAGGGCGCGGAAGCCATTGAGGAACTCCAACGGGTTGCCAATGTTCTGCACAACGGCCAAACAAAGCGAGGGGCTTCCCCTCGCTGTTCAGCTGTTGCGGCCTGATCACACTGGCTGCCCTTAGGCAGCCGCACCGCCTTCCTTCTGCTTGACGGTTCCTGGTTTCTCCCCCTGGCTCTTGGCAGCCGCAGCCAAGGGTTTCATCGAATTTGAAGTGACTTCTGATCCTTCCTTCAGCTTCTGACGGACGAGACCTTCCATCGTCTCAGCCATGTCTTGGTTCTGCTCCAACCAGGTGATCGTGTTGTCGCGTCCTTGGCCGATGTTGTCGCCCTCGTAGCTGTACCAAGCGCCTTTGCGGACCACCACACCGGTCTCTTCAGCAAGATCGAGCAGGCAACCGAGAGTGCTGATGCCGCGGCCGAAAAGGATGTCGAACTCAGCGATGCGGAATGGCGGAGCCACTTTGTTCTTCGCCACTTTCACCTTGGCCCTGATTCCGAACTCTTCGGTTCCACGTTTCAGGGTCTGGATGCGTCGGATGTCCAGCCGCACCGATGCATAGAACTTGAGAGCGTTGCCACCGGTGGTGGTTTCCGGATTGCCGTACGTCACTCCAATCTTCAGGCGAAGCTGGTTGAGAAAGATCACCGTGCAGCCGGACTTTCCGATGTTGCCGGTGATCTTGCGCATCGCCTGACTCATCAGGCGGGCCTGACTGCCCACAGCCAGATCACCCATCTCTCCCTCGATTTCGGCCCGAGGGGTGAGGGCAGCGACGGAGTCGACCACCACGATGTCAACGGCCGCTGAGCGCACCAACTGATCGACGATCTCGAGCGCCATCTCACCGGTATCCGGCTGGGAGACCAGAAGGTTCTCCACATCAACCCCCAAAGAGGCGGCGTAAACCGGGTCGAGCGCATGCTCGGCATCGACGAAAGCCGCTACACCACCACGCTTCTGAACCTCAGCGATGGCATGCAGCGTCAGCGTTGTCTTACCCGAACTCTCCGGGCCATAGATCTCAACGACACGGCCCTTGGGGTAACCGCCACCGAGGGCAAGATCAAGCGTGAGGGCACCGGTGGAGATGGTTTCCACCCGCATGCGGGAAGCGTCACCAAGACGCATGATCGATCCCTTGCCGAAATTGCGCTCGATCTGACCGAGCACCAGATTCAGCGCCTTGTCACGCTCACCGGAACGCCCCTGGGAGGAGCGTGGATCGGAACCGGGAGCCGTGGATTTCATCTCTGCAGGCATGGACACGTTCTGAAGCTAAGGAACGAGAGATCCAATGCCACGGAAGCGCCGAATCGTCTCAAATAGTACAGACGTACCCTAGCGAATCAGGGCCACTCCGCCAGGGGTCTGGACAGATCTGCCGGCTTCATCAGATGCAGACCCTCAGGAAGCTCAAGACGATCAGCCGGTTTCAAGTACCCCCAACTCACCAAAAAGCAGGGCAGATGGTCGAGGCCAGGAGTCCTGAGCACGGTTTCCAACGTGGCGCGACGATCCTCAACAAAGGCTCTTAACGGTCGCTCCCTCTGCAGCTGGAGCAACACATCGGGTTTCGCACCGGACTCGCGCCCATCCAGGCGCCACGGATGGAGATTCATGGACTCCAGCAGCTCGGCGGTGAACGCCCTGCTCTTGGTGGTCAACACCGCCCAGTCGGCCTTCTCCCCTGCAAACGCGGCGAGTCGCTCCACGACGCCGGCATAGGGCTGATGCAGGGCCAGCCAGGCCTGCCGATCGCTGCTCACCGCATCACGACGTGCCCTGTCCAGCGCCTCTTGCAACTGCTCCGCTCGCCAGCCCCGTCGCAACATGGCCTGACGCTGCTGCTCCGGATAATCGAGCAACCAGAGATTCAGATCCAGGGTGGCGATCTCTGCTGCAAGCAGGACCATCTCCCATCCGTGATGCACCCATGGACGCAGCCTCCGGAAACGATCAGGAACCTCATCCGACGGCGGAACACCGTCCTCAGGAAGCAGCTGGCGACAGGCGGTGGCAGCGCTCCACCAATACTCCGCCATGCCATCAACGATGACGCCGTCGAAATCGAAGACGACCAGGGGACGTTCAGTCATGTCGAAAAACTGGGCCGCTAGGATTCGAACCTAGGAATGGCGAGACCAAAACCCGCTGCCTTACCGCTTGGCGACGGCCCAATGATCCGGGCGGCTCCTCAATCGGACGCGCTCCGGTTAGAGAATAGTTACCCACATCAGGCTCACCTTCGTCAATCCACAAAAGCGTGGTCAGGGCGGAAACACCCGCAATCGGCAACTATCGGCCTGACCGAAAACGTCGCTTCGGAGTCGATAGCGACTGACCAGATCCGCCTGCATCTGCCGCACCCGCTCGCTGCGAGGCAACAGCTCTACAGGTCGACCCTCCGGCATCACAACCTGTTCGACAGCCAGTCGACACTCCTCAAGCCCGGCCAGTTCATCATCAAAGGCATCGAGCTCCGCTGCCCCCTCCTCCTCGGGCTGCTCCCGTCGACTGAGCAGCCGTTCGAGGGCACGCTCCACCTGCGGCAGCGTGTCGGACTTGATCACAAGAATGGGGACATGTAATTCCCGTGCCTGACGCCGGAGGATCGGCTGACCGCTTAACCCCTGGCGGATACTCAGCACCACATCGGCCTCGCTGAGATCCTCAACGACCCGAACGGGTGAGCTGCGTCGACGGATGGCCTGTTCCACCAGCTGAGTCGAAACACCACAACAGAGCACCTGAAGGTCATCTGAGGCTGATTCCGGCTCCTGCTCCATCGGAATGAGCCGGTCTGGTTTGGCAGTCGCCAAACGAGGCCGATCAGGGGGCGGCAGCGGGACCGCTGCCAGGGCAGGTCGACGCAGCCTGCTCTCCTTTGGAGGATCCACCAACTGCACAGATCCTTCCGGCGTCAGTTCGCGTTCCTGCACCAGCGGCAGCTGGCCACGCAACAGCAGATCCACCGTGGCTGCGACATCTGTATGCACGGCCCAGCGATGGCGACTGTGCATTTCAACGGCAACGGGGAAGGTGGGATCGGCTGCGCGCTCGAGCACGGTTTTCTGACTGCGCCGGCGACGTGCTTCCTCGTCCCCCAGGGTCACGGATTGAATCCCGCCGACTAAATCGCTAAGCGTCGGATTCTTGATCAGGTTGGCCAGGGCGTTGCCATGGGCGGTGGCCACCAGCATCACGCCGCGTTCAGCAATCGTGCGGGCCGCCTGAGCCTCCAGTTCGGTGCCGATCTCATCAATCACGATGACCTCAGGCATGTGGTTTTCCACCGCCTCGATCATCACCTGATGCTGCTGTTCTGGACGGGCAACCTGCATGCGCCGCGCCCGACCGATCGCGGGATGCGGGATATCACCGTCTCCAGCAATTTCATTACTGGTGTCGATGACGACGACACGTCGCTGCAACTCATCCGCGAGAACCCTGGCAATTTCTCGCAAGGCCGTGGTTTTACCGACGCCTGGACGTCCCATCAGCAACAGCGACTGAGCGCTGTCCAGCAGATCGCGCACCATGGCCACCGTTCCGAAGACAGCGCGACCGACACGACAGGTGAGCCCCACCACGTCTCCTTTGCGGTTTCGAATGGCACTGATGCGATGCAGGGTTCGCTCGATGCCCGCCCGGTTGTCCGCTCCGAACTGGCCCAGCCTGGCGACGACCGCCAGCAGATCAGCACGGTTGATCGTGTCCTCCCCAAGGGCAAGAGCCCTTCCCGGGTAGCGAGCTTCCGGCACACGTCCGAGATCGAGGACCACCTCGAGCAGCTGATCGCGGCGCTCATCCGGTTTGAGAGCGGCCTGCACCGGCTCTGGCAGCAGGTCCAGAAGACGGTCGAGATCGTCGGTGATCCGATGTGTCGTCATCAATCGCACCCCTTCCCGCTTTTAGCAGGAGGCGTCGGTGGATGGTCGCCGTGACGTCCAGGGCAGCACAAGATCACTGGCCAGGGACAGCGCGCGCTCCCACCCCTCTGCCCAGTCCCGGAGACGTTGTCCGTGGCGCTCCGATTCCTGGAGGATTGGCTGAATCAGACGGCGCGCCTTGCCTCCGAAGGCGATGCCGGACGGCCATTCATCAACTGTCAGCTGCTTCAGGCTGTTGGCATTGGTTCCTCCAGCCAGCTGAAGCGGGCCAGGCGGAGCCAGTGGGCGCATCGACCGCCAGAGCTCGACAGCAACACGGGCGGTGCCGGAGCCGACGTCACCGCTCATCGGCCGACCATCCAGTTGCCATAGAGGACGGAACCGATGACGCCGCAGGCTTTGGTGGCGATGCCAAAGCTCCCGGCTGAGGTCAGCAGCGCACTGAGCGTGGCCCTCGAGCCCACAGCTCACGGCAAGTCGTTTGAGAGGCACCCCGGATGAAGCCAGATCGGCAACGAGTGCATCGAAAGCAGCAGCGCGCCCGGGGGCGGTGTGGATTTCCACGGCATCCGGTCGCAGATCACTGAGCAAGGAGGCCACGGCTGACATCTCCACCCTGTGATCCCGCTCTTCGATCAGTCCGTGGGGACAGGCAGGCAGACAACGACCGCAGCCGTAGCAACGTTCCTGGGCAATTCCCACGCCATGAGGGTGAATTGCGTCCGCGGGACAGATGCGCTCACAGGGACGGTGGCAAAGCGGTGGACAGAGCAGGGGATCGAACCAGGCCTTGCGAAAGTGAGCGTCAGCACCATCGCTCAGGCTCACCATCAACCAGGGTTGGGGGTATCCATGGGACGCAAGCCAGCTGAATCCCTCGCGCGCTGCGCTGACGACAGCGGGATCCGCGGCCACATCGATGCAATGCACACCGGCTGCACCGAAGACTGCACAAAGGTCGGCAATCGCAGGCAGATCCTGGTTGCTGGCCCCGCAGATCAGCTTGACCCAGCGCCCCTCCAGCAGAGCGGAATCGGGATTCAGCTGCTGAGCAGATCGCGCAACGGCTGCCATCGGAGACTCCGTGAACCACCCATCTCCACCACGATGCGCAGACGGGGTTCCCGACGGCACAGATCACTGAGAGCCAACAACTCTGAGCGGGAGAGCACCTGACCCTCGAGAAGCCAAAGAGCGACGGGTTCAGTGCCGACGAGCAGATCTCCCAGCTGTGGCACGACCTCCTGAACCTCTCCCACAGCAGCGCCACGTCCAACACTGTGATGGCCCAAATGAGGCGGGCGAATGCCGTGTTTGCGGGTGAGGAAGACTTCAGGATCGCCCAGCCCTCGAGCAGAACTGAGACGGGTGCGGTACCCAGCGCCTCGAAGCCGTCGCAGAAGACGGGTCTCTGCACCTCCCTCCAAGGGGGCATGAACAGCCAGACAGCCGTGAGCTTCAAGGTCCCGACGGAATCCTCGACCAGTGAGAAGCAGCGGCATGGCGAGACAACCTCTAACGAGAGTCTGGCAGCAGAACGATGGAGGCCCGGACCCAAAGAGGCTGTGGTGTATGGTTTTCCTTTGTTCTGCTGTTCTGTGCCCGTCCGCTAGCCGGGCCTCCAGACGACGGAACAGGTTCGGCGTTTGCGCCGGATCCCCAGGCCAGAGCACTCGCTCTCCTTTGAGCGAATGCCGGGAAACTGATTCACTCACCAAGTGTGTTGGTCAAGTCCCAGCCTCGCTGATTTGCTCGCTAGCCCCTGTTGAACCTTTTCTTCGTCCCGCGAAGACCAGCGTTCACATCGCGACTGCGTCATTTCAATCAGCACGCCTTGCACCATCCGGGACACCGGCTGGTGATTGTCCAGCTGGCGCTCTTCACCTCCCATGTCCATCGGCATTCTCGGGAAGAAGTTGGGTATGTCCCAATTCTTCGACGAGCAGGGCAGAGCCGTCCCCGTCACCTTGATCGAGGCCGGTCCCTGTCGCATCACCCAACTCAAAACAAACGACACCGACGGTTACGCCGCGGTTCAGATCGGCTTCGGCGAAACCCGCGAGAAGTTGATCAACAAGCCTGCCAAGGGGCATCTCTCCAAATCAGGCGACGATCTTCTGCGCCACTTGCGCGAATACCGCGTCGAGGCCACTGATGGCCTGGAACTTGGAAGCGCCATCACCGTTGGCGATTTCGAAACCGGTCAGAAGGTTGATGTCAGTGGCGACACCATGGGTCGTGGTTTCGCGGGATATCAGAAGCGCCACGGCTTCAGCCGCGGTCCGATGAGCCACGGTTCGAAGAACCACCGTGAACCTGGATCCACCGGCGCCGGAACCACCCCGGGCCGCATTTATCCGGGCAAACGGATGGCCGGCCGTTTCGGTGGCAAGAAGACCACCACGCGTGGACTGACGATTCTGAAGATCGACAGCGACCGCAATCTTCTTGTGGTGAAGGGTTCAGTCCCAGGCAAGCCGGGAGCCCTGCTCAACATCCGTCCCGCAAAGCGGGTGGGCGCCAAGCCCGCCATTGGAGGTAAGTGATGGCAAGTTGCACCATTCATGACTGGCAGGGGAAAGAAGCCGGCAAGGCGACTCTCGACCTGAAGGTGGCCAAAGAATCCACCGCCAATGACCTGATGCATCGTGCGGTTCTGCGTCAGCAGGCCCACAGCCGGCAGGGGACGGCCTCCACGCTGACTCGCTCCGAGGTGCGTGGCGGTGGCCGCAAGCCCTACAAGCAGAAAGGCACTGGACGGGCCCGTCAGGGATCGATCCGTACCCCCCTGCGTCCGGGCGGCGGCATCGTCTTCGGTCCAAAGCCCCGCACGTACAACCTTGCGATGAATCGCAAGGAACGCCGCCTTGCCCTGCGCACGGCACTGATGTCTCGCGTTGACGACATCAAGATCGTCAAGGGTTTCGCGGAGGGTCTCGAGGTTCCCAAGACCCGTGAGATCACCGATGCTCTCGGACGGCTTGGCATCAACGCTGACGCCAAGGTGCTGATTGTGCTCACAAACCCCGACGACGTTGTGCGCCGTTCCGTGCGCAACATCGAGAAGGTGAAGCTGATCGCTGCAGATCAGTTGAATGTCTTCGATCTGCTTCACGCCAACGCCCTGGTGCTGGGGGAGGAAGCTCTCGCAACAATTAAGGAGGTTTACGGCGATGACTGAGCGATTCCAGGGTCGTCTGGCGGATGTCATCCGCCGTCCACTCATCACCGAGAAAGCCACCCGGGCCCTCGAGTTCAACCAATACACCTTCGAGGTGGATCACCGCGCCGCCAAGCCGGACATCAAGGCCGCCATCGAGCAGCTTTTTGATGTGAAGGTGACAGGCATCAGCACCATGAACCCTCCTCGGCGCAGCCGACGGATGGGTCGCTTCGCCGGCAAGCGTGCCCAGGTGAAGAAAGCCGTGGTTCGCCTGGCGGAGGGCAACACGATCCAACTCTTCCCTGAGTCCTGAGGGTCTGATTCGTTATGGCAATCCGCAACTACCGCCCCTACACCCCCGGAACCCGCACCCGGGTGGTCACCGACTTCAGTGAGGTCACCGGCCGCAAGCCGGAGCGCACCCTTGTCGTGTCCAAGCACCGTCAAAAGGGTCGCAACAATCGCGGTGTGATCACCTGCCGCCACCGCGGTGGCGGTCACAAGCGCCTCTATCGCTTGGTGGACTTCCGCCGCAACAAGCCCGGCGTTCCCGCTAAGGTCGCCGCCATTCACTACGACCCCCATCGCAACGCCCGTCTAGCGCTGCTTTTCTACGCCGATGGAGAAAAGCGCTACATCCTGGCTCCTGCCGGGGTGCAGATCGGCCAGACCGTCATTTCGGGGCCAGAGGTCCCGATTGAAATCGGCAACGCCATGCCCTTATCGGCGGTGCCTCTCGGTTCGAGTGTCCACTGCGTTGAGCTCTACGCCGGCCGCGGTGGACAGATGGTACGCACCGCCGGCGCCAGTGCTCAGGTGATGGCGAAGGAGGGCGATTACGTCGCTCTGAAACTGCCTTCAACGGAGGTTCGTCTGATTCGCCGTGAGTGCTTCGCCACCCTCGGCGAGGTGGGCAACTCAGAGGTGCGGAACACCAGCCTGGGGAAAGCCGGTCGTCGCCGCTGGCTGGGACGCCGTCCTCAGGTCCGCGGCAGTGTGATGAACCCCTGCGACCACCCCCACGGTGGTGGTGAGGGGCGGGCACCGATCGGCCGTTCCGGCCCGGTGACCCCCTGGGGCAAACCCGCCCTCGGTCTCAAGACCCGCAAGCGGAACAAGCCCAGCAACCGATACGTG
>PAEP01000002.1 GCA_002700765.1 Synechococcus sp. MED850
ATTCCAGATTGCTGGTCTGGTCAGGAGCGTTGTAGGTGGAGGTGGCATCTGCGCTTTGGCAGAGCACCGCGCTGGAGGCCAGGAGAGCCTGTAGGGCGAGAAGTGAACGTTTCATGTTGAGAAGAGTTGATTGGAGAGACTGCGTCTGCGGCTTACTCAGCTGGCTTGTCAGCGGAGGCGTCCATCTCAGTGGCCTCAGCCGGGTCCGTCACGTCGGTTGAAATCTCTGCGGTTGAGGCCAGCAACACGCGGTAGAGGGCGCTGATCGTGGTTGGTTTCAGATCGATGGGACTGCCAGGACCGACCCAACGGTTCACCATCTCGCGTGAACCTGGATCTCCATCGACATAGGCCTGCATCATCTGGCCGATCGCCAGGTTGGCCGATGAAAGCAGCTTGCCGTTGTCCTGCTTCACGATGCAGCCGACGCCGGAGCTTCCGTAGGGGCGAACAGGCACCAATGATTTGCCACTGTCAACTTGATTGGAGGCCAACCAAAGAGAAGGGCCACCCAAGATCTCAATATCGCCCTTGCTGAATGCCTCCATGGCCTCATCTGGGGACTGGAAGTTGGTCAGCTCAGCATCGGGAACCACATCGGCCAGCACTTTGGCGGAGGCGGAATCCGCAACAACACCAATGGTTTTGCCCATGAGGGATTCAGGGGTTCCGTCCACGTCAGCTGCGGCAAGCAGTCTCGTGCCGCTGATGGCGAATGGAAGGCTGTAGCTCACGTTTTTGGCGCGATCCCAGGTGAAGGCAACACCGCAGGCAATGTCGGCCTCGCCATTCGTGACGGCGTCCAGACCCTCCTGAACATTGGAGGCTGCCGTGTACGAAACCGAGGCCAGCCCGGATTCGTCCTTGATGGCATTGATCACGTCGACGGCAAGGCCTTCGTACGTTTCTCCCTCCTTCATGGCAAAGGGCTTGCCCTCCAGCACAACGGCTTTGAGCGTGCCGCTTCCGCTGCTGGCGGCAGCTGTGGTCGTGTTGCTGCCGTTGTCAGTCGAAGAACCGCCGCTTTCAGGCTTGCTGGAGCAGGAGGCAAGCAAGGCAAAGGCGCCGAGCACACCAAGAATCCGTAAGCGCATGCAAGGAAGGATCACTTATGTAGTTAGTTACACAATTCAGGGTGTGAATGGCAGTCGGCCAGCGCACAGCGCCTCATTTCGCGCTGGATCGGGACCACAATGAGCCCTACGTGGGTGGCGCGCCTGGTGGGTTTTGTTGTCTCTGTTGTTGTCTTTTTGCTTCTGGCCGTTCAACCGGTTGCTGCTCTTGACCACAGCTTTGTTGCCGACGTCGTGCGTCGTGTTGCGCCATCCGTGGTGCGTATCGACACGGAGCGTCCGATTGAGCGTCAACCCTTCGACCCAACGCTGATTGATCCACTGCTGCGCGATCTGCTGGGGGACCCCCCCTTGGGAGCTGAACGAGAACGCGGTCAGGGATCAGGAGTGTTGATCGGTGAAAAGGGGCTGGTGCTGACCAACGCTCACGTTGTGGAACGCGTCGATGCCGTCACCTTGACCCTGGCGGACGGAGAACAGCGGGACGGCCGGGTCATCGGCACCGACCCGGTGACCGATTTGGCGTTGGTTCGCCTCGAAGGATCAGATGGCCCCCCTGCTGCACCACTGGGTGATTCCGAAGCGCTGGATGTGGGGGACTGGGCCATTGCCCTGGGCACCCCTTATGGACTCGAACGCACGGTCACGCTGGGGATTGTCAGCAGCCTCCATCGCAACATCAACACGCTTGGGTTTGCCGATAAACGCTTGGATCTGATCCAGACCGATGCCGCCATCAACCCTGGCAACTCCGGCGGACCACTCGTCAATGCTTCAGGCGAGGTGATCGGAATCAACACCCTGGTCCGCTCAGGACCTGGGGCAGGACTGGGTTTTGCGATTCCCATCAACTTGGCCCGCCATGTGGTGGACCAGCTCCTGACGCAGGGAGAGGTGATCCATCCCTACATCGGCTTGCAGCTGGTTCCACTCACGGCCCGCATCGCCCGAGAGCACAACAGTGACCCGAATGCTTTGGTGCAGCTGCCGGAACGGCGAGGCGCCCTGGTGCAGACCGTGATGCCGGATGGTCCGGCCGACCATGCAGGCTTGCGTCGGGGCGACCTGATCGTCTCCGTTGGAGACACGGACGTGCCGGATCCGCAGGTGCTGCTGGAGTTGGTGGATGCGGCCAGTCTTGGCGATCCCTTGCCGATTCACGTCGTGCGTGATGGCCGTGAACGCACCCTCTCCGTGAAGCCGGCTGCCCTGCCAGGAACGGCATAACTCCCTGCTACCTTCCCGCCATCCCCTGCTGATTCCATGGCTGATCTCCAGACGCAGATGAAACAGGCGGTTGCCGATGCTGCCGTGGATCAGATCAAGGACGGCATGGTGCTTGGTCTGGGGTCAGGCTCCACAGCGGCGCTGATGATCAAGGGCCTTGGCGCCAAGCTCTCAGCGGGCACGTTGAAAGACATCGTTGGTGTCACCACGTCCTTTCAGGGCGAGGTCCTTGCGGCTGAGCTGAACATTCCGTTGCTCAGCCTCAATGCAGTTGACCGGATTGACCTCGCCATCGATGGGGCGGATGAGGTGGATCCAGGCTTTCAGTTGATCAAAGGGGGTGGCGCTTGTCACGTGCAGGAAAAGCTCGTGGCTGCTCGTGCGGACCGATTTGTGGTCGTGGTTGATTCCACCAAGCTTGTGGATCGCCTCAACCTTGGATTCCTGTTGCCCGTGGAGGTGCTTCCCGGGGCATGGCGTCAGGTCCAGCAGCAACTCTCTTCAATGGGAGGAACAGCTGAATTGCGGATGGCACAACGCAAGGCAGGTCCGGTGGTCACTGATCAGGGCAATCTCGTGCTCGACGTGAAAATGGATGGAGGCATTGAAAATCCCGCAGATCTGGAATCGACGATCAACAACATCCCAGGAGTTCTTGAAAATGGTCTTTTCGTGAATCTTGCTGATGAAGTCCTGGTCGGTGAAATCATTGGCGACATTGCTGGGGTCCGCAGTCTTGAGAAAAAACTCAATTGAGACGGCGTCGCACCGATTCAGCGTGGCTGTGCAGTCCTTCGCTTTCGGCGAGCTGACAGACGGCTGATCCTGTTGCTTCGAGTGCGCCGCGATTGAAGCCGATCAGTGACGTGTGGCGCATGAACGTTTCAACGCTGAGGGCACCGCTGAATCTGGCGGCTCCGCAGGTTGGCAACGTGTGATTCGGGCCGGCCAGGTAATCACCAACAGCCTCTGGGGACCATGGTCCGAGAAAGATGGCTCCAGCGTGCTGAATCCGTTCGGCCAAGGGTTCGGGGCGCTCCACCAGCAGCTCGAGATGCTCAGGAGCGAAGCTGTCGCTGAGACGGGCGCAGGTTTCCAGGTCTTCGCAGAGGATGGCTAGCCCCCAGTCCCTGATGGAGGCTTCACAGATCTCCCGGCGAGGATGATCCTCCAGTTGTTGGGCAATGGCGTGACCAATGCCGTGCACAAGGTCTGCGTTAGTGGTGATCAGCACGGCCGCGGCCAGGGGGTCGTGCTCCGCCTGGGCGAGTAAATCCGCTGCCACATGATCGATGTGGGCACTGTGATCAGCGATCACAAGGACTTCACTGGGGCCTGCTAAGGCGTCAATCCCGACTTGTCCATAAACGGCCTGCTTGGCGAGGGTGACGTAGAGATTGCCTGGGCCGCTGATCACATCGACGCATGGGATCGATTCCGTGCCGAAGGCCATGGCGGCAATGGCCTGAGCTCCTCCGATGCGCAGCACTTTGCGGATTCCAGCGAGATGCGCAGCGCCCATCACCACGGCATTGACGGTTCCATCCCGTCCTGCTGGCGAACAGATCACGATCTCCTCAACTCCGGCCACGCGCGCGGGCACGGCATTCATCAGGACCGTGCTCGGATAGGCCGCCCGTCCGCCTGGGATGTACAGGCCCGCACGCTTGACGGGACGCCATCGACGCCCCAGCTGTTCGCCATGGGGCCCCTGCATGGCGATATCAGCTGGTTTCTGACGCTGATGAAACTCCTGAATCCGCCGTTGTGCCAACTCAAGGGCATCTCTTAGGTCCATGGGTAGCCCTTTCCAGGCCGCCTCCAACTCCTCTGGGGGGACAGCGAATGATTCCGGTCGGAAGCCGTCGAAGCGTTGCGTTAGCTCCCTGACCGCCGCATCCCCTCGCTCCCGCACCGAACTCAAAATGTTGTCAACGGCTTGGCGTGCTTCGCTCTGCTGAGCGCTGACCGTTCTGCTGCTGAGGCGTCTGAGCTGCTGCTCAGCTTGCTCGGGATCGGTCACCACGCGCATTGGGAACGGGATTGTCTCGGCTGTGGCGTCGACAGGGCTGCTCGATGGCAAGTGACGGTTCCCTGATTCAAACTTCAAGCTAGGCGGTGAGCAGTTGGAAATCAGGCAATTGAGTATGGTTGTCGATTGTTCGCACCGTTCCAGCCGCAGTGGCCAATAACAAAGCAGCGAAGAAGCGTATTGAGGTGGCCGAGCGCAACCGCCTGCGCAACCGCACCTACAAATCATCCCTGCGCACGTTGATGAAGCGCTGCTTCACAGCCTGTGACGCCTACAGCACAACGCCTGGCGACGAAGCCAAGGCCACGGTGCAGACCTCCATGCGTGCGGCCTTCAGCAAGATCGACAAAGCGGTGAAAGTTGGTGTGCTGCACCGCAACAACGGGGCCAATCAGAAATCACGCCTCAGCGCAGCAGTCCGTCGCGTTCTTGAACCCGCCAGCTGACGTCTCCCGGCAGAATGGGGGGTGAAAGCGCGTTTCAACCCCTTGTGGCCTCATCTCCGACGCTGATTGACAGCCACTGTCACATCGTCTTCCGGAACTTTGATGAGGATCTGGAGGAGGTGGCCAGCCGCTGGCGCGAAGCAGGCGTGAGCGCTCTGCTCCACGCCTGCGTTGAACCGTCTGAAATCCCGGCGATCCGTGCCCTCGCAGATCGTTTCCCTGAGATGCGCTACTCGGTGGGTGTGCATCCGTTGGATACAGAGCATTGGCAAGACGACACAGTCGCTGTTCTGCGTCGTGCCGCCCAGGACGATGAGCGCGTTGTGGCCATCGGTGAACTTGGCCTCGATCTTTTTCGCGACAAAAACCTTGACGAGCAGCTGGCGGTCCTGCGGCCGCAGCTCGATCTGGCTGTCGAGCTTGGCCTTCCGGTCATCGTGCACTGCCGCGATGCGGCTGAGCCGATGCTGGATGAACTGCGAACCCGTCAGGCCAAGGGTCGCTGCCCCGCTGGGGTCATGCACTGCTGGGGGGGGTCACCCGATGAGATGGAGGGTTTCCTCAAACTTGGCTTTTACATCAGCTTCAGCGGGACCGTCACCTTCCCGAAAGCTGCACCCACCCACGACTGCGCCCGTCAGGTGCCGGCAGACAGGTTCCTTGTCGAGACCGACTGTCCTTTCCTCGCGCCGGTGCCCCGGCGCGGCAAACGCAACGAGCCAGCCTTTGTGGCCTCTGTGGCGGCGCGCGTGGCGGAATTGCGTGGTGTTTCTCTCGACTCTGTCGCGACCTCCAGCACCGCCAATGCCCGACGTCTGTTCCGCCTTCCTTGAGCGGTAATCGGTTTTGGGGCAGTTACGCCCGGTGTGTAAGATGTTGTATTGGCCTGGCCATGGATCGGTTCACCGTTTCCATGGCGCCTGAAGCGTCCATTTCCTTCCGGTGCACTTGTTGTCGTCAGCTCATCTGACCAGAGGTTTCTGAGCTTGGATTCGGTCCTGCCGTTTCTCTTCGGAGAAGCGCAGGCCGCCGCTTTTGATTGCTCAGGCCCCTTGTCGATGTCCTGCCAACAACCAAGGTCCAGGTTTCCTGTCCCATTCGTCCTCTCAGTCGGGTTCCCGCATGAGCAGCAGCGCGATTCAGGTCGCCAAGACCGCGACGTATCTTCCCGATCTCGTGGAGGTGCAGCGGGCAAGTTTTAAGTGGTTTCTGGATAAAGGTCTGATCGAGGAGCTTGAAAGCTTCTCTCCGATCACGGATTACACAGGAAAGCTTGAGCTTCACTTCATCGGAAGCGAATACCGACTGAAGCGTCCACGTCACGATGTGGAAGAAGCAAAGCGGCGTGATGCCACCTTTGCTTCTCAGATGTACGTCACCTGTCGTCTGGTCAACAAAGAGACCGGTGAAATCAAGGAACAGGAGGTGTTCATCGGCGAACTGCCGTTGATGACAGAGCGCGGCACGTTCATCATCAACGGTGCTGAACGGGTGATCGTTAATCAGATCGTTCGTAGCCCAGGTGTTTATTTCAAGGACGAACAGGACAAGAACGGACGTCGCACATACAACGCCAGTGTGATTCCCAACCGTGGCGCATGGCTGAAATTCGAGACAGATAAAAACTCACTTCTGCATGTTCGTGTCGACAAGACGCGCAAAATTAACGCTCACGTTTTGATGCGGGCCATGGGCCTGTCGGACAACGATGTCGTCGACAAGCTGCGCCACCCGGAGTTTTACAAAAAGTCGATCGATGCCGCCAATGATGAGGGCATCAGTTCCGAGGATCAGGCTCTGCTGGAGCTTTACAAGAAGCTGAGGCCGGGCGAACCCCCATCCGTCAGTGGTGGTCAGCAGCTGCTCCAGACCCGGTTCTTTGATCCCAAGCGCTACGACCTCGGTCGGGTCGGCCGCTACAAGATCAACAAAAAGCTCCGCCTCACCATTCCGGACACCGTCCGCACCCTGACGCACGAAGACGTGCTGTCCACGCTTGATTACTTGATCAACCTTGAGCTGGATGTCGGTGGCGCCAGCCTGGATGACATCGATCACCTCGGCAATCGACGGGTCCGCTCGGTGGGTGAGTTGTTGCAGAACCAGGTCCGAGTCGGCCTGAATCGGCTTGAGCGGATCATCAAGGAACGGATGACCGTCGGTGAGACCGACTCGCTCACCCCGGCTCAGTTGGTCAATCCCAAGCCGCTGGTGGCTGCGATCAAAGAGTTCTTTGGCTCCAGCCAGCTGAGTCAGTTCATGGATCAGACGAATCCCCTGGCTGAGCTCACCCATAAACGACGCATCTCCGCCCTCGGTCCCGGTGGACTCACCCGTGAGCGGGCCGGTTTCGCGGTTCGGGACATCCATCCCTCTCACTACGGCCGGCTCTGCCCGATCGAGACACCGGAAGGTCCCAATGCCGGTCTGATCAATTCTCTCGCCACCCATGCCCGGGTGAACGAGTACGGCTTCATTGAAACCCCCTTCTGGAAAGTGGAGGACGGGGTGGTTCTCAAAACCGGTGATCCCATCTACCTCTCCGCCGATCGCGAGGACGAAGTGCGCGTCGCCCCCGGTGACGTGGCAACGGATGCCGATGGCCGTATCACGGCTGATCTGATCCCTGTTCGCTATCGCCAGGATTTTGAGAAGGTTCCTCCGGAACAAGTCGATTACGTGGCGCTGTCACCGGTTCAGGTGATTTCGGTTGCGGCATCTTTGATTCCGTTCCTGGAGCACGACGATGCCAACCGGGCCCTGATGGGGTCGAACATGCAGCGTCAGGCGGTGCCCCTGCTGCGTCCAGAACGGGCTCTGGTGGGCACAGGCCTGGAAACACAGGTGGCCCGGGACTCCGGCATGGTGCCCATCTCCCGCGTTAACGGCACGGTCACGTTCGTCGATGCCACGGCCATCGTCGTTCAGGACGAGGAGGGCGAGGAGCACACCCATTTCCTCCAGAAGTACCAGCGCTCCAACCAAGACACCTGTCTGAACCACCGTCCGATTGTTCGCTGCGGTGATCCGGTGATCGTGGGACAGGTGCTTGCCGATGGTTCGGCCTGTGAAGGGGGCGAAATCGCTCTGGGTCAGAACGTGTTGATCGCCTACATGCCCTGGGAGGGTTACAACTTCGAGGACGCGTTATTGGTCAGTGAGCGTCTGGTGACCGACGATCTCTACACCTCGGTTCACATCGAGAAGTATGAAATCGAGGCCCGTCAAACCAAGCTCGGACCGGAAGAGATCACCCGGGAAATTCCGAATGTTGCGGAGGAAAGTCTCGGCAACCTCGACGAGATGGGCATCATCCGCGTTGGTGCCTTCGTCGAGAGCGGCGACATCCTGGTGGGCAAGGTCACCCCGAAAGGTGAATCCGATCAGCCACCGGAAGAGAAGCTGTTGCGCGCCATCTTTGGTGAGAAGGCCCGTGATGTTCGAGACAATTCTCTGAGGGTTCCCGGCACCGAGCGCGGACGCGTTGTTGATGTTCGGATCTACACCCGTGAGCAGGGGGATGAGCTTCCCCCTGGCGCCAACATGGTGGTGCGGGTCTACGTGGCGCAGCGCCGCAAGATCCAGGTGGGCGACAAGATGGCCGGCCGTCATGGCAACAAGGGCATCATCAGCCGAATCCTTCCGCGGGAGGACATGCCTTACCTGCCGGATGGCACACCGGTGGACATCTGCCTCAATCCCCTGGGCGTTCCCAGCCGGATGAATGTCGGCCAGGTGTTTGAGCTGTTGATGGGCTGGGCCGCATCCAACCTCGATTCCCGGGTTCGCATCGTGCCCTTCGATGAGATGCACGGTGCCGAGATGTCGCAAATGACCTGCGAAGCCTTCCTCAAGGAAGCGGCCAGCCAACCGGGTAAGGCCTGGGTCTACAACCCTGATGATCCCGGCAAGCTGGTGTTGCGTGATGGCCGCACCGGTCTGCCCTTCGATCAGCCTGTGGCCGTGGGCTACTCCCACTTCCTCAAGCTCGTGCACCTGGTGGATGACAAGATCCACGCCCGTTCCACCGGCCCCTACTCCCTGGTCACCCAGCAGCCCCTGGGCGGTAAGGCCCAGCAAGGCGGCCAGCGTCTGGGTGAGATGGAGGTGTGGGCACTTGAGGCCTACGGCGCCGCTTACACCCTGCAGGAACTGCTCACCGTCAAATCGGACGACATGCAGGGCCGCAACGAAGCACTCAATGCCATCGTCAAGGGCAAGCCGATTCCACGCCCCGGCACACCCGAGTCGTTCAAGGTGCTGATGCGGGAGCTCCAGTCCCTGGGGCTGGACATTGCGGTTTACACCGATGAAGGCAAGGAAGTCGATCTGATGCAGGACGTGAATCCGCGTCGCAGCACCCCCAGCAGGCCCACGTACGAATCCCTCGGCGTTGCGGATTACGACGAGGACTGACGGACCTGATTGCTCGAAACGACTGAAAAGCCCTTCATTCCTTATCCGTCCATGACCAACAGCAACCTCCGCACCGAGAACCACTTCGACTACGTCAAGATCACCCTCGCTTCACCGGAACGGGTGATGGAGTGGGGTCAGCGCACCCTGCCCAACGGCCAGGTTGTGGGTGAGGTCACCAAACCGGAGACCATCAACTACCGCACCCTCAAGCCCGAGATGGACGGGCTGTTCTGCGAGAAGATCTTTGGTCCCTCCAAGGACTGGGAGTGCCACTGCGGCAAGTACAAACGGGTGCGTCACCGCGGCATCGTCTGTGAACGCTGCGGTGTGGAGGTCACGGAAAGCCGCGTGCGTCGTCACCGCATGGGCTTCATCAAGCTGGCCGCTCCGGTGTCCCATGTCTGGTACCTGAAGGGCATTCCCAGCTATGTCGCGATCTTGCTGGACATGCCTCTGCGGGATGTGGAGCAGATCGTCTACTTCAACTGTTATGTGGTCCTGGATCCAGGTGATCACAAGGATCTGAAGTACAAGCAGCTGCTCACCGAGGATGAATGGCTGGAAATTGAAGATGAGATCTACGCCGAGGAATCGGAGATCGAAAATGAGCCGGTGGTGGGCATCGGCGCTGAGGCGCTCAAGCAGCTGCTGGAGGACCTCACTCTGAATGAGGTGGCTGAGCAGCTGCGCGAGGAGATCAACGGCAGCAAGGGCCAGAAGCGCGCCAAGTTGATCAAGCGTTTGCGGGTGATCGACAACTTCATCGCCACTAATGCCCGTCCCGAGTGGATGGTGCTGGATGTGATTCCGGTGATTCCGCCCGATCTGCGCCCGATGGTGCAGCTCGACGGTGGTCGCTTTGCCACCAGTGATCTCAACGATCTCTACCGCCGGGTGATCAACCGCAACAACCGCCTGGCACGCCTTCAGGAGATCCTGGCCCCTGAAATCATCGTCCGCAACGAGAAGCGGATGCTGCAGGAAGCCGTTGATGCCCTGATCGACAACGGTCGCCGGGGGCGCACGGTTGTGGGTGCCAACAACCGCCCGCTCAAGTCTCTAAGCGACATCATCGAAGGCAAGCAGGGTCGCTTCCGTCAGAACCTGCTCGGCAAACGGGTCGACTACTCCGGTCGTTCCGTGATCGTGGTGGGTCCCAAGCTGAAGATGCACCAGTGCGGCCTGCCCAAGGAGATGGCGATCGAGCTGTTCCAGCCGTTCGTGATCCATCGTTTGATCCGGCAGAACATCGTCAACAACATCAAGGCCGCCAAGAAGTTGATTCAACGGGCTGACGATGAAGTCATGCAGGTGCTGCAGGAGGTGATCGAAGGTCACCCGATCATGCTGAACCGCGCTCCAACGCTGCACCGTCTGGGGATTCAAGCGTTCGAGCCGAAGTTGGTGGATGGACGCGCCATCCAGCTGCACCCCCTGGTTTGCCCGGCGTTCAACGCTGACTTCGACGGTGACCAGATGGCCGTGCACGTGCCCCTGGCCATCGAAGCCCAGACCGAGGCGCGCATGTTGATGCTGGCGAGCAACAACATCCTCTCTCCAGCCACTGGCCAGCCGATCGTTACCCCATCCCAGGACATGGTGCTTGGGTCTTACTACCTGACGGCACTCAAGCCTGAATCGCTACAGCCGGAGTTCGGGGATCGCAGTCGCACCTTCGCCGACCTTGAGGATGTGCTTCACGCCTTTGAGGACCAGCGCCTCGATCTGCATGCGTGGGTTTGGGTGCGTTTCAACGGTGAGGTCGATGACAGGGATGAACTCGAGCAACCGCTGAAGACCGAGGACCTCGGTGATGGCACCCGCATCGAGCAGTGGACCTATCGCCGTGATCGCTTTGATGAGGACGGTGGTCTGGTCAGTCGCTATCTGCTCACCACTGTCGGTCGCGTGGTGATGAATCACACCATCATCGAAGCGGTGGCTTCTGCCTGAGTTCGTTCATCCATCTGACTTTTTATCTCCGACCCGCGCGCTGCCATGACCTCCTCCAAATCCCGCAAATCCTCTAAATCGTCCAAGGCCTCCAAGGAAGCTGCCGCCGCTTCAATCAAAGTTTCACGTGAGCTGGCCAAGACTCCACCACCGTTTCGAAACCATGTCGTCGACAAAAAGGGGCTGAAGCAGCTGGTGGCGTGGTCTTACAAGACCCACGGCACGGCAGTGACAGCGTCGATGGCCGACAAGCTCAAGGATCTGGGCTTCCGCTACGCCACTCAGGCTGCTGTTTCCATCTCGGTGGATGACCTTCGGGTGCCGGAAGCGAAAAAAGCCTTGTTGGGTGAGGCTGAGGAACAGATCACTGCGACGGAGGAGCGCTACCGGCTCGGAGAGATCACCGAGGTTGAGCGTCATACCAAGGTGATCGACACCTGGACCGAGACCAACGAGCGTCTGGTGGATGCGGTCAAGAAGAACTTCGACCAGAACGCTCCGCTGAATTCCGTGTGGATGATGGCGAACTCCGGCGCCCGCGGAAACATGTCGCAGGTGCGTCAGCTGGTGGGTATGCGTGGGTTGATGGCCAACCCCCAGGGCGAGATCATCGACTTGCCGATTCGCACCAACTTCCGCGAGGGTCTGACGGTCACCGAGTACGTCATCTCCTCCTACGGCGCCCGCAAAGGTCTTGTTGACACGGCGCTGCGTACGGCTGACTCCGGCTATCTCACCCGGCGTCTGGTGGATGTGGCTCAGGATGTGATCGTCCGTGAAGACGATTGCGGCACCACGCGTCACATCGTTGTGGAGGCCGAGGACGGCAGATTTAGCAGTCGTCTGGTGGGCCGACTCACAGCGGCACAGGTGGTCGATGCTGACGGCACCGTTTTGGCTGAGCGCGACACCGAGATTGACCCGCCTCTGTCCAACAGCTTCGAGAAGGCAGGGGTGACAGCAGTCAGTGTGCGTTCACCGCTCACGTGCGAAGCGAATCGCTCCGTTTGCCGCAAGTGCTACGGCTGGGCTCTGGCCCACAACGAGCTTGTCGATCTCGGTGAAGCGGTGGGCATCATCGCTGCTCAGTCGATTGGTGAACCCGGGACGCAGCTCACCATGCGCACCTTCCACACCGGAGGTGTGTCAACGGCGGAAACCGGCGTTGTGCGCTCAACCGTTGCAGGAACTGTCGAATTTTCAGCCAAAGCCAGGATTCGTCCTTACCGAACTCCTCACGGTGTGGAGGCGCAGCAGGCTGAGGTCGACTTCAACCTCACGATCAAGCCCACTGGAAAAGGCAAGACGCAGAAGATTGAAATCACCAATGGTTCACTGCTGTTTGTCAACAATGGCCAGGAGATCGAAGCCGACGTCACCGTGGCTCAGATCGCAGCGGGTGCCGTCAAAAAGAGCGTGGAGAAGGCCACCAAAGATGTGATCTGCGACCTGGCGGGTCAGGTGCGCTACGAGGACAAGATTCAGCCTCGCGAGGTCACCGACCGTCAGGGCAACATCACGATGAAGGCTCAGAGGCTTGGACGTCTCTGGGTGCTCTCGGGCGATGTCTACAACCTTCCCCCGAATGCTCAGCCCGTGGTCAGCGGCCAGACGACGGTGACCGAGGGGCAGGTGCTCGCAGAGGCCAGCCAGCGGAGTGAGTTCGGTGGCGAAGTTCGGCTTCGGGATTCCATCGGTGATTCCCGAGAGGTGCAGATCGTCACCACGGCGATGACGCTGAAGGACTTCAAGCTTCTGGAGGAGTCAACCCATTCCGGCGAGATCTGGAATCTGGAAGCCAAGGACGGGACCCGCTACCGCCTCAACACCATTCCTGGCAGCAAAATCGGTTCCGGAGAGGTGATCGCGGAATTGGCGGATGACCGCTTCCGCACCAACACCGGTGGCCTTGTGCGCTTCGCTCCTGGATTGGCCATCAAGAAGGCTCGTTCTGCCAAGAACGGCTACGAGGTCAGCAAAGGCGGCACCCTGCTGTGGATTCCTCAGGAAACGCACGAGATCAACAAGGACATCTCGCTGCTGATGATCGAAGACGGCCAATGGATTGAGGCCGGCACTGAGGTCGTGAAGGACATCTTCAGCCAGACGGCCGGGATCGTCTCCGTCACCCAGAAAAACGACATCCTGCGCGAGATCATCGTCCGCAGTGGTGATTTCCATCTTTCCAGCGACAGCAAAGCCCTGGAACGCTTCCAGGGGGATGGTCAGATGGTGAACCCCGGCGGGGAGATCGCCAAAGGGCTGAGTGTCGAAGAGATGAAATTCGTTCAGGCCGTTGAAACGCCGGAGGGTGCCGGTCTGTTGCTGCGTCCTGTCGAGGAATACACCATCCCGAATGAGGCCCAGCTCCCTGAGCTCTCCCACGTGAAACAGGCCAATGGCCCGCACCTGGGGATCAAGGCCACCCAGCGCCTCGCTTTCAAAGACGGCGAGCTGATCAAATCTGTGGAGGGTGTGGAGCTGCTCAAAACCCAGCTGCTTCTCGAAACCTTCGACACCACCCCTCAGATGACGGTGGATGTGGAGAAAGCCCCCGACAAGCGGGCCAAGACCATTTCCCGCCTGCGCCTTGTGATCCTCGAATCCATCCTGGTTCGGCGTGACACCATGTCCGACTCCAGCCATGGCTCCACCCACACCGAGTTGCAGGTGGAGGACGGAATTGCTGTGAAGGCCGGCGATGTGGTCGCCACAACTCAGATTCTCTGCAAGCAGCAGGGAGTTGCGCAATTGCCTGATGCCCCTGAGGGGGAACCCGTGCGTCGTTTAATCGTTGAGCGGCCAGATGACACCACGACGCTCAACACGTCGGGCACGCCATTGGTGACTGTCGGTCAGCGCATTGTTGACGGCGAAGCCCTCGCAGAGGGAGAACCTGCCAGCTGCTGCGGTGAAGTGGAAGAGGTCGATGGCAACGCCATCACTCTGCGTCTCGGTCGGCCCTACATGGTGTCTCCCGATTCGGTTCTGCACGTGCGCGATGGCGATCTCGTGCAGCGAGGAGACGGTCTGGCTCTGCTGGTGTTCGAGCGCCAGAAGACGGGTGACATCGTTCAGGGTCTACCGCGGATTGAGGAGCTTCTGGAGGCCCGTCGTCCCCGTGAATCGGCGATTCTCTGCAAGAAGCCCGGAACGATCGAGATCAAACAGGATGACGAGAATGAGTCGCTCACCGTCACCGTGATCGAGGCTGACGATGCCATCGGTGAGTACCCGATCCTGCTCGGCCGCAATGTGATGGTCAGCGATGGTCAGCAGGTCACGGCCGGTGAGTTGCTCACGGACGGTCCGATCAATCCCCACGAACTGCTCGAGTGTTTCTTCGAGGACTTGCGCAGTCGCAAACCCTTGATGGAGGCCGCTCAGGAGGCGATCGCAAACCTGCAGCACCGTCTGGTCACTGAGGTTCAGAACGTCTACAAGTCCCAGGGTGTCTCCATTGACGACAAGCACATCGAAGTGATCGTGCGGCAGATGACCAGCAAGGTGCGGGTCGAAGATGCCGGCGACACCACCCTTCTCCCGGGTGAGTTGATCGAGTTGCGCCAGGTGGAGGACACCAACCAGGCCATGTCGATCACCGGTGGTGCGCCCGCTGAGTTCACGCCGGTGCTGCTGGGCATCACCAAGGCGTCACTGAACACCGATAGCTTCATCTCGGCCGCTTCCTTCCAGGAGACAACCCGTGTGCTCACCGAAGCTGCCATCGAAGGCAAGAGCGACTGGCTGCGGGGTCTCAAGGAAAACGTGATCATCGGTCGTCTGATCCCAGCCGGTACTGGGTTCAGTGGTTTCGAGGAGGAGCTTCAGAAGGAGGCGGGTCCCCATCCCGACATCCTTGCGGAGGATCCCGCCGGCTACCGCCGCATGCAGAACCTTCGTCCGGACTACACCGTGGAAATGCCTCCGGCCTCCACGTCCACTGCGGTTCTCGATGATCCCAGTGATGCGGATCTCGAGGCGACCCGCACCCGTCACAACATCGAGGCGAGCACCAGCAACTTCGCTGCATTCGCCCGTCCAGAGGCTGACAATGAGCTGGCGGAGGAGCAGGTGGTTGATGCCGAGGCCGTGGAAGGTCTTCAGGAGGAAGGTCTGCTCTCCGATGAGTGATTCTGTCCTGATCCGCAACCCGTACCGTTCATTCCATGCTTGAGCCCAAGGAGATCCCCCAGCGTCGTCTGCCGCGCTATGGCTTCCACGGCCACACCGAAAAGCTCAATGGCCGAGTTGCCATGCTTGGCTTCATCGCCTTGTTGGTGGTGGAGCTCAAGCTTGGCCATGGGTTGTTGATCTGGTGATCAACGCATTGCTCGGCCGCAGTGGGGCCGAGCTGGAGGACTGGGCGGTTGCCCAGGGGCAAAAGCCCTTCCGGGGACGTCAATTGCATGATTGGCTTTACGACAAGGGAGCCCGCTCTCTGTCGGATGTGACAGTTCTGCCCAAGGCATGGCGGATCGCCCTGATCGAGCAGGGTTACGAGGTTGGAAGACTCAAGCTGGAGCATTCCAGCGTTGCGGCGGATCACACCACCAAATTGCTGCTCTCAACGGAGGATGGGGAAACCCTTGAAACCGTCGGTATTCCCACGGATCAGAGGCTGACGGTCTGCGTCTCAAGTCAGGTGGGCTGTCCGATGGCCTGCCGTTTCTGCGCCACGGGAAAGGGAGGGCTGCAACGCTCCCTGAAGGCCCATGAAATCGTTGATCAGGTGCTCAGCATCCGCGATGCAATGGAGCGTCGTCCTTCCCATGTTGTGTTCATGGGAATGGGTGAACCACTGCTCAACAGTGAGGCGGTCCTCGATGCCATCCGTTGTTTCAACGACGACCTTGGCATCGGTCAACGACGCATCACGGTCAGCACCGTTGGGGTGCCCCGCACCCTGCCGCGGTTGGCGGAGCTGGCACTGAAACGGCTCGGGCGGGCTCAATTCACCCTGGCTGTCAGTCTTCACGCTCCCAATCAATCCTTACGTGAAGAGCTGATCCCCACCGCCAATGCCTATCCCTTCGATGCTTTGCTGCAGGACTGCCGTCACTACCTGGACGTCACCGGACGCCGCGTCAGCTTCGAATACATCCTGCTTGGTGAACTCAATGATCATCCCGACCATGCCGCAGAGCTGGCTGATCGCATTGGTGGCTTCCAGAGCCACGTGAACCTGATCGCCTACAACCCCATCGCTGAAGAGGACTTCAAACGTCCGACGGCACTACGGATTGATCGGTTCCGATCGGTGTTGGAACGGCGGGGAGTGGCGGTCAGTCTTCGTGCCAGTCGAGGCCTTGATCAAAACGCTGCTTGTGGGCAACTTCGTCGTCAGGTGCGGGAAACTGCCGCCAGCTGAGCCCTACTGATGGCAGCCGTTGATTGGGGGCTTCTGGTCGCCTATCTCACGCTCACCCTGGTTCTTGGCCTCTGGCTTGCCCGGCGCAACAGTGGTGAGGATGACTTTTTTGTGGCTGGTCGGCGATTGAGCGGCTGGCTCGCTGGTGCGTCGATGGCAGCCACCACGTTCTCCATCGACACGCCGCTGTATGTGGCTGGTCTTGTGGGGGCCCGTGGTCTCGCAGGGAACTGGGAGTGGTGGAGCTTCGGCCTGGCGCATGTCGCCATGGCTGTGGTGTTTGCGCCCTTGTGGCGTCGCAGTGGAGTGCTCACGGATGCTGCCTTCACCGAGCTGCGTTATGGGGGGCCTGCTGCAGCCTGGCTGCGGGGGATCAAGGCTTTCCTCCTCGCTGTGCCCGTGAATTGCATCGGCATTGGTTATGCCTTCTTGGCGTTGCGCAAGGTGGTTGAAGCGCTTGGAATCGTTTCTGGAGAACCGGCGGCTCTTGGGCTTTCCGACACCGTTTGGTTGATGGCGATCGTCGCTGCACTCGTGCTCACGTACACCGTGGCGGGTGGCCTCTGGGCTGTGGTGATCACCGATCTCGTGCAGTTGCTGCTTGCTCTGGTCGGTGCCGGTGCCGTAGCGGTGGCCGCGTTGCAAGCCGCCGGTGGCATGGGTGCGCTGATCGAGAAGTTGGAAGCGTTGGATCGTCCTGAACTGCTCAGTCTGGTGCCCTGGACCTTTGATGATGGCTCGTTCCGCTGGTTGGACGGCGCCGGCATCAGCCTGCCGATGTTCATGGCCTACATCGCCATTCAATGGTGGAGCTTCAGGCGCAGTGACGGCGGCGGAGAGTTCATCCAGCGCATGTTGGCCACCCGAGATGAGCAAGAGGCTCGACGGGCGGGTTGGGTGTTTCTGGTCATCAACTATTTGATCCGCAGCTGGTTGTGGGTGGTCGTTGCGCTTGCTGCGCTTGTGCTGCTTCCGCAGCAGAGCGACTGGGAGCTCAGCTACCCCGCGTTGGCGATTGAACTGCTGCCGCCAGTGGCGCTCGGACTTGTGGTGGTCTCCCTTGTTGCGGCGTTCATGAGCACGGTGAGCACCTCCGTGAACTGGGGGGCCAGTTACCTCACTCACGATCTTTACCAGCGCTTCATCAGACCAGGATCCGGCCCCAGAGAGCTGTTGTTCATCGGCCAGTGCACCACGGTGCTGCTCCTGGTGCTCGGAGTGATCACGGCGCTGATCAGCGACAGCATCGGTACGGTGTTTCGCCTTGTAATTGCCATCGGTTCCGGGCCAGGGGTGGTGCTGGTGCTGCGCTGGTTCTGGTGGCGCGTGAATGCTGCGGCGGAGCTGGCGGCCATGCTCTGCGGATTCGTGATCGGACTGGTCACGTCCGTGCTGCCCTTGGTTCGAATTGATGACTACGGCATCCGCTTGGCGGTGATCACCGGTGTGTCCGCCGTGGTCTGGTTGGTTGTGATGCTGATCACCCCACCAGAGTCCGACGCGGTGCTGGAGGCATTCGTCAGACAGGTGCGTCCGCCGGGCCCGGGATGGGCGCTGTGGAGACGGCGCTGTGGAGTGTCCCCCATGGAGACCTTGCCTGCCCTCGGCCGACGCTTCCTGCTGGCCAATGGTGTGCTGTTCGGAGGCCTGTTGGGAACCGGTGCTTTCCTGCTGCATCAGCAGCTGATGGGCTGGAGTTGCCTGGTGTTGCTGGTGCTTTGCCTGCTCATGCTGCGTCGATCCGCTGTTGCCACCTCCGGATGAGCAGAATGCCCGCACCAGCCCATGTCCAGTGGCCTTTTTTCGCTCCACACTGTTGCCGGCCTTGATCGTGATGTTGTTTGCGCTGGCCTTGTTCGCTGTCAGCGCCAGGATCTGGCTGCCCGGAGACATGCTCGCCCCTGCTCCGATCGCTTGAGCGCGTTCTGGCGGCTTTACGATCACCGTCATGACAGACGCTTCCGGACCATCACGGGATCAGAGCCATGCCAGGCTCTCGATTGATCCGGAACTGTTGGCTCAGGAACTGGCGGCCGAGGAAGTCGGCGATCCCCTCGATTCGATTGAACCCGATCAAGACGTTGATAACTCGCTCGAAGTTGCAAGGTCCTGTGATCAGGGTTTGATCTGGCTGGATCAAGGCCATGAACAGCGGCTACAAGGGCTTCGTGTTTTTTGCGAGCACCGCGACCCCCGCGCCGTGCCCCATCTGCTGCCGCTCCTGCAACGGCCCTGCCCGGTGGAGCGGATGAGTGCCGTCTATGCCCTTGGCCGCAACCCTTCACCTCCAGCGGTTGAACCGTTGCTTCAGCTGCTTCAGGTCGACAGCAACGCTTACGTCAGGAAGGCTGCGGCCTGGAGCCTGGGCAATTATCCGGATGCTCCTGTCCTCAATCCATTGATTCGTGCTCTGCAGACCGACGTTGCTGCCGTGCGGTTGTGGTGTCCAGGTTCGCTTGCTGAGGCCGGGAGCCGTTCTCCAGCCAAGGCGGATCCTGCAGCGAGTCAGTTGTTGGTCAGTCTCAGGATCGACAGCGAACCGGTGGTGCGCAGCAATTGCATTTGGGCTCTGGGGCGTCTCTACGAACAGCTCGTTCAGACGCGTCAGCAGGAGATTGTTGAAGCCTGCGTTGCCTCCCTGCTGCATGACGGTGAGGCCTCCGTCAGGGATGAAGCCAGAACCGCGCTTGAACAATTGGAAGATCCTGAAGTTCTGGCTCGACTCCACACATTGATTGAAGACGGTTTCTTCGTCTGAATCCAGCAAGCCTCGGCTTGTTACGGACGTTTCAACGACTCCGGGAAAACGCCCTTAACATCAGGTCCGAACACGCTTTAGGAATGCCTCAACGCACGATTCGTTTCACGATCAGGCCTGATGGTCGGGTCGAAGAGCGCGTTGAAGGTCTTGCTGGCGATTCGTGTCATCAGCTCACAGAACGTCTAGAAGCTGCGCTCGGATCCGTTGAGCGTCGTGAGCCCACTGCTGAAGCGTTCCTTCAGCAGGAGACCCAATCCCAAGTTCTTCCCGCACACCTCTCCTGATGTCGCACTTCAGCACCGTTAAAACCGAGCTGCGTCAGCTGGAGCCTCTTGTGAAAGCTCTGACTGACATGGGTTACAGCCCTCTGCAGGGCAACCATTCCGTTCGTGGATATCAGGGGCAAACCGTCATGGCTGAACTGGCCATTCCAGTGGATGCAGGTGGAGATCTTGGCTTCCGCTGGAATTCCGGGGCAGGTTCCTACGAATTGGTGACCGATCTGGATCTCTGGAAGCAAAAGATTCCCGTCGAGCGCTTTCTGGCTCAACTCACCCAGCGATACGCCCTTAACACTGTCCTTGCTGCGACGCGTTCTGAGGGCTTTGAAGTGGCTGAGCAGACTCAGACCGTTGACGGTGCCATCGAATTGGTTGTGACGCGCTGGGACGCCTGAAACTGAACGATCCATCACTCGCCTTTGGTCAATTCACCCAGCCTGAGGATCAACCCTCAGGTCGTGAACCTCTTCTGGGAGGAGCGCTGAGGGAAAAGGCTGTCTGGGTCGATGAGGCAACGTGCATCGGCTGTCGGTACTGCGCCCACGTGGCTTCCAACACTTTTGTTGTGGAGGCCCGGCACGGTCGATCCCGTGCCATTCGCCAGGACGGTGATACCACCGAACGCATTCAGGAGGCCATCGACACCTGTCCAGTGGATTGCATTCATTGGGTGCCATTTGAAGAGCTTGAAACGTTGAGACAGGACCTCGCTTCACAGACGTTTCTTCCCCCAGGCTTGCCACGTCCGACCGGACAGAGTCGGATCAAACCCCGTGCCCACAGCTTCCACAGTTGAACGACCTGCTGCCCACCCGTCGCTTCGGTCGCACAGAGCTTCAGATGCCGTTGCTCTCACTGGGTGGCATGCGCTTCCAGCAAAGCTGGACAGATCTACCTGAACAGAAGATTCAGCCCAGTTCTCAAAACAATTTGACGGCCACGTTGGAGCGGGCTGTGCGCTGTGGATTCCACCATGTCGAGACCGCTCGTCATTACGGCAGTTCAGAGCGGCAGCTGGGCTGGGCTCTGCCAACGGTTCCGGATCCGCAACGCATCCTGCAGAGCAAGGTTCCACCCAGGGAAAACACCGCCGAATTCGAAGATCAACTCAAGCTCACCTTTCAGCGGCTGGGTTGCGATCAGCTTGATCTTTTGGCGATCCATGGCATCAACCTGCCTCGCCACATTGATCAGACTTTGCGCCCTGGCGGTTGCATGGATGTGGTTCGACGGTGGCAGAAGGCTGGCCGCATTGGCCACGTTGGTTTCTCCACCCATGGCCCCACGGATTTGATCACAGCTGCAATCAAAACGGGTGCTTTTGATTACGTGAACCTGCACTGGTATTACATCAACCAGTCCAACAGCCCAGCTCTTGATGCGGCCCGCGGGCAGGACATGGGTGTGTTCATCATCAGCCCCACGGACAAGGGGGGGCATCTGCACAGTCCCTCAGCGCGACTGAGTGATCTTTGTGCACCACTGCATCCGATCGTGTTCAACGATCTGTTCTGTCTAAGCGACCCTCGCATTCACACGATCAGCGTTGGCGCCGCGAATCCCTCGGACATCGACCTGCACCTTGAAGCAGTCAACCTGCTTCCCGATGCCGACAAGCTGCTGCCAGCTGTTCTGGCCCGCTTGCGTGGCGCTGCGGCCCAAGCTCTGGGTGACGAGTGGTTGGCCACCTGGACCGTTGGGTTGCCGTCCTGGCGAGACACACCTGGTGAGATCAACCTTCCTGTCTTGCTCTGGTTGCACAACCTTCTGGAAGCCTGGGATCTGGAGAGCTATGCCAAAGCGCGTTACCGGTTGCTTGGTCAGGGCAGTCATTGGTTCCCAGGGGCCAATGCTGATGCCTTCGAGCGAGACGTGTCCGAACCGCAGCTCCTTGAGGCCCTGACAGGCAGTCCATGGCGTGAACAGATTCCTGGCATCCTCAGACACCTCCAGCAGCGCCTCAGTGGAGAGCCCCTTCGGCCCCTTGCTGTTGCTCAGTCCTCGAGCGAGTCATCAGCCCCCTGACCGAGGGGAAAGTTCGTCGGCAGCCCAACGGCGCGAGGGAATTGCTTTGGGCAGGGAGCTGTTGGGCGGACGCGCAGCACATGACGAAGGCCGCGACGGCTAGGCAGGTCCTGACGCTGCACGGCAGACACCTTGGCGTGGAGAGCTTGCAGGGCCCGATCCAGTTCCGTGCCGTCCGCTTTGCTCCATTGACCGCGATACAGCAACGCTGCACCCTCGGGCTGAAGCATGGGCACCAGATATTCAGCCACGACAGGTGCCGAGGCAACGGCTCTGGCCATGGCCAGATCGAAGCTGTTGCGCCATCGGGGGTCATGGGCCGTGGTCTCGATCCGTTCGGTGCGCACCTCCACCCGTTCTGAGAGGCCTAGGGCCTCCGCCATCGCTGCCACAGCGGCCGTCTTGCGGCTGACGGAATCAAGCAGCACGAGTTGCGCGCCAGGCAATGCAATGGCGATGGCCAGCCCGGGGAAGCCCCCACCTGTTCCGACATCGATGCATCGTCGCGGTCGATCGGCACTGTTCAATTCGTTCTGCAGCGGCCAGAGGCTGTCGAACACCTGGTTGATCCAGAAATCGTCCCCATCGACGAGACGGGTCAGGTTCACCCTGCTGTTCCAGGTTTTCAGCAACGTCTGAAGCCTTCTGAACAGAATCAGCTGCTGCTCATTCGGCTGCCAGTTCAGGAGGCTCCAGAGATCGGCAGCGGTACCGCTGGAGTCGGACATCGGTCGCTGTCGCAACTCTTCCTACGATGGACCACCAGGCTGAAGTTTCGGTGCAGTCCTGCCCCAGCCACTACGAACGGTTGGGCATTTCTGCTTCGGCTGATGCAGAGGCCCTTCGGCAGGCCTTTCGGCGCCGGAGCAAGGCACTCCACCCGGACACCACAACCTTGCCTGCTGATGTCGCGGCTGTTCAGTTCCAGCAGTTGCGCAGGTCCTACGACGTGCTCGCCGATCCAGAGCAGCGCCGTCGTTACGACGAACAGCTTCGCCCTCAAGTCACCAAGAACAATCCGCCATCGACATCAAATCCAGAACAGGACGGA
The DNA here is from genome assembly GCA_002700765.1 of Synechococcus sp. MED850. Next base: position 22,640 of record PAEP01000002.1, read on the forward strand.
TGGCGTGGCATCGGAGAACGCC